>JARSSH010000039.1 GCA_029624815.1 Candidatus Competibacter sp.
CGCCGCCAAACAGGCGTTCATTGCGTCAGGCTGACTTTGTGGGTAATCGGGTGCAGTTAAAACGCATCGTGTTGGAGCAGTAAGCCGGAGATGCGGGAACCGGCTTCCAGGCGACTTGGCGGCCAGGTATAGATCGGCCTGGCGGTTCGAAGGAAAGCACGGGCTATCCATAAAATCGCGATCATTGCGCCATCAAGTCCTTGACGGCTCGCTCCCGGTTGGTTTTTTCGCTTTCAGCCATCGCCTTGCAGCGAACTTTCCAGCGACGGTTCGAAGGGCGCGAGCAAGGCGCGCGCTTCGGCTTCCAGATCTGTCCGCGCCACCGGCGGCGGATGTGGCACCGCAACAACCCGATCCACCGCGACGACATCCATTCCAGGCGCCGCCTCCACCGGCCACGCCCGCACCTGATTCTTACCGGCCCGTTTGGCGGCGTACATGGCCATGTCGGCGTACTGAACCAGGGTTTCGGCATCGGTGGCATGCTGGGGATACAGGGCCATGCCGATACTGGCCGAAATTCGCGCCGGACCTTGCGGCAGATCGAAGGATTCGGCCAGGCGGGCCACCAGTTCGGCCGCCACGCCGGCCGCCACGCCGGTCGCCACCGTGGGATCGACGATATCCGACAGGATCAGTGCGAATTCGTCACCGCCCACCCGCGCCACGGTGTCGCTATCTCGCAGGCGCTGGCCCAAGCGTTGACCCACCGCTTGCAGCAAGGCATCGCCGGCGGCATGGCCGAGATCGTCGTTCACGGCCTTGAAACCGTCCAGATCGACCCACAGCACGGCCACGCCTTGATTCGTGCGCCGGGCTCGGCGCAGCGCCTGGTTCAATCGATCCCAGCACAGCGCACGGTTGGGAAGTCCGGTCAGCGCGTCGCAATGCGCCAACAACCACAGCCGCTCGTCCTGCTCCCGGCGTTCGGTGGCGTTGGCCAATACCAGAATCGCACCCCCCGGCGACCGACTGGGATCGCGACGACGAGTCCAGTGGGCCGAGCACCACAGATCGGTGGTGTCGAGACGGAATTCCAGCCAGTGGGTCTCGTCGCTGTCGCGATTGATCCGCCAGACAAACTCGAAGTAGTCGCGGTCGCTGGAATGCACGAACTCCAGCACATGCCGCCCCAGAGCTTGCTCCGGCGCACAGCCGCTCAGGGCGCAGCCAATGGCGCTGATGTAGCAACAGCGCTCGTCGGCGTCGAACTCCAGAATCCCGACCGGCGCCGCCGTTAGCAGAACTTGAAGCTGTTGCTCCGTGGCGAGCAATTCATGTTGCAAGTCCTCGGTATACGTACGCAAACGCCCGAGCGCCTGGTTGCGCGCCTCCATCGCGCCGCCCAGCAGTAGGCCGGTTAGAGCGATGGCGACCATGCCCATCTGGTATTGCAGCGCAAGACCGGGGTCGCCGCGCAACGCAACCAGCAGAGCTAGCCCACCCCCCAGTACCGTCATCCCCAACACCGCGCCGCGCAGGCCACCGCGCAGCGCCATGCCAGCGAGCGGCAACAGCAGCAACAGCGGAACGAAAGGGAAATACCGCTCCAGTTCGGAATTCCGGAACACGCCCAGCCATCCCAGTAGCATCGTGCCCAGCAGCATCGTGCCCAGCAACAGGCCATCCATCAGATACGCGGAATACGATCGCGCCGGCCCAACGGGTTGCGCGCCGCGCGCGCGCCAGTGGCCTTGGCGCAGATACGAATCGAGCCCAGGCAACACCCACACCAGCAACAGTGGCGCGAGGGTAATAATCGCGATGAACTCGCCGACCAGCCTGGACAAAAAGGCGGCCGGGGTTTGGTCGAGCACAGCCGGGGCGGCGCCAAGGGCTCCCAATGCGCTGACGAGCAGGGCGGCGGAAAAAAATAGCGCGAAATGGCTGGGCATGGTGAGATTTCGAATTTCCGGAACCCAACGCCGCAATGGCAGAACGACAGCGGCGCAAGCGAGGAGCGCAAGAATTTGTTGCGGCTTCCAGAGTGGGAACGATCCGCCGTCCGCACCCAGCAGCCACGGCAACACGCTGGACGCCATGAGAGTAAACCCTTCCAACAGCACGCCGGCCCAGCCAAACGCCAGCAGCAGAAAAAAGCGCAAACCCGCCAGGGGAGCCCATACAGGCGCGCCGAACCCGAAAGAATCGGGTGGGGAAGCGCCGGCAAAGAGGGCAATCCACAAAATTACGTAGACACTTCCGGCAAGCAGAATGCGCCCCTGCCTATCCGGTTGTGAAAACAAGGCCCGATTTGAGTCCGTTGATTTTATTGTCATGATTTTTCAAGCGATCGTCATTTTCGCCAGAAAACCGGTCGGATTGTGCTCAATTCGACCCTCTTGATTGAATCGCGATCGTGCCTCTTGAGCATAGCAAAAAAATCGTTGACGTTACACTCAACGGTCGCTGGTCCAAAAGACGCCAAAATGCACCCATCAAGAGACCATTGATTCTTGGAAACCGTGATTTGCCGATGGAGAACGAGCAAAGCGGGGGCAAGCACCATACGGTTCCAGCAACAGCCGGTGCGCCATGTCCCCCGCGAGCCTATGGAAAACGCCTGCTCATCGAGCCTGCTTGCTTGCGATGGACTGCTCGATCCGATTTAGAACGCTTGGATGCTCGACGACGCCTGTGGTATTGGAAATACCGCCACGCAAGCGTTCAGACCCCTTCCCCCAACCCTGTCCGTTACACACAAGTCTCCCTCCCTCTTTGCGGGGGAGAGTTGGGGGGTGTGAACGGTTACACCGCCACAAGCCGGTGCTTGCCCGAAACCGGATTCGCCGCCACCCTCCAAAAATACCTGAAACCGCTCTCATCAGTCTCTACGCTTGAAGGGTCATTCAACACCCGGAGAAATGGAATGGACGCCTCCCACCCCGTGAGGGCTGAGCATGGGTTACCCA
>JARSSH010000040.1 GCA_029624815.1 Candidatus Competibacter sp.
GACATGTTCTCCCTGTTGCAGTCCTCCGTTTCGCGGAAGGTCACGCTCAACCTGAATTTGAAAAAACCGCTGCCACCACTACACGGCGATCCGGGCCAGATCCGCCAAGTCGTCATGAATCTGGTGAGCAACGCCTCGGAAGCCATCGGCGACCGCGGCGGCGTTATCACGATCTCGACCGGCCTGATGCAGTGCTCGCGCGAATACCTGTGCGAGGCCTATCTCTACGAGAATCTGGCCGAAGGCATGTACGTGTGGCTGGAAGTCTCGGACACGGGCGCCGGCATGGACCCGGAAACCCAGCGACGTATCTTCGAACCGTTTTTCACCACCAAATTCACCGGGCGAGGCTTGGGTCTTTCGGCCGTGCTGGGTATCGTGCGAGGCCACAAGGGCTCGCTCAAGGTGTACAGCAGGCAGGGCAAAGGCACCACGTTCAAGGTGCTGTTTCCCGCTTTGCCGGAAGGAAAGCTTTCCGTCGAACAGGGCGACGTCCCGAAAGCCGGCGCCTGGAACTGGAAAGGCGTCGGCGTCATCCTGCTGGTGGATGATGAGGAATCGGTGCGAACCCTGGGAGCCCGCATGCTGGAGCGGATCGGGTTCAAGGTGCTGACCGCCGCCGACGGGCAGGAAGCATTGGCTCTCTATCGCAACCAGCGCGACGAAATCGCGCTGGTGCTGCTCGATTTGACCATGCCGGGCATGGATGGCGAGACAACCCTGCGCGAGCTGCGGCGAATCGACGCCAAAGTGCGGGTGGTGATTTCGAGTGGCTACACCGAAGGCGAAATCGCCCCGCGGTTCGCGGGTAATGCGCTGTCCGGTTTCCTGCAAAAACCCTACACCTTGACCGCGCTGACGCAATGCCTGCGCGATGCGATGGGTGATGGCGATATCCCGGCGGAGCCGTAGGATGAAGCAACTTTCGAGGAACCCCGGATGACCAACGAACCCGCCGCGCATCGCCTCACCCCGCTGGCCCAGCGCCACGACGCACTGCTGGATGCCCTGGACGCCTATGCCGCCGCATTGAACGAGGCCATCACCGATGCTCTCGCCGATGGCGCCACCGCCCGGGCGCGGTCGCTGGCCGCCTTCGCTCATCTGGCGCTGGGCTCGCTGGCCGCTTCGGTCCAGCAACAGCAGCAGCAGGCCACCGAACGGTTGCGGCGACTGGGCGCCCCCCCCGAACCGATCAGCAGCCGTCCGGGGATCGAGTCCGATTTACAGATTCCGCCTTCAGCCCGCAAGATCGGCTAGCCACGCCATTCGGCGCGACCTTGTCCCTTGGCTTTGGATTGCGACAACCGAGCGCCCCGTTTCAAACCGGCCAAGGCCCTGCCCATGGGAGGTCCATGAGAAAAACCGACCCGTGTAATACCGTTTCTCAATAGATTTTATGATTCAGAGGGGTAGGGCGGGTTAGGGCGTCGGCCCGTAACCCGCCGATTTGATTGTGACTTCGGCGGGTTACGCTGCGCTAACCCGCCCTACGCGGGAAATATAAAACTTACCGGGAATTGGTATAAGCCACCGGGACCGCGTGGGGATTCCCAGCGAACCGGGGTCACCGCTCAGAGATCAGGCAACCGGTCGAGCGCCGCCATCTCCTCGGCGTCCAGCGCAAGCTCCACGGCCCGCAAGCTGTCCTGAACGCTGGCCACCTTGCTGGCTCCCGGTATCGGCAGGATGTGCCCGCCCTGCCCCAGTAGCCAGGCCAGAGCGACGCGGTAGGGCGAAACCCGATATTTCGCCGCCAATTGCCCCAACAGCGGTTCCCGGCCGAGACGAAGATGGCCGTGATGTCCGCCCACCGGGCTGTAGGGAATGTAGCTGATCCGCTGCGTCTGGCAGAACTCGATCAGGCCGTTGCGGCAATCCCGCTTGTCAAACAGATTGCAGCGGTTCTGCACCGAAACGATGGGGCTCAACGTCAACGCCTGCTCGATCTGCGCCACGCTGACGTTGGACAGGCCGAGATGGGCGATCATGCCCTCCTCCTTCAGGCGGATCAGCGCGTCCAGCGAGCGGCGCAAATCCACCTTGGGATCGACGGCGTGCAATTGGTACAAAGTGATGCAGTCGATTTGCAAGGCCCGCAGGCTGCGCTCGCAGGACAGGCGCAGCCAATCCGGATTGCCGTCCGCCACCCAGGCGCCGCCGGGCCGGCGCAGCCCGCCCTTGGTGGCCACGATCACCTGGTCGGTCGCGCCGATCTCCCGCAGCGCCTGCTGGATCAAGCGCTCGTTGTGGCCGATGTCGTCATCGTCCAGACAGTACACGTTGGCGGTATCGATGAAATCCCCGCCCCCCGCGACGAATGCCTCGATGACCGCCAAGGCCCGCGCCTCGGACGGACGCCCGTCGATGGACAACGGCATGGCGCCCAAACCAATGGCCTTGACCGACAATCCGGTATGACCCAATTCACGTTGCATGGTGACCACCTCCCAAACGAGCGACGACAAACAGAGTGTATTCGATATCTATCAGCCGACCAGCGCGACCCGGATTATTTCCCGTTCCGCCTGTAACCGGTGGACTTCGGCGCTCTGTCCGGGGTTCTGGCGACCCAGTTCATCGGCGCGCTGACGGATTTGGCGGGCATGGCGGGCAAGCAGATCCCGCCCGCACCCTTCGTAAGCGTCCCAGTAGGGGCTGACTTCCGGCCGGGCGCGTTGCAGCAGGGCCATGGCTTCGTCCAGCGGCTGGCCCTCGATCCAGGTCAGATAGGCCACCGCCACCAGCGACGAACGGTTAATGCCGGCAGTGCAGTGCAGATAGACCCGATGGCCCTGGCCGAGCAGCGCGTGCAGAGTCCGAACGGCCTCGGGCAAGCGGCGACGCTGGTCCTCGGGATCGAAATCGCGCATCGGACCGCGCTCCATGAGCAGACCCAGGGCGCGGCCGTGGCGCGCGAGTCGCGGGTAATCAATGGCGAGTTTTTCCAGGCACTCGTCGTGTTGCAAGGACAGCACCGCCGATATTCGGGCTTCGCTCTGGAGCCGGTCGAGATCGGTCGGGTCGCGCGGGCAGCTCCCGAGCACCAGATCGGGCCGGATCGTGTCCCAGTTCAATCGCCAGAACCAGGCGGGCGAAGGTATTTGCGGATGGATCATGGTCTTCCCTCGGTGGGTTCGGGCGCGATGGATGGATTCGAGCAGGGCGGCGACCCGCATCGAATACCCGAAAACGCGCAACCGGCGAGATCGGTTGCGCACTGAGCGGTTCAAGCACCCGTGCTTAATCCCCGCAGATAAACATCCACGATGGCCGATGCATATTCGGCCAGAGGAAAAAGGTTGGGCTCCAGCGTCCAGTTCACGACCAGACCGTCCAGCAGGGCGATGATGCCCACGGCCGCCTGTCTCGGAGAGACCGCGCCGGACAGTTGGCCCATGACCTGGGCCTGGCGCATCGCTCCTTCCATCAAGGCGATGAAACGGCGACCGCACTCCATGTGATTGTCGCGGATGGCCGCCATTTCATCCACATACTCGCACTTGTGCCAGGCGATCTCGAACACCCGCTGGTAGTGCGCGTCCCGCGCCAGCCGCCGCAGGAAATCGACCGTTAACCCGCGGATGAACCGCAACGGATCTTCGCCCGCCAGCGGCCCGGCATTGCAGCGGGCTTCCTCGGGATCGATAACCCGCTTGATCATGGCATCGTAGAGGTCGGCCTTGTTCTTGAAATGCCAGTAGATGGCGCCACGGGTCACGCCCGCCTCGGCCGCGATTTGAGCCAGGGACGTGCGGGATACTCCTTGTCGTTGAAACACCTGCTCGGCGGCGTCCAAAATACCATCGCGGGTTTCTTGCGCGGCTTCCTTCGTCTTTCTCACCATCGGATAACCTCCCCGCCCTACCGGCGACCGGCGGCGGTATTTACATACATGCTTGCATGTATGTATTATTCACCAAGGTCATTGGCGATTCAAACTCGGGCTTCGCGGACCCGATCCCGAGTACAAGCGGACGCCCCGTTTCCTATATCCCAGAACGGGGTTCTCGAAACTTTTCAGGAAGCCTTGCGTATGACCAAGAAGATCATCCTCGCCCTGGTCGGCGTGCTGCTGCTGGTGGGATCGCTTGCCAGCGTCAAGGTCTTGCAGTTCCAGACCATGTTCGCGCAGGGCGCCCATTTCGCGCCGCCGCCGGAACCGGTCACCACCGCCGAAGTGACGCGGGATGCCTGGCAACCGACGCTGACGGCCGTCGGCTCGCTCGCCGCGGTGCAAGGCGTCATGCTCAACGCCGAAGTGGCGGGCACGGTCAAGCGCATCGCCTTCGAATCCGGGGCGAGCGTGCGGGCCGGCGAGCTGCTGGTGGAACTCGACAGCGGCGTCGAGCAGGCGCAACTGCGCGCCGCCGTCGCCAGCGCCGAACTGGCCCGCGCCAACCTGGCCCGCGCCCGCGATCTGCGCGTCAAGAGCATGATGTCCCAGGCCGACCTCGACAGCGCCGACGCCCAAGCCAAGCAGGCCGACGCCCAGATCGACAACATCCGCGCTGTCATCGAAAAGAAAACGATCCGGGCGCCTTTCGCTGGCCACGCCGGCATCCGTCAGGTCAATCTCGGCCAGTTTCTTGACACCGGCGCCTCCATCGTCACGCTGCAATCACTTGATCCAGTGTACGTGAATTTTTCCCTGCCCCAACAGCGCCTCGCGCAACTCAAGACGGGCATGACGGTGCGGGTGACCACCGACGCCTTTCCCGACCGGAACTTCGAAGGCAAGCTGACCGCGATCAATCCCGAAATCGATACGGTCACCCGCAACGTGTGGGTGCAGGCCACGCTGGCGAATCCCCAAAACCTACTGCGGCCCGGCATGTACGTCGATGTCGCCGCCGTATTGCCGACCGCCGAAACGGTGCTGACGATTCCCGCCACGGCGGTGCTGTACGCGCCCTACGGCGACTCGGTATTCGTGGTCGAGGACAAAAA
Source organism: Candidatus Competibacter sp. (assembly GCA_029624815.1). Lineage (GTDB taxonomy): Bacteria > Pseudomonadota > Gammaproteobacteria > Competibacterales > Competibacteraceae > Competibacter. The sequence continues at coordinate 4,951 of JARSSH010000040.1, forward strand.
GGACGAAAAAACGGGCGCGGTCGGCAAGGTGCTGAACCAGCAATTCGTGCGGCTCGGCAAGACCCGCGGCGACTTCGTGGCGGTCGAATCGGGACTGAGCGCGGGACAGACCATCGTCACCACCGGCGTGTTCAAGCTGCGCAACGGCATGGACGTGGTGGTGGACAACCGGCTGGCCCCCGATTCCCAAATCAGCCCCAAACCCGCCAACTCCTGACGCCGCCCCGCTCATGAAATCCTTCACCGATCTGTTCGTGACCCGTCCCGTGCTGGCGATCGTGGTCAATCTGGTGATCGTCATCGCCGGTCTGCAAGCGGTTTTCAGCCTCAACGTGCGGCAATACCCGCGCAGCGACAACGCCAGCGTCACGGTCACCACCGCCTACGTCGGGGCCAGCGCGGAGTTGGTGCGCGGCTTCATCACCACGCCGCTGGAGCGCGCCATCGCCGCCGCCGACGGCATCGAGTACCTGGAGTCGCAAAGCGGCCAGGGCCTGTCCACCATCCGCGCTCGCCTCAAGCTCAACCAAGACCCGACCAAGGCGCTGGCCGAGATCGGCTCCAAGGTGGACCAAGTGCGCGGCGATCTGCCGCCCGAGGCCGAGGTGCCGGTGCTCAACATCGAGTCGGCCGACAGCGAGTTCGCTTCGGCCTACCTGAGCTTCAGTTCGGACATCCTGCAACAGAACGAAATCACCGATTACCTGGTGCGGGTGGTGCAGCCGCGGCTGTCGGCGCTGGAAGGCGTGCAGCGCGCCGAAATTCTGGGCGCGCGCACCTTCGCCATGCGGATCTGGCTGAAACCGGACAAGATGGCCGCGCTCAACGTCAGCCCGGCGCAGGTGCGTCAGGCGCTGGCCGCCAACAACTATTTGGCCGCCATCGGCCGCACCAAGGGTTCGCTGATTCAGGTGAACCTGACGGCCAATACCGATCTGCGCTCGGTCGAGGAGTTCGAGAACCTGGCGATCCGCGAGCACGGCGGCACGCTGGTGCGGCTGAGGGACATCGCCGAAGTGGCGCTCGGCGCCGAGGACTACGACGCCGAGGTGCGCTTTTCCGGGCAGACCGCCGTGTTCATGGGCATCTACCCCTTGCCCAACGCCAACGCCATCGATGTCATCAATCGAGTCCGAACCGAGATGGCGTCGATCCAGAAGGACTTGCCCACCGGCCTGGCGGCGCGGATCGCCTACGACGCCACCAATTACATCAACAACGCGATCAAGGAAGTGGTCAAGACCCTGGGCGAGACCCTGCTGATCGTGGTGATCATCATCTTCCTGTTTCTCGGTTCGCTGCGCTCGGTGCTGGTGCCGGTGATCGCCATTCCGCTGTCGCTGATCGGCGGCATCTTTTTGATGCAGATTTTCGGTTTCACCATCAACCTGCTCACCCTGCTGGCCATCGTGCTGTCGGTCGGCCTGGTGGTGGACGACGCCATCGTGGTGGTGGAAAACGTCGAGCGCCACTTGCGCGAGGGCCAAGGCCCCTTCGACGCGGCGATCCTGGGGGCGCGCGAGCTGACCGGCCCGATCATTGCCATGACGGTCACCCTGATCGCGGTCTACACCCCGATCGGCTTGCAAGGCGGGCTGACTGGCGCGCTGTTCCGCGAATTCGCCTTCACCCTGGCCGGTTCGGTGACCATCTCCGGCCTGGTGGCGCTAACCCTGTCGCCGATGATGTCGTCCAAGCTGCTGAGCGCGGAAGACGAGCAGCACTGGCTGCCGTCCCACATCAACGCCGGGTTTGAGCGGCTGAAACGGTTCTACGGCCGCCTGCTCGACGGGGCGCTGGCCGCGCGACCGGCGGCTTATCTGGTCTGGACGGCGTTGTTTCTGGTGGTGGCGCCGATGTGGATGTTCTCGGCGGAGGAGCTGGCGCCGTCCGAGGATCAGGGCGTGATCTTCGGCATCGTCGACGCCTCGGCCAACGCCACGCTCGATCAAACCAGCGTCTTCGCCGCCGCCGCCAACGACGCCTTTCAGAGCATCCCCGAGACCGAGTTCACTTTTCAGATCACCTTTCCCACCTCGGGCTTCGGCGGCATGGTGACCAAACCCTGGAACGAGCGCGAACGCACCGTCTTTCAAATCCTGCCCGAGATCCAGCAGAAATTGCAGCGCATCCCCGGCATCCAGATGTTCCCGGTCACTCCGCCCGCCCTGCCCGGCGGCGGCCAGTTTCCGGTGGAGTTCATCATCGCCTCGACCGCCGACACCCAGCAAATTCTCGACATCGCCAAACAGGTGCAGTTGAAGGCGATGCAAAGCGGTCTGTTCGCTTTCCCGCCGCTGATCGACGTCAAGATCGACCAACCGCAAACCGAGATCGTGATCGACCGCGACAAGGTCGCCGACCTCGGCCTCAACTTGCAGCAGGTCGGCGCCGACCTCGGCGCGGCGGTGGGCGGCAATTTCGTCAACCGCTTCAACATCGCCGGCCGTAGCTACAAGGTGATTCCCCAGGTGCAGCGGGCGGGGCGGCTCAATCCCGAACAACTGGAAAACATCTACATCACCGGGCCGGATAATCAGTTGATCCCGCTAAGCACCATCGCGTCCCTGCGCAACAGCACCGAACCGCGCTCGCTCAATCGGTTTCAGCAATTGAACGCGGTCAAGATCAGCGGGGTGGCGATCCGCCCGCTCGACGAGGCGCTGCGCTTTCTGGAAGACGAGGCCGCCAAGCTGATGCCGCAAGGCTACGTGATCGACTACACCGGCGAATCGCGCCAGCTCCGGCTGGAGGGCGGCGGCAAGTTCTTCACCACCATGGGGTTCGCCATCACCCTGATCTTCCTGGTGCTGGCCGCCCAGTTCAACAGCTTCCGCGATCCGTTCATCATCCTGCTCGGCTCGGTGCCGTTCGCGATGTTCGGCGCGCTGCTGTTCACCTTCCTGAAGATGCCCGATCCGAACGTCCCCTTCGCGCTCACCGCCGGCTGGACCACCACGCTGAACATCTACTCCAAGGTGGGGTTGGTCACGCTGATCGGCCTGATCGCCAAGAACGGCATCCTGATCGTGGAGTTCGCCAATAAGCGCCAGTTCGCGGGCCTCTCCAAGCTCGACGCGGTGCGGGAGGCCGCGCTCACCCGACTGCGGCCGATCCTGATGACCACCGCCGCCACCATCGCCGGCCATCTACCGTTGACGCTGGTGAGCGGCGCCGGCGCCGCCGCCCGTAATTCCATCGGCCTGGTGCTGGTCGGCGGCATGGCGATCGGCACCCTGTTCACCCTGTTCATCGTGCCGGCGTTGTACATGCTGATCGCCAAGGATCACGCTCACGACCGCGACGCCGAACAGGCGGCGGCGGTGGTGCATGCCTGAGGGTGCGGAGTGCGCGGCGATAATATCCGCGCCCGAACCACCTACGCCCGCCATTCTGGATCAATCTGGCCATCGACGATACCAATGCGCCGATCGGCGGCGTTGGCGAAGGTGACATCGTGAGTGACGGCGATGACGGTGGTTCCCAGTTGGCGGGTCAGGTCGTGCAGAATTTGCTGGACGTTGGCCGAGGCGTGGGTATCCAGGTTGCCGGTGGGCTCATCGGCCAGGATGATTAACGGATCGTTGGCCAACGCCCGGACAATCGCCACCCGCTGGCGCTGTCCGCCGGAAAGCTGGTGCGGATGCTTGCGGGCGTGTTCTCGCAAACCCAGTTGTTCCAACAAATCCTCGGCCCGCTTCCGGGCAGCGCCCTCGTCCAGCTTCCCGAGCCGGCGCATCGGTAACAAGACATTGTCCAGCACCGTGAATTCGGCCAGCAGAAAATGGAACTGGAACACGAAGCCGAGCTTGCGCAAGCGGGTCGCCGCCAACTGGTCCTCGCCGTAACCGGAGGTGTCCTGCCCATCCAGCAGAATCCGGCCGGAGGTCGGGGTATCGAGCAGACCCAGCAGATACAGCAGGGATGATTTGCCGGACCCGGACGGCCCCATGATGGCCAGGAATTCGCCGCGACCGACCTCCAAGTCGATATCCCGCACCAGAGTGACCGGCACCTCGCCGGCCAGCACCCGCCCGAGTCGTTCGGCCACCAGAATCGGGGTCACGCCAGACCCCGCAGAATCGCCACCGGCTGCACCTGCCCGGCCTTGCGCGCTGGCAAATAGGCCGCTCCCACCGCCGAGGCCAGCGCGAACCCCACCGCCAGCAAATACTGCTCCCAGCCCCAGTAGATCGGTAGATGCACGATGTCGCTGGCGCCGGGCGGCTTGATTTCGACCTGGGCCAGCAGCCACATCAGCCCCATGCCCAGCGATACCCCGAACAAGCTGCCGAGCGCGCCGAGAATCACGCCTTCCGCCAGAAAGATCCGGCGGATATCGCGGGCGTGAAAGCCCATCGACTTGAGAATGGCGATGTCGTGGATCTTTTCCATGACGATGGTGGAAATGGTGTTGTAAATCCCGAACGAGGCCACCACCAGAATCGCCGAGACCACGCTGTACATGATCAGGTTGCGCACCAGCAGCACGCTCATCAGATCCTCGGTCGATTCCTGCCAGGACACCGCCTTGTAGCCGATTTGCCGTTCGATGACGGCGGCGACCGCGCGGGCGGCGTAGGGATCGTCGAGCTGGATGGTGAAGCGGTTGACCCGGTTGGCCCGGTCCAGCAGCCCCTGCGCCCGCTTGAGCAGGGCGAAGGTCTGGTTTTCGTCGTAGCTGGCGTTGCCGGTGCGGAAGATGCCGACCACCTTTAGGGTGCGCACCTCCCCGCCCGGCGAGGCGGCGTTCACCACGCTGCCCATGCTCAAGCCGAACTTGTTGGCCAGCCCTTCGCCGATGACGAGGCCATTCGGATTGGTGGCCAGCGCCTCCAGCGAACCCTGGGTCAGCTTTTCCTCGATGGTGGACACGCCCTTCATCTTCGCCGGCACGATGCCGTTGAGGGTGACACCCTCGTTGCGCCCGGCGAAGGTCAACACCACCGAACCCAGCAGCACCGGCGCGGCGCGCAGGCCGGGCAGAGTCTCGATGAACGCGAGTTTCTGGGCATGGCCGCGAATGCCGCGCACTTCGGTCAGCGGCTTGACCCGCCGCACTTCGACCGCGCCGTCCGGCCACTCCTCGATAGCCGGTTGCTTCCGGGCCTTGCGGTACTCGTCGGAGACGGTGATGTGTGGGCTGTTGTCGATCAGCCGCTTGATGAAATCCCGCTCGGAACCGCGCATCAGCGAGGATACCGCCAGAAAGAACGCCACGCCCAGGGCGATGCCCCCCAGCGAAACCAGGGTGGGCCGGCGGCGGCTGATCAGTTGGGTGACGGCGATGGAGAGTTGCAGCGACACGGCTTATCCGGCGGCGGGCGCTGAATTTTCAGCGGCGGCGCGCACCCGGCGTCCCTCCTTCAGCTCCGGGGTGGGGCGGACCACGATACGGTTGGCTTCGGTCAGGCCAGACAAAATTTCCGTTTTCAGTTCGCCCTTGATTCCGGTTTCGACCGCCCGACGCCGCAAGCGGCCGTCTTGCAGAATCCAGACATGGCCGTCGATTACGGCGGTCGTCGGCGCCAGCAGCGCGTCCTCCCGTCGATCCACCACGATGTTGACCTCGGTGGTCATCCCGATCCGCAGCGGCGTATCGTCCTTGAAACCGATTCGCACTCGGTAGCTGCGCGTGACCGGGTTGCCCTTGGGGGTAATTTCGGCGACCTCTCCTTCCAGCACCCGGTCCGGCAAGGCGGGCGCGCGGATCAGCGTCCGCTGTCCGGGCCGCACCAGCAGGATGTCTTCCTCGTCAACCTCGGCCTCGATCCGTAGCGGCGCGCAGCAGGAAAAATAAAAAATCGGCTGGTTGGCCGGGATCATCTGCCCGATTTCGCCATCCCGTTGCAGGATCTGGCCATCGGCCGGCGCGATCAGGGTCATGAAACCGCGCAAGGTGCGAGCGCGAGCCAGGCTTGCTTCCACCGCCTGCCATTCGGACCGCGCCTGATCGCGTTCCAGCAGCGAGCCCAGCTTGCGCTCGTAAAGCGTCTGGGCGCGGTCGAACTGCGATTTCGCGAAGCGGGCACGGGCTTCCAACTCGTCGACCGAACGCTGCAAATCGGCGTCTTCCATCTGGGCCAGCACCTGATCCTTGCGGACCCGGTCGCCCTCGTCGGCCTTGAGTTCCGCCAGGCGGCCGGCGTTGCGCGGAGCGATCGGCAGCATGACGGTCGGCTCGACGGTGCCGGTGGCGTAGACCGCCCGCACCGCCGGTCCCCGGGTCGGTCGCGCGACCTCCACGGTCAGCGGACCAAACAGTCGCCATGCCCAGAAACCGCCCGCCGCAAGCAGACCCAACGCAATGATCGTCCAGAGGAAGCCATGCTTTTTCATCCCGCCATCATACCGGCTCTGGCGGTGGCCGCGCACGGGCGCGGCATGGACCCGATTTTCCGTCGATGCGACCGCCTATACTAGGGCGGAAGCGCCAACCGCCCGACCCTCCGGCGCGGTGGCGGCGTCGCGAGGAAAACCACCATGCGCACCGGTCCCCTGCCCGCTCGACAATTCTGGCTTCCCCTGCTCGTCCTGCTGCTCGGGCTGTACGCCGCCGCCGCCCGGCCGGCGTCCATTCCCCCGGAGGTGTTGACCCAGATTCCGGCCTCCTTGCAGCCCTGGATGGACTGGGTGTTGTCGGATTCGCCGAACCGGCGCTGCCCGGTGTACTACAACCAGACGGATCGTTACCAGTGCGTCTGGCTGTCGGTGCTGAGCCTCAACCTCGACGCCCGGGGCGGCGAGTTCCGCCAAAAGGCATACAACGATACCGACGGCTGGCTGACTCTGCCCGGCAACCGGGGCTACTGGCCGCAGGAAGTGCGCCTGGACGGCATACCGGTACCGGTGCTGGAACGGGAAGGCCACCCCGCGCTGAAGGCGTCGCCCGGCGAGCACGAATTGACCGGGCGGTTCTATTGGAGCGCGTTGCCCGACGCGATCCGCGTTCCTCCCGGCAACGCACTGCTCGACTTGCGCGTCAATGGCCAAGCGGCGCCGGTGTTTCGGCTGGAAGACGAAGGCGTGCTGCGCCTGCGCCAGCAACCGGCCGCGCCGGCGCAACAGGATGCGCTCGACCTGCAAGTATTCCGTCTGCTGACCGACGGGATTCCCTTCACGCTGGCAACCCGGCTGGATTTGCGCGTCTCGGGTCAAGTCCGGGAGGAATTGCTCGGCCCCGTGCCGCCGCCGGATTTTCTACCGCTCGCCCTGGACAGCCCGCTGCCCGCCCGACTGGAAGCCGATGGCCGGCTGCGGGTGCAACTGCGGCCGGGAAACTGGACCCTGACGTTGAGCGCCCGCCATCGCGGACCGTTGGATGCATTGGCGCTACCCGCCATTCCGGCGCCCTGGCCCCAACAGGAGATTTGGAGTTTCCAGGCCCAAAACACCCTGCGACAGGTCCAGGTGGAAGGCGCGGCGGCGCTCGATCCGGCGCAGACCCATCTGCCCGAAGGCTGGCGGCAATGGCCGGCCTGGCTGTTGCAACCGGGCGAGGCGCTGCGATTCCAGGTCCGCCAGCGCGGCGAAGCCGAACCGGCGCCGGCGCGGCTGAACCTGGAACGCACGCTCTGGCTCGACTTTGCCGGTAACGGTTACACCGTGCGGGACCGATTGAGCGGCAACCTCGACCATACGCGCCTGAACGCCGCGCCCGCGCTGCAACTCGGCCGGGTGGACATCGGCGGCGAGGACCAGTTCATCACCCGCTTGCCGGGTTTGGACGCGACCGGCGTGGAGATACGGCAACTGAACGATCTAAAACTGGTCGCCGACAGCCGGCTGGAGCCGGACGACATCGAAAAACTGCCGGCGGTCGGCTGGCGCATCGCCCCGCAACGCATCGACGCCACGCTCAACCTGCCGCCAGGCTGGCGGCTGCTGGCGGCGGACGGACCGGACAGCGCCAGCAACGCCTGGCTGTATTCGTGGAATTTGCTCGATCTGTTCATCGTGCTGGTGGTCGCGCTTGGTTTCGCCAAGCTGTGGGGGTGGTTATGGGGACTGGCGGCGCTGGTCGGCATGGCGCTGAGCTATCACGAACCCAACGCACCGCTGTACGTCTGGCCGAACGTGCTGGCGGCGGTCGCCCTGTTGCGGGTGTTGCCGCCGGGACGCTTGCGGACGCTGGTGACGGTGTATCGCGGGCTGGCGCTGCTGGCGCTGCTGGTTATCGGCGCGCTATTCGCCGTCCAGCAGGTGCGCGGCGCCTTGTATCCGCAACTGGAACCGTTCGCGCCCGAAGCAACGCCGGGTTTGTCCGGCCTGTTGCCGCAGGCCAACGCGCCGCTGTCCGCCACGCTGGAGGAAGCGCCAACCTCGGCCTCTAACCGACTCCAGTCGTTGCCGAAGAGCCCCCAATCGCAAATCCAGAACAAGCCGCCGCAGCGGCTCCAGCAGCAATACAGCGCGGACATCAAAGTGCAGACCGGTCCCGGAGTTCCCGACTGGCGCTGGCGGCGGGCCACGCTGCGCTGGAGCGGACCGGTCGCGGCGGACGAACAACTCCGGTTGTGGCTGCTGCCGCCCTGGGGTACGCGGGCGCTGTTGCTGCTGGGCCTGGCCCTGCTGCTGGCGATGGCCGCGCGGGCTTGGGTCGCGAGCCGGCGAAGCCTCCCTCCGGCCGCGCCGCCTTCCGTTGACGAAGAACGGCAGGGAGGAAACCCTTCGGCGCCGGGCGCGGGCGCCGTCGCGACGGCGGCGGTGCTGCTGGCGCTTGCCCTCGCGACCGTTGCGCCGCCAGCCCAAGCGCAGGCATATCCCCCGCCGGAACTGCTCAAGCAGTTGCGCGAGCGCCTGACCCAGCCGCCGGACTGTCAGCGCTGCGGCGATCTGGCGGCGCTGATGCTGACCATCGGAAACAACGAGCTGCAACTGCGCCTGTCGCTGCAAGCGCAGACCGATACCGCCGTGCCGCTGCCGCTGCCGCGCGAAGGACTGATCGTGCGCGCCATCGATCTGGACGGGCAGCCGGCAACCCTGTTTCGCGGCCCGAACCAATTGCTGTGGCTGCGGCTGCCGCCGGGCCTGCACACCGCGACCGTGACCGCCGCCGTGCCGCCGGAGGTCGCCACTCTGCAACTGCCGCTGCCGCTGCCGCCGGGCCGGCTGGAAGTCAACGCCAGCGGCTGGAACGTGGAAGGCCATGTCGAGGGGCGGGTCGATTCTCAGTTGCAACTGGCCCGTCCGCGCCAGGACGCCGCCGCGCCGCTGCAAGCCGGGGTAATGCCGCCGTTCGTTCAGGTCGAGCGCGATCTGGTGCTGGATGTGGACTGGCAGGTGCTGACCCGGGTGCGGCGCTTGAGCCAGGCCGACCAGGCGGCGGTGCTGGAAATCCCCCTGCTGCCCGGCGAGCGCGTCACCACCCCCGACATCCGGGTGCGGGACGACCGGGTGTTGCTCAACCTGCCGCCGGAGCAAACCGAAATTCGTTGGGCGTCAACGCTGAACCGCGCCGACCAACTGACTCTCCAGGCGACGGATCGCGAGGATTTGGTGGAAGTCTGGCAATTGCACGCCAGCCCGCTTTGGCATGTGCGAAGCGCCGGCATTCCGCTGGTGCGGCGGATCGACGCCGCCGGCCAGTGGGCGCCGGAATGGCGGCCGTGGCCAGGCGAAGAGGTCACCCTGACCGTCACCCGGCCGGAGGGCGCGCCCGGCGGCACCGTGACCATCGATCGCAGCCAGTTATCGTTAAAGCCCGGCCGGCGCTTGAGCGAAGCGACGCTGGATTTAACCGTCCGAACCAGTCGCGGCGGCGACCACGCGCTGACTCTGCCGCCGGGGGCGACGCTCACCTCGGCCCGCATCAACGATGTCGTCCAGCCCTTGCAACAGCAGGATCGACGGGTGGTGCTGCCACTGGCTCCGGGAGTGCAGCGGGTGGCGTTGAGCTGGCGCGAGGAGCGGGATTTCGGCGTGCGCTACACCACGCCGGAGGTGGATCTGGGAAGTCACAGCGTTAACGGCGGCCTGAGTCTGAGCCTGCCGCGCGACCGCTGGCTGTTATGGGCCAATGGGCCGATCATGGGACCGGCGGTGCTGTTCTGGGGCGTGTTGGCGGTCATCCTGATCGGCGCCGTCGTGCTGGGGCGGGCGGGCGGCACGCCGCTGCGCGCCCATCACTGGTTTCTGCTCGGCGTCGGCCTGAGCCAGAGCCACATGGCGACGATCCTGCTGGTGGCGGGCTGGCTGCTGCTGCTGGGGCGACGCAAGACGCTGGCGGAACGGGCGGGCGGCGCGTTCCGTTTCGATCTGCTGCAATTGGGGCTGGTCGTATTGACGCTGGCGGCGCTGGCGGCGCTGCTCGGGGCCATCGAACAGGGCTTGCTGGGGTCGCCCAAGATGCAGGTGGCTGGAAACGGGTCCGGCGCCTGGCAATTGAACTGGTATCAGGACCGGATCGCCGGGCCGCTGCCAACCGCCTCGGTGGTGTCCGTCCCACTGCTGGCGTATCGCGGTCTGATGCTGGCCTGGGCGCTGTGGCTGGCGTTTGCCCTGCTCGGATGGCTGGGTTGGGGCTGGCAATGCTTCAGTGCCGGGGGGTTGTGGCGGCCCTTGCGCCGGAGCAAGGCGGCGGACGTTTGAAAAAACGGTGGTTATGAGCGTTCTCCCGATTCTACCGATGGCCCGCTATCGCCTGAGCTTCCGCGCGACGGTGGATC
>JARSSH010000041.1 GCA_029624815.1 Candidatus Competibacter sp.
CTGATCGTCGCCGACGCGGCGGCGCGGCGCGGCCTTCGCCTCGATTGGCGCGTTCACGCCCGTATCGGCGTGCCCGTCACTCTGGCGACCCTGGCGATCTGCGCCGGCTATGGGGCATGGCGGCTTGGCGGCTGAGCACTCGCGACGGGTCGGGGTGCATTCAGTTGCGATTAAGATCGCGTTCCCTATCCTGAAACGCAATAAGCAGTTTCCGTCGGGCGAGGGCGAGACGCTCGCCGGACGGGTAGCGCATCCTTTCTTTCAAACCAAGCGATCCGGGAGCGAACCGATGAAGCCAAAACTCTTGACCTGGACCACTGCGTGGGTGTTGTCGATCGGCATGTTGGGGTTTGCGTCCGCGCCCGCGCAGGCGCGCGGCCCTGGCTACGCTCCAGACGATGACGACCGCGTCGAATATCGCCGTTTCCCGGACGGACATGGCTATTATCCCGAATACAATCCCGTTGTGCGGCGGGATTACCATGGCGACGGCGGCTATGCCCCGGACGGCACTTACCACAGCACCTACGTAGAAGAAGATCGGCACGCCAGTTATTACGCGCCGGGGCGCAATCGAGCGATCACCCGGCCGCGAACCACCGTCGAGACTTGGGACGAAGGCCCCGGCCGGCAGACCACGCGCCGGCGCACGAGTTGGATCGGCGCGGACGGCAGGCCCCACAGCACCACGATCGACAGCACCACCACCATGGATGGGTACGGCAACAGCCACACCGACACACACGTCACCCTTAAACGCGCCCAATCGTCCGGCCGGTGATCCGCCGCGGTCGCCGCCGCGAAGCCGCAACGCGATTTTTGTGCGGGGCGTCTGGCGGGGCGACGGAAACGACAGCTAAACTGGAAAGGTCACATTCTCCGAGGGAACACCCGTGCCCGATCCCGCGCTGCCCGAGACCTACAACAGACTCCCCGACCCCCTCAAGCAAACGCTCGCCAAATCGCACCAGGAATACGTCAAAGGCTGGCCGGGGCGTCCGTTCGTCGATTACGTCAACGACCTGGACTCGGGCGGTCACTTGGCGGTGATCCGCGACGTGTACGCCCGCTGCACGAAAGAGCCCAAGCTGTGGCCTTTCATCCAAGCGATCATCGGTCCATGGACCTACGCCGCGGGCCACAACATCTCGCAGGGTTTCAATTTCCTCTGCGACAAACCCGACGAGTTGCTCAAGGCCCTGCGGGGTTCGTCGCTCTTTTGCGAGGACGATCCGACGACAACCGTGCACGGCCCGCGCGACTGTTTTCGCGAGTTGATCACCGCCGGCTCGGGCCTGCACGTCTGCGTGGTTCGCCCCGCTTCCCGACAAACCCAACGCCACGACATCCACATCGACAAGTTCCAGACGGTTTGCAAGCGCAAAACGGACGGCTCCTGCGACTATCAGTATAAGAACACCAATTTCGTCAACCACATGAAAGATGTCGTGCCGTGGTTCCTCACGGACGTCGCGCCGAAGAAAATCGGAGAGGCGGCCGAGGCGGTCGGCAAGGCCGCCGGCGAAGCCCTGCGAGATTACGGCGAACGCGAAAGCAAGGGCCACGGCCCGAAGTGGTAGCTGTACGAAACCGTACCGAGAGGTTCCAGCCGATGAACGCCGCAATCGCCCCGCGCCACGCCGTCCTCATCCTGGCGGCCACTCTAAGCGTGACGCCCTGCTGGGCGAGCGATGGAGAGGATCGTTTCAACCCGGAGGCGACCGCCGGCGCCACGACCGCCGACCTCCTGCTCGCCAGACCCGGTGGCGCCGTGGCGACGGTGCTCGGTACGGCCATCTTCGTGGTGGGATTGCCTTTTACCTTGATTAACGGCAGCACCGAACAAGCCGCGCGGACGCTCGTCGTACAACCCGCCCACTACACCTTTGCCCGTCCCTTGGGCCAGGACATCGGGGGCTTGGGCGATCCACAACACTGAGCGTGGCCTGTGGGGTCACGATTCTCCCCGTTGCGATTCCAGGAGCGCCGCCGGCGGTTTGTCCACCAACGCGCGGGCCTGTTCCGGCGTCATGCTCGCGGCAACCCCTGTAAACAGCGGCTGGCCCGGAGCGAGCCGCTGGGCGAGGTGGCATTCACCCTGCCGACCGCCCCGGACCGGCCGGCGCGACGGGTGCGCCAGCCCCTGTATCGCCACGCGGTGACCCTGCCGGCGCATCTTGCACTTGGTCACTTGGGGCCGAGACTGCCCGAATCCGTCGTGCGACGTGGTGTTCGATCCCGAGGAATGGCAGGCCGCCTGGATCGTCGCGTACCGCGCCAAACCGCCGGAAGCCCCGCCCCCCTTGAGCCAGATGGTGCGTCTGATCGCCGGCTTCGGCGGCTTCCTCGGCCGCAAACACGACGCTCATCCCGGCCCCAAAGCGATCTGGGAAGGCCTGCAAAAAGTCAGAGCCTTTGCCATCGCCTTGTTGGTGGATTCTGCCCGAACCCGAAATTCACTTCGTCCGCGACACCGAAGTCGCCGTTCCCGATCTGGCCGGTGGGCGACGCGAACGGATGCCGGCCATTCCCCGCGATCACCGTTTCGAGGTCGTGCCCGACCGCGTTTGCGAAATCCTCTCGCCCTCCACCGCGCAGAAGGATCGAACCCTAAAACTCCCGCTCTACGCCCGTTACCGCGTCGCTCACGCCTGGCTGGTCGATCCGCTGGCGCGCACGCTGGAAGCCTGCGAATTGCAAGACGGTCGATGGCTGTTGCTTGGGGCAATTGGAGAAGAGGCGCCGGTCTGTTTCCCATCCTTCGCGGCGGTGACTTTTTCGCTCGCCGATCCGTGGGTTTGACTATACTGGCTGCCCATTTCGTCACCGCCCGCCCGCCTCTCCCATGCCCACATCCTCCGTTTCCCCCACCGATTTCGCCCCCCTGCGCCTGCGCAAGGACGAAGACCGCCGCCTGCGCGCCGGCCATCTCTGGGTCTACAGCAACGAAATCGACACCGGCGTGACCCCCCTGCGCAATTTCCAGCCCGGCCAGCCGGTGGCGATTCAAGCCAGCAACGGCAAAACGCTCGGCACCGGTTACATCAATCCGCACGCGCTGCTGTGCGCCCGGTTGGTCAGCCGCGACTTGGAGCATCCCATCGGCCCCTCGCTGCTGGTGCATCGCCTCAACGTGGCGCTGAGCCTGCGCGAGCGGCTGTACGATCGGCCGTTCTACCGCTTGATTTACGGCGAGGGCGACGGGCTGCCGGGCTTGGTCGTGGATCGCTACGGCGACTTCTGCGTGGCGCAACTCACCACCGCCGGCATGGAACAATTGAAGGACGCTATTCTTGCCGCGCTGCAAAAAGTGTTAAATCCGACGGCGATACTATGGCGCAATGACAGTCGGGTGCGGGAGCTGGAAGGGCTGGAACGCACCGTCGCCGAAGCTGCCGGCGTGGTTCCGGAAACCGTGACGGTCGAGGAAGACGGGCTGTGTTTCCAGGTGTCGCCGCGTGCCGGGCAGAAAACCGGCTGGTTCTACGATCAGCGCGACAATCGCGCCCGGCTGGATCGTTACGTGGCCGGTCGTCGAGTGCTGGACATGTTCAGCTACGTCGGCGCTTGGGGCGTGCGCGCGGCGGCGCGCGGCGCCCGCGAAGTGCTGTGCGTGGATTCGTCCGCAACCGCGCTGGAGCAAGCGATGGCCAACGCGGCGCGCAATGGGGTCGGCGAGCAGGTCAGAACCGAGCAGGGCGACGCTTTCGAGGTATTGAAGGCGTTGCGCGAAGCTCGTGAGCGCTTCGATGTGGTGGTCGTGGACCCACCGGCCTTCATCAAACGCCGCAAGGATTTCAAGGAAGGCGCGCTGGCCTACCGGCGGCTCAACGAAATGGCGATGCAGGTGCTGGAACGCGATGGGCTGCTGGTGTCTTGCTCCTGCTCGCAGTTGTTCTCCCGCGATGTGTTGGTGCATACCCTGTTGCAGGGGTCGCGGCATCTGGATCGCAATCTGCTGATTCTGGAGCAGGGCCGACAGGGACCGGATCATCCGGTCCTTCCAGCGATTCCCGAAACCGACTATCTCAAGGCGCTATTCGCACGGGTGCTGCCGGCCTGAAAAAGACAGGATCGATCCCATGCAAACAATCTAAGGGTCCGGAGCGATGAACGAGCAGGATTTTCACCACCTGATTCGGGTACTGGAAGAAATACGCGACCATCAAAAGTTGCAACTGGAGCGCCAGGCCGAGGCGCTGGCATTGCAGCGCGAGCAATTCGCGTTGGTGCGGAAGCAAACCGAACGCGCCGAGCGCCTACAGGATCGCGCCGAGCACATCCAGGCCAAAAGCGCGCAACTGGTCGCCGGCGCCCGCAAGGCGATGGTGGTCGTCCTGCCCATTCTCATCGCGCTCATCGCTTACCTGACTTGGCTCATCTTTCGTTGATCGTGCGGCGCTCTCGCATCGTTTCAACACGCTTGTGGGTTTCGCACCCCTGAAAGATTTCACGGTTATGGTTATGGGCCAGCGACCGATCGTCGGCTGGCTCGAATATCCTTACGGAGTTTTCCATGCTCGTACATCCCGATTTCGATCCGGTGGCGTTCAGTCTGGGGCCGCTGCACGTGCGCTGGTATGGTCTCATGTATCTGTTGGGGTTCCTCGCCGGCTGGGCGTTGGGCCGTTACCGCGCCCGGAAACCCGGTTCCGGCTGGACCGGCGCGCAGGTGGACGATCTGGTGTTCTACATCGCCCTGGGGGTCATTCTCGGCGGCCGGATCGGCTACATCCTGTTCTATGGCTTCAACTCCTTCCTCGACAATCCGCTGGTGTTGTTCCGGGTCTGGGAGGGCGGGATGTCGTTTCACGGCGGCTTTATCGGCGTGCTGCTGGCCATGGCGCTGTTTGCCCGCAAGTACCAAAAAGGATTCTGGCCGACCATCGACTTCATCGCGCCGCTGATCGCGCCGGGCATCCTGTGCGGACGGATCGGTAATTTTATCAACGGGGAATTGTGGGGCCGAGTCACCGATCTACCGTGGGGGATGGTGTTCCGGCAGACCGGCGATGGGCTGCCGCGCCATCCGTCGCAGTTGTACGAGGCGGCGCTGGAGGGGCTGGCGCTGTTCGCCATCGTCTGGCTATTTTCAGCCAAGCCACGCCCGACCATGGCGGTGTCGGGTGTGTTCGCGCTGAGCTACGGCATCTTCCGCTTTCTGGTGGAGTTCGTCCGCCAACCGGACGCGCAACTCGGCTACCTGGCTTTCGGTTGGGTGACCATGGGTCAGGTGCTGTCGCTGCCGCTGATCGTGGTGGGGGTGGTTCTGCTGGCGCTGGTCTACGGTCGGACGGTCAGCCGGGCGTAGAAAGCGAAACAAACCGTGCGCCTCTACGCGAACATCCCCATCGAACCCCAATCCGCTCGTCTTCGCCTGGTCGCCTGAGCAGGGGAGGGGGTGCGCTCGACCGGCGACGCCCGATCGGTTGCCTCACCCCTATCCTCGGCACTCGATCTTGAGCACAAAATCGCGGGCTTCGGCGGCGATGTCGGCGGTGAAACGGGAGGAGCGCGGCGCGCGGCTCTGGTAATCCACCCCGACCGCCTCCAGGAACCCGCGCGCCAGCGCCGACTTGATGGCGAAATTGACGTTCTGCGGGATGTCGCCGGTCATCTCGTGCACCCGAACCACGTTCAGCTTCGAGCTGACCACGCCCACCACCGCGCCGTCGCCGTCCAGCAGCGGGCCGCCACTGTTGCCGGCTTGGGTGGGCGCGGTGAATTGCAGGGCGCGGGTATCGTCGCCGGGGCCGATCAGAGAGCTGACATTGCCGGTGGTTACCTGCGGCCCCGATCCGAGCAACCCACCCAGCGGATAGCCGACCACGATCACCGTCTCCCCCAGGCGGGCCGGCACACCCTCACGGAATACCGCCACGCCGGGCAGAGGAGTATCGGATCGCAGCAGCGCCAGATCGTTGGTCGGGTCGGCGAACACCGGCTCCAGCCGACAGCGCTGGCGTGGCGAGCGGGCCAGGATTTCGTTCGCGCCCTCGATGACGTGATGATTGGTCAGCACGTAGCCTTCCGGGTGCACGCAGAATCCGGTGCCGCTGAACGAAGCGGGAGCGCCCGGCCGCGCCGGTTCGCGCCGCTGCCCCGGTCCGCCAGCGGAACGTTCGTCCGGCGCGGGCTCCGGCAGGCGCAGGCCGAAATGCGCCGCCAGCGCCGGCAGACCCGCCGCGAACCCCTGTCCCACCGCCCGGAATTTCCATTGCCCCTGGTGACGATAGAGTTCCGCCAGGATCATGGCGGTTTCGCCGCGGCTGGCCAGCGGCAGCGGAAAAACCAGCAGCGGCTGACCCGCCGCGTCCGCCAGCCAGCATCGAATCGCGGCGAACACCGCGAAGGTCGTCCCTGACCCCAAGCCGGGCCTCACCGCCAGCACGATGGCGATCCGGGCCGCCGCCGCCGGCACGGCGTCCAGGTCCAGCCGGAACTCGCCCGGCGGCTCGGCGAACGCCACCGATCCATCGCGGGATCGCGGCTGCTCGGCGCTCACCAGATCGTCGGGGTCAAGAATCCGGCCATCGGCGGCCAGCAGCAGCGCGCCCGCCTGGGTCTTGGCGAGAAATTCCTCGCGCGGCTCGCTGGCGACGCCGATGACAACCCGACCGTGACCGATCGGGCGATTTTGTCCGGGCTGAAGTTCCTGCATGACCGCTCCTCTTCCCGCCGCCGGCCGTTCCAATCGCCAGCGAAACGGCTTCGATCAAAGACAAGCCGGCCGGCGGAACCCAGTCAACGGCCGGAGCCGGCGGACGACGACTCCGCAATCCTCGACGCCACATCGCGACTGAACGCTTCCAGATTTTGGTTCATGGCGGCCACCGTCGCGGCGTAATCCGGCCCGGCCGGGGTGTCCCGGTAGGTCGAGGCGCGCGCCAGCAGCTCTTTGCCGCCGCCGTCCAACACGCGCCAGCGCGCGGCCAGCACGCTCTCCCCATTTTCCAGCCGATCAAAACGGGTGACCTGAACGGTGACTTGATAATCGACCGGCGTCGCCCGCTTCCAGGGATAGACCGAGACCCGCTGGCTCGGCAGCAGCGCCGCCAGATTCTCGGCCAACACTCGGGTCGTATTGTCCTTCAGGGATTCGGCCCAGCGGTCGAAATCGGCCATGTTCAACTCGTTGTGGCTGGTGCGGGTCACGATTTGAGGCCGGTCGAGGTATTCCGGCAATTCCACCGGGCCGACGCCGACGGCCAACTCCCGGACCGCCGCGCCGCCCGGTCCCACCGGGGCGGCCACCGGCGCGGTGCTTAATACATAGTAGCGCACCGGTTCGCTGCCGGCGCACCCCGCGAGCGCCAACCATCCGCCCATCAGCGCTACGCGTATCGTCATTGATGGCTTGCCGTTCATTTTTTCGCTCCGGGTGCGGGTCCGCCCTTGCCGTACAGCAGGGATTCGGGATGGCGTTCCAAATGGTCGCTCAAGGTGCGGATGGAACGGGCCGCCGCCGCCAGTTCCTCCAGGGTGTTGGCGAGATCGATCATCAGCGGCGCCTCGGGATCGACACTCTCCAAAGTGTTTCGCGCCGCTCCCAGGGTTTTCCCGGCATCGGCGGCCAGCGCGGCCACCTGCCGGTCGGCGGTTTGCGCCAGCGTCCGCACGTCTTTCAGAGTCGCGTCCAGGGAGCGGATCGCCGCTCGCCATTCCGGAGCGTTGACCAAGCGGTTGGCGCCCTGCATCGTCCCCAGCAGTTCCTGGGCGATCCGGTCCAGGGGCAGCTTGCGCAGGTTATCCAGGAGATCCAAGGCGGTTTTCTGGAAGGCTTCCAGCGCGCCCGGCACCGTGGGAATCTCAGGCTGCGGCCCGCCGTACACCAGCTCCAGCGGCGGACTATCAGGATAAAAATCCAACTCGACAAAGAGTTGGCCGGTTAGCAGGCTGCCGGTTTTCAACTGCGCCCGCAGTCCGCGCTTGACCATGTGCTCCATGCCGGGTCGACGGCCCTCCGCGCGGAGCGCGCCGTAGGTTTCATCAAACTGCTTCATCAGGTCCGGAGGCAGGATGCGTTCCAGTTCCAACTCCACCATTACCGGGACACGGATGTTACCGGTCTTCAGGTCGACGTCGAGTTTCACTTCGGTGACCTTGCCGATCCTGAGACCGCGAATCTCCACGGGCGCGCCCACGCTCAGGCCGCGCACCGAACCTTCGAAATACATCATATAGGGATCGCGGCGGGTGTAAGACGACTCGGCGATGTCGGCAACGCTGTCGTACAACCGGAACTGGGCGCCGTTCTGGCTTGGCGCGCTCGACTCGTCGTGAGCCGGGCTATCGAACGCAATGCCGCCCAGCAGCACGGACAGCAGCGATTCCATTTTCACATCGATGCCCTGCGCGCCGAGCGAGACCTCGAAACCGCTGGTTTTCCAAAACCGGCTCTGGTCGCGCACCAGACGGTCGTAGGGCGCGTTCACGAACACATGCACGAGCACGTTCCGTTTGTCTTCGGCCAACTGGGTGGTGAGTACCTCGCCCACCTGGATGTCGCGGAAATAAATCGGCGAACCGCGTTGGATCGAACCCAGCTTGTCGCTCAGCAATAGATAACGGTGGCCGGGAGTGTCGGCTCTGACGATCGGCGGCTGTTCGAGCCCGGTGAATGTCCTGGCCGGCTTGCCGCCGCCGAATTCCACCTCGATGTAGGTGCCGGACACCACGGTCTCCAGCCCCGAAACGCCGCCCAGCCCCACACGGGGCCGCACCACCCAGAACCGGCTGTCTTGGCCCAGGTGCCGCTCCACCTCCTTGTTCATCCGCGCCGTGACGATGACGTCGGACAGATCGGGACCGAACTGGACGGTTTCGACCACGCCGACCTCCAGGGCCTTGTATTTGATCTTGGTCTTGCCGGCTTCCAGACCGGTGCCCTCCCGAAAGGCGAGCGTGATGACCGGCCCCTGCTCGCTCAGCGTCTTGTAGGCCAGCCAGGCGCCGATCAGCGCCGCGACCAGGGGAATCAGCCAGACGATCGAAAAGCCGCTGCGTTTTTCCACCACCACCGCGTCGGGCACCGGATCGTTCCCGGACGGGCCCTGGTGTCGGATATCGTTATCGCTCATTGGGGTTCTCCAGTGCATCCCAGATCAGGCGGGGATCGAAGCTCATCGCGGCGAACATGGTGACGACCACGACGGCGGCGAAGGCCAGCGCGCCCGCGCCCGGCTCGATCGTGGCGATGGCGCCGAGTTTGACCAGCGCCACCAGGATCGAAATCATGAACACGTCGATCATCGACCAGCGCCCGACCGCCTCGGTGATGCGGTACAGGACGGTGCGATCCCGGGGACGCCAGCGCGATTTGCGCCGCACCGAAACCAGCAGATAGGTCAGCGCCACCAGTTTCAGCACCGGCACGACGATGCTGGCGAAGAAGACCAGCAGGGCCAGCGGCCACAGACCCCCCGCGACCAACACCCGCACCCCGCTGAGAATGGTGTCCGGCTCGCCGTGCCCCATCGACACCACCGTCATGATCGGCAGGGTATTGGCGGGGATGTAAAGGATGAACGCGGCCAGGGTCAGCGCCCAGGCGCGGGCCATGCTGTCGGGCTTGCGTAGGTGCAAGTCGGCTCCGCAACGCGGACACAGGAGATGGCCGCCCGACGGCGGCGGCTTCCATCGACTCAACAGATGACAGGCGTGGCAGCGAACCAGTCCGGTGCGCGCCGCCGTGATGGGCAGGGAGGAGGGGGTCATCGTCGCGTCTCCAGGCGTTCCCAGATGGCTTCCGGCTCCAGCGCGGCGTCGGTGGCGGCCATCGCCACGATCAGCGCCGCGAAGGAATACAACGCCACGCCCGGCACGATGGTCGCGATATCGGACAGCTTGACGAACGCCACCAGTACGCCCAGCAAATACACTTCGGTCATCGCCCAGGGATGCAGGGTTTCGATCCAGCGGAACACCCAGGCCATGCGCCAGGGCCGGCGGCCGACACGCAGCGGCAACAGCACGTAGAGCAGGGCCAGAATCTTCAGCAATGGCGCCAGGATGCTGGCGACGAACACCACCGCCGCCAGCGCCCACATACCCTGCGCGTACAGCTCCCAAACGCCGCTCAGCACCGAACTCTGTTGCCCGCGGCCCTGAAACTGGAAATCCAGCAGCGGAAAGGCATTGGCCAGCCCGAACAGGATCAGCGCCGCCAGCGCCAGCGTCAGCGCGCGTTCGATGCTGTTCGACTTGCGGGCGTACAGCAGCGCGCCGCAGCGGCCGCAGCGGGCCTTTTCGCCTTCCCGCAGTGGTCGCTTGCGATAAAGCAGATCGCAGTCGTGGCAGGCGACCAGCGCATCCGCCGCCGCCGGTGGAAAAGCTGGGGAATTGGCGTTCATCATCGAATTCAAGGGCAGCCTATTTGTAACACTGATTAATTATAGATAAAACCGTAGGTTCTGTCGAATCGAGTCGTTTTTCCACCAACGTGGCCCGGATGATGCCACCCCGCTGAAACCGCCCGTGTCCATCTTAATCACCCGCTTCGTCGCCGGTCCGGCCACTGATCGGCGGCAGTTCGGAAAAGTCGTGGATCGCCGGAAACTCGCCCGGCGGTTTGGGCGGGTCGGCGGAATCCGGCCGCAGCACCGACACCAGATAGGCGATCCCCTGCGCCCGCGCCGTGCGCAGGATCGCCAGGTTGTCGTCCACCAGCAGCGTCGTCGCCGGATCGAACGGTTCGACTTCCCGCAGGCGCGGCCAGAACTCCGGCTGCTCCTTGACGAAACCCAGATCGTGCGCGCAGACGATGACATCGAAATGTCCGGCCAGCCGGGTTTTTTCCATCTTCAGCGTCAGACTGCGCGGATGGGCGTTGGTCACCAGCACCACCCGCTTGCCGGCGGTGCGCAGCGCATCCAGAAATTCCACGGCATGAGGATGCACGGCAATCAGATGCTCGATCTCGCGCTTGAGAGCGACAATATCCAATGCCAGTTCCCGGCTCCAGTAGTCCAGGCAATACCAGGCCAGTGTTCCCTCCACCAACCGGGTCCGGTTCGCCACCTCGGCGCGGGCGCGGGCCAGTGGCAGGCCGTGGCGTTCGGCGTAGCGCACCGGCACCAATTCCCGCCAGAAATGATTGTCGAAACGCAGATCCAGCAGTGTGCCGTCCATGTCGAGCAGAACCGTTCGAATCCGCGACCAGGCTAAGGATGCGATCATGAAAAGCTCCGATGGGGAAACGGGTCAGGCCACAAATTGTTGTAGAATGCACATAAAACACCATTCAGACGCGACCCTTCCGACTTTCGAGGCTTTCCGCGGCATGACCGACGCCCCCGATATCGACTTGTCCGCTCTGGCGGCGCCGGTTCAGGACATCGCCCGCGAGGCGGGGCGCCGGATTCTGGACGTGTACGCCGGGTCTTTCAGCGTCACCGCCAAGCCCGACCAAAGCCCGGTCACCGAGGCCGACTTTGTCGCCCACCGCTGCATTCTGCGCGGCCTGAAGGCCCTGACGCCGCATATCCCGATTCTGTCCGAGGAAGCTTCCGACGTCGGCTTCGCCGAGCGCAGCCGTTGGGAATGGCTGTGGCTGGTGGATCCGCTCGACGGAACCCGCGAATTTATCCGGCACAGCGATCAGTTTACGATCAACATCGCTCTGATCCACAAGCACGAAGCAGTATTCGGGCTGATCCTGGCGCCGGTTGACGGCATTTGCTATCACGCCTGGCGCGGTGGCGGCGCCTGGAAGCAGCTCCGCAGCAGCCAGGTCGCCCGCCGTATCCAGGCCGCGCGGATCTGCCACCCGCCGGTTCGGGTTATCAGCAGTCAGGCGTCCTACCGCAGCCAGCGCTTGCAGAGCTATCTGCAACGGCTGGGCGATTACCGTCACCTGTTCGTGGGCAGCGCCCTGAAATCCTGCCTCATCGCCGAGGGCGCGGCCGATCTGTACCCCCGCTTCGGGCCGACCGGCGAGTGGGACACCGCCGCCGCGCAGGCGATTGTCGAGGAAGCCGGCGGACACCTGACCGACATGCAGTCGCGGCCGCTGCGCTACAACGCCCGGCCGGTGCTGATCAACCCGGATTTCTTCGCCTTCGGCGACATCGACCGCGACTGGCTCCAATATCTCCCTCAGCGCAACCAGGCCGGACAGCCGGTTTCCCTGCCCGGCCTCTAGCACAACCCGCTTTCGAGTTTCGCCATGCCTTACGAACGCTATCGCCAGGATCTGCAACGGGAAGGCTTCCAGCACGATCCCGCCCAGGAACGGGCGGTGCTAGCCCTGCAAAAAATCTACGATCGGTTGATGACCCAGCCGGAGCCCGCCGCCGCCAGCAAAAAACCGGGGCTGCTCGCCCGTCTGGCCGGGCGCGATAAAACCGCCGTCGCGCCGCCCGCCGTGCGTGGGCTGTATTTATGGGGCGGCGTTGGACGCGGCAAGACCTATCTGGTGGACACCTTCATCGATGCCCTGCCGCTGGAGCGCAAGCAGCGCATTCACTTCCACAGCTTCATGCGGGCGGTCCATTCCGAACTGAAGGCGTTGAAAAACCAGCAGAACCCGTTGCGAATCGTCGCTCGCCGCTTCGCCGAACAAGCGCGAGTGATCTGTCTGGACGAGTTCTTCGTCGCCGACATCACCGACGCCATGCTGCTGTACGGCCTGTTGGAGGAGCTGTTCAACCAGGGCGTCACTCTGATCACCACCTCCAACATCCCGCCGGACGATCTGTATCGGGACGGCCTGCAACGCGCCCGCTTCCTGCCGGCGATCGAACTGCTCAAGCAGTATCTGGATATATTGAACGTGGATGGCGGGGTGGACTACCGGCTGCGCTACCTGGAACAGGCCGAGATCTATCACTCGCCGCTGGACGAACGAGCCGAACAAATCCTGAACGAGATATTCAATAACATTGCGCCCGAACCCGGCCACCGGGGTGGCGATATGGAGATCGAGGGCCGCTACATTCCCACCTTGCGCGAAGCCGACGGCATCGTCTGGTTCAACTTTCGGGCGATCTGCGACGGGCCGCGCGGCACCGCCGACTACATCGAAATCGCCCGCTGCTACCACACCGTGCTGATCTCCAACGTACCGGCCATGGATTGGCAGATGGAAAACCCGGCGCGACGCTTTATCAATCTGGTGGATGAGTTTTACGACCGTGGCGTCAAGCTGATCCTGTCCGCCGCCGTTTCGCCATTCGAGCTGTATCAGGGCGAGAAATTGAAGTTCGAGTTTCAGCGCACGGTCAGCCGCCTGCGGGAAATGCAGTCGCACGAGTATCTGGAACGGCCGCATCTGCCCTAAGCGGTCGCGCAAAGCGATTTTCAACTTTAATCGTCGACCGCTTGGTTGTGGCCGCTTTCGGGCGGTCGCGGCGGGCTATATAACCGACGAGCCGTCTTCTACAATCAAATCCATAGGTTGGTTTTCTTGCACAGCCTCTAAAGGCCGCAACCTGTTGGAGCCTGCTCGTGACCCCGCCCAGCACCCTCCCCAGCCCGAAACTGATTCAATTGGGTAATGCCCTGGACGACGTCATCCAGCAGCTTGCGTCCCTGTTCGATCTGATCCCCGCCGCCACCTATGTGCAGCAACTCGCCCCCGGGACCGCCGGCATCCCGCAAACGGTCTACGCCAGCCCGGATTTCGAACGGATCACGGGCTACCCGCCGGACGCCTGGTGGCAAGCCGATTTCTGGGCCACGCACGTTCACCCCGACGACTTGGCGGGCGCGCTGGCGATCCGGCAACGGCTCCGGCACGAAGATCGGATCGAGCATGAATACCGCTTCCGCCACCGCGACGGCCACGATATCTGGATTCACGACCGCCTCAGCGTCCAACGCCATGAAACCGCCGCCCGGCTGATTGTGGGCCTGTGGTGGGACGTCAGCGAGCGCAGGAACGCCGAACAGGTGCTGGCCGCCCACCGCGATCTGCTGTTGACGCTGCAACGGATCGCCGCCGATCCCGAAGCGGCGATGCGGGCGATTCTCGACACCGCGCGGGCGCTGCCGGGCATCGACTGCGGCGGCATCTACGATGTAGATCACCGAAACGGCCATCTGACCTTGGCCGTTCACGCCGGCCTTTCCGATGAATACGTCGCGGCGACGCGCGCGGTCCCGCGCGATTCCTGCCCCGGCGTCATCGCGCGCGCCGGCCAGCCACGCTACAGCTTCCGCGATCTCGACCTGATGGATCTGTCGCCGGCTGCCCGGCAGGAAGGCTTACGCGCCGTCGCCATCCTTCCGATCCTGCACGACGGGCAAACGGTCGCCTGTCTCAAGTTGGCCAGCCATCGAGCCGACACGATTCCCGATCTGAGCTGTCGGACGCTGGAAACCCTGGCCCTGCAACTGGGCGAAGTGCTGCTCAGGATACGCGGCGCGGTCGCCGCCAAAATCCAGCGGCAAAATCTGCTGGCCCTGTTCGAAGCGCTCGACGATTTCGTTTTCGTACTCGATGAAGCCGGCGATATCGTCTACCAAAACCCGACCGTGGAGCGACGGCTCGGGTACGGTTCGGTGGAATTGCAAGGCCGCGGCCTGCTTGCGGTTCATCCGCCGGAGCAGCATGCCGAAGTCAAGCGAACCCTCGACAAGATGCCGACCAGCCACCGCGAGGCGCACCAGGCCCCTCTGCAAACTCGATCCGGCGAGACGATTCCGGTCGAGACCCGGATCTTGCGCGGCCAGTGGAACGACCGCCCGGCGCTGATCAGCGTCAGCCGCGATATCTCCGAATTGCTCGCCAGCCAGCGCCAAGTGGCGGAAGAGCGCATCCTGCTGCGCACGCTCTACGAAACTCTGCCCGACCTGCTTTGGATCAAGGATCCGGAAGGTCGTTTCCTGTTCTGCAACCGGGCCTTCACCGCCTATTACGGCGCTCCCGAGGCAGCCATCGTCGGCAAGAGCGATTATGATTTCGTGGATGCCGAAACCGCCGCCTTCTACCGCGAAAAGGATCGGGCCGCGCTGGCGGCCGGTGAGTCCCGCACCAACGAAGAATGGCTGGTCTATCCCGACGGGCGCCGCATCCTGGTGGAAACCACCAAGACGCCGGTGCGTGGCGGCGACGGCCAGTGGCTCGGCGTGCTCGGCATCGCTCACGACATCACCGCGCGGCACGAGGCTCAGGAATCCGTCCATCGCCTTTATCAGGCGATCGAACAAATCCCGGTTTCCATCATGCTGACCGATCTGGAAGCCCGGATCGAATACGTCAATGCCTATTTCACGCAAGCCACTGGCTACAGCCGCGAGGAAGCGCTTGGCCAAAGCCCGAGCCTGCTTAAATCGGGCGAGACGCCGCCGGGCCATTATCAACAGTTGTGGAAAACCATCACCGATGGCGGTATTTGGACCGGCGAGCTTCACAACCGGCGCAAGGACGGTTCGCTGTACTGGGAACACGCCATTATTGGCCCGGTGCGCGATCTGGGCGGACGCATCGCGCATTTTCTCGCCATCAAGGAAGACATTACCGCCCGCCGTCAGGCCGAACAACGGCTGCGACTGGCCGCCAGCGTCTTCAAACACGCTCATGAGGGCATCGTCGTCACCGATGCCAATGGCATCATCGTCGAGGTCAACGACGCCTTCAGCGCGCTGACCGGCTACAGCCGCGAGGAAGCGCTCGGCCAAAATCCGCGTTTTCTCCAGTCCGGCCGCCACGATCCCGAATTTTTCGCCACCCTGTGGCAAGCCTTGATCGACAAGGGACTCTGGACCGGCGAACTGTGGAACCGCAAGAAAAACGGCGAGCTGTACGCGGAGAACGCCAGCATCTCGGCGGTGCGCGACGAGGCCGGCCGCGTCACTCACTACGTCAACGTCTTCGCCGACATCACCGATCTCAAGGATAGCCAGCGCCGTCTGGAGAATCTGGCTTATCACGACCCCCTCACCCAACTGCCCAACCGCGCCCTGCTCGCCGACCGACTGCAACTGGCCATCGCTCAGGCCGAGCGCCAGGGAACCTTGCTTGCGGTCTGCTACCTTGATCTCGACGGATTCAAACCAGTCAACGACACGCTCGGCCACGCGGTCGGCGACCAACTGTTGATCGCCGTCGCCGGGCGTCTGCGGGCCTGCGTGCGTGGCGGCGATACGGTGGCGCGATTGGGCGGCGATGAATTCGTCGTGCTGTTCGGGGGGTTGAGCGGCGTGGAGGAATGCAAAGGCGCCGTCGCTCGGTTGCTGAGAGCTTTATCCGCGCCTCATGTGTTTGGCGAGCATTCGTTCACGGTGACCGCCAGCATCGGCGTCGCGCTCCACTCGCTGGACGGCGGCGATGCCGATACCTTGCTGCGTCACGCCGATCAGGCCATGTATCTGGCCAAACAGGCCGGCCACAATCGCTATTGGCTGTTCGATGCCGGAGGGAGTTCCAGTTCCTGATGGAGTCTCGGAGCCAGCGCCCGTTCATTGTCCCACTAGAAACGGTTCCCGCGGCGGGACCGGGCGCGCTTGGCCACCGCAAGGAACCGCCCTGTAATCCGCGCTCCGTCCGTTTGATCGGCCGCTATTTGGGAAACATCAACTGTAGCTGCGCGCGGATCTGCCAGTTGGCGGCATCGTCCGGCGCGGCCACGTTGTAATAGGCCGACAACTGCGTATTCACTGGCAACTTGCCGAAGTGAAAGATTTTGCCGACACCACCGCCCAGAGGCACGGTCCACTGCTGGCCGCTGTCGGCCTTCCAGTCGACGGTCAGGATGGGCGCGCTGGTGAGATAGAAGCCGCTTTTGAAGTTATAGTTGAGGAAGGGCTGGATTAGGCCGTTGTTGTACGAGCCGCCCTGCTTGTCGCTGGTGAGCGACCAGATATTGTTGATCAGTGCTCCGTACACCCACGGACTGCCCTTTTCGAGGTGCAGCACCACGAACGAGGGCCCCAGACCCCAGTTGTCGTTACCCAGTTCCGCATTGCTGTTGGTGGGCAACTGGGCGATGGCCCCAACACCCCAGATCCACTCACCGGGGTTGGCCGGAGATAGAAATGCAGTGAACTGCATATCGCCGATACCGTTGGTGCGGTCGTCCCCTGGATAAAGCGACGGCATGGAGATCACGGGAATGATGGTGCGGGTGATGATATTCCAGTCGTCGTTCACCGAGACCGGGATCACCGGCTGGATGTTGAGCACGTTCTGCGTGCCCTTCTCCGGCCCGAAGTTGAGATTGGTGTTGTTCTGGAACGGCACGCTGATCAGATTGCCGACCGGATTCTGGGCGAGTTTCGCCAGTTCCTCGGCGCTCATTTCGGCCAGCGCGGGCGCTGCCGCGAACAGCAGGGCGGCAAACCAGGCCGCGCTGGCCCAAGGTGGTACTTTCGTTTGCATCACTCTCTCTCCGAAAAAAGGGCCTCGCCGCTGCGAGGCCCTGGTTCTCATGGCCGTTGTTTCGTGAAATATAGCGCTCCTATCTGACTTGTGGAATCACCGTTTCAAACCACCCCGGCGCAGCGCACCACCCCTCCTTGTCCAAGGAGGGGAAATTTCACAACCAATCTGGGAACGCTATATCTTTCTCGCCTCACTTGACGAGTTCGATCTCGCTCGGCCGCCAGCTCTTGTCGAAGAACGACTCGAGCGGGCTGTAGAGGCGCAGGATCGTGAACCAGCCCTTGTTGGGCATGGTTTGAATCCAGTTGCCACGCTTCACGCCTTCGGGCTGTTTTGGGCCGAAATACACCGTCGTGGAGCCGTCGGCGTTCGTTTCGGCGGCCGGCGAGGGATAGCTCTGACTGCCGGCCCGCGGGTAGCGCTGTGGCGTATCCAGCATCGAGCGCGACTGGTTATCGTAAACGGTAAACGACCAGAATGCCTTGGCGGGAATGCCCTTAGGCAGTGTCACTTTGTAGGTCTTGCCACCGTCGAATGGATTGTTCTCCGAATCCAGGAAACCCATCAGATACTGCGAGCCCACGCCGGGAAGCCGCATGATCATCCCCGGCGAGTCAAGCGTGTAGCCGAAGTAGAACGCCGTCCTCGAATCGAGGGTCCGCGCGCCGGTCGGTGGATTCGCTTTAAAGAAACCTTCCTTGGTAATCATCGGCGGCGGTGTCTCGAAGTTATAGCCGCCTTCCCACAGCATGTTTCCCCAATTGGAATCGGAATAGTAATTCCAATCGGGATGGGCCGTTGCGTAGCGCCAGTTCAGCACGCGACCGGTTGCGTTGCCCATCGCGGCGGCGTTGGAGAGGATTTCCTTCATCCTGGCATCCGGCTTGAAGGGTTTGCCCTTCACGATGCCAATGGCGGCTAGCTGGCCCGCGAGTTCCACGTCGTAGCTGTCGGCGGGTTCCTGTTGGACGTTCTCGTTGATCATCTCGAAGAAGGTGTAGTCGCTCGGAGGGACCGTGTTGAAGGCCTTGCCGCTCGCCTCGACAAACTTGGTCGGGGGAACCGGCGGATTCTGTTCGAGCCGCACCCCACCTTCGAGAGCCGTGGCGATGCTCGTCCCATAGCCTCCCGGGGTGTAGGGATAGATCTTCATGTACTTCCTGACCATTTCAACGGCCGGCTTCGGGTCATTGTCCACCAGATAGGCGCGAGATGC
Source organism: Candidatus Competibacter sp. (assembly GCA_029624815.1). GTDB lineage: Bacteria > Pseudomonadota > Gammaproteobacteria > Competibacterales > Competibacteraceae > Competibacter. The sequence continues at coordinate 18,540 of JARSSH010000041.1, forward strand.
GTAGAGGATCCGGTTTGTCTTCGAATGCGCGACATGAAAGCCGCTATCAGGCAGCGGGCCGTTATAGCCGGGAGGGACAATCAGGTATTTGCCCCCTTCACCGCGATCGGGTCCGGGGAATCCGATATCGATGATCCATGAGAACCACATGTCGTTGATGGTGCCCACGCCCTTTGGCGGTTGCTCGATCACCATCGGTCCCTTGGACAGATCCACGACGGCCAGGTAATAGACGGTGTCGGCGTTGGCGGTCAGGAAGATCGACTGTGAATCCATCAACTCGGGAAAGATAACCACCGTGTTGTCTTTCGCGCCGATATCGATGAAACCTTTGCGGATCGCATACGCGGAGGCGCCCCGGAAGCTGTTGTTGTATACATTCAAGGCGCGGGTGAATGCTAGGGTGTCGTAAACCTTTTCGGCGGTTTCCGGGGTCGGTGCGCCGTCCTTGTAGGTGAGCTTACCGAGGCTGGTTTCGACGACGTCCGGGGTGAAGATCGAGGGAGGGATGCCCGCAGTGCCGGCGGCGGCAATCGCCAGCTTATCGCCGACCTTGATGGTGTCCGATGGCAGCTTGTTCCGTGCCTTCAGCGCGTCCACGGGGATCTCGAAGCGCTCGCCGATCGCGATCAGGTCATCGCCTTCGACCACCACGTAGGTAGCGGTGACGGTATCGTACTCGCCCCGCGCATGATGGCGCGGTCCCTGGTCGGCGGCTTGGGCGCCGCCGATCACCAGACAGGCGGCCAACGCCAAGACCGAGAAAACGCTTTTAAGCCCTGCGCTAAAGGGCGCTCTCATCAATAAGGTTTCTTTGAGTTGCATTCGCGATCTTCCCTCATTAGAAGACGAAGGCCCCACAAGGGGGTGTTGGGTAACCCTTATAGGTTCAAATGACTACTTCATCGTGACCTTGATGCCGCTGGCCAGGAACAGATCCGACGTTTCGTTGACCTGCCGCTTCATCGTGACCTTGATGCCGCTGGCCGATCCCACGTTCAACCGCAAGCCTTGGGTATGCGACTCCAGGCGCACGATCACCCTGTTTTCGTTCTTGAGCCGCAACCCGCCGACGCCTCCTCCCAGGGTCATGCTCGCTTCCAGCTTGGCGCAGGCGCCCGGGGATCAGGAATCCCCGCTTTTTAGGGCGAGAGGATGGCGGCGCCGCCGGATCTACCCGCGCCGAGCGGTTTTGCGGAAAGAATCGTACCGGCGGCGCTGGGTTTGTTGCGCGAAGTGCATCGGCATGATGCTCTCGACCGAACGGGGCGCGATGCCGAGCGCCTCCAGCCCGTTGCAGGCGCAGACGCTGTCCACCTGCAGGGAGAGAAAATTATCGGTGGTGAAGATCTTGACCGGCAGCATACCCAGAATCTTGCCCTGCAGCCGGGCCAGCGAATCCGGCAGGCCGACCACCCGCCGCTTCAAATCCAGCATCCGGGCGATATCCTCGACCAGTTCCTTAAAGGTGTAAACGCGCGGCCCGCACAGTTCGTAGCTCTGGCCGATGGTCGCGTCATTTTCGAGCGCTGCCTCGAACGCCTGCGCCACGTCGCCGACATAGACCGGGGCGAAGCGGGAATTCGGGCAGGCCAGCGGCAGCACGCGGGCAAGCTTGAGCATGTTGGCGAACTGGTTGTAGAAATTGTCGTCCGGCCCGAAGATGATCGAGGGTCTGAATACGGTAACGGCCAGATCCTTGGCTTGCATGACTTGTTGTTCGCCCTCGCCCTTGCTGAACAGATACTGGCTCGGTCCCTTGGCGGAGTCGGCGTGCAGGGCGCTCATGTGCAGCAGGCGCTTGACCCCGGCCGCGTGGCAGGCCTCCGCCACTGTTCCGGGCAGTTCGACGTGAACGGCGCGGAAGCTTTGGCGCGAAAATTCGTGCAAAACGCCGACCAGGTTGATGACGGCGTCGCACCCGGTGAAGTGTTGCTGGAGCACCGTGGGATCATGCACGTCCGCTCCAAGCAATTCCACGCCGGGCAAGACCTCGATTTCCCGATGCCGGTGCGGATAGCGCGTCAGAACCTTGACCGGATATCCTCGATTGGCCAGCCGCGCGACCAGATGCCGGCCGACGAAACCCGTGCCACCCAACACGCAGATTTTTTGAACTTTCATGCCTGTGCCTGCTCCTCGCTGTTCTTATGCCGCCCGCGGCGGACGGACGCCGCGGAATGATCGTTGTCGGGGCGGGGACACGCCCAATGATTCGCCCTTACAATAGCGCCGCGCGTCAAGCCGGTTCGGCGGCCGATTCGAGGCAAAATTTACCATAGATCGACGGCGCGCTCCTCTTCAGCAATGTTGCATCACAAGGATACCCGGTCTTGGAAGCAATCTTGTTAACCCTGTTGTTTTATCTGGCCCTGGGCCTGTTCGCCGGCGTCATGGCCGGCCTGCTCGGCGTGGGCGGTGGATTGATCATCGTGCCGGCCCTGGCCTGGATTTTCCATCATCAGCAGGTCGGCGACGCCATCATCATGCATCTGGCCATCGGCACCTCGCTGGCGACCATCGTCGTCACCTCGATTTCATCGGTGCGCGCCCACCACCGACGGGGCGCGGTGCTGTGGCCGGTTTTCTGGCGGCTGACGCCGGGCATTGTCGTGGGAGCCTGGCTGGGAGCGGCCATCGCCGACGCCTTGCCCAGCGCGGTGTTAAGCAAGGTATTCGCCGTGTTCGTGTTGGCGGTGGCGGCGCAGATGGGTTTCGGCGCCAAGCCGGCGCCGCATCGCGACCTGCCCGGCGCGGCCGGCATGTTGACCGCCGGCGGCGTGATCGGCGCGGTTTCGGCCATCGTCGGCATCGGCGGCGGTTCGCTGACCGTGCCGTTCCTGACCTGGTGCAATACGGCGATTCGCCAGGCGGTGGCGACTTCTTCCGCCTGCGGTCTGCCCATCGCCCTGGCCGGCGCCCTGGGTTTCATCGTCACCGGGCTGAACGCCGCCGGCCGGCCTGATTGGAGCCTGGGCTACATCTACGGCCCGGCGCTGGTTGGGATCGCGCTGACCAGCATGTTGTCGGCCCCGCTGGGCGCGAAATTGGCCCATACCCTGCCCACCGATGTGCTGAAGAAGGTATTTGCCGTGTTTCTGACACTGGTGGGCGTCAAGATGCTGCTGGGTTGAGCGCGATGGTCGAAAAGTCGCTAACGGACCGGGAGAAAAGAGGGTGATTGGCACTCTGGCGAACACCGGCGCGGTGGTGGTGGGCAGCGCTATCGGTCTGGCGGCCGGAACGCGGCTGCCGGAGCGCGTCAAGATCGTGCTGATGCAGGCGCTGGGGCTGGCCACGGTTACCATCGGCTTGCGCATGGCGCTGGAGGCTGGGCATACCCTGCTGGCGATCGGCTGCCTGCTGCTGGGCGGCGTCACCGGCGAATTGCTGCGCATCGAGCAACGGCTGGACAATCTGGCCGAAACCCTGGGCCGAACCTTGCGTTCCAACTCCAGCCGTTTCGTCGAAGGCTTCGTCACCGCCACCCTGCTGTATTTGACCGGCGCCATGACCATCGTCGGTTCGATTCAGGACGGCACCCTCGGCGATCCCAGCGTGCTGCTGGTCAAGTCCTTGCTGGATGGCGTCGCCTCGGTCGCCCTGGCTTCGTCGCTGGGGGTCGGGGTGATGTGTTCCGCCTTGCCGGTGCTGCTGGTGCAGGGCGGCATGACTCTGCTGGCGGCGCAATTGGCCTTCCTGTCGCAACCGGCGGTGCTGGACGCCGTCAACGCCACCGGCGGGCTGCTGATTCTCGGTATTGGGATCAATCTGTTGGAAATCGGCCGGATTCGCGTGGGCAACCTGCTGCCGGCGTTGCTGTATGCCATCGTTGGCGCACTGTTGTTTCCCTAGATTTCGCGCTGCGTCAACTCCCACAAGCATCCGAGGCGAAGGAATCGTCATGCGCATTAGGCTAAAACAGGCGGTGTTAGGCGCCGTCTTCGTCATTTTTTCGACGAACCCTCTCGCGGTCTTGGCCCAAGCGAAGCCCATGCCGCCGTTGCCGGTCAAGGCCGCGCCGGCGACCCGCGCGACGCTGAATGTCGAAGTCGCGGCGATCGGCACCTTGCGGGCCGAAGAAACCGTGACGGTTCGCCCGGAGATCGCCGGTCGGGTGGCGACCATCCATTTCCGGGAAGGGCAGAAAGTACGCCAAGGCGACCCGCTGGTGACGCTGGATCAGGAGGAGTACCAGGCGCAACTGGCCAGCAGCGCCGCGCAACTGGCCTTGGAGCAAAGCAGTTACCGACGTTTGCAGGACATGGATCGCCAGCAGCTCGCCAGCCAGCAGAATCTTGATGAAGCCAAGGCCAAACTGGATACGGCGCGCGCTCAGCAGGAACTCAATCGAGTGCGCTTGAGCAAGACCGCGATTCGAGCACCGTTCGATGGCCTGATCGGTCTGCGCAAGATCAGCCCCGGCGCCTACGTCAAGCCGGGCGACGATATCGTTGCGCTGGAAAGCCTCGGCGCGATGAAGCTGGATTTCCGGGTGCCCGAAACCTATCTGGCGCGGCTGGCGGTGGGTCAGCGGCTGGCGGCGCGGGTGGATGCCTATCCCGAGCAAATTTTCGAAGGCGCCGTTTACGCCATCGAACCGGCCCTGGACGAGGAAACCCGCACCGTGCTGCTGCGGGCGCGGTTGCCCAACCCGGACAATAAGCTGCGGCCGGGCCTGTTCGCCCGGATCGGGTTGATTCTGGAGCGGCGGGAGAACGCCCTGGTCGTGCCGGAGCAGGCCATCGTGCCGGTGGGACAGACCACTTTCGTCTACCGGGTGACGGATGGCAAGGCGGTCATGACGCCGGTCAAGCTGGGACTGCGGCGGCCCGGCCTGGTGGAAATTCTGGAAGGTCTGGAACCCGGCGATCTGGTGGTGACCGACGGACAGTTGAAGATCCGCGACGGCGCCCCGGTGACGGTGTTGCCGCCAGCGGAGACTCAGCCGCCGCCGGGCGCGAACCAGGGGTAAATCGTCCATGTTCCTTCCCGAACTCTGCATCAAGCGCCCGGTGCTGGCGACGGTGATGAGTCTGGCCATCGTCTTGATCGGCGTCATCTCCTTTCTGCGGTTGCCGGTGCGCGAATATCCCAACATCGACGCACCCATCGTGTCGGTGCGCACCGTCTATCCCGGCGCCAGCGCCGAGATCATGGAAAGCCAGGTGACTCAGCCGCTGGAGGATTCGCTGGCCGGCATCGAGGGCGTCCGCGCCATCAAGTCGGTCAGTCGCGAGGAAGTCAGTCAGATCACGGTCGAGTTTCTACTGGAGCGGGATGTGGACGCCGCCGCCAACGACGTGCGCGACCGGGTGGCCAGGGCGCGCGGCCAGTTGCCGGACGAAACCAAGGATCCGGTGGTGGCCAAGATCGAGGCGGACGCTCAGGCCGTCATGTGGCTGGCCTTTTCCAGCGACCGGCACGGCGCTTTGGAAATCACCGATTACGCCGACCGCGTCGTTGTGGATCGCTTGCAGGCGCTGCCGGGCGTGGCCAGCGTCATCGTCGCCGGCGAGCGGCGCTACGCCATGCGGCTGTGGCTGGACCGCGACCGGATGGCGGCATACGGCCTGACGCCGCAAGACGTGGAAGACGCCCTCAAAAAGCAAAACGTCGAACTCCCGTCCGGCCGCATCGAATCGCGCCAACGCGAGTTCACGGTGCTGACCGAATCGGATCTGCGCACCCCGGCCCAGTTCAACGACCTGATCCTCAAGGAAACCAAGGGCTACCCGATCCGCTTGCGCGACATCGGTGATGCCGAAATCGGCGCCGCCGACGAGCGCAACGCCGTCCGGGTCAACGGCAATCCATCGGTGGGTTTGGGCGTGGTCAAGCAATCCACCGCCAATACCTTGAGCGTGGCTCGATCGATCAAGGCGTTGTTGCCGCGCATCGAGGCCGACATGCCGGAGGGCATGAAAATCCTCGTCGGCTTCGATGGCTCGATCTTCATCGAAAAATCCATCGAGGCCGTTTACAAGACCATGCTGGAAGCCCTGACGCTGGTGGTGGCGGTGATCTTTCTCTTTCTGCGCAACTGGCGGGCGACGGTCATTCCGTTCGTGACCATTCCGGTGTCGCTGATCGGTTCCTTCGTGTTTCTCCATGCCATGGGATTCACCATCAACACGCTGACCCTGCTGGGACTGGTGCTGGCCATCGGCCTGGTGGTGGACGACGCCATCGTGGTGTTGGAAAACATCCATCGCCATATCGAAGACGGGATGCCGCCGTTTCGGGCGGCGCTGCAAGGCTCCCGGGAAATCGCCTTCGCGGTGGTGGCGATGACCTTGACGCTGGCCGCGGTCTTCACGCCCCTGGCGTTCATGGCCGGCAACACTGGCCGGCTGTTCACCGAATTCGCGTTCACCGTGGCGGCGGCGGTGATCGTCTCCGGCTTCACCGCCCTGACGCTGACGCCGATGATGTGCTCGACGCTGCTGCGTCACGAGCGGAAGCACAATTGGCTGTTCAACGCGAGCGAACGCTTTTTTCTGGCGATGAACGACGGCTATCGCCGCGCGCTGGTTTGGGCGCTCAAGCTGCGCTGGCTGATCGTACTGGTATTTTTCGCCACCGGAGCCGGGGCCGGCTGGTTGTTCCTGCATCTCAAATCGGAACTGTCGCCGCTGGAGGATCGCGGGACCATCATCGGCGTGATCGTCGCGCCGGAAGGGGCGACCCTGGCCTACACCGACGGTTACGCCCGGCAACTGGAGCAGTTTTATAAGGCCGTTCCCGAAGTGACTTCGTACTTCGTTTTTGTTGCGCCGGGGTTGGAAAAGCCCAATCCGGTCAACAGCGCGCTGTCTTTCGTGCGGTTGAAACCGTGGGAGCAGCGCCAGCGCAAACAGCAAGACATCGCCAAGGAACTGGCGCCGAAAATGTTCGGCGGGCTGCCGGGGGTGCTGGCGTTTCCGATCAATCCACCGTCCCTGGGTCAGAGCTTCCGCAATCCGGCGGTGCAGTTCGTGATCCAGGCCACCAGTTACGCCGAATTGCAGACGCTGGTGGATCGGATGCTGGCCAAGGGCCGGCAATATCCCGGCATGGTCAATCTGGACACCGACCTGCGTCTGAACAAGCCGCAACTGTCGGTTGTCCTCAAGCGCGACAAGATCGCCGCCGTGGGCGTGGATGTCGAGGAAATCGGCCGGACCTTGGAAACCTTGCTGGGCGGGCGGCAGGTGACCCGCTTCAAACGGGAAGGTCAGCAGTACGACGTGATGGTGCAACTCAAGGACCAGGATCGCGAGCAACCCACCGACTTGACCGCGATCTTCGTGCGCGGCAAGGATGGACGTTTGGTGCAACTCTCGAACCTGGTCGACGTGCGGGAAACCGTCGCGCCCAAGGAATTGAACCACTTCAACCGGCAGCGTTCGGCCGTGCTGTCCGCCAACATCGCGCCCGGTTACACCCTGGGCGAGGCTTTGGACTTCATGGATCGCACGGCCCAAGAGGTATTGGGGGAGGACGCGCGGACCGAACTGGACGGCCAGTCGCGCGAGTTCCGCGAGTCCGGCGCGACGCTGTATGCGACCTTCGTGCTGGCGTTGCTCTTCATTTATCTGGTGCTGGCGGCGCAGTTCGAGAGCTTCGTTTCGCCGTTCGTGATCATGTTGACCGTGCCGCTGGCGGTGACCGGGGCGTTGCTGGCGCTGTTCCTGACCGGCGGCACCCTGAACGTCTACAGCCAGATCGGTTTGGTGATGCTGGTTGGCCTCGTCACCAAGAACGGCATCCTGATCGTCGAGTTCGCCAACCGGTTGCGATCGACCGGGCTGGATCGGCGCGAGGCGGTGCTGGAAGCGGCGACCCTGCGGCTGCGGCCGATCCTGATGACCACGCTGGCCACCGTTCTCGGTGCGATTCCATTGGCGCTGGCGGTGGGAGCGGGAGCGGAAAGCCGCCAGCAGATCGGCTGGGTGATCGTCGGCGGGCTGCTGCTGGGCACGCTGCTGACCCTGTCGGTGGTGCCGGTGGCCTATACCCTGCTGGCGCGCAAGGTTCACCACGGCGCCGAGGAAGCGGCGGAACGGGCGGAACGGGCGGCGATGACGACCGAACCGCTAGGGCTATAGCGATCCCAGATTAGTTGTGGTTGCCGCCCGCCACACCCTCACCCCGCGCTGACGCGCTCCCCTCTCCCGCCGGCGGGAGAGGGGTCGGGGGTGAGGGCGTCCGTTATCACCGATCAATCCACCACTCAAGGAGGGTTGCTATATAGCAACCCTCCTTGAGTGGTGGCGGCGTGGAGCACCGAGCCAAATCCTCCCGCCGCCGACGCGACGCCTCCCGCGATGCGCCCCACCACCACCGGGCAACTCATGCGCGAGCTGATCTCGTGGCCCCCAGTTTTTCCTCGGCGAACAGCGCCGCACCGATCATACCGGCCAGATTGAGAAACCGGGCGGGTACGACAGGAGCCTGCACGGTAATCCTCGGGGCAAACTTATGCAGCTTTTTGCTGGCGCCGCCACCGAGTACGATCAGGTCCGGCCAGAACAATTTTTCCATGGTCGCCAAGTAACGGTTGAGCCGATCGCCCCAGTCTTTCCATTTGAGCTTCTGGGCATCGCGCACGGCTTCCGAAGCATAGTGTTCGGCCTCCAGACCGTTGTCGAGCACGATGTGACCCAGCTCGGTATTCGGCAGCAGATGGCCGCCGCTGAACAGGGCCGTTCCAAGGCCGGTGCCAATCGTGACGACCAGCACCACCCCAGCCGTATCCTTGGCGGCGCCGAACCGCATCTCGGCCAACCCGGCAACGTCGGCATCGTTCGCGACTTGAATCGGGCAGCCGGTTTGCCTCGAAAAGTAATCGGCTACCGGCAATCCGATGAAGGCGGGGTCGATGTTCGCCGCGGTGCGGGCAACGCCATGCTGGATGGCGGCTGGAAATCCGATGCCGATCGGTCCGGACCAATGCTGTTGATCGATGAGATCTTGGATTGCGATGCCGACAGCCTCGGGGGTCGCCGGACGAGGCGATTCGATACGAATACGCTCGCTCAGCAATTCGCCGGTCATGGTTTCGATCACGGCGCCCTTGATCCCCGTCCCGCCCACGTCGATGCCTAGGATCTTCATAATATGTTGCCGTCTCCTTTCGATCTTTATTCAACGATGCCGCCGGTCGGGTCAACTCGATCCAGCGACTGGCGGCACGGTCGCCTCTCCGCCCAGCTTTTCCGGGGGGAACGCGAAAATACGGGTAAAATAGAGGAAATCGATCCCGATGGAAAACGCAGCGCGAAGGTGGGAGCCATGTTGGCGAAGCTCAAGAATTACGGCCCGCTGATCAACCTGATACCCAACACCGCCATCCAGTTTCTGGATTTCGGCTTCAATCTCAACGAAACCCGGGTGTCGCGGGCGTTTCTGACCGAAGCCGGCGCGGACGGACGCCCGCTGCTGACCGCGCTGTACGCCGACGACGCCAGCGGCCAGTTCGTCACCCAGGACGGCCGGACGGCCCGGCCGGAACAGGTCTTTTCCTGCAACGCCGCCAAGGCCGCCGCGCTGTTCGACGGCGCCTGGCTGCCGCTGCCGTTCCCGCGCATCCGCGAGCCCCACCCGGACGGTCGCCACCTGTTCGACAAGGGACCGGTCAATTGGGCGCGGGCGCGGCTGCTGGAACTGCCGACCCCCGACGCCGAGGGCAATACCCATCGCGTCACCCTGGCGTTCGATACCCAGTTGCTACCGACCCGCGAAGGCCGGCCCTATCTCGCTCCCAGCCCGCTGGACATGCAGTCCGGCGAGGAATTCGCCCTGAGCGACGCCGAGACCGATACCGGCTGGTTTCTGGAACAGGAATGGGTGCGCGAGTGGCTGTATCAGCGGTTTTACGCCTACGAACGGCGTCGCCGCGCCCCGCGCCGGGTGGACGAAGCCGAACTGCGCGCCAGCCCGGACGCGCCGGCCGCCTGGCTCACCGTGCTGACCGTGCTGCAACGAGCGGTGCGGCCCCCACGCTTGCGCTTCACTTTCGTGGACAACGGGCCGACCGCCCGCCTCAATCGGCCGGTGGACGTGGATCTGGTGCTGGACATCGGCAATTCCCGCACCTGCGGCATGCTGATGGAGAGCAGCGGCGACGATCCGGTGGACATGAACGACAGCTACCGGCTGGAATTACGCGATCTGAGCCAGCCGGAACGGGTCTACGACGAACCGTTCCCCAGCCGGGTCGAGTTCGTGCGCGGCGGGTTCGGCGACGAAAAACTGTCGCGGCGCAGCGGTCGCAGCGCCTTCCTGTGGCCGACGGTGACACGGATCGGTTTCGAGGCGCAGGCGCTGTCCTATTTCAGCCACGGCACCGAGGGCAACACCGGCCTGTCCAGTCCCAAACGCTATCTGTGGGACACCGACCCCCGCCATCACGCCTGGCGCTTCAACCCTGGGCCGGACGGAACCGGCGGCGACAGCGGCCCGGTCACCACCGGCCCCTTCGTTAGCCAACTGCGCGAGGACGGCGAGGAACTGATCCCCGGCGAGCCGCCGGCGGTGACGGCCCTGTTCTCGCGCGGCGCGCTGATGAGCTTTTTCGTGGCCGAGGTGCTGCTGCAAGCCTTCGTGCAGATCAACTCGCCCGGCCGCCGCTACGAACGGGCTTATTCCGATGCTCCGCGCCGCTTGCGGCGGGCGATTCTGACCCTGCCCACCGCCATGCCACTGGCCGAGCGCAAATTGTTCACCCGCCGGGTCAACACGGCGATCCGCTTGACCTGGCGGGCGCTGGGGCTGGAGGAGGATCAGGCGCCGGAACCGTTCCTGCAATGGGACGAGGCGACCGGCACTCAGATCGTATTCCTCTACAACGAGATCAAGCACAACTTCCAGGGCGACGCCGCGTTGTTTTTCGAGGTATTCGGGCGGGCGCGGGAGGATTACGGCGAGACGCCCTGCCTGCGGCTGGCCAGTATCGACATCGGCGGGGGAACCACCGATCTCATTATCACTACCTACCAGTTGGAAGGCGGCACGGCGGTCAAACCCACCCAGGAATTCCGCGAGGGCTTCAACATCGCCGGCGATGACGTGTTGTGCGGGCTGATCGAGCGCAACGTGCTGCCGGCGCTGCTGGAGGTGATCCGCCACAGCGGCGCGGCCAACCCCGAGGAGCTGCTGGCGCGGCTGTTGGGTGCCAATCGCGGCGATCAGGCCGAGCGCGACCGCACCCTGCGCCGGCAATTCGCCAATCAGGTGGCGTTGCCGCTGGCGCTGGAACTGCTGCATCGCTACGAAAACACCGATCTCAGCACGGCCAATGAGGCGGTGACCTTGAAACTGGCCGATGTCTACCCGCCGGGCGCCGGACCGCACGAACAGGTGGCGGCGTTCCTGGAGGACGCGGTGCGCGCCGCTGGCGGTCAAGGCTTCCAATTGGCCGGGGTGGCGATCGCCACCACCATGCTGGCGCTGGACACCACGGTGCGCCGCGTTCTCGGCCAAGTGCTCAGCGATCTGTGCGAGGTGATCCACCTGTACGATTGCGACTATCTGCTGATTTCCGGGCGGCCCTGCCGGCTGCCGGCGGTGCGGGCGGCGATTTTGGCCAAGCTGCCGGCCCCGCCGGACCGCATCGTCAGTCTGCACGCCTACCGGGTCGGCGACTGGTATCCGTTCCGTTCGGTCGGCGGCCGGTTGACCGATCCCAAGACCACCGCCGCGGTCGGCGCCATGGTGTGCGCGCTGTCGGAGGGACAGTTGTACAAGTTCAACCTGCGCAGCCGCGATCTGGGCATGAAATCCACCGCCCGCTTCATCGGTGTGCTGGAGCAGACCGGCCGGCTCAAGCAGGAGAACGTGCTGTTCGCCAATCTGGAACTGGAGGATCGCAAGACCCGGCTGCCGGAAGCGACCTTCGATTTCTACGCGCCGGTATTCCTGGGGTTTCGGCAACTGAATGTCGAGCGCTGGCCGGCTTCTCCCCTGTATCGGGTCACTTTCGCGCATCCGCAGGACGCCCGCTCCAAGGCCTTGCCGCTCAGGGTGACGCTGGAGCGCTCCACCGACGAGAACGTCGATCTGGATTTCAAGGTGCTCGACGTGAGCGACGACGCCGGCAACCAGCAGCCAAGCGGCGTGGTGCTATTGAAGCTGCAAACCCTCAAGGACGAATACGGCTATTGGCTGGATACCGGCATCTTCTCGATTTCCGCGCGGGCCGGCGATGCGCCGCGCCATTGATGGTTCGCTGCATTACCTCCTGGAGTCACGACCCTCGTGAGTGAAATTCCCCTGCATCCCGGCCTGCAAAAACTGGCCGCCGCGCACCGCCGGCGCCTGCGCCTGCTGGGACTGCTGTTCTTTATGGGCATGGCCGGCGCCCTGATCTTCATGATGACCATCGCCCTGTCCGACCGCGATATGGTCAATCTGTTGATCTTCGCGGCCGCGGGTCTGGTGATGTTGCCGTCGATGGCGCTGGCGGGCGGCTTGCTGTGGCATCTGGAGCGCCGCCAAACGCGGCGCTTGAACGCGGCCAATCAAATACTGCGGGAGAATGCGCCGACGAGCGTTCGGTTGGCGCCGACCGGCCTGGCCAGCCGTCTCGGAACGCTGGTGGCGGTACAACCCGAAACGCACGCCAAGCCATCGTCGGCCGAGCCGGTTTTCGCGCTGCTCGATCCGGCATACCGCTGGGGCCGCGCGCCGCGGCGCGATCTGGCGGTCCAGTTGTATTGTTCCAAGCTGGAGCCCAATCACGAACTGGTCGCGCTCCGGGACAACGGCGGCGCCTTGCTGGGCAAGCTGGTCGCCTTGGAAAGCTACCGTCGCCAGACGCTATGGATGACGGCGGTGGCGCTGAGCCTGATCGCGCTCGGAATGGCCGTGCTGGCGGTGCTGGCGATGGGCCACCACCAGGAAGGTCAGCGACTCGAACAGGCCCAGCAGGCCGCCGCCGCCAGTGAAAGCTGGCCCCATGCGCGCGGGACGGTGCTGGATGCTTCGGTGGTGACTCTGCGGATTCCCCGGGGGAAAACCTCGGTGACCGGCTACCGGGCGCGGGTCGAATTCGAATACAGCGTGGCGGGAAGCGCCCATCGCGGCGATCTCCTGAGTTTCTGCCAGCCGTCCAGCCTGGAACGGTCGGTGGCCGAAGCGCGGCTGGCCCGGTATCCGGGCGGGGCGCCAGTCGAGGTCCGTTACGATCCGGCCAATCCAGGCCGAGGAGTGCTGGAGCCCGGCCACGCCGGAGAGTGCGAACCGCTGTTGGAAACGGCGTGGCGGGATTTGCTGTTGCTGATCGGGCTGATCGGGTTGCTGGCGCTGGTCGGCCTAGCGGCGGTCTGGGAATTTCGCAAGCAATGGCGGGTATTTCGCACTTGGGCGGAACCCCACTGAATAATACTGTCACGCCTGAAAACCGTGTCAGAATGGGTTAAAATACAGTACACCCATTTCTGGGTTGAGGCGGAATTCGTATGCTCCATGAAACACAACAAAGCCTCCTCGGCCGGAGTCGAACGCTTGCGCCGCGCCATCCGAGCCTTGCCTTCAAATTCCCGCTGTTCGTGCTGGCCTTGTTGCTCGTGGTGATCTGGGGGCTAGCCCTCTTCGCCGATTTTTTTCTCAAACAACATCTGGAACGCCTGCTAGCCGCCCACCAGCTTGCCGCTATTTCGGTGATCGCGGAGAGCCTCGACCAGGAAATCCGCCTGCGCGTTCGGTCGATCCAGGATCTGGCCCAGGCGGCCGGCCAGCGGGAGATCCATGGCTCGCCGGAACGACTGCGCGCCTTTCTGCAAGACCAACCCGCCATCGCCGCGCTTTTCAACGGTGGCCTGCTCGCACTCGATGCCAGCGGCGTTGTCTTGGCCGACATCCCGGCCATGCCCGGACGGGTCGGCCAGAGCCTCGCCGGTTGGGGCGATTTCGCCGCCGCGCTGGCGCAGGGCGAACCGGTCGTCGGCACGCTGCCGACGGGCGCATCGTTCGTGCGCCCGTCGATGACCATCGCCGCGCCGGTCGGATCGGCCTTCGCTCGGCCGGTCGGGGTGCTGGTCGGGATTACGCGCCTCGACACCGCCAGTTTCATTAGCCGGATTATCGGAACCTACGGTGGCGAACACGGCAGCGTGCTGATCATCGATCCTAGAAGCGGGCGATTCGTGGCGGCGACCGACCCGACCCGCATTCTCCAGCCAATTCCCGCTCCCGGCGTCAACCGGATGCATGATCGTCACATGAGGGGTCATGAAGATTCCGGCATCGCGGTCAGCTCCCGAGGCATCGAAGAGCTGTCTTCCAGCCGCCGCATTCCAGCGACAGGCTGGTTGGCCGTGGGGGTGCTGCCGACCGCCGAGGCGTTCGCGCCGGTGAAGGTCATCCAAGGCACTATCCTGAGCACGGCCCTGGCGCTGTCCGTGGTCGTGCCGTTGCTGGCCGTATGGGTGACCCGCCGATGGCTCAGGCCGCTGCGGGACGCCACCGCCGCGCTGGCCGAGATGACTTGCGGCAAACGCGCCCTGGAACCGCTACCGGTGCGGACATGCGACGAAATCGGCCAACTCATCGACAGCTTCAACCGGTTGCAGGCTCGGGTTCGCGCCAACGAACGCCTGCTGCGCGGACACTACGCTCGCCTGCAAACGGCGCTGAGCGCCGCCCGGATGCGGTTCTTCGAATGGTCGAGCACGGCGGAGGAACCGGTCGCGGCCGACCTGCTGGCGCTGGTGTGCCCACAGGATCGCGAGCGGGTGGCGGAAATTGTCGGGCGGGCGTGCGCGGCGCGCGAGCGGTTCCTGACCGAGTTTCGCAGTCCCGGCTCGAACGGTAGCGAGGCCTGGTTCATAGCGCGCGGTCAGGTGTCTCGGGAAGATCCCGAACCCGGCGTCATCGCCATCGTCTGGGACATCACCGAATTCAAGTTGGCGGAACTGGCGCTTTACGAGAACGAGGAACGATTCGAGGCCATCGTCGATTCGCTCAACGACGCCGTGTTTCTCCAAAATGGCCAAACCGGAGAATTTCTGTACACCAACGGTCGGGCGAGCGAACTGTTCGGCTACAGCCGGGGTACTTTCTCGCGTCTGACCTTCGATGCGCTCTGCGCGGACGACGAGGCGACCCAGCGTCGGGCGCTCGACCAGTTGGCGCAAGCGTTCGAGCATGACGATCCACAGTGCTTCGAATGCCTTGCCAGGAACGCCGGCGGCCGTCAGTTCTGGATCGAGGCCAACGTCCGCGCCGCCTGGATCGGCAATGCGCGCCGCTTGGTGGTGGTGGTGCGCGATATCGACGACCGCAAGCTGGCCGCGCGAACTCTGCTGGAAAGCGAAAAGCGCTACCGCACCCTGCTGGATTTATCGCCGGACGCCATTTTCGTGCATCGCGACGGCGTCATGACGATGGTCAATCGCTCCGCGCTGCGCCTGTTTGGCGCCGACAGCGAAGCACGGTTGCTGGGCTTGCCGTGGAGAGAGCGGATTCACCCCGATTCCCACGAGGCGGTGGCGCAACGCCTGCGGGCGGTGCGGGATTCCGAGCAACCGATCATCTTGCCCGCCATGGAACAGCGCCATCTCCGGGTGGATGGTTCCCCGATCGAGGTCGAAGTGACGTCGAGCAGCATCCTGCTGGCCGAAGGGCGGGCGATGCTGTCGATCGCCCGCGACATCACCCAGCGCAAGCAGGATGAAGCGCGCCTCAAATCCCTGCTGGCGCAGCGGGAAGCCATTCTCGATAACGTACTGGTCGGCATCGTGCTGTTCAGGCAGCGGGTGATCACCCAGTGCAACCGCCGCTTCGAGGAGTTGTTCGGATACGGCGAGGGCGAGATGCTCGGCTGCGCGACCTTGATCCTGTATCCGACCGCGGAGGATTTCCAAACCGTCGGCGAACGCGCCTACAACGCCCTGGCGGGTGGCGGAACCTATGTGGAGGAACTGTGGCTGAAGCGCAAGGATGGCAGTCTGTTTTGGGGCTGCCTGAACGGCCGAGCGCTGGATTCGAGCCAGCCCCAGGAAGGGAGTGTCTGGATCTACAGCGACCTGACCGCGCAAAAGCAGGGGCGCGAGCGGCTGCGGTTGGTGGCGAGCGTCTTCGAAAGCGCCGCCGAGGGGATCGTGATCACCGATCCCGATCGGACCATTCTGGCGATCAACCCGGCGTTTAGCGAGATCACCGGTTACGCCGCCGAGGAAGTGCTGGGCCGGAGTCCAAATCTCCTCCAGTCCGGCCGGCACGACACGGCGTTTTTCCAACACATGTGGCGAAGTATCGAGCAGAACGGCAAATGGCGCGGCGAGATCTGGAACCGCCGCAAGAATGGCGAGGTTTATCCGGAACTGCTCTCCATCAGCACGGTGAAGGACCAGGCCGGCTGCGTTACCCACTATGTCGGCGTTTTCACCGACATCGCGGCGATCAAGAGCTTCGAACGGCAACTCATTTTTCTCGCTCATCACGATCCGCTGACCGAACTACCGAATCGATCTCTGTTCAACGACCGCCTGACCCAGGGCATTCTGCACGCGGCTCGCGACAACACCCGCCTGGCCGTATTGTTCATCGATCTGGACCACTTCAAGAATGTCAACGACACCTTGGGCCATCAGCTTGGCGATCGATTGCTGCAAATGGTGGCCGAGGAGCTGCGAAAGCCGATTCGCGCCTGCGACACGCTGGCGCGCTTGGGTGGCGACGAGTTCATCCTGCTGATCGAGCGTATCGACAGCCATCAGGATGCCACCATGGTGGCCCACAAGTTGCTGGCCATCTTCGAAAAACCGTTCTTGCTCGCGGAACACGACATCCATATTTCCGCCAGTATCGGCATCAGCTACTACCCGGCCGACGGCCGGGATTGTGGCGAGTTGGTGAAAAACGCCGACGCCGCCATGTATCAGGCCAAGGCCAAGGGCCGCAACAACTATCACCTGTACGCTCGGGAAATGACCACCAACGCCCTTGAGCGCTTGCGTCTGGAAGCGATGTTGCGGCGCTCGGTGAGGAACGACGAGTTGGTCGTCCATTTTCAACCGCAGGTGGACATGGCCAGCGGCGCGCTGATCGGCGCCGAGGCGCTGGTCCGCTGGAACCATCCCGAACTGGGCCTGATCCTGCCTGGAAAATTCGTCTTCCTCGCCGAGGAAACCGGCTTCATCGCCACTTTGGGAGAGTGGGTGCTGCGGGAGTCCTGCGCGAAGCTGCAAGCCTGGCGCGCGGCGGGATATCCCCTCGGCAAAATTTCCGTCAACTTCTCGATCCGGCAATTCGAACGCGGCGACATGACCGGTCTGATCGAAGCGATCCTCGCCGAAAACGGCTTGCCGCCCGAATGTCTGGAGATAGAAATCACCGAATCGTTCATCGTCAAGACCGAGGATGCATTCCGGTTTTTCGGGGATCTCCGCGCGCTCGGCGTCCATCTGGCGGTGGACGACTTCGGCACCGGCTATTCCTCGTTGATGTACTTGAAGCGCTTGCCGATCCAGCGGCTCAAAATCGACCGCTCCTTCGTGGCCGACATCGGCCGCGATCCCAACAACGAAGCCATCATCCGCGCCATCATCGTGTTGGCCGGAAACCTGGGCCTGTCGGTGATCGCCGAGGGCGTCGAAACCGAGATGCAGGCGGATTTCCTGCGGCGCGAGGGTTGCCCCCACGGGCAGGGCCATTATTTCGGCCGGCCGCTGCCGGAAGATGAGTTCGTCGCGCGCTGGCTGTCCGTTTGAGAAGAGGAGGAGGCCCCGGCCAGTACCGGGATTGCGCCGGTCCAGTCCCAGGCTAAACGAGGATCTCGATCGGTCCGAGCGACCCATTCACGGTGCGTTAACCCCAAAACCGGCTGTGAGCGTTTATTGTTTATATCAAACCCGCTCAACCCTTGGAGGTCGCGACCGATGAATCGAACCCCATTGCCGTATTCGCTGGGCCTGCTGTTGCTGCTCGGCGCCGCGCCGCCAGACGCGCCGGCCCGTATCAAACTCACGACCTTGCCGGTGCGCGAGCAGGTGGAAATCCAGCTCGATCACCCGCAAATCGCCCTGGTCGAGGAAGAGCGCATCGTGCCCTTGGTCAAGGGCGTCAATCAGGTGGATTTTTCCTGGGCCAATACCCGCATCGACCCCGACACCCTGGTGTTGCGCATCCTCGTTCCGGCGGGTGAGCAGGCGCTGGACGCCAAGGTGCTATCGGTCAGCTATCCGCCCAACGAAACCGCCCTGGTGTGGTCGGTGGCCGCCAGCGCCTCCGGCGCGGCCCGCATGCGGATCAGTTACGTGCTGGGTGGGCTGGGCAAGGAGTTCCACTACCGCGCCGTGGCCGACCGCGACGAGAAGACCCTCAATCTGGCGCAATACCTGCGAGCGAATAACGCCGCCAACGAATCCTACGACAACGCCCGGTTCTGGGTCGGCGTCGGCGAGCGCTTCGAAAAGCCGCTGGGATTGAACGAAACCAAGGAAGTGCTACTGAATCGCTTCGCCGCCGTGCCGGTGCGCAAGACCTACACTTGCGACCCCGTGCAATTCGGCTATCTGGACCGGGCTCAGGACAAACTCAACGTGCCGATGCACTACGTGGTCAAGAACGCCGGTGGTCCCTTGGGTCGGGAACCGCTGCCGGAAGGCAAGGCGCGCATCTTCCAGGACGACGGCAAGGGCGGCAGCGCCTTCCTCGGCGAGGATCGCGGCGCGTTCACCCCGCCCGACGACGAATGGGAACTCTATCTGGGCCTGGCCCGCGACATCGGCGTGCGGCGCACCGTGGATCGCAACGAGCGCCAGCGCATTGCCGGCAATCTGTATCGCCACGACGTAACGCTGAAATACGAGATCGAGAACTTTAAGGACACGCCGGTTACGCTCGATATCGTCGAGAGCGTGCGCCAGATCCGCAACGACATTCGCGGCGACAACGGCCGCGCCCCGGAATGGCAATTGGGCGACGGCACCCTGCGCCAACCCGATCCCGAAAAGAGCGACGCCGACAAGTTGCTGTTCCATGTGGATTTGCCCGCCCGCGCCACCGCCGGCCAGGCGCAAAAACAGATTCACACCCTGCGGCTGACCCTGAACAACGAGTGGTGAGCGCCATGATCGTGAACCGGATTGCCCGTTTGCTCTGTCTGTTCGGGTTGCTACTGCCGCTGACGCTGCCGGCCGGCAACGTCGATCTCGCCACCGTGCCCGAGCGGCGCACGGTGCAACTGACCATTTACAATTCCGAGGATCTGACTCTGGTGCGGGAAACCCGGGTGGTGACCTTCAAACAAGGCGTCAACCCCCTGCAATTCTCCTGGGCCAACACCCTGATCGACCCGACTTCGGTGGACTTGCGCTTTCGCGAACCCAAAACCGGGCTGGACGTGCTCGACACCACCTTCCCGCACCACAAGCCGCAGACCCTGTACTGGAACGTGTACAGCGACGCTGATCGCGAGGCGACCATCGAAATCAGCTACTTCACCTCCGGCATTGGTTGGGCCGCCGACTATCTGGCCATCGCCGATCCCGATGAACGGCATCTGCGACTGGAAAGCTTCGTGCGAGTCGGCAACCGATCCGGCGAGGATTACGAAAACGCCCAGGTGCGGCTGGTGGTCGGCACCATCAATCTAGTGGAAAAAATCGCCGAGCTGGCCAAGGTGCCGGTCGGGCGGGTCAACGAACTCAAGCGCGAGGAATATCGCGATCTGCGCCAGAGAGCGGCCCGCAAGGCCATGGCGCCGCCGCCCGCGCCGGCGATGGAACTGTCCATCGGCGCGATGGCCGCCGACATGGCGGAGATGGCGCCCAAGGAGATCGTCAAGGAAGGGCTGAGCGAGTATTTCATCTACACCATCGAAGGCGCCGAAACCGTGCCGAACGGCTGGGCCAAGCGCCTGCGCAGTTTCGAGGCGGACGCGGTGCCGATGACGGTCCAGTACCGTTACCGGCCCCGCGAGTACGGCGACCAGTTGACGCGGCTGTACCTGCTGAAAAACGACGTGGCGTCGAAACTCGGCGGCACCCCGCTGCCGGACGGCGTGATTCGAGTATTTCGCGCCAACGGCCGCGAGGGCTTGAGCTATCTGACCACCCAGAATCTCAAGTACGTGCCCATCGGCGACAAGATCGAACTGAATCTGGGCGTCGATCCGGCGGTGGTGTTCGAACTGGTCGAGCGGAAGGTTTACCGCGACAACTTCTGGTTGCAAATCAAGGGCGGCAACCTCTACCGCAAGCTGGACGAGGATGGACTGAAGCTGGAACTGAACAGCCAGGTGGCGGGCTGGGACGAGCACACGGTGTACCGGCAACGCATCCGCAACTACAGCCGCAAGCCGATCGCGGTCCAGATCCGTCGCGACTATCCGGGCGACGTGGTGTTTCGCAGCCGCTTGAACCCCAGCCCGCACGATTTCCAGACCGTGCAGTTCGAGGCCGAGATTCAGGCCGGCGAAAAGGCCGGACTGGATTACGAGGTCATCACCCGCATGGGCTACAACCAGAAGCAGAACCGGGTGGAACTGCAAACCGGGGAACCAGGACACTGAGGTTGAGAAACCGGGAGCGGCGGCAAGCCGTCCCCGGTCACCCAAATTCAGCGCAGCACCAATAGCAATTCGCCCTGGCCGCGCACCAGATTGAGCAGCAGGGAGCCACTGCGCGCGGCAAGCTGGCGCAACTCATCGGTGCTGGTGACCGCGCGATGGTTGACGCCGGTGATGACATCGTTCGCGCGCAGGCCGGCGCGGGCGGCGGGACTGCCGGAATCGACGTTCGTGATCAGCACGCCCTGCACCTTCCCGGCCAGCGGCGAATTCGGGCCGATGTCTTCGAACGCAGCGCCGGCCAGTCGCGGGTTGATGTCGTCGCCTTCGGCCTTGGCCGGGACGTACTCGCCCACTTTGGCATCGATGGTGAGCGCCTTGCCATCCCGCAGGATTTCCAGCCGGGCCGCCTCTCCGATTTCCAGCAGACCGATGGCGTTACGTAGGCTGCCGCCGTCGCGGATGGGTCGGTCGTTGACCCGCAGCACCACATCGCCCGCCTTCAGCCCGGCCTTGGCGGCGGTGGAACGGGGGCTGACCTGGGCGATGACCGCGCCCTGACTGGCGGGCAGGTTGAAGGCCCGCGCCAGATCCGGCGTGAGATCCTGCACCGACACCCCCAACTGACCGCGCCGCACCGCGCCATGGGCGACGATTTGCTCCATCAGCCGCGCCACCATGTTGGCCGGAATGGCGAAGCCGATGCCGACGTTGCCCCCGCCGGGCGCGATGATGGCGGTGTTGACGCCGACCAGCTCGCCGCGCAGGTTGACCAGCGCGCCACCGGAATTGCCGGGGTTGATGGACGCATCGGTTTGGATGAAATCCTCGTAGCCCTGGATGCCCAGGCCGGTGCGGCCCAGCGCGCTGACGATGCCCGAGGTCACGGTCTGGCCCAAACCGAACGGGTTGCCGATGGCCACCACGAAGTCGCCGACCCGCAGCCGGTCGGAATTCGCCAGCGGCAGCGCGGTGAGATTGCGGGCAGGAACCTGAATCACCGCCACATCGCTTTCCGAGTCGGAACCGATGACCTTGGCCTCAAGCTGGCGGCCGTCGCGCAGGGTGACGGTGATGGTGTCTGCCCCGTCGACCACATGGTGGTTGGTGATGACATAGCCGCGACGGGCGTCCACCACCACTCCGGAGCCGACGCTTTGCGCCCGGCGCTCGCGCGGCTGGTCGGGGATGTTGAAAAAGTGGCGAAAGAAAGGGTCGTCCAGCAGTGGATTGCGGCGCTGTTGCACCCGGCTTTCGGTGGCGATGTTGACGACCGCCGGAGTCGCCTGCTCCAACATCGGCGCCAGGGTCGGCAGTGGCTGCCCCTCCGCCAGGGCGGGCAGGGCGGCTTGAACCGGCGGCGGAACGGCGGCGGCGAGGCCCAGCGCCAGCAGGGCTGCCGACCAGAAATGGCGTTGGCTGTTCATACGGCGAAAACTCTCCAACTGGAACGATATTCAGCGATTTTGAGCCAGGAAATGACCAGCGGCCGATCTGGCCAACGACCGTGTTACGGCGTCACCGTCCCCAGTGAGCGCGCGGGTCGAACGAAAGTTCCCGCGCCATGCGCCGGAAGCATTCGCGTGCTTCCTCGGTGTCGGCCGGCGGGTTGACGATGCGCAACACCGCCAGTTGATCGCCGGGCGGCTGACCGGGCAGACCGCGACCGCGTAGCCGCAGCTTCTGGCCGTTGTGGGCGTTGGCCGCGATGTTCAGCGTCACCGGACCGCCCAAGGTCGGCACTTCGACCTTGCAGCCCAGCGCCGCTTCCCAGGGCGCCAGCGGCAGTTCCAAAGTGATATCGCGCCCCTTCACCTGGTATAGGGGATGCGGCCTGATCGTTACTTTCAGATAGAGATCGCCGCCGAGTCCGCCGCTACCCTGACCGGCCAGGCGAATCTTCTGGCCGGTGGTTACTCCGGCGGGAATCTTGACGTTCAAGGTGCGGATTTGGGCGCCGACCCGGCCGCTGGCGTCCATCTCGGGCGCCTGCAACTGCAAGGAACGCTGGCCACCGTGATAAGCTTCTTCCAGACCGATCTCCAGCGCCACGGTCCGATCCTCGCCGCCGGGCTGGTGAAACCCGCGTCCGCCACCGTGAAACCCGCGCGCGCCGCCAAACCCGCCGAGCCCCCCCAGGCCGCCGAACAGCGATTCGAAAAAATCGCTGAAGTCGCCACCGCCGAAGCCGCCGCCGGCGGAGGTCCGTCCGCCCTGCCAGCCGGGCGGCGGCCGGAACTCCTGACCGGCCCGCCAGTTGCTGCCGAGCTGGTCGTAGGCGGCGCGCTTTTCGGAATCGCGCAGCACCTCGTAGGCC
The DNA here is from genome assembly GCA_029624815.1 of Candidatus Competibacter sp. Classification (GTDB taxonomy): domain Bacteria; phylum Pseudomonadota; class Gammaproteobacteria; order Competibacterales; family Competibacteraceae; genus Competibacter. The sequence goes on from JARSSH010000041.1 coordinate 41,354, forward strand.
TCGGCGACCTCCTTGAAACGGTCCTCGGCGTTGGACTCCTTGCTGACGTCCGGGTGATATTTGCGAGCCAGCCGACGATAAGCCTTCTTGATGTCCTCTTCCGATGCGTCGCGGGCCACGCCGAGGATTTGGTAGTAGTCCTTGTATTTCATGCCGGTTCCGAGCGGTTTGGACGGAAGCGGCCGGCGGGAGCGCCCCCGCCGGCCATGGGGTTCAGCCTTCGACCTTGATGGTCCGCGACACGGTATGGGTTAGCTTGGGAATGCCGATTTCCAGCACGCCGTGCGCGCTGCGGGCGGCGATCCGGGCCAGATCGGCGGTGTCCGGCAGGCTGAAACGGCGGTAGAAACTGCCGCAGGGCCGCTCGACCCGGCTGTAGCCGGCGCGGGTTTCACGGGTTTCACCCGGACGGTTGCCACGAAGGGTCAGGACGCCGTTTTCGGCGATAATCTCGACGTCCTTCGGGTCCACGCCGGGGATATCGGCGCGCAGCACATAGCGTTCCTTCTCTTCCTTGATGTCCACCGCCGGAATCCAGTCGCAGGTGGCGATGCTGGATTGATCGTTGCCGGCGTTGTAGGACTCGAACAGCCGGTCCAGTTCATTGCGCATGTGGTGCATGTGTCGCCAGGGTTCGAAACGGGTCGGGTTCATGGCGGGAAACCTCGCGTCAGTGAGTTGTCGATGTCTTTAAAATGAGGCCGGCCCACCGGATTTCAAGCGGTTCCGGCCGGATTTTCTTCGAAGCCGCAAGGGATGTCTGTCATGAACGAACGTGAATTTCTGCCGCTGGCGATAGCGGTGCTGACCGTATCCGATACCCGTACTCTAGCGGACGACGCGTCCGGTCAAACCTTGGCGGCGCGGCTGAGCGCCGTCGGTCACCATCTGGCCGACCGGACGCTCGTGCCCGACGACATCTACCGCATCCGGGCGGTGGTGTCGGGCTGGATCGCCGATCCAACGGTGCAGGTGGTGCTGATCACCGGCGGCACCGGCATGACCGGCCGCGACAGCACGCCCGAGGCGATCCGGCCGCTGCTGGACAAGGAGATTGACGGTTTCGGCGAATTGTTCCGCATGTTGTCCTGGGACGAGATTGGAACCTCCACCCTGCAATCGCGGGCGCTGGGCGGGCTGGCCAACGCCACGTTCATTTTCTGTCTGCCCGGCTCGACCGGGGCCTGCCGCACCGGCTGGGACCGCATCCTGCAAGCGCAGTTGGACGCCCGCACCCAGCCCTGCAATCTGGTCGAGCTGTTGCCGCGCTTGCGGGAAGGACAGGGAGGCGGCGGTCATGCGGCGACCTAAACCCCGGCTTGGCGTCGCGCTCGGCAGCGGTTCGGCCCGCGGCTGGGCGCACATCGGCGTTTTGCGGGCGCTGGAACGGGCCGGGATCGTGCCGGATATCGTGTCCGGAACCTCGATCGGCGCGCTGGTCGGCGCGGCCTACGCCAGCGACCGACTGGAGCGGCTGGAGGAGTGGGTTTCGCAGATCGACTGGTGGGAAATCATCCGCTACATGGACGTGCGCCGCGGCGGGGTGGAGGGCGAACGGCTGATGCGCGCCTTCGGCGAGCGGATCGGAGACGCGCGAATCGAGAGCCTGTCCAAACCGTTCGGCGCGGTGGCCACCGATCTGCAGACCGGCCGCGAAGTATGGTTTCAGAGTGGTTCGCTGCTGGAGGCGGTGCGCGCCTCCATCGCCCTGCCGGGATTGTTCAGCCCGGTGCGGTTTCAGGATCGCTGGTTGGTGGACGGCGGGCTGGTGGACCCGCTGCCGGTGTCGCTGTGCCGGGCGCTGGGCGCGGAGCAGGTGATCGCGGTGAATCTGAATGGCAGCATCGTTGGCCGGCACTTTGGCGAACGACCGATGCGCCTACTCAGGTCCAGCCCCCTGCTGGGGCGGCTGAGCACCGGCTGGCAGGCGGTGTTGGGGAATTTGCACGGCCGGCTGTCGCCGCCGGAGGAGCCGCGGAGGCCGGAAGAGGATGAGCCGCCGAGCCTGTTCGACGTGATGGCCGGCTCGATCAATATCATGCAGGATCGCATCACCCGGGCGCGGATGGCCGGCGACCCGCCGGACGTGGTGCTGGCCCCGCGGCTGGCGCATCTGGGGCTGATGGATTTCGACCGCGCCAACGAGGGCATCGCCGCCGGCATGGACTGTGTGCGGCTGCACTTGCCGTTGCTGCGCGATGCCCTGAACCTGGCGGAAAAACCGGAGTGACAGGCTACGATTTCGCCTACAATCCGCCCTCTTTCGCGCAACCCTGCTGAAATCTCCATGTCCATCCTTCGCTATATCCTGACCATCGCCTGCCCCGACCGGGTGGGAATCGTGGCCGCCGTGTCCGGCGTGCTGGCGGCTCATCGCGGCAATATCGTGGAATCCAGCCAGTTCAGCGACACCGAATCCGGCCGGTTTTTCATGCGGCTGGTGTTCGATCTGGACGAAGCGACCGAGCCGGCGCTGGTGGAGCATTTCACCCCGCTGGCCCGGCGGTTCGAGATGGACTGGCATTTGTACGACCGGCGCCGGCCGCCTCGGGTGATGGTTTTGGTATCCAGGGCCGAGCATTGCCTGAACGATCTGCTGTACCGGCACCGCACCGGAGCGCTGCCCATGGAGATCGCCGCCATCGTTTCCAACCATCGCGAGCTGGCGCATCTGGCCGACTGGCACGCGATCCCCTATTACCACCTGCCGGTGACGGCGGCGACCAAGTCGGAGCAGGAGCGACGGATTCTGGATCTGATCGAGCAGACCCGCACCGAACTGGTAATCCTCGCTCGCTACATGCAAATCCTGTCGCCGGACCTGTGCCGGGCGCTGGAAGGACGGGCGATCAACATCCACCATTCCTTTCTGCCCGGCTTCAAGGGGGCGAAACCCTACCACCAGGCTTACAACCGCGGGGTGAAACTGATCGGCGCCACCGCCCACTACGTCACCGCCAACCTGGACGAAGGGCCGATCATCGAGCAGGAAGTAGAACGTGTGGACCACGCGCACGGCCCGGAACACTTGGCGGCGGTCGGCCGTGACATCGAGAACATCGTGCTGGCCCGAGCGATTCATTATTACCTGGAACGGCGGGTGTTCCTGAACGGTGGCAAGACCGTGGTGCTGCGCTAGGCGGCGGGATGGCCATCGACCCTCCCTACCTGGCCGCTTTCTTGATCGGCCTGAGCGGCGGCGCGCACTGCTTCGGCATGTGCGGCGGCATCGTTGGGGCGCTGACCCTGGGCCTGTCGGCGGCGTCGGGATCTCCGCTGCGCACCCGCCTGCCGTATCTGCTGGCCTACAACGGCGGGCGCATCATCAGTTACATGGTCGCTGGCGCGCTGGCCGGCGGCGTGGGCGCCTGGGCCTCGCATCTGCTGCCCGTCCATCGTGCTCAGTTGGGCCTGCAACTGCTGGCCGGACTGTTCATGATTTTGCTGGGCTTGTATCTAGCTGGTTGGCAAACGGTGCTGGGCCGACTGGAACGAGCCGGCGGCGTGTTGTGGCGACGGATCGAGCCGCTGGGTCGGCGCTGGCTGCCGGTGCGTACTCCGGCGCAAGCCTTGGGTATCGGCCTGGTGTGGGGTTGGCTGCCCTGCGGCTTGGTCTACAGCGTCTTGGTGTGGGCGATCGGCGCGGGTGGGGCGCTGGAAGGCGCGCTGTTGCTACTGAGTTTCGGTCTGGGCACCCTGCCGGCGCTGCTGGCGATGGGCACGGCCGCGGCGGCGCTGGCGGTATTCGTGCGCCGGCCGGCGGTGCGCCGCTTGGCGGGATTGCTGGTCGTCCTGTTTGGGGTGTATGAAATCGTACTGGCGGCGCGGATGCTGGTGGGCTAAAAGCCGCCCGATCCTGCCTGATCCCATGACCGTTCGGTTGTCCCGCCATGGCCGCGCACATTGCTCCACAAATCCCGCTGAATTCTGATAGTCTTCGACTTCTCCGACCGTCCTTGCCCTGCCCAGCACCCGTTCCATGACCCCGACTCCCCGCACCCGCGTCAAAATCTGCGGCATCACCCGTCCCCAGGACGGTGTGACGGCGGCCGAACTGGGCGCGGACGCCATCGGCTTGGTCTTCCATCCGCCCAGCCCCCGCTACGTGAGCGCGGACGCGGCGCGACGGATCGTCGCGGCCCTGCCGCCCTTCGTCACCCCGGTCGGCCTGTTCGTGAACGCCGAACCGGCGGCGGTTCGCGCCGTCTTATCCCAGGTTCCCGTGCAGCTACTGCAATTTCACGGCGACGAGGATCCCTCCTACTGCGCGGCGTTCGGCTTGCCCTACCTCAAGGCCGTGCCGATGGGCGCCAATGCCGAGGTACGGGACTACGAACAACGGTTCGCGAGCGCGGCCGGCTTGCTGCTGGACAGCCACGGCGGCGACAAAATGGGCGGTTCCGGCCAAGGCTTCGACTGGGCGAAAATTCCCACCGAACGCCGCAAGCCCCTGATTCTGGCCGGCGGTCTGCATCCCGGCAATGTCGCCGCCGCGATCCGCCAAGTCCAGCCCCACGCGGTCGATGTCAGCAGCGGGGTGGAAACCGCCAAGGGCGTCAAGGACGCCGAATTGATGCGCGCATTTTTTCGAGGTGTGAACGATTGTGAAAGCGGCACTGCGTAACCCGGTCGATTTCAGCCAGTTTCCCGACTCCAGCGGTCATTTCGGACGCTACGGCGGCCGTTTCGTGGCCGAAACGCTGATGGAAGCCCTGCACGAACTGAACGAAGCCTGGCGGGATTGCCGCGGCGACCCCGAGTTCCTGGCGGAACTGGACGACGATCTGGCCCATTACGTCGGTCGCCCCAGCCCGCTCTATTACGCCGAACGCTGGAGCCGGCAACTGGGCGGCGCGCGAATCTACCTCAAGCGCGAAGATCTGAACCATACCGGCGCGCACAAGATCAACAATACCGTCGGCCAGGCGCTGTTGGCCAAGCGCATGGGCAAGACCCGGCTGATCGCCGAAACCGGCGCCGGCCAGCACGGCGTGGCTTCCGCCACCGTGGCCGCTCGGCTGGGTATGGAATGCGTGGTTTACATGGGCGCGGAGGACATCCAGCGCCAAGCGCTGAACGTCTATCGCATGCGCTTGCTGGGCGCCACCGTGCATCCGGTGACTTCCGGTTCCCGCACCCTGAAGGACGCACTCAACGAGGCCCTGCGCGACTGGGTCGCCAACGTGGACAACACGTTTTACATGATCGGCACGGTGGCCGGCCCGCATCCCTACCCGCTGATGGTGCGCGAATTTCAGGCGGTGATCGGCCGCGAGGCGCGCGAGCAGATGCTGGCCGAGCGCAACGCTCCGCCGGACGCCCTGGTGGCCTGCGTGGGCGGCGGCTCCAACGCCATTGGCCTGTTCCATCCGTTTCTGAACGACGCCGAGGTGGCGATCTACGGCGTCGAGGCCGCCGGTTCGGGCATCGACACCGGCCGCCACGCCGCCACGCTGTGCGCCGGCCAGCCCGGCGTGCTGCACGGCAACCGCACCTACCTGCTGAACGACGAGCACGGCCAAATCATCGAGACTCACTCGGTCTCCGCCGGACTGGACTACCCCGGCGTCGGCCCGGAGCATGCCTGGCTCAAGGATATCGGCCGGGTCCAGTACGTCGCCATCACCGACGCGGAGGCGCTGCGGGGCTTCCACGACCTCACCCGCGCCGAGGGCATCATTCCGGCGCTGGAAAGCAGCCACGCCCTAGCTTACGTCACGAAACTGGCCCCGACGATGCGCCCCGACCAAAGCATCGTGGTCAACCTGTCCGGCCGCGGCGACAAGGACATCTACACCGTCGCCGCGCTGGAAGGCATCCAACTGTAAGGGTCTCGAATCTCATGAACCGGATTACCCACCGTTTCCAGGAATTGCGCCGCGCCGGACGCAAGGCCCTGATTCCGTACATCACCGCCGGCGATCCGCGCCCGGAACTGACCGTGCCCATGCTGCACGCCCTGGTCGCGGCCGGCGCCGACATCATCGAGCTGGGCGTGCCCTTTTCCGACCCGATGGCCGACGGTCCGGTCATTCAGAAAGCTTGCGAGCGGGCCCTGGCCCAGGGCATGACCCCGCGGCGGGTGCTGGAACTGGTGCGCGAGTTTCGTCGGACCGACCGCGAGACGCCGCTGGTGCTGATGGGTTACCTCAACCCCATCGAGCGCATGGGCCACGCGGCATTCGCCGCCGCCGCCCGCGACGCCGGGGTGGATGGCGTGCTGACCGTGGACCTGCCGCCGGAAGAGGCGGCCGAACCGATCAAACTGATGAATGCCGCCGGGATCGCTCCCATTTTCCTGGTGGCCCCGACCAGTTCCGTCGAGCGCATCCGCCACACCGCCCAATTGGCGCAAGGCTATCTCTACTACGTCTCGCTCAAGGGCGTGACCGGTTCGGCCGCGCTCAACGTCGCCGAAGTGGCGGAGAAACTGGCGGCGATCCGTGCCTGCACCGATCTACCGCTGGGCGTCGGCTTCGGCATCAAGGATCCGCCGACCGCCGCCGCCGTCGCCCGAGTCGCCGACGCCGTGGTGGTGGGCAGCGCGCTGGTCGCCAGAATGAACGAACTGGCCGACGACCCCGAACGGATGCGCCGGGAAGTCGCCGGGCAGATCGCCGCCATGCGCCAGGCCATGGATCGGGCCTGCATGTCCGCCGCCCTCGCCGATTGAGCCTCCCCTCCGCACCCCCGTTGACCTCCACGCGGCCCGCCCGGCATCTCTTGGCCACCGGCCGCCGGAGGGTCTTCTCAAACCCGGAACCCGTGGCATGAGCTGGTACGAAAAACTCGTTCCCTCCCGCATCCGCACCGACGGTCGCAACAAGCACCAGATTCCCGAGGGACTGTGGAGCAAGTGCGAGGAATGCGGGGCGGTGCTGTATCGCGTCGAGCTGGAGCGCAACCTGCAAGTTTGTCCCAAGTGCGGCCATCACATGTACCTTGGCGCCCGCAAGCGCCTGCGCGGCTTGTTGGACGACGCCGAAACCAGCGAAATCGGCGACGATATCGAGCCGACCGATTTCCTCAAGTTCAAGGACGGCAAGAAATACAAGGATCGCCTGGCCCAGGCGCAGAAAACCTGCGAGGAAAAGGATGCTCTGATCGCCATGCGCGGCCTGCTCAAGGGCATGCCGGTGGTCGCCGCCGCGTTCGAATTCGAGTTCATGGCCGGCTCGATGGGTTCGGTGGTCGGCGAGCGTTTCGTCCGCGCCGCTCGAATCGCCTTGCAGGAACATATCCCCTTCGTCTGCTTTTCCGCCAGCGGCGGCGCCCGGATGCAGGAGGCATTGGTCTCGCTGATGCAAATGGCCAAAACCAGCGCCGCGCTCGCCCGGTTGGCCGAGCACGGCATTCCCTACATCTCCGTGCTGACCCACCCGACCACCGGCGGCGTTTCCGCCAGTCTGGCGCTGCTGGGCGACATCAACATCGCCGAACCCAAGGCCCTGATCGGTTTCGCCGGCCCGCGGGTGATCGAGCAAACCGTGCGGGAAAAGCTGCCGCCCGGCTTCCAGCGCAGCGAGTTTCTGCTGGAGCACGGCGCCATCGACCTGATCCTCGACCGCCGCGAACTGCGCGACCGCTTGGCCAGCCTGCTGGCGATGCTGACCGGCCGCGACGTTCTGGCGGCCTAGACGCCCGCATCGCTCTCCATGCCCGACCCGCGGTTTTCGACCCTGGACGGCTGGCTGCGCTGGCAGGAAACCCTGCACCCTCGAACCATCGAACTGGGTTTGGAGCGGGTGCGGACCGTGTTGCGCCGGCTGCAACCGGAACCGCCATCCCATATCGCGATCACGGTCGGCGGCACCAACGGCAAGGGCTCCTGCGTCGCCCTGCTCGAAGCGATACTGCGGGCCGCCGGCTATCGGGTCGGCGCCTACACCTCGCCGCATCTGCTGCGCTACAACGAGCGTATCCGCATCGACGGCGCGGAGGCCAGCGATGCGGCGCTTTGCCGGATCTTCGCTCGCATCGACGCGGCTCGTGGCGACGTTTCCCTGACCTACTTCGAATTCGGCACCCTGGCGGCCCTGGAGTTGTTCCGCGAAGCCGGCATCGAGGTCGCGCTGCTGGAAGTCGGCCTCGGCGGACGGCTGGACGCCGTCAACGTTGTCGACGCCGACGCCGCGCTGGTGGTCAGCATCGGTCTCGATCACACCGACTGGTTGGGACCGGATCGCGACAGCATCGGTTACGAGAAAGCCGGCATCTACCGCGCCGGCCGGCCGGCGATCTGCGCCGATCCCGATCCGCCGCGTCGACTGGTCGAACACGCGCGCGACATCGGCGCAACTTTCCTGCAGGTTGGCCGCGATTACGGCTTTTCCCGCGCCGGCCGGGCTTGGCGCTGGTGGGCGGACAGCCTGTGCTTCGACGATCCGCCGCCGCTGGGGCTGGCCGGCTCGCACCAAATCGGCAACGCCGCCGCCGCGCTGATGACCCTGGCCAGCCTGAGTGGCCGCTTGCCGGTTCCAGCCGCCGCCATCCGCGCCGGTTTGGCGCAAGCCGAACTGCCCGGTCGCTTTCAAAGCATCTCCGGCCCGGTTGAGTGGATTCTCGATGTTGCCCATAATCCGCATGGCGCCGCTGTTCTGGCCGCCAACCTGCGGGAACGGCCCCGCGCCGGGCAAACCCGGGCCATCATCGGCCTGCTGGCCGACAAGGATGCGCACGGCGTCGTCCGGGCATTGGCCGGCCCGATCGATATCTGGCATCCGGTTAGCCTGACCGGGCCGCGCGGTCGCTCCGGCGACGATCTGGTTCGGGTGCTGAGCGGCGTCGGCGCGCAGGCGACCGCCGCCACCGACCTGGCCAGCGCCTGCCACGCGGCTCGAACCGCCGCGCGGCCCGGCGATCGCATCGTCGTGCTGGGTTCGTTTCAAACCGTCGCGCCCGTGCTGGCCGCCCAGCCGTGGCGATTCGATTCCCCGCCGCCGCAATCACGGGAGGCTTGATTTTGGACAACCGCTTAACCCAACGCCTGGTCGGCGCCGCCGTCATCGTCGCGCTGGCCGTGATTTTCGTCCCGGAATTGCTGGAAAAATCGCGAGCGCCGTCCAGCGCGCATCCTCCCACCGCCCGTTCGCCGGACACCCCGCCGCCGAGCGACCCGAAACCGCCCGCGCTAACCATTTCTACTCCAGCGCCGGCCGACACGGCTCCGCCGGTGGTTTCAGGCGGGCCGACGCCGCCAGCCGAGACCGAGAGCGCTCAAGCCGCTCAGGAAGAAGCGGCGCGCGCCGCCAGGGATCAGGCCGAAGCCGAACGCATCGCGGCGGCCAAGGCTCGCAGCGAGGCCATCCACCGTCAGGAACAGGCGGAAGCCGCTCAAACGCGAGCCCACGCCGAGGAAGCCCGCGGCGCCGCCGCCAACAGCCAAGCCGCTCGCCTGCAAGCCGCTCGGGAAGCCGCGCCCGCGCCGCGTTCGTCCGCCGCGGAAACCAGCGCCGCCCAGGCCGAAGCCAGCCGGGCCGCCGAGGCCGCCCGCCGGGAAGCCGCCCGCGCCGAGGACGCCCGCCGCGCCGCTCAGGCCGAGGCCGCTCGCCGCGCCGCCCAAGCCGAGGCCGCCCGCCGCGCCGCTCAGGCCGAGGCCGCCCGCCGCAAAGCCCAGGCCGAGGCCGCCCGCGCCAAGCCGCTTACTACCGCCCTGCCTCAAATCGAACTGGTCGCCAAGCCGCGGACGCCCGCGGCGGCTCCAAGCCCGCCGGCCGCCGCGCCGACTGGCGGTAGTGTCGTGGTGGCCAGCTTCGCGTTGCAGGATAACGCCTATGCCGTGCGTGACCGCTACCGGAGCCGCAATATCCGGGCAGCGGTCGAACAGACCACCGCCAACGGCCGGCCGCTGTACCTGGTGCGCATCTGGCAATGAAACCCGCCGATGGCCGCGTTCCAGCCCACCCGCGTTTTTGTTAAGATGCAAGCCCCCGAGCGACCGCAAGCGACTTGTCCCCCCATGATCCATGCGTACCAACGTTCCGGAGTGGGATACCGCCACCCATGAACTGGGCAGATTACCTGATCGTCGCCATCGTTGCCCTCTCCATGCTGATCGGGCTCTGGCGCGGCTTGTTGCGCGAAGTGATTTCGCTGGCCACCTGGATCGCCGCCTTCGCCATCGCCTTCCTGTTCGCCGAACGCGGCGCCGTTTATCTCACCCCCCATCTGGACGTGCCGTCGTTGCGCACCGCGGTCGCCTTCGGCGGTCTGTTTCTCGCCACGCTGCTGCTCGGCGGGCTGGTCGGCATCCTCGCGTCCTACCTGGTCCATTACACGGGCCTGACCGGCACCGACCGAGTCTTGGGCATGAGCTTCGGCCTGGCGCGTGGCGCGGCCGTCGTCGCCGTACTGGTGTTGGCGGCGGGGCTGACGCCGCTACCCAAGGATCCCTGGTGGCAACAGTCGCTGCTGCTGCGACATTTTCAGGAAACCGCCCTCTGGATGCGGAATTTCCTGCCGCCGGAGCTAGCCCAGAATTTTCGCTTCCCTGAAGTCGTTCCCAAATGACGGCGACAGCCGTCCAGTACGCGCGGGTGGTGGCAAATGTGCGGAATCATCGGTATCGCGGGGCGTGGCCCGGTCAACCAGAGCCTGTTCGACGGCCTCACCGTCTTGCAGCACCGCGGCCAGGACGCGGCGGGCGTTGTTACCTGCGACCTCGGTCGCCTGTTCCTGCGCAAGGACAACGGCCTGGTCCGCGATGTCGTCCGCACCCGGCACATGCGCAACCTGCACGGCAACATCGGGATCGGCCACGTCCGCTACCCGACCGCCGGCAGCTCCGACTCCGCCGAGGCGCAACCGTTCTACGTCAACTCGCCGTTCGGCATCACCCTGGCCCATAACGGCAACCTGACCAACGCCATCCAGCTCAAGGACGAACTGTTTCGTTCCGACCTGCGCCACATCAACACCAATTCCGACTCGGAAATCCTGCTCAACGTGTTCGCCCACGAATTGCAGCAGCGCAGCAAGCTGTCGGTCGACGCCGAGGATATCTTCGCGGCGGTGGCGGCGGTGCATCGGCGGGTGCGGGGCGCCTACGCCGCCGTGGCGCTGATCGTCGGCTTCGGTCTGGTAGCCTTCCGCGACCCCTACGGTATCCGGCCGTTGGTGTTCGGTCGGCGCGAGACCGAGAGCGGCATGGAGTACATGGTTGCTTCCGAAAGCGTGGCGCTGGACGCGCTGGATTTCCAGCGCATCCGCGACGTGGCGCCGGGCGAGGCGGTGCTGTTCGACCTCGACGGGCGCATGCACGCCCGCCAGTGCGCCGACCATCCATGCTATTCCCCCTGCATTTTCGAGTTCGTCTATCTGGCCCGTCCCGACTCGATCATGGATCAGGTCTCGGTGCACAAGGCCCGGCTGCGCATGGGCGAATACCTGGCCGAAAAAATCCTGCGGGTCTGGCCCGATCAGGACATCGACGTGGTGATCCCGATCCCCGACACCAGCCGCACCGCCGCTTTGCAGATGGCTTCGATCCTGGGCATCAAATACCGCGAAGGCTTCATCAAGAACCGCTACATCGCCCGCACCTTCATCATGCCCGGCCAGAAGATCCGCAAGAAATCGGTGCGGCAGAAGCTGAACGCGATCGACCTGGAATTTCGCGGCAAGAACGTGCTGCTGGTGGACGATTCCATCGTCCGCGGCACCACCTCCGAACAGATTATTTGCATGGCTCGGGAGGCCGGCGCCCGCAAGGTATATTTCGCCTCGGCCGCGCCGCCGGTGCGCTACCCCAACGTCTACGGCATCGACATGCCGGCCGCCCGCGAGCTGATCGCCCATGGCCGTTCCGAGGAAGAAGTCGCCCAGGCCATCGGCGCCGACCATCTGATTTTCCAGGACTTGTCCGACCTGGAAGAAGCGGTGCGGCGTGGCAACCGCGCGCTCAAAACCTTCGATGCCTCCTGTTTTACCGGCGAGTACGTGACCGGCGACATCGACCGGGCTTATCTGGACTGTCTGGCCCGCGAGCGTTCCGACAGCGTCAAGGCCGCCCATGAAGCCGCCGAAAACGCATTCATCGACCTGTATAACGATGCCTGAGCACGGTGCTCGGTCTTTTTGACAGCACGGTGCTTTCCCTCTAAGCTTGGTGGCCAGCGCCGATTTGAATGTTCAGCTTGCGGGCGCTTAACAAATTTTGCTAAAGCGGGTTAAACCTGCCTGGGCCGTCCCCACCGAGCGGGTTTTTTCATGCCCGCGCGCCGCCGGCGCCGTCAGGGCACTCCGCGGCGATTTTGCAACCTCCTGTTTACCGCGGAGACACCCAGACATGCCCATCGACGATACTCCCGAACTCGGTTTCGCCAGCCTGGCGGTGCGCGCCGGCCAACAGCGCACCCTCGAAGGCGAGCATGCCGAACCGATTTTCGCCACCTCCAGTTTCGTGTTCGCCAATGCCGCCGAGGCCGCCGCCCGTTTCAGCACCGCCACCGGAAACATCTACTCCCGTTTCACCAATCCGACCGTGCGGGTGTTTCAGGAACGGCTGGCGGCGCTGGAAGGCGGTGAAGCCTGCATCGCCACGTCCTCGGGAATGGCGGCGATCCTGGCGACCTGCATGGCGCTGCTCAAAAGCGGCGACCACATCGTTTCGGCCAACGCTGTGTTCGGAACCACCGTTTCGCTGTTCAATCAATATCTGGCCAAGTTCGGCGTCGCCACCAGCTACGTCTCCTTGAGCGACATCGCCGCCTGGGAGGCGGCGATCCGCCCGGAAACCCGGTTGTTTTTCCTCGAAACCCCCTCCAATCCGCTGATGGAGCTGGCCGATATCCGGGCACTGGCCGATCTCGCCCACGCGCATGGCTGCCTGCTGGTGGTGGACAACTGTTTCTGCACTCCCGCCTTGCAGCGGCCTTTTGAACTGGGCGCCGATTTGGTCATCCACTCCGCCACCAAGTACCTGGACGGCCAGGGCCGCTGCGTCGGCGGCGCCGTGGTGGGCGACCGGCAGCGGGTCGGCGTCGATATTTACGGTTTCCTGCGCACCGCCGGCCCTACTCTGAGTCCGTTCAACGCCTGGGTGTTTCTCAAGGGACTGGAAACCCTGTCCCTGCGGATGCGCGCCCACAGCGAAGGCGCCTTGCGTCTGGCCCAATGGTTGGAGGCGCAACCGGCGGTGGCGCGGGTTTACTATCCAGGATTGCCCTCGCACCCCCAGCACGAACTGGCGAAACGGCAGCAGAGCGGCTTCGGCGGCATCGTTTCGTTCGAACTGCGCGGCGGCCGGGAAGCGGCCTGGGCGTTGATCGACAGCACCCGGCTGATTTCGATCACCGCCAACCTGGGCGATGCCAAGACCACCGTCACCCACCCCGCCACCACCACGCACGGCCGGCTGACCCCGCAAGAACGCGAAACCGCCGGTATCCGTGAGGGGCTGGTGCGCATTTCGGTCGGCTTGGAGGACGTCGCGGACATTCAGCGCGATCTGGAGCGCGGCTTCCAGTGTCTTGCTTCCTACCCCGGTCCTTTTTCCGCCAGGGAAGAAGCAACGCTTCGATGATCAAAGCCATCACCTTCGATCTGGACGACACGCTCTGGGATATCTGGCCGGTGGTCGAACGCGCCGAGCAGTTGCTGCACGACTGGCTGGCGGTGCGCTACCCGCGCATGACCGAGCAATTCACCCCGCTGGAGTTGCGGGATTTATCGGTCGAGGTGGTCGCCACCCGTCCGAACATGGCCCACGACCGCACTTGGCTGCGCAAGGCGGCATTGAATCTGGCGGCGCGGCGGGCCGGCTATCGGCAATTCGACGTGGAAGGGGCGTTCGAGGTGTTCTTTATCGCCCGCAACGCCGTGGAACCGTTCGCGGACGTGCGGCCGACCCTGGAGCGACTGGCGCGGCGCTATACGCTGGCCTCCCTATCCAACGGCAACGCCGACCTGCGGTTGATCGGTTTGCACGATGTTTTCGCCTTCTCGCTCAACGCCATCGATGTGGGCGCGGCCAAGCCGGAGCGGTTGATGTTCGAACGGGCCCGTCAACGATTGGCGGCGCAACCCGAACAGATCGTCCATGTCGGCGACGACCCGGAACACGATGTCTTCGGCGCGGCTCAAGCCGGTTTCCGCACGGTCTGGATCAATCGCACCGGCCGGGACTGGCCCGGTGGCCCGCGGGCGGAAGCGGAAATCGCTCATCTGGCGGAACTGGAATACGTGTTGGCGGCTTGGGAAAGCGACGCGCCCTGAGACGGGGCAAGCAGCGCCTGCTCACCAGGGAAGCGGCTCTCCGTCGCGAAAGAAACCGCCGGTCGGCCCATCGTCCGGCAAGATGGCGGCCCAGACGATGCCGGTTGCACCCTCCTCGACCGTCCGTTCGGCATTGGGGCCACCCATTTCGGTGCGCACCCAACCCGGACAGACCGAATTGACCAGAATGTTATAGCCCTGGGTCTCGGCCGCCAGGATGCGGGTCAGCGCGTTCAGCGCGGTCTTGGAAATCCGGTAGGCCGGCGATCTGCCTTCCATCTCGCTCAACTGACCCATCCCACTGGAGATATTGACAATACGACCGTAATGCTGTTGCTTCATCAGGGGTACCAACTCTTGGGTCAGGAGCAGTGGACCATACAGGTTGGTTCGCAGCGTCGCCGTCAGCGTTTTCAGGCTGGCATTGAATACGCTGGCGCTACCCGAATCTTCCGAACCGTGGCTGTCGAGAAAAACCCCGGCGTTGTTAACCAGAACATCCACCCGGCCGCAACGGCTGTGAATGAACGCGCCCAGTTCGGCGACGCTGCTTTCCGAAGTAACGTCCAGTGGCTGGAACAGCACGTCCAGGCCCTCGGCCAACAATTTCTCCAGGGCCATCTCGCCCTTGCCCACGTTGCGGCTGGTGAGCAACACGCGGAAATCGCGCTTGGCCAGTTGCCGGGCCGTTTCCAGACCCAGCCCGCGGTTGGCGCCCGTCACCACTGCCACGGGCGAAGTGTTTTTACCGGTCAGCATGATGATGTTCTCCAGTCCAGCCCTGTTTGTTGTTAAAATAACACTCATTGTTGTAAATCTTAACAGCATCCCTCCTGCAAGAAAAACAAAACCCTATCGGATTGCTAGGCCCGCCGATCCGGAGGCATCGCCACGGCTTTCGATGGCGCGACGAAAAAGGGCGCGATGTACGCGCCCTTTGTCCGACTCCCATAAAAAGTTCAGGTATTGATCTTGTGCAGGGCGCGGCCATGAACGGACAGCGCCGCCTCGTGCATCGCCTCGTACAGGGTCGGGTGACCATGGATGGTCCGGGCCAAATCCTCGCTGCTGGCGTTAAACTCCATCGCCAACACTGCCTCCTGGATCAACTCGGAGGCGTAGGGGCCAATGATATGGCAACCCAGCAGCGTATCGGTTTCCGCATGCGCCAGCATCTTGACCATGCCGGTGGCGGCGTCCATCGCCTTGGCGCGACCGTTGGCGCCGAACGGGAACGTGCCGATCTTGTAGGGGATGCCTTCGGTCTTGAGCGCCTGCTCGGTCTTGCCGACCCAGGCGATTTCCGGATCGGTGTAGATCACCCAGGGAATGGCGTCATAATTCAGGTGGCCGTGCTGGCCGGCGATGATCTCGGCCACCATGACGCCTTCTTCCGATCCCTTGTGAGCCAGCATCGGTCCGCGCACCACGTCGCCGATGGCGTACACGCCGGGCAGGTTGGTTCCACAGTGCTCGTCGACATGGATGAAACCCCGCTCGCCGAACAGCAGATCCGACTCGGGGGCGGCCACGTTGTCGGTGTTTGGCCGCCGGCCCACCGACACCAGCAGTTTCTCGAACACGATCTCATGGTCGCCGTCCTTGTCCTTGAAGTGGACCTTGACGCCGTCCCCGGTTTTTTCGGTGGCGATCACGCGGGTGCCGAGCCGGATATCCAGGCCCTGCTTCTTGAACTGGCGCAGCGCGTCGCGGGCAATCTGCTGATCGGCCAGGGCCAGGAAATCCTCCACCGCCTCCAGCATGACGACCTTGGCGCCCAGGCGGTTCCACACGCTGCCCAGCTCCAGGCCGATCACGCCGGCGCCGATCACGCCCAGGGTTTCGGGCACTTGGCGGAAATCCAGGGCGCCGGTCGAATCCACGATGACGCCTTCGGCGTTGTCCACCGGGGCGGCGCCGATCTCGATCGGCACGGAACCGGTGGCAATAATCACATTGTCGGCGTTCACCACGTCGGTCGAACCATCGCGGTGGGTGATTTCCACCTGTCGGTCGGCCAGCAGCTTGCCATGACCCTGTAGCCATTCGACACCGTTGGCCTTGAACAGGGCGCCGATGCCGTTGGTCAACTGCAGCACGATGTCTTCCTTGCGCGCCATCATCCGGTCGAGATCCAGCCTGACGCCCTCGACGTGAATCCCGTGGCTTTCGATGCCTTCCTTGAGGTGATGGTACTGTTCGGAGGATTCGAGCAGGGTCTTGGACGGGATGCAGCCCACGTTCAGACAGGTGCCGCCCAGGGCGGGGTCGCCCTTGAAATTAATCCACTGCTCCACGCAGGCGGTTTCCAGACCGAGCTGCGCGCAGCGGATCGCCGCCACGTAGCCGGCGGGACCGCCTCCGATGACGACCACATCGTAAGTCTTTGCCATTGCTTGCACCTTCGTGAGGGGTAAGGGGTAGGGGGCAAGGCGAGGAACGCGGAAGGGGGCGACAGGGAGCGGCGCCCCTCACTCCCCACTCCTCGCCCGCCAGCCTCAGACGTTCAGAACCAGCCGGGCCGGATCCTCGATGCACTCCTTGACGGTAACCAGGAAGGTTACGGCTTCGCGCCCGTCGATGATGCGGTGATCGTAGGAATGGGCCACGTACATCATCGGCCGGATCACGACCTGGCCGTTCTCGGCGACCGGCCGGTCCTTGGTGGCGTGCATGCCGAGAATGCCACTCTGCGGCGGGTTGAGGATCGGCGTGGACATCAGCGAGCCGAACACGCCGCCGTTGGTGATGGTGAAGGTGCCGCCAGTCATGTCCTCGACGGTCAAGGTTCCTTCCTTGGCTTTCTTGCCGAACTCGCCGATCGCTTTCTCAATGTCGGCTAGGCTCATCTGATCGGCGTCGCGCAGAATCGGCACCACCAGGCCGCGCGGCGAAGACACCGCGATGCCGATATCGTAGTAGCCGTGGTAAACGATATCGTTGCCGTCGATCGAACCGTTCACCGCCGGATAGCGCTTGAGCGCCTCGATCACCGCCTTGACGAAGAACCCCATAAACCCCAAGCGGACATTGTGGGTTTTTTCGAACTGATCCTTGTAGCGGTTGCGCAGATCCATCACCGGCTTCATGTCGATTTCATTAAACGTCGTCAACATGGCGGTGCTGTTTTTAGCCGTCAGCAGCCGTTCGGCGATACGGGCGCGCAACCGGGTCATCGGTACGCGCTGTTCCAGTCGACCGAGTGCGTCGGGCGGCAACGGCGCGGCCGGCGCGGAAACCGGCGCGGAAACCGGCGCGGCGGTCGGCGCGGAAACCGGTACGGCGGCGACGTGAGCTGGCCGGCCTTGCTTTTGCGCCTCGATGTAAGCCAGCACGTCGGCCTTGGTCACGCGTCCGCCGCGCCCGCTGCCGGCAATCTTGCCGACATCCAGCCCCTGCTCGGCGGCCAGGCGACGCACCGCCGGGCTCAAACCTTCCAGGTCCACTTCCATCGTTGCCGCGGGCCCCGGAGCGACGGCGGGGGCGGCGGCCGGCGCGGGGGCGGCCGGCGCTTCGGCCACGGGTTGGACAGCCCCTTCCTCCAGCATGGCGATCACGTCGCCGGTGGTCACGATATCGCCTTCCTGGCGCAGAATCTGGCCGAGCACGCCGTCCGCCGGGGCGGGAATGTCCAGCACGACCTTATCGGTCTCCAAATCCACGAGGTTTTCACCCCGCCGCACCGGTTGGCCCGGTTGTTTCTTCCAGTTGACCAACGTGCCGTCGGAAACGGATTCAGGCAGGGCGGGGACTTTCACTTCTAGGGTCATTGTATTATTCCCTTGGGTTCCGGGGTTTTTTAGGCTAAGCCATGGGGGGTCACTGGCCCAGGGCCTGATTGACGAGCGCTTGCTGCTGTTCGACATGGACGCTGTAATAACCCACCGCCGGCGATGCCGAAGGTTCGCGACCGGCGTAATGGAGCGTTTGGCGTGGCCGCAGACCCCGCTCCAGGTGATGCAGGCTTTGATACCAGGCGCCCTGGTTCTTGGGTTCTTCCTGACACCAGACGATGTCGGTCACGTTGGGGTAAGCTTCCAGTTGCTGGCTGTAGGGCGCCTGCGGGAACGGATAGAGCTGTTCGATGCGGACGATGGCGATATGATTCAGCTTTTGCTCGCGACGCGCTTCCAGCAAATCGTAATAGACCTTGCCACTGCAGAACACCAGCCGGGTGACCTGTAATGGATCGTGGGGATCGATCTCGCCGACGATCTCCTGGAAACAGCCCTCGGTCAGATCCTCCAGGCTGTTCACCGCCAGCCGATGCCGCAACAGGCTCTTGGGGCTCATCGCGATCAGCGGCTTGCGGAACGGGCGCAGCATTTGCCGACGCAGCATGTGGAAGCATTGGGCCGGGGTCGACGGCACCACCACCTGCATGTTGTTCTCGGCGCACAATTGCAGGTAGCGCTCCAGCCGAGCCGAGGAGTGCTCCGGACCCTGGCCCTCGAAACCGTGCGGCAGCAGCATCACCAGCCCGCACAACCGGCCCCACTTGGTCTGGCCGGAAGAGATGAACTGATCGATCACCACTTGCGCGCCGTTGGCGAAATCGCCGAACTGGCCTTCCCAGATCACCAAACCGTCGGGTTCGGCGGTGGCGTAGCCATATTCGAAGCCCAGCACCGCTTCCTCGGACAGGATGGAGTCGATCACGAAAAAGGTCGGCTGGCCCGGATACAGGTTGGCCAGCGGCGTGTAGCTGCTGCCGTCCTTCTGGTTGTGCAGCACCGAGTGACGGTGGAAAAAGGTGCCGCGACCGCAGTCCTGGCCGGAAATACGCACCTGATAGCCTTGTTTGAGCAGGGTGGCGTAGGCCAGGTTCTCGGCAAAGCCCCAGTCCAGCGGCAGAGCGCCGGCGGCCATCTTGCGACGGTCGTCCATGATCTTGGCCACGCGCGGGTGCATCTCAAGCCCCTCGGGCGCCTTCAGCAACTGCTCGGACAGTTCGCGGAGGGTCTCCAACGGCACGGCGGTGTCGGCCGAGAAGCTCCAGTCCTCGTTTTTGAACGCCGACCAGTCGATGGAATAAGGCCCTTTAACCGGAGGCTGCGTCGGCCGCGATACCTGCCGGCCGGCGTCGAGGTCGTCACGGTATTGGGTCTGCATGTCCTGAAATTCGGCCTCGGCGATCACGCCTTCGGCGATCAGCCTCTCGGCGTACAGGGTGGCCGTGGTTTTGCGCGCCCGGATTTTTTTGTACATCATCGGCTGGGTGGCGGCCGGCTCATCGGCCTCGTTGTGACCCAGCCGACGGTAACAGATCATATCGATGACCACATCCTTGTTGAAGGTCATCCGGTACTCGACCGCCAGCCGGGTGACGAACAGCACCGCCTCGGGATCGTCGCCGTTCACATGGAAGATCGGCGCCTGCACCATCTTGGCCACGTCGGTGCAGTACAGCGCCGAGCGAGTGTCCAGCGGGTTGCTGGTGGTGAAGCCGATCTGGTTGTTGACGACGATGTGCACGGTGCCGCCGGTGCGGTAGCCGCGCACCTGCGAGAACTGAAGGGTTTCCATATTGACGCCTTGGCCGGCGAAAGCGGCGTCGCCGTGGATCAACAACGGCATCACGGCGTTCAGGGGCGGGAACTCCGCGCCGGGCGCGCGGCGGCGCTCCATGCGGGCGCGCACCGAACCCTCGACCACCGGATTAGCGATTTCCAGGTGCGAGGGGTTGAAGGCCAGGGCCAGATGCACCGAGCCGCCGGGTGTTTCGACATCCGAGGAGAACCCCATGTGGTACTTGACATCGCCGGTACTGCTCTCGGCCACCCGTCGCTTGCCCTCGAACTCCTCGAACAGCTCGCTCGGCAGCTTGCCGATGATGTTGACCAACACGTTGAGGCGACCGCGATGGGCCATGCCGATGACGATTTCCTGTATCCCGCGGGCGCCGGCCAACTGGACGATCTGGTCCATCATCGGGATCAGGCTGTCGCCGCCTTCCAGCGAGAAGCGTTTCTGGCCGACATAGCGAGTGTGCAGATAGCGCTCCAGCCCCTCGGCGGCGACCAGCCAGCGCAGCAGATCCCGGCGTTCCTGGGCGCTCAGGTCGAGTCGGGCGCGTTGCCCTTCCAGGCGCTTTTGAATCCAGCGCTTCTCTTCCGTTTCGTTAATATGCATGTATTCGGACCCGATAGTACCGACATACACATCGCGGATCAGATCGAGAATCTCGCGCAGCGACCACTGCGAGGACGCCACCAGAGAACCGGTGTTGAACAGCGTGCCCATGTCGGCCTCGCTCAGGCCGTGGTAGCCGGGCTCCAGTTCCGGCACCGGCGGCCGGTCGCGCAGGCGCAGCGGGTCGAGGTTGGCGGCTTTGTGGCCGCGGGTGCGATAGGCATTGATGATGCGCAGCACCGAGGCTTGCTTTTCGGCGGCGGCGGGGCTGTACGCTTGCACGCGCCCCACGCCGACCTGGGGCTGCAAGGCCAATTGGGCGAAAGAGTCGCGGATCGGACCGTGCGCGACGTCGCGGGCGCCCTGGGTCTGCGATTGCAGGTCGCGGAAATACCGCCGCCAATTCTCGCTGACCGATTCCGGATCGCTCAGGAAACTTTCGTACAGATCCTCGATGAACGCCGCGTTACCGCCGAACAGGGGTGAACTTTGGCGAAACTGCTCGATAAGTGTGCTCATGGATGGTCGTCAACTCCCCGGTATTGTAAGGGCCCCAATAAATCCGACTTGGGGCGGTTTTTCCTGGAGCGCAGGGTGGAGAATGCGGGCAGGCCGCGCGGCGTGTCTCCGCTGGATCGGCGGCGCCTCGGCCGTGCCGGTAACAGGGAAGCCGTCGGGCAGGACACCACCGCGCGCGGTCGCGCCGGTTGTTCTCGTCATCGTGCTGTCGGCCTCGATCGCTTTTCCGGGTCGGCTTGTCAATGATACAACCATCCCCATGGCGACGTAACGATGGGATGCGCCGGACGGAAAGCATGGTGGGTATCCGGAGGTGTGGGCGCTTTTAAGGGCAGCGTGATTATAACGGTGGCGCAGGCGCGGATAAACCCGCGATCCGTTGTTCTCGTTCGCTTCCCCGCGAGTGCGGCCAAACTCCCATCGCCTCGCGTCCCCCGGCCGGCAAAAGAGATTTATTTCATAACTTTTGCCATGACAACAAGGCTGCTGTACATTTTTAAGCGATGGCATCGCGAGTCACTGGTGCCAGCATCGTGGCGGGGGTCGATAACGGTCGATTCCGCCGCGCCGGTCTGGCTCCATTCAGGAGGGAATCGCGATGGTCGCTACCAATCCGATCGCGCCGGGAACGCCCGCGCCTTACCAGCCCGCCGAAGGCGAGGCCTACATGGGCGACGCTCAACGGACTTACTTTCGCCAGGTTCTCCAAGACTGGAAGCAAAGCCTGTTGGATGAGGTGAGCCGCACGGTCAACCACATGCGGGACGAATCCACCGCTTTTCCCGATCCCAACGACCGCGCCACTCAGGAGGAGGAATTTAGCCTCGAACTGCGCACTCGCGATCGGGAGCGCAAGCTGCTCAAAAAAATCAACGAGTCGCTAGCCCAGATCGAAAGTGGCGATTACGGCTATTGCGAGGCCTGCGGCGTGGAGATTGGGCTGCCGCGCATGCAGGCTCGTCCGACCGCCACTCTATGCATCGACTGCAAGATGCTGGAAGAAATCCGCGAAAAGCAGGGGTAGCGGCGCGGCATCGCCCGATCGGTTCCGCATTCGCTCATGCCGCGGCGGTTGTCTGACGCGGACGCCCGATCGGCGGGGAGTTGTCCAGCGCGCGGCCGTTTCGCGCCGTCCCCGACCGGACCGCTCCATTTCGGTTCCCTGGTCGCCGCACTCGCCAGCTTTCTGGAGGCGCGACGCCATGATGGAGAGTGGTTGCTACGTATCGAGGACGTGGACACGCCCCGCCGCGCGCCGGGCGCCGCCGACGCCATTTTGCGCGCCCTGGACCGCCACGGTCTGCACTGGGACGGGCCGGTGTGGTATCAAAGCCAGCGCCGGGATTGCTATCGGGCGGCGCTGGAGCGATTGTTGCGAGCCGGGCTGGCTTATCCCTGCACCTGCACCCGGCGAGAATTGGCCGCCCATTCCATCCACGCTCGCGACGGCAGTCCGATTTACCCCGGCCATTGCCGCGGCGGCATTCGCCAACCGGGCCGCCCCGCCGCCATCCGCTTGCGCGTCACCGCCGCGCCGCTGACATTCCAGGATGCCCTGCGGGGCTCTTACGAGCAGCGTCTGGATCAAGAAGTGGGCGATTTCGTGATTCGCCGCGCCGATGGCCTGTTCGCCTACCAACTGGCGGTCGTGGTGGACGATGCGGCTCAGGGGATTACCCAGGTCGTGCGCGGCAGCGATTTGCTGGACTCCACCCCCCGACAAATCCACCTGCAACATCTGCTGGGCCTGCCTACACCGCGTTATACTCACCTGCCGGTCGCTGTCGACCGGAGCGGCCACAAGCTTGGCAAGCAAACCGGAGCGACGCCGCTCGACCTCGACAGGCCGGGGCTGGCGCTCATGGCCGCACTGCATTTTCTCGGCCAAAACCCGCCACCCGAGCTGAGCGGAGAGCCGCCGGCGGCGATTCTGGCTTGGGCGCGCGCCTGCTGGCGACTGGAGCGGGTGCCGGCGGCGCCAACGCGCTGCTGGAATCCTCCGCGCGCTCACGAACCTTCGCTGAATGGATTGACTCAGGCGGCCGAGCTTCTAGACTTAAAACGATAAATTTTCCACAGGGCCCCCGGTGCGATGCCTGATCGCCTTGCCCGCGAGCCACGGATATCACAACCTCATCCCACCAAAGGAGCAACACGATAATGTCTGAAGCCAAGGTCTATCCGGTACCCGCCGAAGTTGCCGCGCATGCCTGGATCAACAACGACCAATACCTGGAAATGTACAAGCGTTCGGTCGACGATCCGGAAGGGTTCTGGGCGGAACAGGCCAATCAATTCGTCACCTGGTTCAAACCCTGGGATAAGGTGCTGGACTGGGATTTCACCAAGGGCCACATTCGCTGGTTCGAGGGCGCCGAACTCAACGTCAGCCATAACTGCCTGGACCGCCATCTGGATACGCGCGGCGATCAGGTCGCCATCATTTGGGAAGGCGACAGCCCGAACGAGGACAAGAAGGTTACCTATCGGGAATTGCATCGGGACGTCTGCAAATTCGCCAACGCACTGAAGAGCCTGGGCGTCAAGCGGGGCGACCGGGTCTGCATCTACATGCCGATGATCCCCGAAACCGCGGTCGCCATGCTGGCCTGCACCCGCATCGGCGCCATCCACTCCATCGTGTTCGGCGGCTTCTCGCCCGATTCGCTGAAGGATCGCATCATCGACGCCACCTGCAACGTGGTCATCACGTCCGACGAAGGTCTGCGCGGCGGTCGTCAGGTTCCGATGAAGGCCAATGCCGACAAGGCCTTGCAGAGCACCCCCAGCGTCCAGAAAATGGTGGTGGTCAAGCGCACCGGCGGCAATGTTTCCTGGGTCGAGGGTCGCGACGTGTGGTATCACGATGTGATGGCCACGGCATCGGCCGATTGCCCTCCGGAGCACATGGGCGCCGAGGATCCGCTGTTCATCCTGTACACTTCCGGCTCCACCGGCAAGCCCAAGGGCGTGCTGCACACCACCGGCGGCTACCTGCTGCACACCGCGACCACCCACAAGTACATCTTCGATTATCACGACGGCGATATCTACTGGTGCACCGCCGACGTGGGTTGGGTGACCGGCCACTCCTACATCGTCTACGGCCCCCTGGCCAACGGCGCCACCACCGTCATGTTCGAAGGCATTCCGACCTTCCCGGACGCTGGCCGATTCTGGCAGGTGGTCGACAAGCACCAGGTCAACATCTTCTACACCGCCCCGACCGCCATCCGCTCGCTGATGCGCGAGGGCGAAGGTCCGGTCAAGGCCACCTCGCGCAAATCGCTGCGCCTGCTGGGCTCCGTGGGCGAGCCGATCAATCCCGAAGCCTGGGAGTGGTACTATCACAATGTCGGCGACGCGCGCTGCCCGATCGTCGATACCTGGTGGCAGACCGAAACCGGCGGCATTCTGATCACCCCGTTGCCGGGCGCCACCGCGTTGAAACCCGGTTCCGCCACCCGGCCGTTTTTCGGCGTCACCCCGGCGCTGGTGGACGCGGAAGGCCAATTCCTGGAAGGCGCGACCGACGGCAATCTGGTCATCACCTGCCCCTGGCCGGGGATGATGCGCACCGTGTACGGCGATCACCCGCGTTTCATCGAAACCTATTTTTCGATGTACAAGGGCTTGTACTTCACCGGCGACGGCGCGCGCCGCGACGAGGACGGCTACTACTGGATCACCGGCCGGGTGGACGATGTCATCAACGTCTCCGGTCACCGCATGGGCACCGCCGAGGTTGAATCGGCGCTGGTGCTGCACCCGGCGGTCGCCGAGGCGGCGGTGGTCGGCTTCCCGCATGACATCAAGGGTCAGGGCATCTATGCCTATGTCACCCTGAAGGTGGGCATCGAACCGACCGAGGCGCTGCGCAAGGAACTGATCGCCCACGTCCGCAAGGAGATCGGTCCGATCGCCTCGCCAGATGCGCTCCAGTGGGCGCCCGGCCTGCCCAAGACCCGTTCCGGCAAGATCATGCGCCGCATCCTGCGCAAGATCGCCGCCAACGAAGTCGATCAACTGGGCGACACCTCGACCCTGGCCGATCCGAACGTGGTCACCGATCTGGTCGACAATCGCGCCGTCAAGTAACGGTCTGCCGGAATAACAACAACGATCCCGCGGTAACCCTGAACCCGGTCGCCTCGCCGAGACGGCCGGTTTTTTTATGGCGCCGCGACGGCTTGGCGCACCCCCGTCTCGCTGATCCAGGCATCGATCAGCCGCGCCGGGGTGATGTCGAAATACACGTTGCGCGCGCTGACGCCGGGCCAGGCCGGCACTTCCAGCTCGGTGGACGCCATTTCCTCCAGTTCCGGCGGCGGCTCGTTCTCGGCGCGCTGTTTGAAACTCTCGCAACAGACGTGGAAGGGCACGCCGCACTCGCGCGCCGCCAGCGCCAGCAGAGCGGTTCCGGCCTTGTTGATGACCGATCCGTTGGCCAGCAGGCTATCGGCGCCGACCAGCACACCATCGGCGCGGGCGACGAACACTCCCATCTGGGCATCGGTGATATAAGTGGTCGGTACGTTCCAGGCCGAGAGTCGCTCCACCACCCGGCGCCCCTCGGCCAGTGGCCGTGCTTCGGTGACGATCATCCGCAAACCTTGGTCCCTGAGCAATCGGCAGGTTTCGAGCACCGTCGAACTGAGGCTGTGGGTCATTAAAGTCCGTCCGGGGCCGAGCCAGCGGGCGGCATGGGCGGCGCAGTCAAGCACCGCTTGGCGCGACAGGGCGATCAGATCGGCTGCTTGCTTGGCGGCCAACCGGCGAAACGTCTCCAGATCCCCATCCACCGTACCGACCCGCGCCTTCCAGCGCCGTAGCAGATTAGCGATCGGCGCCATGCTCGGTCGGACCACCGCCAGTTCGGTGGCCAAGGCCAGCAGGCGTTGCCGGAATTCGCCACAGTCGGCGGCTGGCAGCGTTTCCGCCGCCTCCGCCAGGATCGCCAGGCAACGGCGGGCCAACTCGCTAGCGCCACGAACGCGATCATTGCGAATTTCCGCGATTTCGCGGTTGAAATTTGAGAGGTTCATTGTTCAAAATCTAAAGGGATAATGAATGAACAATCGCTGGTCGCTACCAGGATATGACCACGCCAACCCGCCGGCGGCCCACCCCTTCCCGATTTCAGCAGGAGACCGGTCATGAGCGATGTCGATCCCATCATCGGCAATTGGTACCGCAACGAGGAAACCGGCAACGATTTCGAGGTCGTCGCCCTGGACGAAGACGCCCAGGTGGTCGAAATCCAGTACTTCGACGGCGAGTTGGAGGAGCTGGATCTGGACGCCTGGTACGAGCTGCCGCTGGAGATCATCGAGGCGCCGGAGGACTGGTCCGGCCCCTACGATGAAATCCAGCCGGACGATCTGGGGTATGGCGAGGACGAAGAGTTCAGCGACGAAAACGACTTGCTGGCCGACCGGGAAGAAGACTGAGCACCCGCCTCGTCGCGCCGGCGTCACTTTTTCCGTTGCGCGCGGGCAAACGCCTCGGCCAGGGCGCTCGGACGATTTTCCGGCGGCGGTTCCTGACGGTCGCGACCGCTGGAGCGGTCCTTGCGCGACCGGTGCCGCTCGCGGACGGCGGGCGGCGCGACGGCGGGTGCTTGGCGCTCCTGCTCGCCGGCCAGCGCTTGACTCAGACGCAGGGTCAGGGCGATGCGCCGTCGTTCCAGGTCCACCTCCAGCACCTTGACCTTCACCACCTGACCGACCTTGACCACCTCGCGCGGGTCTTTCACAAAGCGGTCCGCCAGCGCCGATACGTGCGCCAAGCCATCCTGATGGACGCCGATATCGATGAACGCACCGAAGTTGGCGACATTGGTCACCACGCCTTCCAGCACCATCCCCGGCCGTAAATCGGCCAGTTTCTCCACGCCCTCCTGAAACGCGGCGGTCTTGAATTCGGGCCGGGGATCGCGTCCCGGCTTTTCCAGTTCCGCCAGGATGTCGCGCACGGTCGGCAGGCCAAACCGCTCGTCGGTGAAGCGGGTCGGCTCCAGCGTCTTGAGAAAGGCGGTGTTGCCCAGCACCTCGTGCACGCCACGCCCGCTGCCGGCGAGGATGCGCTCGACCAGCGGATAGGCCTCCGGGTGGACGGCGGAACGATCCAACGGGTTGTCGCCATTGGGAATGCGCAGGAATCCGGCCGCCTGCTCGAAGGTTTTCTCGCCCAGGCGGGCAATGTTCAGCAACTGTTCCCGCCGCCGGAACGGGCCGTTGGCGTCGCGATGCTCGACGATGTTGCGGGCCAGCGCCGCGTTCAGCCCGGCCACCCGCGCCAACAACGGCGCCGAGGCGGTATTCACGTCCACGCCGACCGCGTTGACGCAATCCTCGACCACCGCGTCCAGGGTTCGCGCCAGCCGGGTTTGACCGACATCGTGTTGATACTGGCCAACCCCTATGGCTTTGGGTTCGATCTTGACCAACTCCGCCAACGGGTCTTGCAGGCGGCGGGCGATGGACACCGCCCCGCGCAAGGACACGTCCACTTCGGGAAACTCCCGCGCCGCCAGTTCCGAGGCGGAATAGACCGAGGCGCCGGCTTCCGACACCACCAGTTTTTGCAGGCGCAGTTCGGGATGGCGCTGCATCAACTCGGTCGCCAGCCGGTCGGTCTCGCGCGAGGCGGTGCCGTTGCCGATGCTGAGCAACTCCACATGATGCCGGCGACACAGTTCGGCCAGCGCGTGCAGGCTCTCGTCCCATTGGTTGCGCGGGGCATGGGGATAAATGGTCGCGGTCTCCACCAGTTTGCCGGTGACGTCCACCACCGCCACCTTGACACCGGTACGCAGTCCAGGGTCCAGCCCCAAGGTCGGCCGGGCCCCGGCCGGCGCGGCCAGCAGCAGATCGCGCAAATTACTGGCGAACACCCGGATCGCCTCCTCTTCGGCGGCTTCGCGCACGCGCTGCTTCAATTCGGTCTCCAGATGCGACAACAGCTTGACCTTCCAGGCCCAACGTGCGGTTTCCCGCAGCCAACCATCGGCGGGCCGGCCCTCGTCGCGAATGCCAAAACGGGCGGCGACCCGCCGCTCGCCGGGATCGGGTCCGGGGGCTTCGGGATCGCCGATTTCCAGCGTCATCTGCAATATCCCTTCATTGCGGCCCCGGAACAACGCCAGGGCACGATGGGAAGGAACCTGCCGAAGCGCTTCCCGGTAGTCGAAGTAGTCGCGAAACTTGGCCCCTTCCTCGGCCTTGCCTTCAAGCAGTTGCGAATGCAGCACCGCGTTGTCCCATAGATACTCGCGCAACTCCGCCAGCAATTCGGCGTTCTCGGCAAACTCCTCCATCAGAATCTGTCGCGCCCCGTCCAGCGCCGCCTTTACATCGGCCACGCCACGCTCGGCGTCCACGAAACCGGCGGCGACCTGTTCGGGCGTCCGCGTGGGATCGGCCAGCAGGCCATGCGCCAACGGCGTCAGTCCGGCCTCGCGGGCGATCCGCGCCTTGGTGCGACGTTTGGGTTTGTAAGGTAGATAAAGGTCTTCCAGCCGAGTCTTGGTGTCGGCGGCGAGGAGAGCCGCTTCCAGTTCCGCGCTGAGTTGACCCTGTTCGCGAACACTGGCGAGGATGACGCCGCGTCGTTCCTCCAACTCGCGCAGGTAGCCGAGTCGTTCCTCCAGAAGGCGCAGTTGGGTGTCGTCCAGCCCGCCGGTGGCTTCCTTGCGGTAGCGGGCGATGAAGGGCACGGTGGCGCCGCTGTCCAGCAGGTTTACGGCGGCTTCGATCTGGCTTTCCCGGACGGCGAGTTCGCGGGCAAGAGTGACGGCGAGAGTCATGGCGGCGGTCGATTCGCTCGATGGTCGTGGGAAGAAACGCCCTGAAAACCGGGTCGGCGGGCGCTCAGTAATTCACCTTGACGTAGATTTTCTCGGCGGCCTCGCGGGCGTCGCGCAGGGTGCGGATGCCGTTGGCCGCCAGCAGTGGAAGCATGCGCAGGAACACCTCGCCCGTCACCAAGGCATCGCCCAGGGCGGTATGGCGGGCCACCACCGTGACGCCCAGCCGTTCGGCGATCGCTTCAAGCGCGTGCGAGGGCTGGTTCGGATGCACTACCTCCGACAATAGCAGGGTATCCAGCACCGGTTGGGTAAAGCGGACGCCGGTGCGCGCCTCCTTCATCTGGAGGAAGCGCAGGTCGAAAGCGGCGTTGTGGCCCACCAGCACCGTATCGGCGCAGTATTCGTGAAACTGCGGCAGCACCGCATCGATCAGCGGTTGCCCGCGCAGCATGTCGTGGGTGATGCCATGAATGGTCTGCGACATCGAGGCGATCGGCCGCTTCGGATCGACCAGTTGTTCGTAGGTTTCATAGCGGAGCAGGCGATTGTTGACGATGCGCACCGCGCCGATGGCGATGATTTCGTCGCCAGCCGCCGGGTCGAGGCCAGTGGTTTCGGTATCGAACACCGTGAAGGCCAGCTCCGCCAGCGGCGTGTCGTCGAGTTCGGGCGTTTGGCCGGCCTGATGGAACAGATCGAAGTCGTAGAATTCCGGACGACTCTCGCCATAGCGGATGGGAGCGCCTTGAGGGAAGCGCACCGGTTTGGCCATGGGCAGCAGAAAGCGAAAGCGCGGCCACCGCGCGTCCCGCTCGGCCATGTACACGATCTCGGCGCCGTGCCGCTCCAGCACGTCGCGCAGCGTCAGCGGGCTGTCCTCGCCGCTGGCGCTCATCGGGTCCATTTCCCAGTCGTGCAAAGCCTGCTGCGACAGGGGAGGCCCAGGCCAGGCCAGATCGAGTTCGGCGATCCGTCCGTGCCGCGACAGATGGAAGCGCAGCTTTCCCACCCCGCAATGGTCGCGCAAGCGTCCCGCCAGCGAGGCGAGCGCCTGCGCCAGCGTGTAGCTGTCGACCCGGAGCCACAGGGTGTCGTCGGCGGCTTCCACCTCGGTCGGCACGCCCAGCCGGTTTTCGATGCGGCGCTGAGCCGCGGCGATCACGTCGAGGCCCGACATTTCTTCCAGCGGCCAGCGGGTTTTGAGGGAGTCGGCATGATCGACGGTCAGTTGGTGGAGCTTGGCGCTCAGCTTGCGCGTCTCCTCGCCGATGATCTGGATGAAGCAGTCGCGCTGGGCGCGCTCGCAGTCCGGGTAGTGCATCAGGGTTTCCACCGCCGCGCGGATGCTGGCCAGCGCGGCCCGACTGCCCTCGGTGAACGAATGCAGCAGCATATCGCGGGTGGTGTCGAGATCGAAGGCGCGGGTGATGTTCTCCAGGGTCATCACGAAACCGCCGATCCTTGCCCCTGGGTCCGAAGCCGGCCGCCCCACCGCCAGAACCGGAGCCAGTTGCACGCGAACCAGTTGTTCGGCGCGGGTGCTGATCACGAATTGCACGTTCGGGTCGGGATCATCCTTGGCCAGGCGCGCCAAGACGCTTTCCAGCGCGTGGGTCAGCAGGCTGCGGTCAACCAGGGCGAAAATCGAGCGACCGAGGCCGATCAGCGTGCAGGTTCCCCCATTGCGCGGGTTGGCGGAAGTTCCGAGAACTTGGCGCGCTCGCTCGTTGTACAGCAGGATACGGCCGTCGATATTGCACACCAGAACCCCTTGGGAGAGTTCGGACATCAGTGCCGCCAGGCGGTTTTTTTCTTCTTCCAGCGACGAGGTCGCCCGCGCGACCTCGGCTTCGAGATCGCGCGCCAGCCTCTCGCTGTGCTCGGCCAGCTCATTGACCGCGCTCGCCAATTGCCTGACTTCGGGCGGACCGGCCGGCTCGATCCGGTGGCCGGAGTGCGCCTTGAGCATGATGCGTATTCCTTCCGCCACCTTTAGCGCGCCCTTGACGTACAGCCGGTAGGCGACGACAAAAGCGGCGCCGAGAATCCCCATGCGCAACGCGCCCAGTTCCAGCAGCAACTCCGTCCGCGGGGCCAGCATCGCCGTTAGATCGTGTTGATCCTTGGAGGCCAAGGCGTGGAAAAAGGCATAATCCGCCAGCACTTCCAACCCCGCCACCAGCGCCAGGAACGCGACGAGGGCGAGAGCGACCTTGAGATTATCATTCACGTTGGTGGTCGTCGGGTTTATCGGGTTGATTGGTTCGACACGGTGCGTGGTGAAACCCCGAATCCGGCGATCCGCCGGTTGGACTGTCGAGCTATGGTAGCACCTTGCGGCTTCGGGCATGGCGAACGGTTCCGCCCGTGTCGCGCAAGATGGCCAGCAAGCCGCCGATTTTGCCGTATTTTGTTGCCATCGTAGACAATGCCGCCCGGCGCTTATACATTTCTCAGGCCTGCCCGCGGCAGTTGCGGCGCGGGCGCCCTGTCCCCCTAATCACAGAGGAAGAAAAAAATGTCAACCGCCGTATACGAGCGGATCCGCAAAAATCCGAAATTCGACGAACTCGTCGCCAGGCGCAGCCGCTTCGCGTGGATGCTAACCGCCGTGGTGCTGGGCATCTACTTCGTCTTCATCATGGTCGTGGCGTTCAACCCGACCCTGCTGGCCACGCCCATCTGGGAAGGCGGCACCGCCTCCATCGCCTGGCCCATCGGCGCGGGCATGATCCTGCTGTTCTGGTTGATGACCGGTCTCTACATCCGCCGCGCCAACGGCGAGTTCGATGATATCAATTCCGCGATCGTCAAGGGGGCCATCGAATGAGCCGTCGAATGCTGCAATTTGCCGGGGCGGCGCTGGCCCTGGGCTGGATGGGTCTGGCCGTGGCCGCCCCGGATGTCGGAGCCGCCGAGAAACAGCCGCTCAACGTCCACGCCATCGTGATGTTCTTCATCTTCGTGATGATGACCCTGGGCATCACCTACTGGGCGGCCCAGCGCACCAAAACGGCCAGCGATTATTACTCCGCCGGCGGCGGCATCACCGGCACCCAGAACGGCTTGGCCATCGCCGGCGACTACATGTCGGCGGCCACCCTGCTGGGTCTGACCAGCATGACCTACTTCCAGGGCTTCGACGGTTATATCTACTGCATCTGTTTCTACGTGGGCTGGCCGTTCATCATGTTCATCATGGCCGAGCGGTTGCGCAACCTGGGCAAGTTCACTTTCGCCGACATCACGTCCTATCGCCTGGATCAGCGGCAGGTTCGCACCATCGCCGCCATCGGTTCGCTGACGGTGGTGATATTCTACTTGATCGCGCAGATGGTCGGCGCGGGACAGCTCATCAAGCTGTTGTTCGGTCTGGAATACTGGATCGCGGTGGTCATCGTTGGCGTGATGATGGTGATCTACGTGACCTTCGGCGGCATGATTGCCACCACCTGGGTACAGATCATCAAGGCCTGCCTGCTGCTCGGTGGCGGCACGCTGGTGATGCTGCTGGCATTCTCGCAGTTCGGCTTCAACTTCGAGACGCTGGCCACCAAAGCCGTGGAGAATTCCAAGAAAGGCGCGGCCCTCATGGCGCCGGGCGCCTTCCTCTCCGATCCGGTCACGGCGGTTTCCCTGTCGCTGGGCCTGATGTTCGGCACCGCCGGGTTGCCGCACATCCTGATGCGCTTCTTCACCGTGCCCAACGCCAAGGAAGCGCGCAAGAGCGTGTTCATCGCCACCCTGTGCGTCGGCTTCTTCTTTACCGTGGTGGCGTTGATGGGCCTGTCGGCGATCACCATCGTCGGCACCAACGCGCAGTATTTCGAGGGCGGCGTGGTGGGCAGCCGGCTGCTCGGCGGCAACAACATGCCGGCCATGCATCTGGCGCACGCGGTCGGCGGCAACCTGATGCTGGGCTTCCTGTCGGCGGTGGCCTTCGCCACGATCCTGGCGGTGGTGGCGGGGCTGGCATTGGCCGGCGCGTCCGCGATTTCGCACGATCTCTACGCCAACGTGATCCGTGGCGGTCAAGCCACGGAAGCCGAGGAAGTGCGCATTTCAAAAATGTCTTCGCTCGGCTTGGGCGTCGTCGCCGTGCTGCTCGGTATCGCCTTCGAAAGGCAGAACGTGGCGTTCATGGTCGGCCTGGCCTTCGGCGTCGCCGCGTCGTGTAATTTCCCGGTGCTGATCCTGTCGATGTACTGGAAGGGATTGACCACGCGCGGCGCGATCTGGGGCAGTGTCGCTGGCTTGGTGTCGGCGGTGCTGATCGTGGTGTTGTCCAAGGCGGTATGGGTCGCCGTGCTCGGCAATAAAGAGCCGATCTTCCCGTATGAACAACCCGCGATCTTCTCCATGCCGCTGGCGTTCTTCTTTGCCTGGCTGGGTTCGGTGACGGACAAGAGCGATCGGGCAGCCAAGGAGAAGGAAGCCTTTAACGATCAATACGTGCGTGCCCAGACCGGCTTTGGCGCGGCGGGCGCGGCGGCGCACTAAAATCTCCACGCGCCCCGCCGGCAACGTCGAATTAAATCCCGGCATAGCCCTTCGGCGGGGTTCCAACCTCCCCAGGCCGGTATCGTTCGATACCGGCCTTCCAGATCGATGGCAAGCCGGTTTTGGTTCAAACCATTCAGAACGTTGCGCACGGCCGCCTCTTTGGCGCCCACCCATTGAAAAAGACTTTTTCCTCCAACCTTCTACAGGGCAAGGGGAGTGTTTGCACAGTCTCTCGCAGCCAAAACGGAAGGCGCCGATCCTTTGTGTTGCCCGATTTTGCAGCGCATCGTGATTTTGGGTAGCGCCCCTTGACTTCCGTGATGAATTTATCCCTTTTCGATGGGGGTTGGCATCCTCGTATGTCCTTGTCGAGGAGGTTGGCTTCGATCGAAGCGATTCATTGGGTTCAAGGCCGAGGGATTCAAGGGTTCTTGATCCGTTGGTAACCGGCCAGTGCTTCGGCGCGGCTGGCGGCGAAATCCACCACCGGGTTTGGATAATTCAGCCCTGGCGTGAAGCCTTTGGCCTGCTGTTCGGCTGCCGACAGCATCCAGGGCTGGTGGAGGATCGGGGCTGGCAGCTTCGCCAGTTCCGGTACCCAGCGGCGGACGTAGGCCCCGTCCGGGTCGAACTGTTCGCCCTGTCGGATCGGGTTGAAGATGCGGAAATAAGGCGCGGCGTCGGTGCCGCAGCCGGCGGTCCATTGCCAGCCGAGGGTGTTGCTGGCCAGATCGGCATCCACCAGCGTGTCCCAGAACCAGCGTGCGCCTTCCCGCCAGGGGATACGGCAATTTTTCACCAGAAACGAAGCCGCCAGCATCCGTACCCGGTTGTGCATCCAGCCGGTGCGCCACAGTTGGCGCATCCCGGCGTCCACCATCGGGTAGCCGGTCCGGCCCCGTTGCCAGGCGCGCAGCAAATCGGTGTATTCCTCCCGCCAGGGATAGGCGGCGAACCGTTCCCGCAACGGTTGTTCCGGCGTATGGGGCCAATGATAGAGCACGTAATGCGCAAACTCCCGCCAGCCGATTTCCCGCAGATAGGTTTCCGCACCCTGGTTTCCCAGGGGATCGCCGTCCGTGGCGCCGGCAGCCGTCGCCCAGATCTGCCGGGGACCGATTTCCCCGAAGTGCAGGTGCGGGGACAAGCGCGACACGCCGTCCCGACCCGGCCAGTCGCGCCATTGCCGATAGTCGGTCAGCGCGGATTCGCGGAACCGTTCCAGTTGCGCCTGGGCTCCCGCTTCGCCGGGTTGCCAGGCGGCGGCCAACCCATCGTCCCAGTGGATACGCGGCAGCAGATCCAGCGCCGCCAGCGACAGCGAGTCCGGCCACCGCTCGGGGCCGGGCAATGCTGGAACGGGCAGCGGCGGCGCTGGCGGCAATCGTTGCAGGCACGCCTTCCAGAATGGCGTAAACACCTGAAAAGGCCGCTCGTCCGGCTTCAGCAGGGTCCAGGGTTCGACCAGCAGCGCGGCTCGGCTGCTTTCGGCGCGGACTCCATCCTCGCGCAGCGCGGCCTTGACGGCACGGTCGCGGGCGATGCTGGCCGGTTCGTACCGCCGGTTCCAATACACCGCCCCGGCGCCGGTTTCCCGCAGCAGTTCCCGCAGTACCGCCAGACTGTCGCCGCGCCGGACGATCAGGCGCGAGCCCCGCCGCCGCAGCGCTCGATCCAGCGCGGCCAGGCTATGGTGCAGCCACCAGCGGGACGCCGCGCCGGGCTCCCAGGGCGCGTCCTCATGCGGAGCATGGATGTAAACGGGGATAATGCACCCGTGCTCGGTTGCCGCGCGGTGCAGGGCGGGATGATCGGCGAGCCGCAGGTCGCGGCGCAGCCAGACGAGTGCGATCGACATGGCGGACGGGTTGGGTCTGGGGTGAAGGAAGAGTCGATGGATCTCGGCAACCAAACCGGTTGCGGACAGTCTTTAAAGTGATCGGTCAAGGTTCCGTCAGTTCAATCGGGGAGAATGAATGCCATGTATTTGTGCATCTGCAAGTCGGTTTCCGACAAACAAGTCCGCGAGGCGGTCGATCGAGGCGCTCGCACCATGGGCGACATCAGCGCCCGCTTTGGGATCGGCGTCGAATGCGGCAAGTGCCTGGAGGACGTGCGCCAGTTTCTCGATGCTTGCCTGCTTGCGCCGCCGGCCCCGATGGTTGCCACGGCGGCGGCCGAGATTGCGTCGCCACCGGTTAAGTCCGGACCCGTCCCGGAGCGGGCGGCCTGGTTTGCCGTGGATTTATGATGTCGGGGAGAGCGATTCGATGAAAGGCGACGCCAAGGTCATTGAATACCTGAACAAGGCGCTGAAAAGCGAATTGACCGCTATCAACCAGTATTTCCTGCACGCCCGCATGTGCGACAACTGGGGATTCGGTAAGCTGGGCAAGCACGAATACGATGAGTCGATCGACGAGATGAAACACGCCGACCGGCTGGTGCTGCGGATTTTGGATCTGGAGGGGCTGCCCAACTTGCAGGATCTCGGCAAGCTGTACATCGGCGAAAACGTCGAGGAGATCTTCCGGGGAGATCTCAAACTCGAATACGATGCCCACCCGCTGTACCGGGAAGCCATCGGCTATTGCGAGAGCTGCGCCGACTACGTCACCCGCGATTTGTTGGTCGCCATCCTCGCCAGCGAGGAAGAACACATCGCTTGGTTGGAAACGCAGTTGGCGTTGATTGGACGCCTGGGTTTACCCAATTACCTGCAAGCTCAGATGTGAGCCTGCTTCGCATAGCCCGGCGCCCGCCGGCCGTAGGCCGGACTGCCGTAGATGGCGGTTTCGTGCTACGATTCCACCGAATGGCCATCGTGCCAAGCCAACGTCATCCGCCGGAGCGCGTCGCCGTGTCCCGGCCATTAGAATGAAGAATTTTGGGGAGTCGCCGATGCTGATCTATAACCTCTTTCCCTTGTTGGCCGGGCCGTTCGGGGACTGGGAGCCGCACTTCGAGCGGGCCGCCGACATGGGGTTCGACTGGGTTTTCGTCAATCCGGTCCAGAAACCCGGTTCCTCGGGCAGTCTCTATTCCATCGCCGACTACTTCGAACTCAATCCCCTGATGGTGGATCCGGCGTCCAAACTTTCCCCCGAACAGCAAATCAAGGGAGCGCTGGCCGCCGCCGACCGGCTGGGTCTCAAGGTGATGGTGGATCTGGTGATCAACCACTGTGCCTTCGACTCCGAACTGACGCGCCAGCACCGCGAGTGGTTCATGGAGGAAAACGGCGAGATCGCCCATCCGTTCTGCATGGAAGACGGCCGCAAAGTGGTATGGGGCGACTTGGTCCGCTTCAACCACCAGCACACTTCCGATCCGGAGGGGCTTTACCGCTTTTTCTACAAGATCGTCGAATATCTGCTGAAACTGGGCTTTAAGGGCTTCCGCTGCGATGCGGCCTATCAGATTCCCGGTCATATCTGGGGACGGCTGATCCGCGAGATCCGGCAGAAATATCCGGACACGGTATTTACCGCCGAAACTCTGGGTTGCACCGCCGACCAGACCAAGCAGACTGCCCAGGCCGGTTTCGATTACGTCTTCAACAGCTCCAAGTGGTGGGATTTTCACGGGGCTTGGTTACTGGAGCAGTATCAACTGGTCCGCGACATCGCTCCGTCCATCAGCTTCGCCGAAAGCCACGATACCGACCGGTTGTTCCAGGAGGTCAACGGCAACGTGGCGGCGATGAAGCAGCGCTATTTGTTCTCCGCACTGTTTTCCGCCGGCGTCATGATGCCGATCGGGTTCGAGTATGGGTTCCGTCGCCGCCTGCATGTGGTCAACACCCGCCCCGGCGACTGGGAACAACCCAACACCGATTTGTGCGAGTTCATCACCGCCGTCAATGCGATCAAGCGCCAATACTCCATTTTCCGCGAGGAGGCCCCGACCACGATCCTGCCCTACCAGAATCCCAATATTCTGCTCATGTGGAAAGCGTCGGTCCGCACCCATGAAGAAGCGCTGATCATCCTCAACAAAGATCCCTGGAACCATCAGTACTTCTACGCCGAAAATCTGGGCACTTACATCCAGGCTGGCGCCCCGCTGCTGGATGTGTCGCCGGAGCATACCCTGGAATATATTCCCCGACCCTTCGGTTACGATTTGCGGCCAGGCCAGGCTTTCGTGATGGTCGCCAGCCGCGATCATCTGCCAGCTTAACGGGAAGGGAGGCGCGGGATCGGCCCGAGTCTTCATTTTGGAATAGGGGGCGGCCTGGACTGCCGCGTCTGGCCCAGGAACCCGAGATAACAAAGGACGGCAGTTTATGTATATCGTTCAAATTGCTACTGAATGCGCACCCGTGGCTAAAGTTGGCGGGTTGGCGGACGTGATTTTCGGCCTGAGCCGGGAGCTGGAAATTCGCGGCAATGAGGTCCAGATTATCCTGCCAAAGTACGACTGCATGCGCTACGATCAGATTTGGGGCTTGCAAGTCACCATGAAGGATTTGTGGGTTCCCTGGTACAATGGCGCCGTGCATTGCTCGGTCTGGTTCGGCTTCGTCCATGGCCGCAAATGTTTCTTCATCGAGCCGCATTCCCCGGACAATTTTTTCAACCGCGGGCACTTCTACGGCTTCTCGGACGATGTCAGCCGCTTTGCGTTTTTCAGCAAGGCGGCTTTGGAATTCCTACTCAAGGACAACCGTCGCCCCGACATCATCCACTGCCACGACTGGCAAACCGGGCTCGTGCCGGTGCTGTTGTTCGAGCAGTACGCCCACGCTGGGATGCACTGGCAGCGGGTCTGCTACACCATCCACAACTTCAAACATCAGGGCTTGACCGGCGAGTACGTGCTGTGGGCGACCGGCCTGACCAATATTGCCCATTATTTCAACTTTGATCGGTTGCGCGATAACTTCAACCATACCGCCGTCAGCTTGATGAAGGGCGGTATCGTCTACTCGAATTTCGTGACCACGGTGTCGCCGACCCACTCGCACGAGGCGCGTTTCACCGATCAGGGCGGGGGGCTGAACCATACGCTGAACGTGCATCACAGCAAGTTCGGCGGGGTGCTGAACGGCATCGATTACGATGTTTGGAATCCGGAAATCGACCCGCATATTCCCAGCCGTTACAACATCGAAACCCTGGATGACAAATACGTTAACAAGGAAGCGTTGCGCGATCGGCTATGGCTGAGCAAGGAGTTCAAACCGATCATCGCTTACGTCGGTCGGCTCGATAGTCAAAAAGGCGTCCATCTGATCCATCACGCCATTTTTTACACCCTGCGCAACAACGCCCAGTTTGTGTTGCTCGGCTCCAGTCCGGACCCGCACATCAACCATCATTTCTGGAATTTGAAGCGGCATCTCAACGACAGCCCGGATTGTCACCTGGAGCTGGGTTTCGACGAGGAGTTGTCGCATCTGATCTATGCCGGAGCGGACATGGTGGTCATGCCCAGCCTGTTCGAGCCCTGCGGATTGACCCAGATGATTGCGTTGAAATACGGCACGGTGCCGATCGTGCGCGAAGTCGGCGGCCTCAAGGACACGGTATTCGACAAGGATTATTCCCACAAACCGTTCGAGGAACGCAACGGCTATGTCTTCCATGGAGCCGATCACGCCGGTATCGAGTCGGCCATGCACCGCGCCATTGCCTTGTGGCACAACTATCCGGACGATTTCCGCCGCATGATGATTCACGGCATGAGTTACGATTATTCGTGGGCCCGGCCCGGCCAGGATTACCTGAACATCTACGAACACATCCGTTGCAAGTGAACGATCGGGCGCATCGCCGTCGCCGGTGCGCCCGCCCGAGAGTGCATGGGGTTCTGTCGGATCGGACCCCAGCCCCTTGATTCATCCAGCCATTGCCCATTGCCCAGGAGAACGCCACGCATGAGCCAGCTTCCAGAGTACGTTGACGGTCTGCCGAATATCTGCGGTTCGGAGCCGCTTGTGGAAGAGACCTTGCGCGCCGGTCGCGTCCGTCCGGTGTTTCTGCCGGAAAGCCGCGTCGATTTCGGTCATATTCGCGCCGCCTGCGCCATCGCCCTGCACATGCATCAGCCCTTGATTCCGGCGGGTGGCGGCGATTTGCACACGGCGGCCATCATCAGCAATCTCAAGTACATGTGGGATAACCAGGGCATCGGCGACAACTACAACGCGCCGGCCTTCCACTGGTGCTACAAACGCATAGGCGAGTTTGTCCCTCAATTGATCGAAGAGGGCAAGGAACCGCGGGTGATGCTGGAATATTCCGGCACGTTGTTCCACGGCTTGCGCGCCATGGGTCTGCACGATGCGCTCGATGCGCTCAAGAACGCGACCTGCAATCCGGCCTACCGGCGGGGGGTCGAATGGCTGGGCTGTCCGTGGGGCCACGCGGTGGCGCCTTCGACGCCGGCGCAGGATTTCCGCCTCCACGTCAAGGCCTGGCAGCAGCATTTCGCCGCCATTTTCGGGTTGGAAGCGCTGGAGCGGGTGCGCGGTTTTTCGCCCTCGGAAATGGCCCTGCCCAACCATCCCGATACCGCCTACGAGTACATCAAGACTTTGGTGGACTGCGGCTATCAGTGGCTGCTGGTGCAGGAGCATACCGTGGAACGGCCGGAGAACGGTTGGGGACCGGAGAAAAAGCACCTGCCGCATCGCTTGGTTTGCACCAATTCCAAGGGCGAAACGGTCAGCATCATCGCCATCGTCAAGACCCAGGGCAGCGACACCAAGCTGGTGGCGCAGATGCAGCCCTACTACGAGGCCAAGAGCTTGTCGCGCTGGGAGCTGGCGGGGAAATCGGTGCCGCCGCTGGTGACCCAGATCGCCGACGGCGAGAACGGCGGGGTGATGATGAACGAGTTCCCCGGCAAGTTCTTCGATTCGGTGCGCGAGGCGTCGGGGTCCGACACGCCGTTCATGAACGCCACCGAGTATCTGGAGCATCTGTTTGCCCTGGGGATCAAGGAAGCCGACCTGCCGACGCTCCAGCCGCAATTCCAGAAACGGATCTGGGACCGCTTCCAGCCAGGCGGCGGGCCGGAGAAGCTGGAAAAGGTCATCGCCGAGCTCAAGCAGGAAGACGGTCGCTTCCATATGGAAGGCGGCAGTTGGACCAACGATATTTCCTGGGTGCGCGGCTACGACAACGTGCTGGGTCCGATGGAAAAGGCCAGCTCGCAATTCTTCGAGAAGGTGCTGAAGCCGAAGGTTGCTCCCAGCGACCCGCGCTTTCGCAATGCGCTGTTCCATCTGATGTGCTCGCAGACCAGTTGCTATCGCTACTGGGGGCAGGGACTGTGGACCGATTACGGTCGCGAAATCTGCCGGCGGGCCAGCAGCATCGTCGAAACCGATTTTTAGCCGTCCGGGCCATTCCACCGTGCCGGTTTCCGACTTATCATTATAAAAAGTAGGGTCGTGACGAGCGCCGGGATTTTCCCGGCGCCGGTTGCCGACGAATCTCGGGAGGAAGCTGAATCATGGCGGACACCTTCTATCATGCCCTGGTGCTGAATCTGCACCAACCGCCCGGTAATTTGGAGCATTTGTGGGAGCACAACGAGTGGGAGGCCAGGGAAATTCTGTTTGCCATGGATCGCATCCCTCGTTCGCTGTGGGAGTATCAGGACATTGGCCGGGTTCACTTGGCGCTGTCTGGCACCTTAGGGGAGGTGCTGTCGAATCCGGAATTTCAGAACCGGGTGTACGGGGCCGTGGACTGCGGCTCCTTGCTCTGGTATCTGCAAAATAACCGGGTCATCGATATTCTCGGCGGCGCTTACTATCACCCCGTGCTGCCGCTGATCCCTCCAGCCGATTGGGAGGCCCAACTGGACCGCTGGCGGGGGACTGCCCGCCATCTGTTCTTCCGTGGCGATTTCCAGGGATTCTGGCCGCCGGAAATGGGGTTTTGCATGGAAATGATCCCCCTGCTGCGCCGGTTCGGTTATCGCTTCGTGTTGGTGGATTGCGAGCATGTGCAGGCCGTTACGCCGATGAGCTGGCAGGAGTTGCGCTACCGGCC
Source organism: Candidatus Competibacter sp. (assembly GCA_029624815.1). GTDB lineage: Bacteria > Pseudomonadota > Gammaproteobacteria > Competibacterales > Competibacteraceae > Competibacter. Next base: position 82,541 of record JARSSH010000041.1, read on the forward strand.
GCACGTTGCCCGCTTTGGCGGCGAGGAAATCGTCGTGATCGTGCGGGACCGGGATCTGTCGAATGCCCAGGAGTCGGGCATGGAACTGGAATGGTTCGTGCGAGAAGTCCAGGAGCGGGCGAGGAGTTGCGATTTCGCGCCGCTGGTGACCACCTGCAGCGACGGCGAAAATGGCGGCTGGTTCCGCAACGTTACACCCGGCAGCAACTTCTGGGACGCCTTTTACAAGCCGTTGTTGAACGCGGCGCGCGCCGGCCGGCATTCGATCGAACCGGTCTTTATTAAGGATTATCTCGACCGGTTCGGCGCCAGCGGCGAAGTCACGGTCGGACCGGGCGCGTGGAACACCGGTTGGCACGATGGCCGTGGTTTCGTCCAATGGAAGGGTTCGCAGGCGCAGCAGGACGCGCTGACGCGGGTCGACGAGATCAGCCAGGCCGTACATGCCGCACTGCGTAACGCCGCCCACATCGGTTCGCGAAATCCGGAGTTGCTCGACCTGCTGGAGGGTGCGCACTGGCGGCTATTGCGGGCGGAAACCAGTTGCAATTTCTTTTGGGGCGATGCCTGGGTGATGCGTTGCCATGCCGATCTGGACCAGGCTTGCGAATGCCTGGAGCGGGCCAACGCCTGTTTCGTCTGAACGAATCCGCCGGGGGAGGGGCCGGCAACCGCCTGAGCCTCTTTCCCCGCGCGCTACAACATTTCCGCAATCGTGTTCCGCAGTTCGGACATGTCCAACAAACCCAGCCGATAGTGCACGATGCGCCCCTCCGGCGAGACCAGTACCGAGGTGGGAGTGAGCCGCACGTTATCGAATTCGCGGGCAATGCGCTCCTCGCTGTCCAGGACGATGGGGTAGGGAATTTGCCGTTGCCGCGCCATGGCGCGCACCTGCTCCGGCGGATCGTAGGCCATGGCGACTCCAATGATTTCCAATCCCTTCGGATTCAGCTCCCGATAAAGTTCGATCAAGTGCGGTATTTCCTCGACGCAGGACGGGCAGGTCGTCGCCCAAAACGTGACCAGTACCGGTTTGCCACGTAGCTGCTCCAGGGTCAAGGTACGACCGTCCAGGGTTTGACCGACCAGCGGCGGCGCCGCGCGCAGGCCGGTGGGCATGAACCAGATTGCGGAGAATGCCAAAACCACCACTAGCGCAAGGCCAGCGATGACGGTTTCTTTGTGCAATTTCACGGCAAGGATCTCCCGCTACGAGGGTGGAAGCTGGTTAAACGGGACGGGCGCCGAAATAAGACCGTCGCAACCGGCAAAAGTGACAATGCGATTATGCCAGAGCACGCCGGGTTTGCGCGGGATGGCCAACGCCGTATGATGCGCGCTTTCCAATCGTCGATTGCGGATAGGCCGAAACATGATCAAGGTGGGCATTATCGGTGGGACGGGTTATACCGGCGTCGAACTGTTGCGGTTGCTGGTGGCGCATCCAGAGGTGGAACTGGCGGTTATCACTTCGCGTGGCGAAAAGGGCCTCCCGGTCAGCGCGCTGTTTCCCAACCTGCGCGGCCGGGTGAATCTGGTTTTCGTCGAGCCAGACGACACCCTGCTGAAGGGTTGCGACGTGGTGTTTTTCGCCACCCCCAACGGCACTGCCATGCAGAGCGCGCCGGCGCTGCTGGAGGCCGGCGCCAAGGTGATCGATTTGGCCGCCGATTTCCGCCTGCGGCACGCCGAAGACTGGGAGCGCTGGTACGGAATGCCGCATGCCTGCCCGGATTTGTTGGCGGAAGCGGTGTACGGCTTGCCCGAGGCCAATCGCGCCGCGATCCGCTCGGCCCGATTGGTCGCCAATCCCGGCTGTTATCCGACCGCCGTGCAACTTGGCTTCCTGCCGCTGTTGGAGGCAGGTATAGTCGATCCATGCTCGCTGATCGCCGACGCCAAATCCGGAGTCAGTGGCGCTGGCCGTAAGGCTGAAGTCGGTATTTTGCTGGCCGAAGCCGGCGATAATTTCAAAGCCTATGGCGTGCCGGCGCACCGCCATCTGCCGGAAATCCGCCAAGGGTTGGCGGCGGTGGCCGGCGATCCGTTGGATCTGGTGTTCGTGCCGCATCTGACGCCGATGATCCGCGGCATTCACGCGACCTTGTACGCGACCCTGACCGTTCTCGATACTGACTTGCAGTCGCTGTTCGAGAAACGCTACGCCGACGAACCATTCGTGGACGTGTTGCCGCCCAAGTCGCATCCCGAGACCCGTAGCGTGCGCGGGGCGAATCAGTGCCGGCTGGCGGTGCATCGACCGCGGGACGGCAAAACCGTGGTGGTGCTGTCGGTGATCGATAATCTGGTCAAGGGCGCGGCGGGCCAAGCGGTGCAGAATATGAACCTGATGTTCGGCCTACCGGAAACCGTCGGCCTGGAAGGCATTGCCCTGTTGCCTTGAAGCCGAGCAAACTATTCTTGACCAAAAAGATCAACAATTGGACAATGGGGTCACCTGCCAAGAGAGGATCGAGTCATGAGCGCAACCATCGAAACGTTTGTCCCTAGTGATGATCCGCTGTTGTTCAGTGATGCCGCGGCGCTGAAGGTCAGGGAACTGCTGGAAGAAGAGGCGAATCCCGATCTGATGTTGCGCGTGTTCATTTCCGGCGGAGGCTGCTCCGGTTTCCAATACGGGTTCACCTTCGACGAAACTTTGAGCGATGGCGATACCGTGGTTGAAAATCACGGTGTAAAGCTGTTGATCGATCCGATGAGTTTCCAGTATCTGGTTGGCGCCGAGATCGATTACACCGAAGGGTTGGAGGGGGCGCAGTTCGTGATCCGCAACCCCAATGCCGTGACTACTTGCGGCTGCGGTTCGTCTTTTTCCGCCTGAATGACGCCTGCTGTCCGGCGGGACCACGGTCCCGCTCGCGGAGCGCTTCCATCCCGCGAAGTCTTATACCCCAACGCCTCTCGGGCGCCAAAATATATTGACGTCGCCGCCTGCGTGACCACTCTCGAAAATTTGGAATGATCGGGCGAATCAGGGGTTTTTGTGCCTGTTCGCCGTGATCTCTGTTCTATTTGCTAGAATCCGGAAGCTTTTTCAGAGATCGGAAACCGTTGGTCGTAAGATTGGCGGATCTCGTTGTTTGGTGTGCGCCGCCTTTTAATCCCAGCCCAAGGCCAGCGGCCGAGAGGGGCTGAATTTTTCTATTGAGGAACGCGTATGCGCCCGGTTGAAGAATCGCTGGAACTGATCAAACGCGGAGCGATAGACCTGTTGCTTGAGGAGGAACTGGTCGAGCGGCTCAAAACCGGCCGGCCGCTTCGGATCAAGGCTGGCTTCGACCCGACTGCTCCCGATCTGCATCTGGGACATACGGTACTAATCAATAAGCTACGCCAGTTTCAGGAGTTGGGCCATCACGTCATGTTTTTGATCGGCGATTTTACCGGGATGATCGGCGATCCGACCGGCAAGAACATAACCCGTCAACCGCTCAGCCGCGGACAAATCCTGGAAAACGCCAAAACCTACCAAGAACAGGTATTCAAAATCCTCGATCCGGCAAGAACCGAGGTGCTGTTCAATTCAACTTGGTTCGACCGGATGACGCCCGCCGATTTCATCCATCTGGCGGCTAAACACACTGTCGCCCGCATGCTGGAGCGGGACGATTTCGGCAAGCGCTACGCCAGTGGCCAACCGATCGCCATTCACGAATTTCTCTATCCGCTGGTGCAGGGCTATGACTCGGTTGCCATGCGAGCAGACGTCGAGTTGGGGGGGACCGATCAAAAATTCAACCTGCTGGTCGGCCGCGAGTTGCAGAAGCATTACGGTCAGCCGCCTCAGATTGTACTGACCATGCCCATTTTGGAGGGTCTGGATGGGGTGCAGAAAATGTCGAAATCACTGGGCAATTATGTGGGTATCCGCGACGAGCCCAATGAGATGTTCGGCAAGTTGATGTCGATTTCCGATGACCTGATGTGGCGCTACTTCGCATTACTGAGTTTCCGTTCGGTTACCGAAGTCGCGGAGTGGCAACGACAGACCACCGACGCTGGGCTGAATCCGCGCGACGTCAAGTTCAAACTGGCCGAAGAGTTGGTGGCCCGTTTCCATGGCATCGATGCCGGCCGACATGCGTTGGCGGCGTTTATCGAACGATTCCAGAAGGGGGCATTGCCCGAAAACCTGGCCGAGATGCAGGTGCAATCCCGCAATGGTGGGTTGTCGATCGCCAGCCTGCTTAAGGCGGCCGGGTTAGTGGTCAGCACTTCCGAAGCGCTACGCCTCATCCAGCAAGGGGCTGTGCGTATCGACGGCGAGCGTGTCGGTGACCGCAATCTGGAACTAGCGACCGGTAGCAAGCATGTCTACCAGGTGGGCAAACGACGCGTGGCGCGGGTCGAGGTTTTGTAGGGAGATGTGGATGTCCGGTGAAAGTATGTTGACAAGAAGATTTCATTCCTTATAATCCGCCTCTCTTCCAGCCAAGGTGCTGGAACTGGCAAGGATAAACAGGGTCGATCAGGGGCGTGGTTTCGATAAGCGCGGATCGAACGGCGAGCAGCTTTGTAAACGATTGCAGCGAGTTACAGTGTATTCGTTTTCTCTTCACGGAAGAGGTTGCCAGTCGATTGTGGTACTTTGTTCTTTATCAAACTGGAAGGTAGGTTGGAGGGGTGGCTTGCGGGCGAAGGGT
>JARSSH010000042.1 GCA_029624815.1 Candidatus Competibacter sp.
ATCAAAATACAACTATATTACAATAAGTTGGGATTTGTGGGTAAACGGGTGGGTTTTAACCTTGGATATTGAAATGAAATCTCCCCGCCTAAAGGCGGGGGTTTTAACCTTGGATATTGAAATAAAAAATTCGCATAAATAACGCACCGATATTCCCTTAAAGCGCCGTCACCCGGACATCGACCGTCAGCATCGGGATCTGGCCCTTGGGTCCGATGAAGCTGCCGGCAACCGGCGGCACCGATTCCGGATGACGAGCCACCGCGACCGGGATATGCCGACTGCCGGTCAGCTCGCCGGCGGTGGGATCGAAACCCTTCCAGCCCGGACCGGGCAGATAGACTTCCGCCCAGGCGTGAGTCGTCGCGCCGCCCGCCCCGAGTTCGGGAACGTGCGAATAACCGCTGACGAATCGGCTCGCCAGGCCGAGAAAACGGCAGGTTTCGATGAACAGAGTCGCGTAATCGCGGCACGATCCGCTACGGATGGCCAGGGTTTGCTCGGGCGGCTGCACACCGGGTTCCTCGCGGACGACGTACTTGAATTCCTTGGCAATGATCTGGTTCAGTCGATCCAACAGCACGTAGGTTTCCACTTTGCCGCGCAGCAGATTCAGGCTATCGAGCCAATCGCGCACCGCCGGCTGCTGACCGAAATAAACCGGTTGCTGGAAAGGCGCAAGATCGACCTTTTCTTCCTGGAGGTATTCAAATGGGTAATGGACCGCATAGTCCTCGACGATGAAATCGAGCGGCGCCACCTCGAAATGCTGGATGATCACCTCGCTGCCGATGTTCAGTCGTTGCGCGGTTTCCGTAAAGCTGGCCACCGCCACCGAGTTGTCGAACACATCGCGATGCCACTTGACACGGTGAGCGGGCGAGATGTCGAGTTTCGAAGCCTCGATGCGCACGTCGTGCCCCTCGCGCGGCCGAAGCAGCAGCCGATGCGGCAGCAACGTCACCACGCCGGAAAATTGATAAACGGTGAGATGCTTGATCTTCAAACGCTGCATGTTTTGTACCCTACTGATTCAGTTTGGAATTCAGCTTGACACCAACCCCTGGCCGCCCATGATCGCCGCTCCGTTCCGCACCGGTATCGAATGCAATTGCCGACAGCCAGTCTATAGTTCTACTGCTTGTCGATGGTAGGCGAATGGACAGACAACGCCGCCTTTCGACGCCTGCCCCACCGGCGTTTGTTCTCCAGGACACGGACGTATAACCACAACCAATCACCAAAGGACCTCATGATGACGATCCAGAACTACAGCGACCTGGACCCCCAGGAAACGCAGGAGTGGCTTGAAGCCCTCGAAGCGGTGCTGGAAGCGGAAGGGCTGCAACGCGCCCATTTTCTCCTGGGCGAACTGCAAAACAAGGCCCGCGCCACCGGCGTTCACATGCCCTACAGCGCCAACACCCCTTACCTCAATACCATCCCGGTCGACCAGGAGGAGTACACTCCCGGCGACCCCGGCATGGAATGGCGCATCCGTTCGCTGATCCGCTGGAACGCCCTGGCCATGGTGATCAAGGCCAATCGCATCACTTCCGAACTGGGCGGGCACATCGCCAGCTTCGCCTCCAGCGCTACCCTATACGATGTCGGCTTCAACCACTTCTGGCATGCGCCCAGCGACGCGCACGGCGGGGATCTGGTGTTCATCCAGGGCCACTCCGCCCCCGGCATTTACGCCCGCGCCTATCTGGAAGGCCGGCTGAACGAGCAACAACTCGACAACTTTCGGCAGGAGGTGGACGGCAACGGCCTATCCTCCTACCCGCATCCCTGGCTGATGCCGGATTTCTGGCAGTTCCCCACCGTGTCGATGGGCCTCGGCCCGATCCAGGCCATCTACCAGGCGCGGTTCATGAAATACCTGCACAATCGCGGCATCGTCAATACCGAAGGTCGCAAAGTCTGGTGTTTCTGCGGCGACGGCGAGATGGACGAACCGGAATCCCTGGGCGCCATCGCCCTGGCCGCCCGCGAGAACCTGGACAACCTGATCTTCGTCATCAACTGCAACCTGCAACGCCTCGACGGCCCGGTGCGCGGCAACGGCAAGATCATCCAGGAGCTGGAAGGCGATTTCCGGGGGACGGGTTGGAACGTGATCAAGGTGATCTGGGGTTCCTACTGGGATCCGCTGTTCGCCGCCGACAAAAAGGGTCTGCTGCTCAAGCTGATGGAAGAATGCGTGGACGGCGAATATCAGAACTTCAAGGCCAAGGGCGGCGCCTACACCCGCGAACACTTCTTCGGCAAGTACGAGGAACTCAAGCAGATGGTCAGCCACCTGTCCGACGAGGACATCTGGCGGCTGAATCGGGGCGGCCACGACCCGCATAAGATTTACGCCGCCTATGCCGCGGCGGTCAAGCATGTCGGCCAGCCGACCGTGATCCTCGCCAAGACCGTCAAGGGTTACGGCATGGGCGTGGCCGGCGAAGGCAAGAACATCACCCACTCGCAGAAGAAAATGGGCGAGCAGGCGTTGCGCGACTTCCGCGACCGCTTCCACATCCCGATTTCCGACGAGCAGCTCAACGATGCGCCGTTCTACAAGCCGGCGGCGGATAGCCCTGAAATCAAGTATCTTCAGGAACGCCGCGCCGCGCTGGGCGGCTACCTGCCGCAACGCCGCCGTAGCGCGCCGCCGCTGATCGCGCCGCCGCTGGCCAGTTTCGAGGCGCTGTTGCAGGACACCGGCGAGCGCGACATGTCCACCACCATGGCCTTCGTCCGCATCCTAACCCAACTGGCGCGCGACAAGAGCGTCGGCCGTTACGTGGTGCCCATCGTCGCCGACGAAGCCCGTACCTTCGGGATGGAAGGCATGTTCCGCCAAATCGGTATCTATTCGCCTCGCGGGCAGTTGTACGAACCGCAGGATGCCGACCAACTCATGTTCTACAAGGAAGACAAGAAGGGGCAGATTTTGCAGGAAGGCATTAACGAAGCCGGCGCCACTTCCTCGTGGATCGCCGCTGGCACCGCCTACAGCAACCACGGCGTCAACATGGTGCCGTTCTACATCTATTACTCGATGTTCGGCTTCCAGCGCATCGGCGATCTGACCTGGGCCGCCGGCGACCTCCAGACGCGCGGCTTTCTGATTGGCGGCACTTCCGGGCGCACCACCCTGGCCGGCGAGGGTCTGCAACATCAGGACGGCCACAGCCAGATCTTCGCCCAGTTCATCCCCAACTGCGCGTCCTACGATCCGACCTTTGCTTACGAACTGGCGGTGATCGTTCAGGATGGCCTGCGTCGCATGGTCCAGGAGCAGGAACACCTTTTCTACTACATCACCACCCTGAACGAGAACTACCACCATCCCGCCATGCCGGACGGCGCGGCGGAGGGCATTCTCAAGGGCATGTATCTGTTCCGCAAGGGCGAGGGCGACGGTCCCCGAGTGCAACTGCTGGGCTGCGGCGCCATCCTGAACGAAGTGATCGCCGCCGCCGACCGGCTGCGCGAGGATTGGGGCGTGGTCGCGGATATTTGGGCCACGCCCGGCATCAACGGTTTGACGCGCGAGGGACAGGACGTGGCGCGCTGGAATCTGTTGCATCCCACCGAACCGCCCCGCAAGAGCTACGTCGAAACCTGCCTGACCGATCATCCGGGACCGGTGGTGGCGGCGACCGACTACATGAAGCTGTACGCCGAGCAACTGCGTCCCTTCATTCCGCGCCACTATCTGGTGCTGGGCACCGATGGTTATGGCCGCAGCGACACCCGCGCCAAGCTGCGCCAGCATTTCGAGGTTGATCGGCATTACGTCGCGGTGACCGCGCTCAAGGCATTGGCCGACGAGGGCGGGGTTCCCCCCGCCAAGGTCGCCGAGGCGATCGCCAAGTACGCCATCAACCCCGAAAAGCCGAACCCGCTGACGGTATAAGGGAGAATCCCGGTGAGCATCATTAAAGAAATTCATGTGCCGGACATCGGCGACTTCAAGGGCGTGGACGTCATCGACGTGCTGGTCGCCGCCGGCGACAGCGTTGACGTGGAAACGCCGCTGATCATCCTGGAAACCGACAAGGCATCCATGGAGGTGCCTTCCCCATTGGCCGGCGTGGTTCGTGAGGTCAAGGTCAAGACCGGCGGCAAGGTTTCGGAAGGCGACCTGATTCTGTATCTGGATGTCGCCGAGAGTGTGTCCGCGCCCGAACGTCCCGCCGCCGATACCGATCAAACCGCGCCCGGCGGCTCCGGCGAAACGCGCGAGGTGCGGGTGCCGGATATCGGCGATTTCAAAAACGTGCCGATCATCGAAATCATGGTGGCGCCGGGCGATCACGTCGATATCGACACGCCGCTGATCACCCTGGAAAGCGACAAGGCCAGCATGGAAGTGCCCTCGCCCCATGCCGGCACGGTGCAGGCCATCGAAGTCAAGATCGGCGACCAGGTCTCGCAGGGCGACCTGATCCTGATGTTGAGCGCGAGCGGTGCCGATACCGCCGCCAAGCCGCAACTGCCCGATACGCTCGGCGCCATCGCGCTGGGTCCGCGCGCGCGCAAGCCGGAAGGCGCGCCGAAGCCGCCGCCGGTCTCGAAGCCACCGTCGGCCGAAGCCGTGCCGGCGGCCAGCTTCGCCAAGGTCCACGCCAGCCCCTCGATACGGCGTTTTGCCCGGGAACTGGGTGTCGATCTGACCCGCTTGGCCAAGGGTTCCGGTCCCAAGGGGCGAATACTCAAGGAGGACGTGCACGCCTTCGTGAAGGGAGTGATGAGCGGCGCGACTCCGGCGGCGGCCCCGGCCGGCGGCGTAACCGGCGGCGGGGTGCTGGATTTGCTGCCCTGGCCGAGCGTGGATTTCGCCAAGTTCGGCCCAGTGGAAGCCAAGCCGCTGCCGCGCATCAAGAAGCTTTCCGGCGCCAATCTGGCGCGCAACTGGGTGATGATCCCGGCGGTCACCTATCACGAAGACGCCGACATCACCGATCTGGAAGCCTTCCGCCTTCAGATCAACAAGGAGAACGAAAAGGCCGGCGGCGCCAAGCTGACCATGCTGGCCTTCCTGATCAAGGCTTGCGTGCGGGCGCTGCAAAAATTCCCGGAGTTCAACACCTCGTTGGACGGCGACAACCTGATCTACAAACAGTACTTTCACATCGCCTTTGCCGCCGACACCCCCAACGGGTTGGTGGTGCCGGTGGTGAAGGATGCCGATAAAAAGGGCATTTTCGACATCGCCACGGAAACCGGCGAACTCGCCAAAAAGGCGCGCGACGGCAAACTGGGACCGGCCGACATGCAAGGCGCCTGCTTCACCATTTCCTCGGTGGGCGGCATCGGCGGCACGGCCTTTTCGCCGATCGTCAACGCCCCGGAAGTGGCGATTCTGGGCGTCAGCAAATCGATCATGAAACCGGTGTGGGACGGCAAACAGTTCGGGCCGCGCCTGATCCTGCCACTATCGCTGAGCGCCGACCATCGGGTGATCGACGGCGCGCTGGCGACCCGCTTCAACGTCTACCTCGCGCAACTGCTGGCGGATTTCCGCCGCGTGCTGCTCTAACCGGAGGCCGCTGCTCATGAGTCTCGTGGAAGTCAAAGTCCCGGACATCGGCGACTTCAAGGGTGTGGACATCATCGAGGTGCTGGTCAAGCCAGGTGATACCGTCGCCGCAGAAGATTCCCTGATCGTATTGGAAAGCGACAAGGCCTCGATGGAAATACCCGCGCCCCAGGCTGGGACGGTCAAGGAACTCAAGGTCAAGGTTGGCGACAAGGTCTCCGAAGGCGATGTCATTCTGATGTTGGAAGCGAGCACCGCGCAAGCGGCTGCTGTTCCAGTCAAATCCGCCGCACCCGCACCCGCACCCGCACCCGCACCCACGCCACCATCCGCCCCCGCGCCCGTCGCGGGCGCGTTTGCCGGCAAAGCCGATCTCGATTGCGAAATGCTGGTGCTCGGCGCCGGGCCGGGCGGCTACAGCGCCGCGTTCCGCGCCGCCGATCTGGGCATGAAGACCGTACTGGTGGAACGCTACCCGACCCTGGGCGGCGTTTGCCTCAATGTCGGCTGTATCCCGTCCAAGGCGCTGTTGCACGTCGCCGCCGTCATGGACGAGGCGGCGCATTTCGCCGATCTGGGCGTGACCTTCGCCACACCCACCGTGGATCTGGACAAGCTGCGCGCCCATAAAGGCAAGGTCGTGGGTAAGCTCACCGGTGGCCTCGCCGGCATGGCCAAGGCGCGCAAGGTCGAGACCGTGCGCGGCTACGGGAGCTTTCTCGATCCCCATCATTTGGAAGTCGAACTCACCACCGGCGACGGCCAGGACAAGACCGGCGAAAAGAAAGTCGTGCGGTTCGAGAAGGGCATCATCGCCGCCGGCAGCGCCGCCGTGCATCTGCCCTTCATTCCCGACGACCCGCGCATCGTCGATTCCACCGGTGCGCTGGAACTGCGCTTCATTCCAAAGCGGCTGCTGGTGATCGGGGGCGGCATCATCGGCCTGGAGATGGCCACGGTCTATTCGACGCTGGGGGCGCGGATCGAGGTGGTGGAAATGCTCGACGCGGTGATGCAGGGACCGGATCGGGATCTGGTCAAGGTGTGGGAGAAAATGAACGCCGGCCGCTTCGACAAGATCATGCTCAAGACCAAGACGGTCGCGGTCGAAGCCAAACCGGAGGGGCTGCTGGTCACCTTCGAGGGCGACAATGCCCCGGCCGAACCGCAACTGTACGACATGATCCTGCAATCGGCGGGGCGCTCGCCCAACGGCAAGAAGATCGGCGCGGACAAGGCCGGCATCGTGGTCGCCGACCGGGGTTTCATTCCGGTGGACAAGCAGTTGCGCACCAACGTCCCGCACATCTTCGCCATCGGCGACATCGTCGGCCAACCGATGCTGGCGCACAAGGCGGTGCACGAAGGGCATGTCGCCGCCGAAGCCGCCGCCGGGCAGAAAAGCTTCTTCGACGCCAAGGTCATTCCCGGCGTGGCCTACACCGACCCGGAAGTCGCCTGGGCGGGTTTGACCGAGGCGGAAGCCAAGGCCCAGGGCATCAAGGTCGGCGTGGGCAAGTTCCCTTGGGCCGCGTCCGGTCGCGCCATCGCCAATGGCCGCGACGAGGGTTTCACCAAGTTGATTTTCGACGAGGACAACCACCGCATCATCGGCGGCGGCATCGTCGGCACCCATGCCGGCGACCTGATCAGCGAGGTGGCGCTGGCCATCGAGATGGGCTGCGATCCGGCCGACATCGGCCTGACCATCCATCCGCACCCAACTTTGGGCGAGTCGGTTGGCATGGCGGCGGAGGTGTTCGAGGGCGTTTGCACCGATCTGCCGCCGACAAGGAAGAAGTAAGCGGCGTTTCTGTGAATGCCCTCACCCCGGCCCCTCGCCCGCTTGCGGGCGAGGGGTTCTCGCGCGGCCTCTAAAAATCCAGCGGACTTTTGGCCTCTTTCAGGGTAACGCTGCGCACCGTGTGGGTATAAATCATGGTGGTGCGCACATCGCTGTGCCCCAGTAATTCCTGAATGGTGCGAATGTCGTAGTTCGCCTGCAACAAATGGCTGGCGAAGCTGTGGCGCAAAGTGTGCGCGGAGGCCCGCTTGGGAATTCGGGATCGGCGCACCGCGTCCTTGATCGCCTTTTGCACCAGCGTCTCGTGCAAGTGATAGCGCCGACGCTCGTCGGTATCGGGTACGGAGGTCAGCGTCCTAGCCGGAAACAGCCACTGCCACGCTAGCTCCTTGGCCGCGCGCGGGTATTTTTCCCCCAGAGCGGACGGTAAAAACGTTCCCGCGTAGCCGGTGGCCAAATCCGCCTCATGGAGTTGGGCCACCTGATCCAGTTGCGCTTGCAGCTCGGTCGCCAGAGCCTGCGGCAGCGGCACCGTCCGATCCTTTTGGCCCTTGCCGTCGTGCACGGTCAACACCATCATGGCGAAATTCAAATCCTGCACCCGCAGCTTCAAGCACTCGAACAGGCGCAGGCCACACCCGTACAGCAATTTCGCCACCAGCGCATACGGCGCATCGAGCCGCGCGATGATGCGATCCACTTCTTCCCGCGATAGCACGACCGGGATATAGCGCTTTCGCTTGGCTCTGACCACGCCCTCGACTTTGCCGAATTCCTTTTCGAGTACATGCCCGAACAAAAACAGCAGCGCGTTAAAGGCTTGGTTTTGGCTGGATGCCGAGATGTTCTTATGGACCGCCAAAAAACTCAAAAAACCTTTGACATCGTCCATCGACAACAACCTCGGGTCTTTGCTTTGGGTAAAGGTTTGGAATTTCTGGATCCAGATTTTGTAGGTATCCAGGGTCTTGGGGGAATAATGCCGGACTTTGATCGCCGAAGTCAGCCCGTCGTAGACCGACACCCAACTGGCTCCGGTCAATTTGTATTCAGCTGATTCCGTTTTGTTGATTTGGGAAAGCGCCCGAGCGGAGTTCGCCGAAGAAGGGTTTTGCGCCCCGTCGATCATCGCCCTTTCCAGTGGAGGCAACGGTTGCGAGGGGACGGGCGAACGGGAAGGTGGCGCGTCGATTGTTTCGCACGGGGAGGAAATCTGAAGCGGCAGGGAGGGTAGCGCGGAAGAACCGACCGAGGGTTTCTCCGCTAGGGATTGGCTCGGGGCGCGCTCCACCACGGCACGAGAAACATTTCGAGCCTCGGCAGCACCCGGCGGGGCAGCAGTGCCCTGCGAAGAGTGCGGCTTGGCGGCGGAGGGGGAAACCATTTCCCAATACAGCGATATGGCGTGATCCGCCTGCTGGCAAAGTGTTTCCGGCTGATGCTTGGTCCGCAGCTTTTCCTGAAAAACGGGCAAACTCTGGCGATCCGCTGGCGCAAAGCCATACTTTTGACAGAAGTCGAGGTAATACCTCAGCCACTTGTGATAGTGCGGACGCTGCCCGGCCATCAGGTTCTGTTGCACCAACCGCGCCTCGTAGCGCTGGACGAGTTCCGGGGGGACGGCGAGCATGGCGGGATTTCCGGGGTGGCGGAACATACATTGAGTGATATGCTGCCGAAAAAGATTAGCAAGATCAAATAATTCTTGCCGAGAATAGAAAATTGTGGTAGATAGGCAGAAACTATATAATCACTAGTTATGTGTGCGAACTTGGAGATCGGGATGAACATTGGAATTTATATTTATGATCAAGCAGAGGTTCTCGATTTCTCTGGTCCATTTGAGGTTTTCTCAACGGCTTCGCGTGTATGTAAAGGAGACAATCCGTTTTCGGTGTTTCTCATCGCTGAAGAAGATCGCCCTGTTGTTGCTAGAGCCGGTTATAGAGTAATACCCGATTACACAATCTCAAATCACCCTGCTCTCGAAGTATTGATAATTGTCGGTGGCGTACATACCGCCGAGATGAATAAAGCGAGTGTAAAGGAATGGATATCCTTGCAAGCTACGAAAGTTGACTTGATTGCAACAGTTTGCACTGGTGTTTTTTTACTGGCAAACGCTCATGCAATGAGTTTGGGCCGAGTCACAACACATTGGGAAGACCAGAACGATTTACGTTTAGCTTTTCCTAGTCTTGATATAGTTGAAGGTGTTCGCTGGGTTGATGATGGAAAGGTGATTAGTTCAGGTGGTATTTCGGCGGGCATAGATATGTGTCTATATTTGGTCTCCAAGTTGCACAGTGCTGAACTCGCACACAAAACCGCTCATCAAATGGAGTATGTTTGGGTTAAAAACATATAACAAGTAGATCAAAACGTTATGGTCTGCGACCAAGCTAGCGGTGCCCATAATCTCCATGTTGTGTGTATCTGGGGAGTAATCGCATAAAATGTATGCTGTGATATTTAAAGCCAAAATAAAAGAACTCGATCTTCAATATTCAGAAATGGCTAAGCGTTTGCGTGAGCTAGCAATTGACGAATATGGTTGTATTGAGTTTACGGCTTGTACGGAAGGCAACAAAGAAATAGCTATTTCATATTGGCCATCCTTAGAGCACATAAAAGCGTGGCATCAAAACCCTGAGCATAAAATGGCACAAGAACTTGGTAAAACTAAATGGTACGAATCATACCAGGTCCATGTTACTGAGGTTTTGAGATAGTGCGAATAAAACACATAACAAGACAAATTCAGCCGACGCAAAAGCCGCGCGGCTGATTTGCGGTGTTAGGCATCACAAACCAAGCCGGTGCACTCCATCGACCTCTCCGTCTCGTATGGCTTGCGCGAGTACATCAGCTTCGTGCGGGACTTTGGCGTCTGGCACCAAGCCACTGAAGGCGGCAAGACTGATTTCGTACCCAGCAAACGAGGTGTTTATGCTCGCTTCGTTCACACAGCCACGGTCTACTTGCTCGCTCCGCCCATATTCATCATGAAGAAGCGTGCTGTCGGAAACTGCAAGTTCAACATTAACGAAAGCCGCGTTCTGCGCCAATCCAGGAACGGGGACATCGAGCTTCACTGGACGCAGGTACGTCGTGTTCACCGCCTGTCTCAAGCATACCTCATCCAAGAAGAGCAAGGCGCAATGCCATTGCCCTATCGCGCGTTCACACCGCAGCAACTGCAGCAGTTTGAGGGCATCTTGAAGAGCAACTCCATCACGACCCTTGGTACGCGGTGATGCCTAACCCCTCGCTCAAGCTGACCCGCTACGGCAGGCACTGTAAGCCCGGGCTGAGGCACACTGTGCATCATCTCAGCCCGGGCTTACAGTGCCTGCCTCCGCGGGCAGCTTAGCTCGAACGTTATGCCAAGTAAACATACCTTCGAACTGAGTGCGCGACAGTATCGATAGCACCAGTTGTTGTCTTTTCATCACAACCAATGGAGGAGCTACTGATGCCAATATCAGATATCAAAATGATAAGAATTTTGCCGACTCTCGGAATAGCGAGGTTAGGCTCTTCAAAAGATCCCATGGATAACTATGACATATCCTTGCCAACAACAGTCGGTGATTTTCGGAAGCTTACACCTGCCCCTACATTTGTAGTTTCGGACAACAGGATATCGAGAATCAAGCAACCTACAAAAGTCAGGTTCCGCGACAGCAGCAGTCGTATAAGGCCTGTCTCCCCATTCTTCGAAGTTTGGGCGTCATTTGATAATGATGGTGAGCTTGAGCCTCTGACAAAAGCACATCTCGCGGATCTGGATATAGAGCCGCAAGAAATAAAATGGCGAGTCAATGTAGGCAATCTCAAGGCTTTTCGCCGTACCGGTGACAGTAACGATAAAGTGCTGGCCGATACCGGAGAATTCAGTACGCACGAAGCACAGACCCTGGTGGGTACTTGCGCCAACTTCAAGGCGGGAAAATCCATCTCCTTCGGTTCGGTACAGTATTTGGAGCCAACCGATGACTTTCCGGAGATCAGATTTCGCTTCACGCCCGCCGCGGGCAAGGTCTTCGGACCGGATGCCGGTGACCCGAACATCGCGGATGACGTGTACGACAGAACCAAAGGGGGTTGGGACGACCATGCCGATGGCGCGCCCGGCACGCCGGCCCCAACAGCGCCCGGGAACATTTATGCCGGCCAACTCAATAGCCAGACAAGAGAATGGATAAGCAATGGCTATCTGGACGACGCCTGCGACGGCATTATCGAAGCATCGTTGGAATTCAACGGAAAGGTTCTCAGTAGCTATGCCAGGGTCTCATCCGGACCACCGGATTTCGCCCCCGACAGTTACCCTGTTCGAACCGTGTCGGATGAACTGGAACAAGCTGCATTGGGTCCCAAGGTAGAGGGCCCGGTGCAGCCCCAAGAGGCAGCGAATATCCTCCGCCGCGCCTTGGAAACCGTCCGCCTGATGAATACGGAAGTCATGAACGGTAATGAGCCGGCTGGAGGTTCGCAAAGAAATAGAAACAACATGGCCGGCCAGGACGTTAACTCGGGGCGTGCCTTCGAGCCGATATTCAACCCGGCGATTACCGATCCGGCTGCAGTACGAGCATTTCATGCCGCTGCCTTGACGGGCTTGGAAAACGGTACGCCACCTGGTTTTCTTGACCGACTGCGCCATCATGACGAGGTGGGAGATCTGACCAACCAGGGCCGGCAAAAAATGCCCGCCATGATGCGCGGTAGCGACGGTAGCCATTTGGCCCTTACCCGCAGACAGCGCGATACCATACGGGCGGCTGCGGAGTCCTCGCCCGGTGCCGGAGGTACGCCGGAACAAGATATGGCAGTACTGATAGCCCATTTTGAAAGCCGCGCAGTTCTGCACGGAGGGATCGATGCCGGCGGCGGCAATAAACTGAGCGATCTTTTCACGAACAGCCAGGCAATGATGGCCTATCTGCAGAACGCAGTGGCCAAAGGAGCCCTGGCCGGCGCTCAAGGCGGGGCTGCACTGATTGTACCGGGCGATCCCGACAACTCCGCGTTTATGCAATTGATCCGGCGGCCCGGCCATCCGATGCAAATCCCCTTTTCTCAAGCCATACCGAACACGGGACACACCGGAGTGGAAGTGGTAGAAAGGTGGATTCGCTCACTTGGCGTGTAGCGGAACTTCGATTAATTGCACACAGGATTAAACACAATGAAAAAGATCGATCCAAAGAACAAGACGGCACAGCTGAACTTCCGAGCCCAAGGCAATCCGCCGAGCACGCTTCCGAACACCGCGATTTCAAACTGTTTTCCGGGGCTGGAATTCGATTTTAGAAATCTCTGGCGGCGGTTATTCGTCGGCATCACGCTACACGAAGCAAATTTTGCCGTTACGGAAGTAGACACCTCCATTGACTCGAGCCTCGCAGAGTTGGTAGGCGCTTTCTTAATCACCGTGGACGGTAATCCGGTCGTGGGTGCAGTGACAGGCCCCGCGCAAGCCGGTGGACCGAATGCCGGGTTGGGGTTCACCCATTTCGAGTGGAGTAATTCGCTTGCCGATATCGTCGGCCGCGCAGGCAGTCGCGTACGTTGTTCGTTTCAGGTCAGTTCGGGTGGTCAAACCCGGTCAGTCGAACATGATTTGCTCGTGCGCAACCTCTTCGACCCGGATTCAGCTGAGGCCGGCGGAGTCGCCATCAATCGCGAATTGCTTCAGCCGGGAGAACTCACGCAGAGCCTGTGCTCGCCTTGGCAGAATGACTATAAAGAGTGTGCCTGCTATTACTGGGCGGCGAGCAGGCCGGACTTCGTCAATACTGAAGTTGACGCCCAAGGCAAGACACAAGGGAACAACTGGTTCCAAAAGGATCGCAATCCCCAAACACCGCCCGGTTACTCCTTGCGCAGCGGTGATCTCGTCAGCTACGAGCAGATGTTCCGCAATTGGGAAAAGGAATTGAAATTCATCATCGGCGGAAAAGATGAGGACCGCTAGCAAGCCATCAAGCACGCCGACCGAGAATGTCGGTGTGAATGACCTACTCATCTTCAACACCGATACCGGCAGTTATCTGTTTTTGGTCAACGGCTCGCAGGTCTTTCAGATCGACAGGGACCTCGCTGATGAATTTCAGCACGCGTTCGAAGCAAACCACGATGCCGGTGTTACCGCCCTGATGGAAAGTTACGGCTTGCAATCGCCTCCGCATATTCAAGGCGGTGTATCCGAGAACTATCCGGTGCATGCGCTGTCGCTGGCGATTGCACAGAAATGCAATTTGGGGTGCAGCTATTGTTATGCTGAGGGCGGAGATTTCGGCGGTCCCGCCAAGAACATGTCAGAGGAGATCGCACGCCAGTCCGTGGAGCGCTTGATCGCGGGCGCCACGCCAGGCTCGCGTCTCAACCTCGCATTCATGGGCGGCGAACCATTGGCGAACCGCAGGGTTCTGCGCGCCACTACAGAATATGCCAGTCAACTGGCGGCACGACGCAACCTGCAATTGGGTTTCTCTGTTACCACCAACGGCACCCTGATCACGCCTGATGATGGTGTTTTTTTCGAAGCCTACGGATTCGCGGTTACGGTAAGTTTCGACGGCCTTGGCGCCGACCATGACCGCTTGCGGCCGTTCAGGAGCGGGAAGGGAACCTTCGATCACATCATCAAGCGAATTACTCCGCTGCTGCGGACGCAGAAGCATATGCAGGTATCCACCCGGGTAACCGTTACACCTCTCAATCTCGGCTTGACCGAGAAGTTACAGAAACTGGTGGATCTGGGATTTCATAGCGTTGGGTTCTCGCCTTTGCTCTCTGCCCCCAACGCGCGCAATGAGATACACGGTGATTCGCTGGACGAAATGCTCAAGCAGATGATTGCCTGCGGAAGGCTCTTCGAACAGCATCTTCAGCAAGGACTCAGATTTCCCTTTGCGAACATGGTGAATGCACTGCGCGAGATTCACTCCGGGACCCATAGACCGTACCCCTGCGGTGCCGGTGCGGGATACCTCGGAGTATCGGCCGATGGCGAATTAGCCGCCTGCCATCGTTTTGTTGGTAACGCCGATGGCGCAATGGGGACAATTTCTGTCGGAATCGACCGAGAAGCGCGTACACGCTGGTTGAGTGAACGCAACGTCGCCCACCAAATACCCTGTAACCGATGCTGGGCGCGTTATCTTTGTGGTGGCGGTTGCCACCATGAAGTATTGACCAAGGGACGGGGTGCTTGCGACTACATACGGGGTTGGCTGCGATACTGCCTGGAGGCGTATGCCCGCCTGATCGATGCATGCCCAAGCTACTTTACACCCGAGGAGCGCGCTCACGCCTATGATGAAACCACCGACAAGGCCAACCGGTGAAGGAGTATTGAGTTATGCTCGAAAGTTGTGGCTGAGGGGGTAGAGGAGGCGGCGTATTCTTGA
>JARSSH010000043.1 GCA_029624815.1 Candidatus Competibacter sp.
CCGGCAGGATGCATCCCGCTCCTTCACTTTTCCAGCAAGTCTAGGACTTCACCGTGAATACGGCGGTTGTGGCACACCACGAGCGAGGTGGCATCGATGAAGGCGATCCCAGTGTCCTCGCCCCGGCGAGTGTGGAGATAGATGCACAGCGGCATCAGGGCGGTGGGCATCAGGGCCACAAACCGATTGTAACTCAAAAGGTTGGGAAACTCGCCCCGGCAGTGTGGGCACACTTGCAGCAGATAAAAGGCCTTGAAGTTGCGGTACCGCGCCTGATGGAAATCAATCAAGATCGTCATGATTTCACTGAGGGTCAAACGACTGGCCCGCCGTCGTTGGCGGGTACCCTCCGTCAGGAGTTGACGATGCCAGGCGGGCAGGAATACTTGGCGGAACTCATCAACGTCACAGAATAAGTCTTCTAAACTCATCGGGATGACCCTCGGTGTAGTCGGTGTGGTAACCAGGAACCTTAACAGGTTCCACACCGGGGGCCATCCCCCATCCTTATCCAGAACTGACGTTATTTAACTGTTTAGAATTTCATATAACTAGATAAAAATTAATTGATAAAAACAAATTTCGAATATTTCGAATAATGCCAATAATAGGGTGTCTATAGCGAATAACCGAACGAACTCCCCCAACATCCTTTGGACCGGACATAAACTATGGCGCTCGCATCCACCAAGAACCCGAGCCTGCCGACTGAAGAGGAAGCGAGGCTGGCGGCCGAAAGTAGCCGAAAACTCGCCGCGATCATCGGTGGCGGCACGACCGCTCAGTTGCGCCTGTATGATGGTGACGTAGAAATCACCGTACCCTTTTCCGCGATCCACATGCTGGCGGACATCCTGGCCCAAATGGCGCGAGGTAATGCCGTGACGCTGGTTCCCATCGAGCACACGCTGACAACCCAACAGGCAGCGGACTTGCTCAGTGTCTCTCGACCTTACCTCGTGAATCTGTTGGAAACCGGCAACATTGCGTTCACCAAAGTGGGACGTCACCGGCGCATCAAGTACCAGGATTTATTGACGTACATGGAGCGGATCGACGAGGAAAGCCGTCAAGCACTGGACGAACTATCCAGGGAGGCGCAAGAACTAGGGATGGATTACTGATTGGCAACCTTTACCGTCGTTTACGATGCTTGTGTCTTCTACCCGGCGACGCTGCGTGACTTGCTGATTCGGTTGGCCAGAACAAGGCTGTTCCGGGCGCGCTGGACGGCTCGAATCCATGAGGAATGGACCCGAAATTTGCTGGCTAGGCGCCCCGACCTGACCAGCGAACGCCTTGAACGAACGGTCATGTTGATCAATAAGGCCGTCGAAGATTGCTTGGTGACCGGTTACGAGCACATCATCGATGGCCTCAAGCTACCCGACCCCGATGATCGCCATGTCTTGGCGGCTGCGATTCGAGTGGGAGCCGCAGCTATCGTTACGATGAATCTGAAAGACTTCCCCAAAGAGGCGCTGGGCGAATTTGGAGTGTTCGCCATACACCCGGATGATTTCATTCTCGATCTGGCGGACCTGGAGCCACCCATCCTCGAACGTGTCGCCAAGGAGCAGCGGGCAAGCCTGCGTAGCCCACCACGGTCAGCCGAGGAGTTTATCAGCCACATTCGCCGGCAATGTCTACCGGGCGTTGCGGATTTCCTCGAAGATCGCGCCGATCTCATTTGAGCGCATCACGGCCCAAATTCGCCGGCAACCTTTGACCGGCATTTGACCATCCAAAACGAAAAAGCTTGCAGCGACGCAAGCCTTTGTTTTTCTGGTGCCGGAAGGGAGACTCGAACTCCCGACCTACTGATTACGAATCAGTTGCTCTACCGGCTGAGCTATCCCGGCGAAATGTCTTGGGGCAGGCACTATAGCCCACTCAAATCCGACATACAAGGCGCGATTCGTCCCGGCTTAGAGAAGCTTCAGGCACTGCCGGACGGCTGGCAGATGGCGGCGGCTGACTTCCAGTCGATCGGGGATTTCTTGAAAAATCAGTTGCGTACCATCGTCTGCGGTTTTCTCAAGCCCAGCGATTTGCGCCACCATCGCCAGCGCGTTGCGGTGCGTCCGTATCGCGCGGGTTCCCAGTTCCCGTTCCAACGTTTTCAGCGTTTCCTCGATCAGCGCTTCGCCGTGGCGATGGCGGACCGTGACGTATTTCTGGTCGGCCTGAAAATAACACACGTCGGCCAGCGGGATCAGTTCCAGCCGCTGGCCGATCCGGGTGCGGATGTGGGTACGCCCGATTCCCTCGCGCTCCGCCGTCAGGCTGACCAGTTGCGCCCGGTTGAGCCGGCCGGCGCTGGCCAACGCCTGTTCGAGTCGTTCCAGCCGGACCGGTTTGAGCAGATAGGCGACCGCATGAGTGTCGAAGGCGTCCAACGCATGTTCGCTGTAGGCCGTGACAAAGATGAGCGCGGGTGGCTGGGGTAGCGCCGCCAACCGCCGGGCGGTTTCCAGGCCGTCCAGGCCGGGCATCTGAATATCCAGCAGGACGATGTCGGGTTGCAGGCTGGCGGCGAGCCGCAAGGCGTCCGCGCCGTTGCCGGCTTCACCGCAGGGTTCGTGATCGGGCAGGCGGCCGAGCAGCTCCCGCAGCCGGTCGCGGGCCGGCGGTTCGTCATCGACGATCAGCACTTTCATGGCGACAAGACCCCCATCGGTAAGGGCTTCCCGCCTGGAGCGATCGCGCCCGGCGAGCCGCCCGAAAGCGCTTGCCTGGCCAGCGCCTCAGCGCAATTCCCTGGGCAGGGCAAAAATCACGTTTTCGGCGCGGCCGACGCTTTCGCTGATCGCCGTCGCCCCCAGATCCCGCAGGCGGGCGATCACCTGCCGCACCAGCACCTCGGGCGCCGAGGCGCCGGCCGTCACGCCGATGGCCGTCTTGTCCGCCAGCCACGCCGGGTCGATGTCCTCGGGGCCGTCGATCAGATAGGCCGGCGTGCCCCGTTTTTCCGCCAGTTCCCGCAACCGGTTGGAGTTGGAGCTGCTGCGGGAGCCGACCACCAGCAACAGCGCGCAGTGGCCCGACAGTTCCTTCACCGCGTCCTGGCGGTTCTGGGTGGCGTAGCAGATGTCGTCCTTGCGCGGCCCCTGGATGGCCGGAAACCGCTCGCGTAGGGCGGCGACGATGCGCGCCGTGTCGTCCACCGACAGCGTGGTCTGGGTCACGTAGGCCAGTTCGGCGGGATTGCGCACCGTTAGGGAGTGTGCATCCTCGACCGTTTCCACCAGATACATCCGTCCGCCTCGATCCGTGTCGTACTGGCCCATGGTGCCCTCGACCTCCGGGTGGCCGGCGTGACCGATCAGCACCACCTCATGTCCAAGGTTGCCGTGGCGGGCGACTTCCATGTGGACTTTGGTCACCAGCGGACAGGTGGCGTCGAACACCTTGAGGCCGCGCCGCGCCGCTTCTTCCCGCACGGTTTGCGAGACGCCGTGGGCGCTGAAAATCACGGTCGCGTCTTCGGGCACTTCGTCCAGTTCATCGACGAACACCGCGCCGCGGCGGCGCAGATCGTCCACCACGAAACGGTTATGCACCACTTCGTGGCGGACGTAGATCGGTGCGCCGAACAGTTCCAGCGCCCGCTCGACGATACCGATGGCGCGGTCCACCCCAGCGCAAAAGCCGCGCGGGTTGGCCAGGTGGATGTGTACGCTCATACAGGTCTCCCGCAAGCCGGTTGCGCCCGTCAGGCCCCGTCAGCCGGAGTGTTCGGCGCGCTGGCCTTGCCGGACCACAGGCTGTCCAGCACCAGCAGCACCGCGCCGACAGTGATGGCCGAATCGGCGACGTTGAACGCCGGCCAGTACCAGCGCTGGTAATAAAGTTGAATAAAATCGATCACCTGACCCAGCCAGGCACGGTCGATCAGGTTGCCGATCGCCCCGCCCAGGATCAGCGCCAGCGCCGTCGCCAGCCGTTTTTCCGCCGGTTGGAGCCGCCGCAGCCAGACGATCAGTCCGATGCTGACCAGCAGCCCCAGTCCCAGAAAAAACCAGCGCTGCCAGCCCCCGGCGCCGGCCAGAAAGCTGAAGGCGGCGCCGGTGTTGTAGGTCAGTAGCAGGTTGAACGAAGGCAGCACCGGCACCGGTTGGTGAAAGGTCAGCAGCGTTTCGGCGAGCAATTTGGTGACCTGATCCAGCACGATCACCGATCCGCTCAGCCACCAGCACCAGCGGGACGCGGCCATCAGGCGTAACGCCGTATTTCACCATCGCCGGCGACATTGTCCACGCAGCGCCCGCACAGTTGCGGATGCTCGGGATAGTGACCGACATCGGCGCGATGGTGCCAGCAGCGCACGCATTTCTCCTCGCTGCTGGGCGCGACCCGGATCGCCAGCGATTGACCGTTGCACGAGGCCGGTTCCGTGGCGCCCGGCGCTTCGGCCAGCGGTCGCACCCGGGCCGACGAGGTGATGAGAAAGAATCGCAGCTCATCCTCGATCCGCCGTAAATCGTCCGCCAGTTCGCCATCGCAGTACAGATCCACCTCGGCGTCCAATCCCGAGCCAATGCCGCCTTCGATCCGCAGGCGCTCCAGCTTCTTGCCGACCATCTCGCGCACCGCGATCAGCCGGTCCCAGTAGGCCGCGTTGAGCGGTTCGGCGTCATCGACCGCGATCAGTCCGTCGTACCAGGTGGTCAGGAACACCGACGGACCGCGCTCGCCCGGCAGGTGCCGCCAGATTTCCTCGGCGGTGAAGCTGAGAATCGGCGCCAGCCAGCGCGTCATCGCCTCGGCGATGTGGTGCAGGGCGGTTTGCGCCGAACGGCGGGCGATGCTGTCGCGTTGAGTGGTGTACTGGCGATCCTTGATGATGTCCAGATACAGACTGCCCATGTCCACCGAGCAAAAGTTGTGGATTTTCTGGTAGATCAGGTGAAACAGGTACTGGTCGTAAGCCTCCAGGATCTCCGCCTGCAAACGGTGGGTGCGGTCCACCGCCCAGCGATCCAGCGCCAGCATTTGCTCCGGTGGCAAACGATGTCGCGCGGGATCGAAGCCGTTGAGATTGGCCAACAGAAAACGGGCGGTGTTGCGCATTCGCCGGTAGGAATCGGCCATGCGCTTGAGGATTTCGTCGGAGACGTTCATTTCGCCGCGATAATCGGTGGCCGCCGCCCACAGCCGCAGCACGTCGGCGCCCAACGAGTTGACCACCTTTTGCGGCGCGACCACGTTGCCCAGCGACTTCGACATCTTGCGGCCCTGGGCGTCGACGGTGAAGCCGTGGGTCAAAAGCCCCTTGTAGGGCGCGACGCCGCGCATGGCCACCGAGGCCAGCAGCGAGGACTGAAACCAGCCGCGATGCTGGTCGGAACCTTCCAGGTACAGTTCGGCGGGGAAGCGCAGCTCCGGGCGGCGCTCCAGCACCGAGAGGTGAGTGGTGCCGGAATCGAACCAGACATCCAGGGTATCGGGAATCTTGTCGTACTCGGCCGCGTCCGCGCCCAGCAACTCGGTCGGATCGAGTGCGAACCAGGCGTCGATGCCACCCTGTTCGATGCGTTGCGCCACCCGTTCCATGAGTGCTTGGGTGTTCGGATGCAATTCGCCGGTTTTCTTGTGCGCGAACAGGGTGATCGGCACCCCCCAGGAGCGCTGGCGGGAGACGCACCAGTCGGGGCGGTTGGCCACCATGCCCTGAATCCGCGCCTTGCCCCAGTCCGGGGTAAAGCGCGCCTTGTCGATTTCGCTCAGCGCGCGGGCGCGCAGCCCATGTCGATCCATGCCGATGAACCATTGCGGGGTGGCGCGGAAGATGATCGGGGTCTTGTGCCGCCAGCAGTGCGGGTAGCTGTGCGTCAGCCGGGCGACGCGCAGCAGCGTACCGTGCGCCTTGAGGGCGTCGATCGCGCGCTCGTTGGCGGCGAACACATGCAGACCGGCGAACAGTGGAGTATCGGGCAGGAACTTGCCGTCCGGCCCAACCGGGTTATCCACCGGCAGGCCGTAGCGAGAGCCGACCACATAGTCTTCCTGACCGTGGGCGGGAGCGGTATGCACCGCGCCGGTGCCGGCCTCGGTGGTGACGTGGTCGCCGAGGATGATCGGCACGTCGCGGTCGTAGAACGGATGACGCAGCGTCAATCCCTCCAGGTCGGCGCCCGAGCCGTAGGCGACCACATGGTATTGATCGATGCCCCAGCGCGCCAGCGAGTCTTTCAGTAGCGGCTCGGTGACGAGCAGACGTTCCTGCCCCCGGTCGGTTTCGACCTGCGCCACCACGTATTCGAAGCCCGGATTGACCGCCACCGCCCGGTTGGCGGGCAGCGTCCACGGCGTGGTGGTCCAGATGACCACGGACAGCGCTCCCTTGCCTTCGTGGCCCTCGACGTGGCGCAGGCGGGCCAGCAAGGTCTCGGGATTCGCCACCGGAAAGCGCACGTCGATGGCCAGCGAATCGCGATCCTCGTATTCGACCTCGGCCTCGGCCAGCGCCGAGCCGCAGTCGATGCACCAGTACACCGGTTTGGAACCGCGGTACAGATGACCGTTGGCGACGATTTTCGCCAGCGCCCGCACGATGTCGGCCTCGGCCCGGAAGTCCATGGTCAGATAGGGATTGTCCCAGTCGCCCAGCACGCCCAGCCGCTGGAAGTCGGCGCTCTGGCTGGCAATCTGCTCGGCGGCGAAGGCCCGGCAGGCGGCGCGGAATTCGCGGGCATCGACCTTGGCTCCCACCTTGCCCAGCTTCTTCTCCACCATCTGCTCGATCGGCAGGCCATGGCAGTCCCAGCCCGGCACGTAGGGCGCGTCGAAGCCGCTCAGGGTGCGGGATTTGACGATGATGTCCTTCAGCACCTTGTTGACGGCGTGGCCGATATGAATCACCCCGTTGGCGTAGGGCGGGCCGTCGTGCAGCACGAATTTCGGCCGGCCGGCGAATTCGGCGCGCTGGCGGCGATACAGGTCCAGCTCCCGCCAGTGGCGCAGCAGATCCGGCTCGCGCCTGGCGAGATCCGCTTTCATCGGAAAAGCGGTTTGGGGAAGATTGAGGGTGTTTTTGTAATCAGCCACGGTAAGCCTCTAGAAACCGGTGCGAGAACGCTCCTCTCCTTTTGGGAGAGGGAGTGAGGGGCTCCCTGCTCCCGGTGGGAGAGGGGCTGGGATTGGAGGGAGGGGTATGCCCCGTTCGGCGAAATAGGTTCGGGCGGTTTGCTCGTCCCGCCGGATCTGCGCTTGCAAGGCGGCCAGCGACTCGAAGCGCTGTTCCGGGCGCAGATAATGCAGAAAATCGACTTTGACGTGCCGGCCGTACAGATCGCCCTGAAAATCGAGCAGATGCACTTCCAGCCGCTCGCGCTCGCCGGCCACCGTGGGCCGCCGACCGACATTGGCGATGCCGGGCCAGGGCGGCAGCGCCGGATCGCCGAGCAGCACGGCATGGACGCCGGAAACCGGCGTGACCCGGCGATGCAGGTGGATGTTGGCGGTCGGAAAGCCGATGGTGCGCCCACGACGATCGCCGTGCGCCACTCGCCCGCACAGGTCGTAGGGCCGGCCCAGCAGTCGCGCCGCCAGTTCCAGATTGCCCCCCGCCAGCGCCTGGCGGATGCGGGTGCTGCTGACCCGCTCGCCGTCCAGGCTGTGGCTGTGGCTGTCGGCGACCGTGAAGCCGTGTCGTTGGCCGGCCGCGACCAGCAGGGCGAAATCGCCGGCGCGGCGGTGGCCGAAGCGGAAATCGTCGCCGATCACCAGATGGCGGATGCCCAGACGGCTCACCAGCAGCTCGTCGATGAAAGCCTCCGCCGGCATGGCCGCCAGCCGGTGATCGAATTCCAGGCACAGCACCCGCTCGATACCCAGATCCTCCAACGCCAGCAGTTTTTCCCGCAGCCGCATCAATCGGGCCGGCGGCGCGTTGGGGCCGGCGAAGAATTCCTGCGGCTGCGGTTCGAAAGTGACGACCAGTCGCGGCAGGCGCAGTTGCGCGGCCTGTTCGGCCAGTTGCTCCAAAATCAGCCGGTGGCCGAGATGGACGCCGTCGAAGTTGCCGATGGTGGCGACGCAGCCCCGGTGGCGGGGCCGAAGATTGTGCTGGCCGCGAATCAATTCCATGCTGGTCGTCGGTGGTGGGATCGGTCGGGTTGCGAGCGAAGCACGTCATTATAGGGACAATCGCCGGTTTCTTAACACACCGGCGCCCGCACCTCGTTGGGAGATCGGGGTCGGATCGCTATCCGCTCGCCGCCTTCGCGATGTCAGGCGGTCATTCTGGCGTCTCCCGGCCAGTCCCACAGTTCGCGCGGGTAGTCGCGATACAATTCCCGGAATGCCTGCTGGTAACGCCAGTCGGCGTTGACGATCCGGGCCAGTTCCCAGGGACGGGTCAAGTGGCGCTCGGCCCGCAGCGGATGACGCTGGCCCGCCTCGCGAATCTGGCGGGCCAGCAGCGCGCCGAACTCACGCAGCGGCAAGGTGGTGGGCGTGAGCGGATGCATGCAGTCGTGCAAGTCGTAGGCGTCGCCGCACCAGAACGCGGGCCGCGCTGTTTCGTAGTCCGACGTGCCGGGCGAGGGCGTGCAGACGGTGAAGCTGTATTGCGCCGGGGGCATGGCGTTCACATAGTCGCCCAGGCGCCGAAACTCGGCGTGACCGTACTCCGGCCGCACCATGAACGCCGCGTGGCAGGCGATGCCCAGCCGGCGCAAGGTGTCGTGGGCGCGCTCGTTGTGGGCCACCGTGCCGCCCTTGCGAGTCGCTTTCAATTCCTGGTTGGTGGCGAACTCGAAGCCGACGAACACGCCGTCCAGGCCGATCTCCTTCCAGCGGCGCAGCAGTTCCGGGTAGCGCAGGATGGTGGTGGCGCGCGCCCAGGCGAAGTAGCGTTTCTTGACGCCGCGTTTTTCCAGCGCCTCGGCCAGCTCGAAGCCGAATTGATCGTCGATGAAATTCTCGTCGTCGGCGAAATAGACGTGATCGACCTCGATCCGCGCGATATCCTCGGTCACCACATCGACCAGTCGCGGCATGTGGGTGGCGCCGCTCAGGAACGGCACGATGCAGAACGAGCAGGTCATCTTGCAGCCGTAGGAGGTGCGCGCCATCGCGACCGGGGGAAAGAGCATTTGCCAGTCGCGCGGATTCTCGTGAACCCAGATGCAGGAGTAGGGCCGGCTGTCCCACAAATCGCGGCGCGGGATCGGGATGGTTCTCGGGTCGGGATAGCGGGGCCAAACCGAAGCGGCGGTGGCGTCGAAACGGTCGCCGGTGAATAACAGGTTGGCGATGTCTTCGGGTTCGTCCCCCTTGTCCAGCGCCGTCACCAGGGCGCCGAACGGCGCGCAGCCTTCGCCGCGCACGATGTAGTCGATGTCCGGGATGTTGCAATCGGCCGGCGCCACGGTGGCGTGATGCCCGCCGACCACGATTCGGGTGTTGGGCAGCAGCCGACGCACCATGCCGGCCAGCCGTTTCATGGTCCCCGATTCGTGGCTGTAGGCGGTGAAGCCCACCAGGTCGGGGCGAAAACGGGCCAGCGCACGCTCGAAGGCGGCGTCGGCGAAGCGGTACAACCGCAGGTCGAGCACCCGTAACTCGTGTTGCTTGGGAATCGCGGCGGCCAGATAGCCGAACTCCAGGGGTTCCAGACACTGAAAGCGCTGGAGGCCGAGCACGGTTTTCAGGTGGGCCTGGGGCTTGACGAGCAGGATGCGCATCGGTCGTCCTCGAAGTGCGGGAGCACGACCAGAATATAACCGAATCCCGAGCGGTTTTGTCGGGATAGGCGTCTGGCTAGCGCGCCTACCCGCGTCCCATCAGCAGATGTCGCGGTTTGATCCCCGCGGTCAGCACCGCCAGCAAATAAGTCCCGCCGCCGACCGCGACCAGCCAGCTCAGATGCCACAGTCGCGCGCCGGCGCCGGCGCGCAACCACTGTTCCAGTTCGCCCACCCCGAACCACAGCACCAATCCCATCGCCAGATTGGCGGCGCTCAGTTGCGCCAGAAACGTTGCCCATCCGGCGCGTGGCCGGTAGATGTCGCGCCGCCGCAGATTGACGAACAGCAGACCGGCGTTGAGAAAAGCGGCCAGCGACGTGGCCAGCGCCAACCCGGCATGGGCCAGCGGCCAGACCAGAATCAGCACCATCGCGGTGTTGGCGACCATGGCGATGACGCCGTACTTGACCGGGCTGCGGGTGTCCTGGCGGGCATAGAAGCCGGGCGCCAGCACCTTGATCAGCATGAACGCCACCAAACCCAGCGCGAACGCCATCAGGCTGCGGGCCGACATGGCCACGTCGCGGGCGTCGAACTCGCCGTACTGAAACAGCGCCGACAGGATGGGGCCGGCGAGGATCGTCAGCGCCACCGTGGCCGGAACGCCGATCAACAGGGCCCAGCGCAGCGCCCAGTCCAGTGTTTGGGAGAAGCCGTCCACCTCGGCTCCGGCGTGCTGGCGGGACAGCTTGGGCAGGATCACCGTGCCCAGCGCCACGCCGAAAATGCCGAGCGGAAACTCCACCAGCCGATCGGAGTAGTACAACCAACTGACGCTGCCGGAAACCAGAAACGAGGCGATCAGGGTATCGATCAGCAGATTGACCTGCGCCACCGAGGAGCCGAACAACGCCGGCAGCATCAGCTTCAGCACCTGTTGCACACCTTGGGAGGCCCAGCCCCAGCGCGGGCGCGGCAATAGTTTCAGCCGCAGCAGGAAAGGTACTTGAAAGCCCAGTTGCACGATGCCGGCGATGAACACGCCCCAGGCCAGACCCATTACAGGTTGCGCCATGCGGGGAGCCAGCCACAGGGCGGCGGCGATCATGGTTAGGTTGAGCAGCACCGGGGTGACGGCCGGAATGGCGAACCTGCCGCAACTGTTCAGCACCCCGCCGGCCAGGGCGGTCAGCGAGATGAACAGCAGGTAGGGAAAGGTGATGCGCAGCATCTCCACCGTCAATTGGTATTTGTCGGCATCGACGGCGAAGCCTGGCGCGAACAACAGAATCAGCAGCGGCGCGGCCAGCACGCCGAGGGCGGTGATGGCGAACAGGATCGCGCCCAGGGTGCCGGTCACCTGGTCCACCAGTTCCTTCATCTCCGCCGGGGAGCGCTGGGTCTGATATTCCGAAAACACCGGCACGAAGGCTTGCGAGAACGCGCCTTCGGCGAACAGCCGGCGCAGGAAATTGGGGATGCGAAACGCCACGAAGAAGGCATCGGTGCCGGCGCCGGCGCCGAACATTTGGGCGTAGACCATGTCGCGGACGAAGCCGGTGACGCGAGACAGCGAGGTCATGGCGCTGACCACGCCGGTCGATTTGAGAAGAGCCTTGCTCATGGAAGGTGAGGCCTGCGCTGGACGGTTCGGAAGGCGCGGATGATAGCGGGATTGCTTCGACCTGTCAGCGATGCGGCATGTCTGGGGGATTGACAGTACGGCGAAAGCTGTCAATATTCTCAATCCTTTTTTGCGCCGTATCCGTGACTAAGTTTATCTTTTTGAGTTTTAAGGAGTATTTAAGTTGGCCAATACCGCTCAAGCGAAGAAGCGCGCCCGTCAGGCGGAAAATCACCGTCAGCATAACGCCAGCATGCGTTCCATGCTGCGCACCTATGTGAAGCGCGTCATCAAAGCCATTCAGACTGGCGACAAGGCAAAAGCCGAATCGGAATATCGGACGGCCGTGCCGGTGCTCGACCGCATGGCTCGCAAGGGCTTGATCCATGCCAATAAGGCCGCCCGCCACAAGAGCCGCCTGAACCAGCATATCCGCGAGATGCCGTCGGCTTGATTCGCCGCCTGCCCGCCCATCCTCGGCGTGCTGGTGTTTCTTCCTCTCATCGGGTTTGTATCCGAATTCGGGCGGGCCAGGCGTCGTTCGATCCAAGGCGGGAAGGCTCGCCCGCGGAAGCAGGTAAGCCTTTTGTTTCGACTGCGTTCGGCCACCATGCCGGACTCGGCCCGGAAGCGGTCACTTTGCCTGCCAGCCGTCGCCGCGCCCCCCATAGCGATTCCCGTAGTACCCATAGTAATTGGGTCGGGGGTTATAACCGTAGCCGTAGTCGTAGCCGTAGTTGTCGCAGTTGTAGTACGAAACGCCGTTTACAAACACCGAGGCGCAACCGCCAGTCGGCGGGGGTTCTGGGGGGCCGATCGCCACTGGCGGGGCTGCGGCATCGGCGATGGCGGAGCCGACCAGTGCGCCGATGGCCAAGCCGATGACCGCCGCGCCCGCCGCTCCGCAGTTCCAACAGCCGCCGTGGTAGCCCCCCCGATAGCCGCCCCGATAGCCGCCGTGATACCCTGGGCGGCCGCCACCGTGGTAACCCCCCGGGTTTCCCCGGTGGCCGCTGCCGTTATAGCCGCCGCCATATGGTCGTTCCGCATTCGCGTTGTGCGGCGGAACCAGCAGCATCCCGCCGGCGACCGCGCCAGCGAGTATCCAGTGTCTTATCGCGCTCATGCTTGTGTTCCTTCCGGTCAATCCGTCATGTTGGGGTTTTGGGTAACGCCTTTCGACCGCTTCGGGTCCGGCTTAATCCTATAGACCTCGCGCAAGAGCCGTCGTTGTTCGCCAAGAACCCCTTTCCTTTCATCCGGTGAGCGATAAACGCCGGTGGGCGGCCACATGGCCGCGCAGTACGGGTGGCCGCCTTCCAGAATCAGGGTGACCCGCTCGCGCGGGGGCGCCGAATGCGCCCAGTGCGTGCCGCCGGGCGGTTTTTGATCGTCGAGACCGCAGGTGAATCGGCGGTGCATGGCCGATCGACGGATCGTCGTGAGCGATGGAGCGGGTTTGTTCGCGCGGCGGCGACCCCGAAACCCGCTCCCGCCGTTCAGTCGAACAGCCCCGCCACCGACAGGTAGCGCTCGCCGGTGTCGTAGCAGAAGGTCAGCACGCGGCTGCCGTCGGGGATTTCCGGCAGTTTCTGGGATACCGCCGCCAGCGACGCCCCGGAGGAAATGCCGATGAAGATGCCTTCCTCCCTGGCGCAGCGCACCGCGAACTTGAAGGCGTCTTCATGCGCGACCTGGATGACGCCATCCAGGATGCTCGTGTTCAGCACCGCCGGCACGAAGCCGGCGCCGATGCCCTGAATCGGGTGCGGGCCGCGCTGGCCGCCGCTCAGCACCGGCGAGGCGCTGGGTTCGACCGCGAACGCTTTCAAGCTCGGGAAGCGTTCCTTCAGCACCTCGGCGCAACCGGTGATGTGGCCGCCGGTGCCGACCCCGGTGATCAGGTAATCCAACCCATCCGGAAAGTCGGCGAGGATTTCCTGGGCGGTGGTGCGGCGATGAATCTCGACGTTGGCGGGATTCTCGAACTGCTGCGGCATCCAGGCGCCCGGCGTGCTTTCCACGATTTCCTGGGCTTTCTCGATCGCGCCCGGCATTCCCTTTTCCTTGGGCGTGAGCACCAGTTCCGCGCCCAGCGCCGCCAGATAGCGCCGCCGCTCCAGCGACATGGATTCCGGCATGGTCAGGATCAGGCGATAGCCCTTGGTCGCGGCCACCAGCGCCAAAGCGATGCCGGTGTTGCCGGAGGTGGGTTCGACGATCACGGTATGGGCTGTGATCAGGCCGCGCCGTTCGGCATCCTCGATCATCGCCAGGCCGATGCGGTCCTTGATGCTGCCACCGGGATTGGCCCGTTCCAACTTCATCCAGATTTCGACCTTGCGGTTGGCGAACAGCCGGTTGATACGGACATGTGGGGTGTTGCCAATGGTTTCCAGAATCGTGTGCGCTTTCATGGTTGCTCTCTATCGGGCGGGGTTGCATCGGTTGCCGCACTCTTGCCGGAGGCGGCGGTCAGTATCCGTGACGAGGGCGGCCGCGCCGGATCGGTGCGGGTTCGGAGGTTTGGGTGCGGCGCCGGAACAGAGTTCCTGTAAACTAATCAACCTTCGATTGCTTGCCATTTAAAAATAGCAGGCGCGGCTAGCCAAACATAAAGAATAATAAGAAATTTTTTTATAACCTTGAGCGAGTTGCCCCGGTCGTCGCTCGTCTGCAAAGGAGATCGCGCATGTCCGAAGCCCGTTTTCGCGGCACCGACCGCTACGTCGCCACCGATGACCTGATGATGGCGGTCAATGCCGCCGTGACATTGGGCCGGCCGTTGCTGGTCAAGGGCGAGCCCGGCACCGGCAAGACCCAACTGGCCGAGG
Organism: Candidatus Competibacter sp.; assembly: GCA_029624815.1. Taxonomy (GTDB): domain Bacteria; phylum Pseudomonadota; class Gammaproteobacteria; order Competibacterales; family Competibacteraceae; genus Competibacter. The sequence goes on from JARSSH010000043.1 coordinate 14,154, forward strand.
AAGTCGCCAACGCTCTGAACCGGCCGTTTATCCAGTGGCATATCAAGTCCACCATCAAGGCTCAGCAGGGCTTGTACGAGTATGACGCCGTCTCCCGGTTGCGCGATTCGCAGTTGGGCGACGCGCGGGTGCATGAGATCGGCAACTACATCGTCAAGGGCAAGCTGTGGGAAGCGTTTACCGCCGAGACGCAGCCGGTGTTGCTGATCGACGAGATCGACAAGGCCGACATCGAATTTCCCAACGATTTACTGCTCGAACTCGATCGGATGGAGTTTTACGTCTACGAGACCCGGCAGGTGGTCAAGGCGCGGCACCGGCCGATCATCATCATCACCAGCAACAACGAAAAGGAACTGCCGGATGCGTTTCTGCGCCGCTGTTTCTTCCACTACATCCGCTTCCCCGACAAGGAGACCATGGAGCGGATCGTGCAGGTGCATTATCCCGACCTGAAAAAGCGGCTGCTGGCCGAGGCGCTGGAGGCGTTTTTCGAAATCCGCGACGTGCCGGGTCTGAAAAAGCGCCCGTCCACTTCGGAGCTGTTGGACTGGATCAAGTTGCTGGTGGCCGAGGATATTCCTCCCGAGGCGCTGCGCGGCGACCAGCGCAAGCTAATCCCGCCGCTGTACGGAGCGCTGCTGAAGAACGAGCAGGACGTGCATCTGTTCGAGCGGTTGTTGTTCATGAACAGGCATTCGCGTATAGAAAAATAGCGGGTGGTATTTCAGGCGTGGATATAGGGGTCATGAACTGGATTCCATGCGAAGAGTGGCATGGTCGGTATATCCGCGTCAGAAACGCCATTAGCCTTGATTTCATAACATGGCAAGATGATGCTCATGGATAATTACGTTCCTATTTTTGAATCAAAAGTCAAAAAGCTTCAGGATAAAATAGTCAAGGAGCTATCTATTCCAAAAAAGAACAGAAACAAGAAGCATCTCAAAAAGATGCTTAGAGAGATCAAGGGCATCAAGGAGACTATTAAGTCCGCGAAACACATCAAAACCTGTCCTCATTGTGGAATGCCGCTCTGGAATGAGGAGTCACTGTAATATGCTGGTTTTAGATAAATAGCCGATGATGACCGATTTCTTTCTCAAGCTGCGTCAGGCCGGTCTGCCGGTCACGCTGACCGAATTTCTCACCCTGCTGGAAGCGCTGAGCCAGCGGGTGACCGCTCACGACATCGACGCGTTCTACTATCTGGCGCGGGCGACGTTGGTGAAGGACGAACGCCATTACGACCGCTTCGATCAGGTGTTCGGCAGCCATTTCAAGGGACTGGCGACGCTGTTCGACGAAATCGTCGGCGCCGAGGTGCCGCTGGAGTGGCTGCGCAAGCTGGCCGAGTTGACCCTGAGCGAGGAGGATAAGCAGTGGATCGAATCGCTGGGCGGCTGGGAAAAACTGATGGAAACCTTCGCCCGGCGCATGGCCGAACAGGAAGGGCGGCATCAAGGCGGCAACAAGTGGGTGGGCACCGCCGGCACTTCGCCTTATGGGGCGTATGGCTACAACCCGGAAGGCATCCGCGTCGGTCAGGACACCTCGCGTCACCGCCGCGCCGTCAAGGTCTGGGACCGCCGCGAGTTCCGCAATCTGGACGACACGGTGGAGTTGGGCACCCGCAACATCAAGGTGGCGCTGCGGCGGCTACGTCGTTTCGCCCGCGAAGGCGCCGCGCGGGAACTGGATCTGGACGACACGATACGGTCGACGGCCCGCAACGCCGGTTATCTCGACCTTAAGATGGTGCCCGAGCGGCATAACGCGGTGAAGGTGCTGCTGGTTCTGGATGTGGGCGGTTCGATGGACGACCACGTCCGGGTTTGCGAGGAATTGTTTTCGGCGGCGCGCGGCGAGTTCAAGCATCTGGAGTATTTCTACTTTCACAACATGGTGTACGAGTCGCTGTGGAAGGACAACCGCCGCCGTTATACCGAGAAGACCGAAACGGTATCGGTGCTGCACACCTTCGGACGGGACTACAAGCTGATTCTGGTCGGCGACGCCACCATGAGTCCCTATGAAGTGAGCTACCCCGGCGGCAGCGTCGAGCATTTCAACCCGGAAGCCGGCGATGTTTGGATGAGCCGCCTGCTGATGGCCTATCCGCAGGCCATCTGGCTGAACCCGCAGCCGCGGAATCGCTGGAGCTACGTCCCCTCGATTCAGATGGTGCGGGAACTGATGAGCGACCGCATGTACCCGCTGACGCTGGAGGGATTGGAACAGGGCATCCGCGCCCTGCAACGGTCGCGGTGAGCGGATCGGCCGCGCGATCCGTGCGACGGAATCGTTTTCACGGCGTCTCCGTTGATGAGCGCTCATTCCGTTTCCGCCGCCACAGCTCCGCGCAGGGCGTGGGGTGACCGGCGATGTCCGCCGCCTTTTCCGCCTCCAGGCCCATTAACCCGTTCTTGGCGTAATCCAGCAGTTCGCCGCGCCGCCGCTTTTTAACGCCGCTCCCGAAGACGCCCGCCGCGTCAGGCTTCAGATAATCCCGCGACAATGCGCCCAAAAACGCGGTTTCGGTTCCGTTCGGCGCTGCCTCCCGTCGCAGTAAAAGATCGTACTCGACTTCCCCGCCGGGCTGAAAGGCGTCCGGCGCGCGATGCAGACGGGCCGCGGCTTGGGCGATGGCGTCGAACGAAGTGTCTTCCATGAGTAGGCGCAAAACCTGTTCGATATAGGCGAGATTGGCGCGTTGGAAGACGATTCGGGCGCGCTGAAAATCCGCTTCGGTCGGCGGCGCGTTCTCATCCCGATCGTTACGCAGATCGAATTTGGCGTGTTCCCGCAACTGCTCGAACGGCGAGGTGGAAACCAATACGCCCCGGATGCGGAACCGCCAGCGTTCGCCCTGGTATTCGACCGGTTGTTCCCCAAGCTGCAACGCCACGACGTGAGGCATGTACAGCGTCGCCACGATCTTGTAATCGGCCCAGCCTTCGGGCGTTCCCAGCGCCAAGCCCTTCGGGTCGATGAAGCCGAAGGTTTGGGTGCGGGTCGCCGGATCGACGATCCAGACGATGAAATCGGGGTAGAACCAGTCGGAGTCGTCCATCCGCAGTCGGAACGAACGAGGGTCTTTCTCGATATTGCGTTTGAGCCAGACCTCCCGGCCGTTCCAGGCCAGCGGCGTTTTTTCGCTGCGGGGCGGGTTGCCGGCGGGATAGAGCCAATGAATCAGGTCGCGGACGAACTGTTCTTCATGGGCGTCCAGTTTGCCGGGACCGACATCGATTCGGGCTTCCCCCGGCGTCAGCAGCACCGGCTGATAGACACTGCCGGGCGCGAAGACTTCGTAAGCGCCGCGCGGTTCGAGGATCAAGGGCAGATTGTGCAGATCGGGGCAGGCGATATCGGCGCCGAACAGGCCATTCTGTTGGGATATGGATTTCTTTTTAGCCATTGGGTTGCCTTTGAAATCCCCCCGTGCTTCGCACACCCCCCTTTGTCAAAGGGGGGTTGGGGGAATTTGTAGTTCCTTCCGATACATCGCCGGGATGCCGCTCGACGCGGCGTCGGCGAGGGCATAGCGACTGTGGCGGCTTTCCTGTTTGCGGTAAGCGCTCTCGAACAGGCGGCGGAGCAGGGTGGCCGCCAGCCGGTTGAGCCGTTGCACATCCGCTTCGCTGGTGATGGTCAGGGCGGCGGGCAGGCCGACAATCCGGTAGCGGGAACCGCTCAGCGCGGCGTCGATGGCGGCCCGGTCGAAACGGACGTTCCACCAGCGCCGCAAGCGCTTGAATTCCACCAGATCCCGCCATAGTTCATCCCGGTCGAGCAGAAACAACTGTTGCTGGAATCGGGCCGTGAGGTCTGAGTCTACCGTGCTTTGGGAACGGCGCAATCCGCCGCCGGTCACGGTCGTCGTCGTTGCGATCGCGCCCAGGGAGAGAGTGACCCGGTTGATTCCGGCCAGCCAGCCGTCGCCGGTGATGTCGACCGTGAATTGGTCCGGTGTGGGGGTGATGGCCACCACCGCCTTGAGCGGCGAGGGCGCCGGCAGATTGGGCCAGGTTGGGCATTCGAGGGATTGGACTTCGGCGACCCCGCTGGCGTACAGGTTGTTCAGGAAGGTTTCCAGATAGGTCGAGCGCAGCCCGTGGATGTACGCGGTCTGCAAGGGCCGGAGTTCCGGCGATGGATTCGCCAACCGCTTGCCGTCGCCGTTGACCCCGGCGAAGCGCACCACACGCCCGAACATCTGAACGATCAACGCGCCTTCGCCTTGGCCGAGGCGGAGCAGGGTCAGAGAGCAGGCCCGGTAGTTATCCCAGCCTTCGGCAAAGCGGCGGGAGCCGATCAGCAAATTGACGCCGGCGCGATCCTGGTTGAGACCGGCGAACAGGGACGGCGTCAGCGCGTCTTCGGCTACCTGCAAACCAGCCTGTTCCGTGGCTTTTTTCAGGCCGTTGGCGTCGCCGACGTTGACCACGCCGAAGTAATGCACCGTGTCGCCGCGTTGCAGGCCCAGCCCGAGTTCGCCGGGCGCGGCTTTCAGCAGGCGCAGGATGGGTTGGTCGCCGGCCTGCCAGCCGAACACGTCGGCCAGGATGCGCCGGGCGAGCGGTTCGGCGCTCTGGCCGGTCAGGGCGATGCGCACGTCCGGCGGCAGCAGATCCGCGCCGTTGGCGGACATGGCCAGCACTTCCGCGACCCAGGCGGCCCAGTCGGCGGGCCGGCGGAGGATGGCATCGAGAAAGCGCAGCACCTCGACAACGTCGCTGGTCTGCTCGACATCGGCTTTTGCGCCGCTGCCGCCGATCACCGATAGCCCCAGCAGCACCCAGAGCGGCGCGGCGACGCGTAAACCGGCCGCGCGGATCTGCCGCTGGCTGGCGCTGCCGCGATAACTGGCCACCTGATGCCGGAAAGCGATCAGAGCGGCCGTCAGGGTATGCCGTTGCACCAACGCGCTGACCACGCCGCCGCTGTCCAGGCGGACATGCCAGAAATCCTTGCCGTAGCGGTCGCCGTGAAAGCGGTCGTAGGCATAGTCGAAGATGATGGATTTGGCGTAGCGGTCGAAGGCGTGTTCGGCTTCCGCGACTTGGCCGAAGGTGGCGGAGAATTCCAGCAGCAGGCCCCGGCAGCGCGGGTCGGGCGCGTCGATCCCGGCCAGATCGCGTTGCAAGCGTTTCCAGACGCTGGCTTCGGCGCGCTGGCCTTTGTGTCCCTCGTCCACGAATACCAGGTTCCGCCCGTCTTGAAAGACCTCGGTGGGCACGGTGACGCCTTCGCCCTTTTTGGCGTCGGCCAGCTTGTTGATGTCCAGCACGATGACCGTATCGGGCGACAGGTCGCCCAATCGGGCGGCGTCGCCGTCCGTGGGATAGGCGAACACCGGCCATTGCCGCAGGTGGCGGAGGTGGTCGGCGTGCTGGCGGGTGAGCGGTTCGGACGGGGTGATCAGCAGGATGCGGTCCCATCGCTGGCGCGGTTCCAGCAGGGCCAGCGCGGCATGGAGCACATGCGTTTTGCCGGCGGCGGTGGCCATCCAGAAGGCGGCGAATTGCAGGTCGGTTGCGGTGAAAGGCTCCAGTTTTTCGTGTTGGGGCGGATGCTTGGCGAGCCGGTCGTTCAGTCGGTCGAGCAATGCCGCCGAGTCGCTGGCGCGGGCGTCTTGCCAGTGGGCGAACAGCAGCAGGGCCAGATATTGCGCGTAGCGCGGCGCGAGCCGGACTTTGATGCAGGCGGCTCGCAGATGGTCGTCCAGCACGGCCAGGCGTTCGCTGTCGCCCCGGCATAGCGAGGCCAAGGCTTCCAGGTAACGGCCTTCCTCCAGAGCGGCCCGTGCGCCGAGGGTGTCTTCGACCGTGGCGAGTTGGCGCATGGCGGCGAGCAGCGACAAGCCGAGTTCAGCAGCCAGCGCATCGCGCAGGACGAGCGCGGCCTTGAGGCGGGCGTGGCCAGAAATTTTTATCATTTCACCCCAGTTGCGCCCAAAGGTCTCTCAGTACATGCGACGACAAGTAGAGACCATGGTGATCGATGAGCTCCTGGAGCTTGGTTCTGACAGTTGCTTTATCCATCAGTCCCTTGGCGTTCGCCAGCAATAACAGCCCCGCCGTGCCGATAGGGAGCAGTCCCAACTGTTTAGCCTTGTTACGCGCCAGCAGATCGTCCAGCGCAACGTAGGAGATCCGATGCTCCCGCGCCAGTACCATGACCTCCAGTTCGCCTGCATGAAGCCGCCCCACGGCGCCTTTGACATAGGCCGCGCCTTCCGGCGTGAGCGTAGCCGGCTGGATAAAAGAGGGGAGTCTGAGATTATGGATCTCGGCAATGACCGCCGGGGGAACCAGAATCTCTACAAAGCAGCCGGAAAGCAGAGACAAGGCATCCACCTTGTTCAGAAAAATGAGCGGACTGGCATTGATCACCAATTTCATGGCGCGTGATTTGCCCATTTCCGAGCTGTGGCGAGATCTTCCAATACGGCTTCATCTTCCAGCCGCAGGCCGTGCCCGAAGTGTTCCCGAAGCCGGTAGTGAAATTCTTCAAAATCCAAACCGGCCAACGCGGCGGCGGCGGCGAAACTGACCTTGTGGGAATGATAGAGGCTGGCGGCAAGGAAAAAATCGCCGGCATCGACACCTAGCGGTTGCAGGATGTCGGTAAATTCAGGTTTAAGCTGGATGGCGTTCATGGTCGTATCTCCGTTCAAAATGGCCCAAACTGCCCGGCAAAGACCGCTTCGATGCTTTCGAACCGTTCGCAGCCTTCAAACGTCAATGCCGCCGGGTCGTTGGTGAATATCCGGTCGGCGGAATGGGCGGCGAGTTGGGCTTGCAGCCAGGCGACCGCTTCGGGGTGGGCGCAGTCGCGGAAAAACACGGCGACCGTTTGTTCGCGCCGGTCGTGGCCGAGAATGACCGCGCCGGGCGGTTCGCGGTATAGGCGTGTGACATCGAGACCGAGTAGGTAGATCAGGCTTTCCACCAGATCGACCGGTTGCGACGGCGCTTCGCCGCCGCCCGCGACTCGTTTCAGGGTGTAGCCGAAGGGAGAGGCGAACCATTCGACCGCGCAGTAAAGAGCTTGGCTTTCCCGATGCAATCGGTAGCGCAGACTGAAAGCCGGGCCGTCGAAGTCGAAGTCGGCGGATTGGCCGGTTTCCGGTTCGATGGCGAGGTTGGCCAGGGTGTCGTCGTATTGTTCCAGGGTTTGAACGCGCAGGAACAGGCCGGGGCCGTCTGTTTTGCCGTTTTCCTTCCATTCCGGCGACCAGGCCGCTCGTTTCAGGCGCGGCAGGAGCAACGTATCGAAGTAGGCGTTGCATTCCACCAACAGGAACTTACGCTGACCGTCGTCGGCATGGTTCTGGGCGATGACCGCATGACCCGTCGTGCCGGAACCCGCGAAAAAATCCAGTACCCATTCATCCGCGCTGATTGCTTCGGTCGATAAGGAAAGTACGCGACGAATCAAGGCCGTGGGCTTGGGTGTTTGAAATACCGATTCGTTTTCGGCCAAGGGCGTATAGGCCAGCAGTTCCTTCTTGGCGTCCTGGGTATGACCGACTTCCTGATAGAGCCATATGGTTTGCGGTACTCGCCCCTGTTTGACTTCACTCAGGAAGCGTTTAATTGCAGGAATGTTGTCCCGGTTCTCGCCCCACCAGATGCGGCCGTCGCGGTCAAGCTCCTCAAACTTGGTTTTGGATACCCGCCAGTACGTGCCCGGCGGCGGTCCGGGAATTAGCCGTCCGGAGGGACAGGTGATTGGATAGCGGCCTTGACTGTAGGGATTACGAGCGGAGAGATCGCCTGGTTTCCAAGGGCCACGCGGGTCGTTGTCTGGACTGCCATAGCGCGCTTCCATTTCGGCTGTGCGGGGTAACAGTTCTGGAAGCCAGCGTTCCGCGTTGCGCGCGTAGACCAGCAGATAATCGTGATCTTCGGAAAAGTGTTTGGCCGAATTTTTGGGCGAATAAATCTTTTGCCAGATGACCGTGGCTATGAAATTGGCCGAACCGTACAGCCGATCCGCCAGTAGCCGAAACGCTGGTTGTTCATGGTCATCCAGGGAAACGAATAACGCCGCCTGCTGATCCATCAAGCTCTTGGCGATGGACAGGCGTTCGTCGATCATCGCCAGCCATGAAGCATGTTGATAAGCGTCTTTGTAGGGAAAACCATCACCGCCGGTATTGTACGGCGGGTCAATATAGATGCACTTCACCCGCTCGCGGTATTTGGCCCGGAGCAGATGCAGCGCCTGCCAGTTATCGGAATGCAGCGCCAATCCATCGAGCGCCTCGTCCAACGGTCGTTCGCGCGTGACCGCTTCCAGCAGCGCCCATTTGAATTCCTCGTCGAAATGGCCGGTATCCACCGGCAGGGGCAGGTAGCGGTGCGTGGCTTCGGTAATCAGATCGCCGCTTTTCTCCATCCGGCAGGCGGCGGCATCGGCAAAATCGCCCAAGCCCAGCGTTCGCCACTCCTCGCGCTGACGCCGCACGATTGGTTCAAGACGCGCCTCCAGCCATTGCCGCCCGGCCAGCCGGTCGATGCGGTCCAGCGTGATGACGTAGCGGGTTGAGAACACCAGCTTTTTCTTTTCCCATAGGGTCTTCTGGAAATCGGCCAGCGCCGCCAAAAAGGCGATGATTTGTTGTCCCACTTCCCGCACGATGCGCGCAACCCGCAACACCCGTTGCGGCAAATCGCCGCCAGCCAGCAATTGATCGGCGTCCAGCATCTCGGTCTTGATGAAAATATCCAGATCTTCGCGCAACACCGGCCCGAGCCGTTGGTGAATGAAAAAATCGTTCTGATTGCGAGCAATGAACTGGTTGAGCCAGCGCCGGATTTCCGTACCGTCGCCGCCGCATTCTCGCTGTACTGCGTTGACGATCTCGTCTTTATGCCGCTCGCTGCGGGCGCCCTTGAGATACTTCAGGCAAACGCGCGTTTCTTTCCTCACCCCTGGCTGTGGCTGTTCAGTTCCCCCCTTTGCAAAAGGGGGGCTAGGGGGGATTTCGCCGGACGAACAGACCGAAGCCAACTCGTAATGCGCCTTGTCGTTCGGTTTCAGCGCCGCCCGCGTCGCGGCCAAGGTCTCCGGCTCCACCGTGAACAGCAACCGCTGGCCTTGCGCCAGCCTGACCGGAAAATCGGTGAAGACATCGCCCGACTTGATGTAATACATCCCCTCGGTGGCCCAATGAAACTCGGTATCCTCGCCGGTCGAGCGCAGATAGCGGCTACCCTCCCGCCCGTAGCGCCGGGCCACGATGAAATCGCCGTCCTGATAATGGCGCGAGAAAAACTGATACAGGCGGTTGAAGACTTCGCTACGATCCAGCGCGGCGGTGGACGCCGCTGTCTTGCGTTCCAGAATGGCGCGGTATTCGTTGACCAGTTCCATCGTTGCCGGAACCATTTCCAGCGCCGCCAAGCGCTGATCCCGTTCCACCGCGTTCGCGCCGGGTTTGAGGCCCAACTGTTTTTCCAGCGCCGCGAGCCGGTGTCGATCCTCGGCGGCGGTCTCGGCCTCCGCTTCCCGGAACGCCTCCGCCAGCAAGACCGACAGCCGCCCACCCTTGAGCGCTTTCCAGCCGTGCTCGGCGACGATCTCGCCCAGAAATGCCCGCACTTCGCGGTTATGGCGGCGGATCACCCGGTACCAGCCAAAATCCAGCGCCTCTGCTTCGTCCGTTTGGAACAACTCGGCCATCAGCTCGATGAATCGGGTTTCGGCTTGCGGTTGGGACATCTTTTTGAGTACCTTGAGGGTGCGCTATTCAAATCGTCATGGTCACCGAAAGAATAGGCGCGCATTTTCTTCATCGGTCGGTTATTGCATGGGTTGGATCATCTTATGGAACCGCTTACCCGCATCGAACAGCACTTCGCCGCCAGCCTCGAAGCCAAGCAACGCACCTTGGCGGCGATGGGGCCGCGCATCGTGCAAGCCGCCGAGCTGTTGGCCGGACGGCTGCGGCAGGGCAATAAAATCCTGGCCTGCGGCAATGGCGGATCGGCCGCCGACGCCCAGCATTTCGCCGCTGAACTGGTCAACCGCTTCGAGATCGAACGGCCGGGGTTGGCCGCCATCGCGTTGACCACCGACAGTTCGGCGCTCACCTCCATCGCCAACGATTACGCCTTCGAGCAGATTTTCGCCCGGCAGGTGCGAGCGCTGGGACGGCCGGGCGACGTGCTGCTGGCCATTTCGACCAGCGGCAACTCGCCGAACGTGCGGGTGGCCATCGACGCCGCCCGCGAGTTGGGGATGACGACACTGGCGTTGACCGGCCGCGACGGCGGGCCCATGGCCGAGCAACTCGACGGCGAGGATATCGAAATCCGGGCGGCGGCGACGGCGACGGCGCGCATTCAGGAAGCCCACATTCTCATCGTTCATTGCCTGTGCGATTTGGTGGATTGGCTACTGTTCGGTAAGGAGGAATCATGACGAAATGGATACGTCTGGCCGGCGCGGCGCTGGCGATGGTGTCGCTGGGGGGGTGCGCGGCGCTTTTTGTCGGCGGCGCGGCGATGGGTGTCGGCGTGGCGCACGACCGCCGCACCACCGGCACCGTGGTGGACGATCAGACCATCGAACTGAAGCTCTATGATTTGTGCACCCGAACGTTGCCGCCGGGCAACCGGATCGGCATCACCAGTTACAACGGCGCGGTGCTGTTGACCGGCGAGGTGGTGTCGGCGCAGGCGCGGCAGCAGGCCGAACAAATCGCCCGCGACCTGAAGGATCCGCCGGTCCGGTTGGTCTACAACGAATTGACGATCGGTCCGCCCGACTCCATGTCCGTTCAGAGCAACGATGCGCTGCTGACCACCAAGGTCAAATCCGCGCTGTTCCAGATCCAGATTCCCGATTTCGATCCCACCCGGGTCAAGGTGGTCACGGAGAACGGCGAGGTTTATTTGATGGGTTTGGTCAAACCCACCGAAGCCGACGCCTCGGCGGGCGTCGCCAGCCGGGTGGGAGGAGTGCGGCGGGTCGTGACGCTGTTCGAATACATCAACTGACGCTATTTCACGATCTTCAGCACCGGCCTGCGCTCGCCGCGGGCGGCCGGCTTGTCCGGCGGCGCGTCGTCGGGCGGCGATGGCGGTTCATCGTGACCCGTCTCTTCGCCAAAAACCATGCCTTGGCCGTTCTCGCGGGCGTAGATGGCCAGTACGGCGGCGATGGGGATGTAGACCGCGCGGGCGACGCCGCCAAAACGGGCGTTGAATTCGATCTGTTCGTTGCCCAGGCGCAGGTCGCGCACGGCGATCGAATGGACGTTGAGCACGATCTGCCCATCGCGCACATGCTGTTTGGGAACCTCCACGCCGGGCAATTCCGCATTGACCAGGATGTGCGGCGTCAAGCCGTTGTCTTCGATCCACTCGTAAAGGGCGCGGATCAGATAGGGCCGGGTTGAAGTCATGACGGAACCGGTCGGCGGATGGGGGAGCGACAACCTTCCCAACGGTGCTTGGGGGAGGCATGAAAAGGAGCGATGCCCCGGCGGAGAGCGGCCAATGCCCTCCGCCGGCGGCGTCGTCAGTGCACGTCCTTCCAGTATTCTTTCTTAAGCAGATAGAACACCACGAAGGCCAACGCCAGGAACAGGATCACCCAAACCCCGATCCGCTGGCGCTCCAGCTTGATCGGTTCGCCGACGTAGGACAGGAAGTTGACCAGATCCGCCATCGATTCCTTGAACTGCGGCGGGCTCATGCTGCCGGGCTGGGTCAGTTCGAAACCCTGGATGGTTTTGACTTCATGGCCCTCGGCGTCCTTGTGCACCGCGTAGACCGGCTTCTGCATCCCCTGCAGATCCCACAGCACATGCGGCATCCCGGCGTTCGGGAAGGCGGCGTTGTTCACACCGAACGGCCGGCTGGGGTCTTCGTAGAAGGTCAGCAGGTAGGTGTACAGGTAATCGTCGCCGCGCGAGCGGGCGATCAGGGTCAGATCGGGCGGCACCACGCCGAACCAGTCCTTGGCTTCGCTCTTGACCATCGCGTTTTTCATCGTTTCACCGACCTTGGCGTCGGTGAAGATCAGGTTCTCCTTGACCTGTTCGTCGGTCAGACCGATGTCGCGGGCCATGCGGTTGTAGCGCTGGTGCTCCAGCGAGTGGCAGCCCATGCAGTAATTGACGAACAGCTTGGCGCCGCGTTGCAGCGATGCTTTGTTGTGGGAGTCGATCGGCGCCGTCAGCAGGGGATACCCTTCGCCGCCGGACGCCGCGCTCAGGGCCGGCAGCGCCAGAAATGCCAGTGAGAGAATGATTTTTTTCATTGTTCGGTCACCCTTTCCGGTACGGGCTTGGTCTTTTCGAACGCCGGCAGGAACGGCAGCACGAAGAAGAAGGCGAAGTAGATCACGGTGCAGGTCTGCGCCAGCGTGGTGCGGCCCGGACTCGGCGGCAGGGCGCCCAGATAACCCAGAATCAGGAACGACACCGCGAACGCGGTGAGCGCCAGCTTGAACGAAAACCCGCGGTAGCGGATGGATTTCACCGGGCTACGGTCCAGCCAGGGCAGGAAGAACAGAATGACGATGGCGCCGATCATGGTGATCACGCCGCCTAGCTTGTCCGGCACCGCGCGCAACATGGCGTAGAACGGCGTGAAGTACCACACCGGCGCGATGTGCGGCGGCGTCTTCAGCGGGTCGGCGGGATCGAAGTTGGGGTGTTCGAGGAAGTAGCCGCCCATCTCGGGCATGAAGAAGATCACCACCGAGAAGAAGATCAGGAACACCACCACGCCGACCAGATCCTTAACGGTGTAGTACGGATGGAAGGGGATGCCGTCCAGCGGGATGCCGTCCGCGCCTTTCACCTTCTTGATTTCGACCCCGTCGGGGTTGTTGGAGCCGACTTCGTGCAGGGCGAGAATGTGAGCGACCACCAACCCCAGCAGCACCAGCGGCAGGGCGATGACGTGCAGCGAGAAGAAGCGGTTCAGGGTGGCGTCGGACACCACGTAGTCGCCGCGAATCCACAGCGACAGATCCTGGCCGATGCCGGGGATGGCGCTGAACAGCGAGATGATGACCTGCGCGCCCCAGTAGGACATCTGGCCCCAGGGCAGCAGGTAGCCCATGAACGCCTCGGCCATCAGGGCGAGGAAAATCAGCACGCCGAAGATCCAGATCAACTCGCGCGGCTTTTTGTAGGAGCCGTAGATCAGGGCGCGGAACATGTGCAGGTAGACGACGACGAAGAAGGCCGAGGCGCCGGTGGAATGCATGTAGCGGATCAGCCAGCCCCAGTCCACGTCGCGCATGATGTATTCGACCGAGGCGAAGGCGTCGGCGGCGGACGGTTTGTAGCTCATGGTCAGCCAGATGCCGGTCAGGATCTGGTTGACCAGCACCAGCAACGCCAACGAGCCGAAGAAGTACCAGATATTGAAGTTCTTCGGCGCGTAGTATTCGGTCAGGTGCTCGCGGATCGACTTGGTGAGCGGAAACCGTTCGTCGATCCAGCCGAGCAGACCGGTCGTGCCTTGTGTGTTCGCCATTATGCAGCCTCCGGATCAACGCCAATCAACACCCGTGAATCGGTCAGATACCGATAGGAAGGCACTTCCATGTTGGTCGGCGCGGGCACGCTTTTGTAGACGCGGCCGGCCAGGTCGAAGCGGGAACCGTGGCAGGGGCAGAAGAAGCCGCCTTTCCATTCCGGTCCCAGATCGGCCGGCGCCACGTCGGGACGGAAGGTGGGCGAGCAGCCGAGATGGGTGCAGATGCCGACCATGACCAGCGTATCGGGCTTGATGGAGCGATACGCGTTCTGGGCGTATTTGGGTTGCTGGCTGGCCTCCTCGGATTTGGGGTCGCTCAATTGATTATCGAGGGTGGGCAAATCGTCCAGCATTTTCTGGGTGCGCTTCAGCAGCCAGACCGGTTTGCCGCGCCATTCGACGGTCATCATGGCGCCTTCCTCCAGCTTGCTGATGTCGGCTTCCACCGGTGCGCCGGCAGCCCGGGCGCGCTCGCTGGGCGACCAGGATTTCAAGAATGGAACGGCGACGAACGCCACGCCCACGCCGCCGACCACGGTTGCCGTGGCGGTCAGAAAGCGGCGTCTGCCGAGATCGACGGCATCTACCGTACTCATAAGCAGTCTCCCAATTATCGGTATATCGTTGATGTTGATGGTAGCGTCGCGGTTTCGCGTTTGCCGGAACCCGGTCGTGCGCACCCCGTTGCGCCGAGACGGGCGGCTTTTGGAGAACGCGCGGCGGCGGCGCATGATAGCGATCGATTCAGGCTCCCGTGATTTCCACGGTACGACGGAAAATATTACCGCAGTGCGGGTATGGGGGTCTATGCGCTTGACCGTGAACCGAGATAAACGGCGTTCGGTCGTTGTGCGCCGTTGCCGATGTCGTGGACGGCGGATGGGAAGAGCGTATGGCCTCGACACCTGGGAGTCGCACGGTATTCCGCCCTGCGCCGGCAATAAATTCTGGTACTTTATCCGTCCGTCCGCCGCCGAAATGCTCACTCGCTCCGCGTCCCCCGAGGTCCGATGAATATCCCGCAACACAGTCTGGTGCTTTACAAGAACGGTCCGGCCCGCGTCGCCAGTCTCGGCGACAAGCTGGAAATCGAGCTGGAGGATGGCCGGTCGCTGCGGGTGCGCCCCAAGGACGTGCTGCTGCTGCACCCCGGACCGTTGCGCGGGTTGCGCGAATTGGATCTTCCGCCGGGCGAGGTGGAAGCGGCCTGCGAGTTGCTGGAGGGCGAGCGAACCACCTTGCCCGACCTGGCCGAACTGGTCTACGGCGCCTACACGCCCGCCGCCGCCTGGGCCACTTGGCGGCTACTGGACGAAGGTCTGTATTTCCAGGGCGCGCCCGAGGCGATCGTGGTCCGGCCGCTGGCGGAGGTGGCGCGGGAACGGGCGGCGCGCGAGGCGAAAGTGGCCGAACAATATGCCTGGAACGAGTTTTTGAGCCGCGCCCGCGCCGGCCGGTGCGCTGCCGAGGATGCCGCGTTTCTGCGCGAAATCGAGGAAGTGGCCTGGGGCCAGCGCGAGCAGAGCCGGGTATTGCAGGCGCTTGACTGCAACCAGAACATGGAAAGCGCGCATGGCCTGCTGCTGCGTTTGGGGTATTGGGACGGCACGGTCAACCCCTATCCTCGGCGGATCGGGGCGCCGCTGGCGGCGGCGGCGGCGGATCTGCCCGAATTGCCGGACGAGCCGCGGCTGGATTTGACCGGACTGGCGGCCTACGCCATCGACGATGAAGGCAACCTCGATCCCGACGACGCCCTGAGCCTGGACGGCAACCGTTTGTGGGTGCATGTCGCCGATGCCGCGGCCCTGGTGTCGCCGGACAGTCCCGCCGACCGGGAAGCGCGGGAGCGGGGAGCCACGCTGTATTTGCCGGAAACCGTCGTGCCGATGCTGCCGGCGGAGGCGGTGCCGCGTCTGGGTCTGGGATTGAGCGAGATCACGCCGGCGCTGTCGTTCGGTTTGACGCTGGATGCCGATGGCACCGTCGTCGACGTGGAGATCGCGCCCAGCCGGGTGCGAGTGCGGCGGCTGAGCTATGAAGCAGTGGAATCGCGGCTGGACGAGGAGCCGTTTCGCACTCTGCACGAACTGGCCCAGCGCCATCGGACCCGCCGCCGCGCCAACCGGGCGGTGTTCATCGATCTGCCGGAAGTGAAGATGCAGGTCGCCGACGGGCGGGTGGTCATCAAGCCGCTGCCTCGCTCGCGCAGCCGGATGCTGGTGAGCGAGGCGATGCTGATGGCCGGCGAAGCGGCGGCTCGCTTTGCGCTGGAGCGCGGGCTGCCGTTTCCGTTCACCACGCAGGACGTGGCGGTGGGCGACGCGGATCGGGAGCCGGCCGGGCTGGCGGCGATGTACGCCCTGCGCCGCGGCCTGCGCCCACGCCAGTACAGCGGCCAACCCGGTCCGCACGGCGGCTTGGGGCTCGACGTGTACGCGCAGGTGACCAGTCCGCTGCGGCGTTATCTGGATTTGGTCGCGCACCAGCAGTTGCGGGCGTGCCTGCGGGGCGGCGATCCCCTGGAGACCCAGGCAATCGTCGAACGGGTCGGGGCGGCGGAAGCGGCGGCGCGGGGGATACGGCGGGCCGAACGACTGTCCCGCGAGCATTGGACCGTGGTGTATCTTCAGCAACATCCCGGTTGGCAAGGCGAAGGGGTGCTGGTGGAAAAGCGGATGCCGCGCGGCGTGGTGCTGATTCCCGAACTGGCCCTGGAGGCGCGGGTGAAGGTGGGCGAGAGCGTGGCGCCGGACAGCGCCTTGCCACTGCGGTTGACCGGTCTGGAGTTGCCGGCGCGCGAGGCGTATTTCAAGGTCGGCTGAGCCGGCTGAATCGCTACGCTTAACCCCGGCCCAGCGCATTCGCTTCCTTTGCCAGGGCCGTAATCGCACCCCAGTCGCCGGCCGCCAGCGCGGCCTTGGGCGCCAGCCAGGATCCACCGACGCAGGCGACGTTGGGCAGCGCCAGGAACTCCGGCGCGGTTTCCACTCCGATCCCGCCGGTCGGGCAGAAGGCGACATCCGGGAACGGCCCGCTCAGCGCTGTTAACATGCCGACGCCGCCCGCCTGCCAAGCCGGAAACAGCTTCAGTTGGTGAAGTCCGGCCAGTCGGGCGGCGATCACATCCGAGGGCGTCATCACGCCGGGCAGCAGGGGCAACCCCGTTTCGCGGGCGGCTTGAAGCAGCGCCGGGGTCAGGCCGGGACTGACCCCGAAACGGGCGCCGGCATCCCGCGCCTCGCCAAAGTCTTCGGGTCGGGTGAGGGTGCCGGCCCCGACGATGGCGTCGGACACCGCGCGGGCGATAAGTCGGATCGCGTCCAGGGCGACCGGGGTGCGCAAGGTCACCTCCAGCACCCGCACCCCGCCGGCGACCAGCGCCCTGGCCAGGGGCACGGCGTGCGCCAGATCTTCGATGACGATGACCGGGATGACCGGTCCGACGCGCATGATCTCCAGGATATTCAGGGCGCCGCGCTCGGTAGGGCGCCGCTGGCTTGGGAGACGCCGTTGAGGGTTCCTCACCACTGCATCAGCCGCTGAATTTCCTTGGCGCTCCAGCGCATTGCCCGGCTTTGGATCTGGCCGAGCGCCAGCAGCAGGGCGACGGCGGCGTCTGGATGGGTCTCCCGCAGTTGGCTGAAATCGGCGCGATTCAGCACCAGCAGTTCGCTGGGTTTCATCGCCGTGGCCTCGGCGGTGCGCGGGCCGGGGTCGAGGAACGCGACTTCTCCAAACAGGGTGCCCGGTCCGAAAACGGCCAGTCGCTTATGGCGGTCGGCGGTGACGGGGATGTGGATATCCACCCGGCCCCGCAGGAGCAGATACAGTTCGGCCCCGGAATCGCCGGCCGAGAACAGGTGTTCGCCGCGAGCCAGTTCGCGCGGTCGCAACACCGCCGCCAAGGCGGCGACTTCCTCCGACTTCATGTCCTTGCATAAATCCAGTTCGCGCAGGGGAATGCGCCGCTCCAGCACGGTCGGTGCGTACCCCATGGTGTGCAAGAGGGCATTCTCGGCATATTCCAGCGCCTGGTCGGTGCTGGGAAAGGTCCGCACGTTAATCCGCCGTTCGCTCAAACTGAGCCGACGCAGGGTGCGCTCGACCGAAGGCCCCAGCCCCAGATTCTCGTGAACCTCGCAAAACAACAACTCGCCACCGTGCGCGCCCAGGCGTGCCGCGATCTGTTGCAGCAGGCGCACGCTGGACAGGTCGATGTGCAGCACCCGGCGCAGGTGCAGGATGATCCAGGCTTGCCGGTCGATGTCCGGCAGCATCTGCTCGAACAATTGGTCGGCCTTGGCGAAAAACAGGTTGCCGCGCAGCTCGTACAGCACGATGCGGTCGCCGTCGCGGGCCAGCAGCGCGGCCTGTTCGGCGGGCCGTTGCCGCACCGAGGGGCGCTCGATGGCGGTCGTCCGGCGGTGGATGATCGGCAGGCTGCTTTGCTGGCGGATGAACAGCAGAATGGCGATGGCCAGGCCCGCCAGCACCGCCATCATCAGGTCGTAGCCGATGGTGATGCCGGCGACCAGCAGGGCGACCGCCGCGTCCAGGCGGGTGCGGCGGCGGCGGGCCCAAGCCACGATGTCCCGTTCCAGCAGGCCGAGCGCCGAGGCGATGATGATGCCGGCCAGCGCGCTGGTCGGCATCCATTGGCCGAGCGGTCCGGCGAAGGACAGTATCGCCAGCAGCAGCAGGCCGGCGGCCGGCGCGGCCCAGCGGCGGGCGCCGGCGCGGATGGCGGTGGTGGTGCCGCCCACGCTGGCCGCGCCGGCCATGCCCCCGGTCAGGCCGGCGGCTATCTGACCGATGCTTTGGGCCAGCAGCTCGCGACGGGCGTTATGGCGCAGACCGGTGGCGGTGTCGGCCAGCATCGAGGTCAGCAGGGTGTTGAGCGACGACAGCACCGCCAGGGCGAAGGCGGCGTGCAGGATCAGCGGCCAGGGCAGGGAGGGCCAGGCCGCGAACTGATCGACGGCGAAGTGGAATTCCGACAGTTTGGGTAAGGCGCCGATGACCCAGTGTTTCGGCACGGTCGGTGGGTTGGCGATGTACAGGACAATTTGATAGAACGCGGCGCCGCCGAACAGGCCGGCGATGGGACCGGGAACGTTCGGCAGATAGTTCGGGGCGTAGCGGACGGCGCAGAACGCCACCACCGTGGTGAGCATCGGCAACCAGGACCATTGGGTCCACAGACCGCCGTAACTGATGCCGAGCAGGGGTTTGATTTGCGACAGGATCAGCAACAGGCCGGTGCCAGTGGTTAGACCGGCGATGACCGGATAGGGGATGAATTTCATCAACCGCCCGCCGCCGGCCAGGGCGATCAGCAGTTGGAGCAGTCCGGCGCATACAGTGACGGCGAACAGGGCCGATGCGATGCTGTCTTGCGGGGTGCCGGCGGTGGTGAGCAGCATCGCCGTGCCGCTCAGCAAGGCCATGCTGGCGCCGGTCGGACCGCTGATCAGGCCCACCGTGCCGCCGCCGATGCCGGAGATCAGCAGCAGGCCAATGGCGCCGAACAAACCGGCCAGCGCGCCCGGCGCGGCGCCGAGGTAGGGGGCGAACACGGTCACCCCGAAGGCGGTGGCCTGCGGCAGCACCACGGCGGCGGCGATCAACCCGCCCCGCAGGTCGGAGAGAGGTACGGAGCGAACGTTCATTCAGGGCTGCCGTTCGGGTTGCGGGCGCCATGCATCGCAATCGAGTCGGCCGGGCGGCTTGTCGCGAGTTGCCGGCGATTGCCGGAGTCGGGAAGAGGATCGAGGTATTCGGACATGTTCGGATGCGCGATTTTACAAGTGTCCATCATGCCATGAAACCGGTGATTTTGGGTTTCTTCAGCGCATCGAAAATATATATTTAGTTATAAACAAATAAATTTATATTTCTTTTTGATTGAATGATTCTGTCTTAAGCTAATGATCCAAAACCTAGCGAAGCACTCGGGAATCGGATGAAATTTCCCGACCGCGATTCCCATCCGCTTAACTCCGACAGGATCGACCCCGATGAAGGCCAGCGACAAGTACACCGTGGAGACGATTACGGAAATCCGCACCTGGGCGTCCAATCTGTTTTCCTTCAAAACCACCCGTAGCCAGTCCTACCGCTTCATTGCCGGCCAGTTCGCCCGGCTGGGCGTCGAGGATGACAACGGCGAGCGGGTTTGGCGGGCGTATTCGATCTGCTCGGCGCCCTACGACGATTTCCTGGAGTTCTACTCCATCGTCGTGCCCGACGGCGCGTTCACTTCGCGACTGTCGCAACTGAGGATCGGCGATCGGGTTCTGTTGGAAAAGCGCAATTACGGTTATTTGACCACCGACCGTTTCGAGTGCGGCCGGGATCTGTGGCTGTTGTCCACCGGCACCGGGTTAGCGCCGTTCCTGTCCATTCTGCAGGAGTTCGATCCCTGGGAGCATTACGAAAACATCGTGCTGGTCCACAGCGTGCGCTACCGCCACGAATTGGCCTACGAGGAGTTCATTCGCTCGTTCAAGGAGAACGAACTGTTCGCCGAGCATACCCACAAGTTGCAATACGTGCAGGTGGTGACCCGCGAACGGAACGGGTGCTCGATGCTCAACGATCGCATCACCTGTCTGCTGAACAACGGCGAGCTGGAAGCGCATGTCGGCCTGCCGATCGACCGGGAACGCTCCCGGGTCATGATCTGCGGCAACCCCGATATGGTGCAGGAAACCCGCGACCTGCTGACCGGGCGCGGCCTGACCCTGAGCCTGCGCGGCAAACCGGGCAATCTGGCGGTGGAAAATTACTGGTAGGCTTCGGGCACGATGGCCGGGAGCTGGCCCGGCGCCGGATCATTCGACGACTTGGCTGGCCCAGTCGCGGCTCTTGAACCAGTAGTCGTGCCGCTCCTTCGGCCAGCCGTCCCGCTGGCGCGGCATGATCCAGTTGTTGAAGAAATTCAGGGCGTCGATTGCGTAGCCGACCCGCTCGCCGTTCTTGTCGCGCATCGCCCAGAGGACGAAGGCGATTCCCAAAGGGCAGTGGGAAGCGGCGCGGGCGTTGGGGCCGCATTCCGGTCAGGCGATGGGCGAGGGGGTGCTGCCGCAGGCGGTGCGGAAGATGGTCCCGGCGCTGGCCGGACAGTTCATTGCGCTGATCAAGGATTTGTCGCTGATTTCGCCGATTTCCATTCGGGAACTGACTTGCACCGGTACGGAACTGGCCGTGTCCTCGGGGCGAGTGTTCGAAGTCTGGCTGACGGTGGCGGCGCTGTATTTTCTGCCGTGTTTCGGATCGGCGCGGCTGTTCGGACGGGTGGAGCGGCGACTGGGCCGGCATTGCCGTCGTTGACTTGGAGTCGGCAAGGGCAACGACTTTATCTTTGCGCGGTATGATCCTCAACAGATTGGAGCCACGGATCATGATCGACTATTCAACCTCCCGCGCGGTATGCACAGAGGCGTTCATCGATCTCTTGCGGCGCTCGACGCTCGCCGAACGGTCGATGATTCAGAATGTATCGCGGCGATGCTCGCCAATGCGGATTTGACGGTGACCGCATGGGAGGAAAACCGGCTGGTGGGGGTCGCCCGTTCCGTCACCGATTTCAGCTATTGCTGTTATCTCTCCGATCTTGCGGTTGACACTGATTTTCAAAGGCAAGGCATTGGCAGGGAGCTAATACGGCAAACCACGTCATTGCTGGGGTCAAAGTGCAAATTGATCCTGCTCGCTGCTCCCAATGCCTCCGGCTACTATCCGCGGATTGGCTTTGAAAAACACCCCAACGCTTGGGTGTTGCATCGGGATGTTCGGCAAGCCGGATAGAGACGCATGGGAAAAGAGGGCTAATGCAGATCGCATCAGCCCTCGGCGAGAAGGCGCGATCTAAATTATCTAACGCACCACTGATGCCGCGGCCGGAATCATCCATTGCAGGTAATACGCCTGCACATAGGTGATGATGCCGATGATGACGGCAAAGAATAGGCTATGTTTCAGCGTGAAGCGGAACAAATCCGATTCCTTGCCCACCAATCCCGCCGCCGCGCAGGCGACCGCGATGGACTGCGGCGAAATCATCTTGCCGGTAACGCCACCCGTGGTGTTGGCCGCGATGGTCAGCACCGGATCGACGCCGATCTGTTGGGCCGTCACCTGCTGCAAATTGGCAAACAGCGCGTTGCTGGAGGTGTCGGAACCGGTTAGGAAGACGCCCAGCCAACCCAAGAACGGCGAGAAGAAGGGAAACAGCGCCCCGGTAGCCGCAAAGGCCAGACCCAGCGTCGAGGAAACGCCAGAGTAATTGGCGATAAATGCAAAGCCCAGCACCAGGCCAATGGTGAAAATGGGTTTAGCCAATTCGACGAAGGTTTCCCAGAGCGTGGTAAAGAACAGCTTGAAGTGAACTCCCAGGATAAATGCGCTGATGACGGCCGCCAGTAGAATGGAGGTTCCCGTCGCCGACAACACATCAAATTTGTAAACGGCATCGTAAGGCGTCAGCGCCTTGACAATCGGTACGGCCTTCATCACCAGTTTGTCCAGGCCCGGTATATGGAAACTGATCACCCAAGATTCCAACAGAGCGCCTTTAGCGAACAGGCCCTTGAAAGCTGGCAGGGTCCAGACAGTCACCATGATGGTGAGCACGATGAACGGTGACCAAGCCTTGAAAATTTGCCCGATGCTGTATTGGGAATGTGGATGATCCGCTGGAATATGGGTTCCAGCACCGGCGCTCTGGAAGGAAAAGGCTTGCTTGGGTTGCCACATGAAGCGCAGGAAAAGGGTCAGGACCAGCAGGCTTACCAAAGCAGAAGTAATATCTGGCAACTCATAAGCCCAGTGATTCGAGGTGTAATACTGGGTCAAGGCGAAAGCGCCGGCCGCGACGAAAATCGCCGGCCAGGTTTCCCGAACGCCACGCCAGCCATCCATGATGAAGACCAGCCAGAAGGGAACGAACAGCGACAATAACGGCAGTTGCCGACCCGCCATTTGGCCGATAAGGAAGGGATCGGTGCTGGTGACCTTCCCGGCGACCGTGATCGGAATACCCAAGGCGCCAAACGCTACCGGCGCGGTATTGGCGATCAGACACAAACCAGCGGCATAAAGCGGATTGAAACCCAGACCCACCAGGAGCGCGGCGGTAATCGCCACCGGTGCGCCGAATCCCGCCGCACCTTCCAGAAAGGCGCCGAAACAGAAACCCACCAAGACCATTTGCAGGCGTTGATCGCCGGTGATGGACAATACCGAAGATCGGATGATCTCGAACTGGCCGGTCTTGACCGTGAGTTTATATAGAAACACGGCGGCCACGATGATCCAGGAAATCGGCCACAGACCGTATAAAAAACCATAGCCGGTCGCGGCCAAGGCCATGGAAACCGGCATCTGGTAAATCAACACCGCAATGACAATCGCAAGAGCTACCGTGATCAATGCGGCGATATGGCCTTTCATTCGCCAAACCGCCAACGCAACGAAGAAAAAGATAATCGGAATGGCGGCAACCAACGCGGAAAGCCATAGGTTGTCACCCAATGGCGCATAAATTTGGGTCCAGGACTGCATGAGAAAGAACTCCTCGGTAGTGATTGTTGACGACGGTTGGCTTGCTTTACTTCCCTGAAAACCCGATTGGAGAAGTTTTGGGCGCAAAAAGCCCCTCACCCACCCGCGCGGGTATCCTTGAAATGCTTGGGGGTGCTCTAGGGAATCAGCCGGTATTTGGCTGTGAGCAGCGATCGACCAAATAGACGATGGAGCGGTAATAGCGCCTGCTGTGCAGGGATAGGCCGATTTCGCAGGTGCGGCTGGTGGAATACCCGGATGTGCAATCCTCCGGCAGCGCCGCCGGCAAATCCCGCAAGGCGCTGGCGTTCAATTCCGGGTGGGTGAAACCCTTGTCTCCGGCCCAGCCGCAACAGGAAATCCGGTCGGGGACAATGACTTTTTCGACGCAAGCTTCGGCGATGGCCTTCAGCTTGGCCTGCAAGCCCATGTTGATATTGCTACAGGTGGGATGAACGGCGACGGTTTCCGCCCGCTTGTGAATCGTCAACCGCTCCAGCACGACGTCGTGGAGGAATTCCGTGATGTCGTACAATTTGAGCGGGGTTGGCGCCTGGTTTTTCTTGACCCGAAACACACAGGGCGTGGTATCGAACACAATCGGGTCTTGTCCATTGCGGCTGGCCTTGAGCAGGGCCTGCTCGACTTCCCGCCGCTTGGCGTCAGCCTGCTCCGGCAAGCCTTTACTTTCAAAAGGTTGTCCACAGCAAAGTGAACCGTTGTCCTCGGGCAGGATCACCTCGAATCCAGCCTTACGCAGCAGAGCGGCGGTTTTCACCGGCAAAGCATCCAACTCGGGATCGCCCTTGGCCGGCCCCATGGTGCGGCTGGCGCAACTGGGGAAATAGACGACCCGCGGACGATCCAGCGCGGCGTTCGCCTCCGGCTTGGGCATCGTGCCAGCGGAAGGCATATAGCGATTCCACAGCGGCAGCCGATTCCCCGACAGTTTACGCATGGCCCCGGTCACACCGCCCTGCAACGTGGAGCCAAAAACCGTGTGCGAGAGGTTGGCGGCAGCCAGGTTGAAACGGGTGGCCGTGGTCACGCCGGAGAAGTGATTCGCCACCCAATTGCCAATCCGTTGCGCGGTTTGACCACGCTGCTGACTACGCTTCTTCAACATCATCGTGCCGGTGTTGATGCCGACCGGACAGGTCAGCGAGCACAGGCTATCGGCGGCGCAGGTCTCCAACCCTTGATAAGCATACGACTCGGTGAGGGTTTGCAATTGCTGGGCATCTTCGCCGGCGGCTTGCAGACGCGCCATTTCGCGCAAGCCGACGATACGCTGGCGTGGCGACAGGGTCAGGGCGCGGGACGGACAATTCGGTTCGCAAAAACCGCACTCGATGCACTTATCCACCAATGGATCGACGGCGGCCATCGGCTTGATATTTTTCAGATGGGCTTCCGGGTCATCGTTGAGAATGACGCCGGGATTAAGCAAATTGCGTGGATCGAACAGGGCCTTGATTTCCCGCATCAACTGGTACGCTTGTTGTCCCCATTCCAACTCGACGAAGGGCGCGATGTTGCGGCCCGTGCCATGCTCGGCTTTCAACGAGCCGTCGTATTGGTCCACGATCATGTGGCACACATCGTCCATGAAGTTCTTGTAGCGTTCGGTTTCGGCGGGCTTGGCGAAGTCGGGGGTGATGACGAAGTGCAAATTCCCTTCGAGCGCGTGACCGAAGATGATGGAGCCGGCATAGCCGTGCTGGTCGAACAAGCGCTGTAAATCCAGAGTCATTGCCGCCAGTTGAGGTACGGGAACCGCGACATCTTCGATGATGACGGTGGTGCCGGTCGCCCGCGCCGAACCGACCGAGGGGAACAGTCCCTGGCGGATCGCCCACAACTGCGTGAATTCTTCCGGTCGGTCGGTAAATTGGAACGGGAGCAGGGTTGGCTTGTCGGCAATCGCGGCGGTGATGATCTCGACCTGAGCGGTCAAGGTTGCCGGGTTGGTCGCCCGGGTTTCCACCAACAGGGCGGCGGCGGTCTCCGGCAGTTCCTTGAAGTACGGCGGCATACCGGCCTTATTCTCCACTGAACGCAGCGAGGCGCGATCCATCAATTCCACCGCAGCCACCGGCTGGCTTTTCAGCGCCGCCACGGCTTCGCAAGCGACCTTAATGTCGGGGAAGATCATCAGCGCCGTGGCTTTATGCGTATGCTCCTCGACCGTGTGATAGGTGATCTCGGCGATGAAGCCCAACGTGCCTTCGGAACCGATCATCAGGTGTTGGAAGATCTCGAAGGGGTCTTCGTAATCCACCAAGGCGTTGAGGCTGTAACCGCAGGTGTTCTTGATTTTGAATTTGGCGCGGATGCGTTCCGCCAACGCCGCGTCGGCGCGGGTGCGCTGGCCCAGTTCGGCAAGTTGCGTGAGTAGAGCGCCGTGACTGGCGCGGAAGGCTGCGCGGCTGGTGGGATCGCCGGTGTCCAGCAATGTGCCGTCGGCCAGCATGACGCGCATGCTTTTCAGGGTCTTATAGCTGTTTTGCGCAGTGCCGCAGCACATGCCGCTGGCGTTATTGGCGGCAATGCCGCCGATCTGGCAGGTGTTGATCGATGCGGGATCGGGACCGATCTTGCGTTGATAAGGAGCCAGATAGCGGTTGGCGTGACCGCCGATGATGCCCGGTTGCAGACTGACGGTCGCCGCGCCCTCGCCGATGCGCCAGTTGCGCCAGCCATCGCCCAGTTGCAATAAAACGGAGTCGGTGACCGCCTGCCCGGACAGGCTGGTGCCGGCGGCGCGGAAGGTCACCGGAGTACCGTATTGGTGCGCCAGCGCCAGGATGCGCCGCATCTCGTCTTCGCTGTCCACCCGCACCACCAGTTTGGGAATCAGCCGGTACAGGCTGGCGTCGGTGCCGTAGGCAAGGGTACGCAAGGGGTCGCTGATCAGGCGCGCTGCCGGAATGAAGCGTTGCAGGTCGCGGTGCAGATGGTCGTGGGCCGTCGATGACATGGTTATTCAGCCTCGTTTTGGTGGTGGGCGCGCTGGACAAAGCAGCACGCTATTTTTTTTTGCGTAGCCGTCCCCTTCCCTCTCCAGTTAAGTGGGAGAGGAGTGAGGGTTATGCTTGAAATTTAAGAAGAGAGAAGCGGATTAGTCGTCCAGGATCAGCACGATCAACTCCTTGGGACCGTGAACGCCAAAGGTCAGAACCAATTCGATATCGGCGGTCTTGGATGGACCGGAGATCAACAAGGCATTGGTCGGCATTCCCTCCGCCCAATGTTCCCGGCGGATGGCTTCGGCGAGGGAGCCATGAATCTTCGCCGCCTCCAGCACCGCGATATGCAGCGCCGGCGCCAACGACATCAAGCGCGGTTCCTGTGGAGTGGGCCAAAGGATCAGGGCGCCCACGTCAGCCAGTCCGCCCTGAGTCGAGGTGATGCCCGCGTCGATGGCGAACAACCGTTCCTTGCACTGCTCCACTGCTTCGGTATAGCCGACCAGCGGTGGCAAATCGCTTTCCCAGGTTTCTTCCAAGGTGATCCCGATGGGCGTTGCCGGGCCGTACAGAAGACCGTTCGCCGAGCGTTTGCGCAGCACGTCCTTGAGAACGGCCGTCCAATTTCCGCTATCGGTAAGGTGCACCTCGGCGTGCATGGCTTCCATCAGCCGCTTGAGCCGATCCATCTTGTCGGCGCGGCCGAGTTCCGTCTCGGGCGGTGCGGCGATTTCAGGCGTGGCAACGCTATCTTGAGGCGTTGCCGCCCGCAGTCTGGCGAGAATATTGGCGCGGGCGTCACTCATCGCCGATCCCCTTTTCCTTGGCGAGCACATGCAGGCTCTTGCTGGCGAACGGAGGCAAGGCGCGGGATTGAGTCCACTTTTTCACGATGTCCGGCGCCGGCAACTTGGACAGTTGCGGACCCAGCAGACCCAACAACCTGGCGTTCAGGGCGTTGACCCAAGGCGTGGCGTTGCTCAATGCCCAGCCTTTCCAGGTCAGATTCTCCGCCGCGTTGACTTTATAGCCGTGACCTTTAACCGCATGAGGAGAATCCGCCTTGTTGTAGGCTTCGACGCGCAGGCGGCGCAGGATATCGACGATGGGGATCTTGACCGGGCACACTTCCTCGCAGGCTCCGCAAAACGTGGAGGCGGTCGCCATCGCGCCGGCGTTCTCCAAGCCTTCCAGTTGCGGCGTCAGAATCGAGCCAATGGGGCCGGGATAGACGTAACCATAGGCATGGCCGCCAAGGCGGGTGTACACCGGGCAATGGTTCAGGCAAGTGCCGCAGCGGATGCACTTCAGTGTTTGCCGCAGTTCGGGATCGGCCCAGATTTGGGTGCGGCCGTTGTCGAGCAGAACCAGATGGACCTCCTTGGGGCCGTCCTTCTCGTCCGGCTTGCGCGGCGAAGTGATCATATTGAAATAAGTGGTGATTAACTGGCCGGTGGCCGAGCCGGTGAGCAAGCGCAACAGCGGCGGCACGTCCTCCAGGCGCTCCACCACCTTTTCCAAACCCATCACCGCGATATGCACCGGCGGCGCGGTGGTGCACATGCGACCGTTGCCCTCGTTTTCCACCAGGCACAGCGTGCCGGTTTCGGCGACCGCGAAATTGACCCCGCTGACCCCGACTTCCCCGGCGAAAAACTTCTCGCGCAAGACTTGCCGGGCGATGGCGTTCAGTTCCTCGACGACTTCGGTGTACGGGGTGTTGGGAATCTTTTCGTGAAACAGCCGGGCGATCTGATCGCGGTTCTTGTGAATCGCCGGGACAATGATGTGCGACGGCGTTTCGTGATCCAGTTGGATGATGTACTCGCCGAGATCCGTCTCCAGCGCTTCGATGCCGTGTCCCTCCAGGAAATGATTGAGGTGCATTTCCTCCGACACCATCGATTTGCCCTTGATGACGCGGGTGGCGTTGTGGCGCTGAATGATCGCCAGGCAAATCCGGCTGGCTTCGTCCGGGGTCTCGGCCCAGTGCACCTGGATGCCGTTTTCGGTGCATGTCCGCTCCAGTTGCTCCAGCAATTGCGGCAGTTTGTTCAGCGCCCGTCGCCGGATGGCGTCGCCGCGCGCCCGCAGTTGCTCGAACGCTTCCGGGTCGGAGAACAGGTTCCGACGCCGCAGCCCCAAGGTGTCCATGGCGGCCCGGAGGTTGCGACGCAACTGCCCGTCGTTCAGGGCCTTGGTGAAATTCCTGGGAAAATCGACGGTAACGGGATTAGCCATGAGCGCGCTCCAGGATGAATTCGGCGACATGCTTGACGGGAATCGGAATCTTGCGGTGCTCCAGCGCCCCGCCGATATTCATCAGGCAGCCGCAGTCGCCGGACAGCAGCAGGGCAGCGCCGGTTTGTTCGATGTCCGCGACCTTGTCGGCCACCATCGCCGAGGACAAATCGGCTTGCTTGACGGAGAAGGAGCCACCGAATCCGCAGCATTCGCGTTCCCGTTGCAGTTCGATCATCTCGACGTTTTTCAACTGGCGAACGAGCGACTTCGAGTATTCGATCACCCGCATCTCGCGCAGCGCGCTACAGGACGAGTGCCAGGTGACCTTGATCGGTTGTCCCCGATCCTCCAGCTTGACGTCGAGTACCCGGACCAGAAATTCGCTCAATTCGAAAACACGGTCGGAGAAGCGTTTCGCCACGGTGGCCTCGGGCTCGTCGGCGAACAGCTTGGGATAGTGGTGTTTCAGCATCCCGCCGCAGGAGCCGGACGGAACGATGATCGGATAATCCTTGGCGAATGCCTTAAGCTGCTGGCGGGCGACCCTTCTGGCTTCTTCCGGAAAGCCGGAGTTGTAGGCGGGTTGGCCGCAGCAGGATTGTTGCTGGGGATAAATGACCTGGATGCCTGCGTGTCGCAGGAGTTCGATGCCGGCCATGCCGGCTTGGGGATAACACAGGTCGATCAGACAGGTACCGAAGTAATACACCTTCTCGGGACGGGTGGGCATGGGTATCCCTTCTTCGACTTTGGTGGTTGGCGCCGCCTACATGCCATCGATCCGAACCGCGGCGGTCGATGGTGGGGTGGTGGCTTCTCATTTTATCCACCGTTACCGGGCCAATCTGGAGTTGGCATTTTTGGTAAGGTGGTCTGACCAAATTTATAGCAGCTTGCTTTTGGGATTGCAAGTATTTGGTTATGTGGTCTGACCAAAATTTTGCTAAGCTAGAATTAATGCTATAAACAATGCGGTTGTCGCGATGTTTGGGCGCCGATGAAACGAGTGCCGTGTGGCACAATAGCGATGACGATATTGAGTTCAATACTTGGGCAAAATCATGCAATACGAAACGATTAACCCTCCGAAGGTCTCGGATGCCATCGTCAACCAGATCGAGCAGTTGATCCTGGAAGGCGTTCTCAAACCGGGCGAACGGTTGCCTCCGGAGCGGGAGCTCGCTCAGGAGTTGAACGTATCCCGCCCGTCCCTGCGGGAGGCAATCACGACGCTGAAGTCCCGAGGACTGTTGCAGAGCCGGCGCGGCGGAGGGAATTTTGTGGTCGATGTGATCGCGCCCACCCTGACCGATCCCCTGATCGAGCTATTGAAAAACCATCCCAAGGCCATGTTCGACGTGCTGGAATTGCGCCATGCCCTAGAGGAGGTCGCGGCCTACTTCGCCGCGTTGCGCGCCACCGATGCCGACCGGGAAATCCTGCGGTGTCGCTTCGCCGAGTTGGAGGAGATACAACGGGGCCAGCGCAAGCCCGAACACGACGCCGTGGTGGATGCGGGATTTCATCTCGCCATCGCCGACGCCTCCCACAATGTGGCCCTGATCCATGTGATGCGCGGTCTGTTCGATTTGCTGCTCAGTAATATCTGTCGTTCGCTGGAGCGGCTTTATACCCGCGAAAGCAGCTATGCGCTGGTCCATTCCCAACATCAGGCCATCCTGAATGCCGTGTTGGAACGCGATCCGGAAGCCGCCCGGCATGCGGCCCACGTTCATTTGGCCTTCGTCGAATCCACCTTGCGCGAACTCGACCAGGAAGCCGCCCGGCAGGAACGCTCGAAACGACGCTTGCATAGCCTGTTGGATCTGGAAGCCAATGCCGAGTCGTAGTTTCGCTGGGGTTTTGTCGAACGCTAAGGTCCGGGTCGGTTGCCTGGAATGGCGGCGGAAGCGGCCTGGCCAGCCAATGCGGATTATTCCAAGCTTTCGGGAGCGATAATGGCCACCGATCCTGAAGATTCCGGCCAGCTTTTGAACGCCGCCGCCGAATTGACCATCGCCGGAAGAAAGATCCGGCTGGAAATGCCGGTGCCGGCCGGGCCGACGCGCCTGGACAAGTTGCTGCCTTTCCTGCGCTATTTAACCGATCGATTCGTCGATTTCTCGGTGGAGAACGCGCGGATGGAGGGGTTGACGGTATCGTGCCGGAAGGGCTGCGGCGCCTGCTGCCGGCAACTGGTTCCCATCTCGGCGATCGAGGCGCGGCGGCTTGGAGAGGTGGTGGAGCAGATGCCGGAACCCCGGAAATCCATCGTCCTGGCCCGTTTCGAGGAGGCGAGACAACGCTTGCAAGCAGCCGGGTTGCTGGAGAAGCTGCGCGAGCCGAACCGTGTTGGCGACGATGAAGTTGATCCGATCGGGCTGGCCTATTTCCAGCAAGGAATCGCCTGTCCGTTCCTGGAAGATGAGTCATGCTCGATCTACGAGGAGCGCCCCCTGGCCTGTCGCGAGTATCTGGTGGTCAGCCCGGCCGAGAATTGCGCCCGGCCGACCGTGGACTCGATCCAACCGGTGCCCATCGTCGTCCGGGTTGCCAAGACAGTGAGGGCGCTGAATGTCGAGAAAACGCCTTCCGCGCCCCGCTGGGTGGCGCTTGTCCTGGCGCTGGAACAGGCGGACATCCGTCCGGATGAAACACCGTCTCAACCCGGTCCCGAACTGGTGCGGGAAATATTCGGTCGGCTGACGGGGCGGGATGCGGAGAGTGGATAACGCGTGTTCGCGAGGGGCGAAGCGCTTATTTCAGCCGCGATTCCGCTGACCGTGCGTGAGCCGTCAGGCCCTCGCCGCGCGCCAATACCGAAGCAGTGCGGCCCAGCGTCGCCGCCCCAGCTGGCGAGCAATGAATGATGTTGCTGCGCTTCTGGAAGTCGTACACCCCCAGCGGCGAGGAAAAACGCGCGGTGCGCGAGGTTGGCAGTACGTGATTGGGGCCGGCGCAGTAGTCCCCCAGCGCCTCGGCGGTGTAGCGGCCCATGAAGATCGCGCCGGCGTGGCGGATTGACGGCAACAGTTCCTCCGGTTTTTCCACTGACAGTTCCAGGTGCTCCGGAGCGATGAAATTGACCACCCGCGCCGCCTCGGCCAAGTCGCGCACCTGAATCAGCGCCGCCCGCCGGCGCAGCGAAGCCTCGATGATCCCCCGCCGCTCCATCTCCGGCAGCAGGCGCGCGACGCTGGCGGCGACCTGTTCCAGAAACGCCTCTTCCGGACTGATCAGGATCGGCTGGGCGTCCTCGTCGTGCTCGGCCTGTGAAAACAGGTCCATGGTGATCCAGTCGGGGTCGGTCAGTCCATCGCAGAGCACCAGAATTTCCGACGGTCCGGCGATCATGTCGATGCCCACCGCGCCGAACACCTGCCGTTTGGCGGCGGCGACGTAGATGTTGCCCGGTCCGACGATCTTGTCCACGCGCGGCACGGTGGCGGTGCCGTAGGCCAGCGCGGCGATCGCTTGCGCCCCGCCGAGCGTGAAAACCCGATCCACCCCCGCCACGGCGGCGGCGGCCAGCACCAGGTCGTTGAGTTCGCCGCCCGGCGCCGGCGCCACCATCGCCACTTCCGGCACTCCGGCCACCTTGGCGGGAATGGCGTTCATCAGCACCGAGGACGGATAGGCAGCCTTGCCGCCGGGCACGTACAGCCCGACCCGGTCCAGCGGCGTTACCTGCTGGCCAAGCACGCTACCGTCAGCTTCGGTGAAGGTCCAGGAGACCAGTTTTTGCCGTTCGGCGTAGGCGCGGATACGGTCGGCGGCAGTTTCCAGCGCCGCGCGCCGCTCGGCGGGAATGGTAGCCAATGCCTGCCGCAGGCGCTCGGCGGGGATTTCCAGGTCGGCGGCGCAAGCGGCGTCCAGTCGGTCGAAGCGATGGGTGTAATCCAGCAGCGCGGCATCGCCCTCCGTTCGCACCCGCGCGAGAATTTCGCGCACCACGGCGGTCACGGCGGCGTCGGCGACCCCTTCCCAGGCGGTCAGGGTTTCCAGGCGCGGCCAGAAATCGGCGTCGGCGGTGTTCAGGCGTTGGATATTCGGCATGAGCGGCATTCCGGTATGGACGCTCCCCGCGCCCGCCAGCGGGAGAGGAGGTATTGTTCAGACGCCGACGGCGGCGGCCATGCGGGCCATGATCGCTTTGATCCGGGCGTGCTTCATCTTCATGGCGGCCTTGTTGACGATCAGGCGCGAGCTGATGTCGGCGATGTGTTCCAGCGGCGCCAGGCCGTTCGCTTTCAGGGTGTTGCCGGTGTCCACCACATCGACGATGTAGTCGGCCAACCCGACCAGCGGCGCCAGTTCCATCGAGCCGTACAGTTTGATGACTTCCACCTGCCGGCCCCGATCGGCAAACCAGCGCCGGGTGGTGTTGACATACTTGGTGGCGATGCGCGGACGGCTCAAGCGCGGCCGATGATTGGGATCGCCGGCCACCATCAATCGGCAGCGGGCGATGTTCAGGTCCAGCGGTTCGTACAACCCCTCGCCGCCGTGCTCCAGCAGCACGTCCTTGCCGGCCACGCCCAGATCGGCGGCCCCATATTGCACATAGGTCGGCACGTCGGTGGCGCGGATGATCACCAGCTTCACGTCGGGTTGGTTGGTGTCGAGGATCAGCTTGCGGCTGGTTTCCGGATCGTCGGCCGGCACGATGGCCGCCGCCGCCAGCAGCGGCAGGGTTTCCTTGAAGATACGGCCCTTGGACAGGGCAATGGTCAGCGTCGCGGACATCGGCGCTCAACCCGGCGTCCGGCGGATGCGCGCGCCCAGATGCGACAGTTTTTCCTCGATGCAGTCGTAGCCGCGGTCGATATGGTAAATACGGTCGAGGACGGTATCGCCGTCGGCGACCAGCGCCGCCAGAATCAGGCTGGCCGAGGCGCGCAGGTCGGTGGCCATCACCGGCGCGCCGGTCAGGCGGGGCACGCCGATGCTGACGGCGGTGTTGCCCTCCAGCTCGATTTGAGCGCCCATCCGTTGCAGTTCGTTGACGTGCATGAAGCGGTTTTCGAATACCGTTTCGGTGATCACGCCGGTTCCTTCGGCGACGGCGTTGAGCGCGACGAATTGGGCTTGCATGTCGGTGGGAAAGGCAGGATAGGGCGCGGTGCGGATGCGCACGGCCTTGGGTCGGCGGCCGAGCATGTCCACTTCGATCCAGTCGGGACCGGTATTGACCTGGGCCCCGGCCTCTTCCAGTTTGAGCAACACCGCTTCCAGGATTTCCGGACGGGTGTCCTTCATTTTGACCCGACCGCCGGTGATCGCCCCCGCCAACAGGTAGGTCGCGGTTTCGATCCGGTCCGGCAGCACCTGATAGTGGGCGCCACCGAGGCGCTCGACCCCTTCGATCACCAGGGTATCGGTGCCGGCCCCGTCGATTCGCGCGCCCATCGCTGTCAGGCAGTCGGCCA
The DNA here is from genome assembly GCA_029624815.1 of Candidatus Competibacter sp. Lineage (GTDB taxonomy): Bacteria > Pseudomonadota > Gammaproteobacteria > Competibacterales > Competibacteraceae > Competibacter. The sequence continues at coordinate 47,877 of JARSSH010000043.1, forward strand.
GATCCACGACTTCCGGTTCGCGGGCGGCGTTCTCGATCACCGTGGTGCCCTGGGCCAGGACGGCGGCCATCAGCAGATTTTCGGTACCGGTCACCGTCACCAGGTCCAGCACGATGTGGGCGCCTTTCAATCGGCCGGCGCGGGCGCGGATGTAGCCGTTTTCGACCTTGATGTCGGCGCCCATCGCCTCCAATCCCTTGATGTGCAGGTTGACTGGCCGCGAGCCGATGGCGCAGCCGCCCGGCAGCGACACCTCGGCTTGACCGAAGCGGGCCAGCAACGGCCCCAGCACCAGGATCGAAGCGCGCATGGTGCGCACCAATTCGTAAGGGGCCTGGAAGGTTTGAATCGTGCGCGGGTCGACCTGGATGTTCATCCGTTCGTCGACCACCAAATCCACGCCCATGCGGCCCAACAGCTCCATGGTGGTGGTGACATCCTGCAAGTGCGGGACGTTGCGAATGGTGACCGGCGCGTCGGCCAGCAGGGTGGCGGCCAGAATCGGCAGCACCGCGTTCTTGGCGCCGGAGGCGCGCAATTCACCGTACAGGGGCACGCCGCCATTGATGATGAGTTTGCTCATGAAGGCATGGTCCGCCGGGGGTCAGGATTGCGGTTTTTGCCAAGTGTCCGGCGTGTAGGTCTTGAGGGACAGGGCGTGGATCTCCTCGCGCTCCATTCGCCCTCCCAGCGCCGCGTACACCAGCCGGTGCTGCTGCACCAGCGATTTGCCGGCGAAGGCCGCGCTGACGACCACCGCCTCGAAATGGACGCCGTCGTCGCCGCGGACCCTGGCCCGCGCGTCCGGCAGTTGTTCTTCGATCAGGCGTTCGATGTCTTGGGCTTGCATTGCAGTCAATCCTGGCTGGATGGGAAGGGTGTTTAGGGAAGCGGCCGGTGTCGGAACGGGGCGCGGAACGCGGGGAAGGTCACCGTCAGGCGGCGGGTAGCACCGTTTCCAGATCGGCGACTCGGATGATGGCGCGCATCTGCGCTGGGATGCCGACAAAGAGCAGCTCCCGCCGGTGGCGGCGCGCCTGGCACACCCATTGCGCCAACAGGGCAACTCCCGCGCTGTTGGAGCGCTTGACCCCACTCAGGTCGATGCGCAAGGGCGCGGCGCCCGCGAACAACGCTTCGGTGGCTTCCCACAGATCCGCGACGGAATCGAAATCCAGTTCGCCTCGGACGCGGAGGGTATCGCCGTCGCGGCTGACCTGCGCCGAGGCCATCAGCGCGATCCGGTGTTGCGCTGCTGGAGATCGGCGATCACCGAGTTCATGCCATTGGCGCGGATTTGGCTGGCGAAGGTGCTGCGGTAGTTGGTAACCAGGCTGACCCCGTCCACCGTGACGTCGTAGACCTTCCAGCCATCGTCGTTGAGATGCATGCTGTAGTTGATCTGGATCGGTCGGCCGGCCTTCAGCCGCACTTCGGTCTTGACCGTCACTTCGCTGCCGTCCCCCACTGTCGATTGCGGCAGCAGCCGGATGTCTTCGTTGGAATACTCCAGCAACGCCTTGGCGTAAGTGCGGACCAGCAGGGTGCGGAATTCCTCGGTGAAGCGACGGCGCTGGTCGGGCGTGGCCTGCTGCCAGGCCCGGCCCAATACCCAGCGCGACATCAGCTCGAAATCGAAATTGGGCAACACGATCTGATCGACCAACCCGTAAATCCGTCCTGGATCCCGGTCGAGCATCGCGCGATTCTGGCGCAAGGCGTCGATCATCCGCGTCGAGGTGTCCTGGATCACATCCTGCGGGGGTCTGACGGCGGCCTCGATGGCGCCGCCGCCCAACGCCAGCAGCAACAGGCCGAGAGCGATCACTCGTTTCATCGGATTAGCTTACTCCTCATCTGAAACTGGAAACAGGGACGGCGTTCGCGAGGATGCCGCCGACCGCATCAATCCAATGGAAAATCGGGTTCTTCAATGCGCGCCCGCGCCGTGGAGCGTCCGGACCGGAACCGGTACGGTCAGGGTGTTTTGGGCGGCGTGGAATCTCCCGACGCCATATTGGTGAATACCCGGCCGATCAGCTTTTCCAACACCAGCGCCGACTGGGTCAGCTTGATCGTTCCGCCGTCCTTGAGAGTGCTGTCCATGCCGCCGGGTTCCAGCCCGACGTATTGTTCGCCCAGCAATCCCGAGGTCAAAATGCTGGCGCTGGAGTCCGTCGGCAGTTGGTCGTACCTGGGATCGATGGACATCGTGACCACGGCTTCGTAGCTGTGCGGATCCAGACCGATATCGACCACCCGGCCGATGCGCACCCCGCCCAGCGTGACCGGGGCGCGGGCCTTGAGCCCGCCGATATTCTCGAAGTGGGCCGCGACGCGGTAGCCTTTGTCATCTCCCAGGCTGGTGAGGTCGCTGACCTTGAGCGCCAGCATGAAAAACGCCGCCAATCCCAGCGCGACGAACAAGCCAACCGCCAGTTCCAGATTCTTTTGTTTCACGATCACCACTCTCCGAACATCAGGGCGGTCAGTAGGAAGTCCAGTCCCAGCACCGCCAGCGAGGTGTCCACCACGGTGCGGGTGGTGGCGAGGCTGACGCCTTCCGAGGTCGGCTCCGCCTGATAGCCTTCGAACAATGCGATCCAGTTGGCCACCAGCCCGAACACGGCGCTCTTGATGAGGACGCCGTTGGCGACGTCGGCGAACAATTGCACTTTCGCCTGCATCTGCGCCCAGAACGAACCACCGTCCACGCCCAGTTGCACCACCGCGACCAAGTAGCCGCCCAGGATGCCTGTTGCGGTAAAAATGCCGGTCAGCAGGGGCACCGCGATGCAGCCGGCCAGGAAGCGCGGGGCCAGCACGCGGGGAAACGGATCGACCGCCATCATTTGCATGCTGGCCAGTTGTTCGGTCGCCCGCATCAGCCCGATCTCGGCGGTCAGCGCCGAACCGGCCCGACCGGCGTACAGCAGGGCGGTCAGCACCGGCCCCAGCTCCCGGATCAGGGACAGCGCCACCACCGTGCCCAGCGAAGAGGTCGCGCCGAAATCCACCAGATTGGCATACCCTTGCAGACCCAGCACCATGCCGACGAACAGGCCGGAAACCAGGATAATGGGTAGCGACAGAACGCCAACCGCGTGCAGTTGCTTGACCAGCAGCCCGGGTCGGCCGAACAGAAACGACAGCGCGCGCAACAGTTGCAGCAGGAACAGGTTGGCCCGGCCCAGCCGAGCCAACCGGTCCAGTACGAAGCGTCCCAATTCCGCCAGCAACGCCATCATGTCGGAGTGCCCGCCAGCAAATCGGTGTCGTAGGGCGGCGCCGGATAATGAAAAGACATCGGACCGTCGGGCAGGGCGTGCATGAATTGATCCACCCAAGGCGAAGCGGAGCGGCTCAGATCCTCCGGCGTGCCGTGCTCCACCACCTGACCGTCGGAGATGAGATAGAGATAATCGGCGATGGCGGCGGTTTCCTTGACATCGTGCGAGACGATGATGCTGGTCAAACCGAGGGCGTCGTTGAGGGTGCGGATCAATTGCACCAGCACGCTCATCGAGATCGGATCCTGGCCGGCAAACGGCTCGTCGTACAGGATCATCATCGGATCGAGCGCGATGGCGCGAGCCAGCGCCACCCGGCGGGCCATGCCGCCCGACAGTTGCGCCGGCATCAAGGCATGGGCGCCGCGCAGGCCAACCGCTTCCAGCTTCATCAGCACCAGGGTTCGGATCAGGGGCTCCGGCAGTCGGGTGTGCTCGCGCAGTGGGAAGGCGACATTGTCGAACACGCTCAGATCGGTGAACAGCGCGCCGCTCTGAAACAACACGCCCATGCGTTTGCGCAATTGGTACAGATCCTTGCGGTCGAGCTGGTGGACACAGATGCCGTCGACCTCGATGCGGCCGGCATCGGGGCGAATCTGGCCGCCGATCAAGCGCAGCAAGGTGGTTTTGCCCGTGCCGCTCGGCCCCATGATGGCCGTGACCTTACCGCGCGGGATGGCGAGATCCACTTCTCGAAAGATGCGATGCTCGCCGCGGCTGAACGACAAGCGGTGCACGGTCACCAGAGGATCGTCGCAGGGCAGGGCGGTGTTCAAGCGGGTGCTAATCGCGAGCATCCTTTTGTTAAACTTGGGAATAACGGTTGGGACGGATAGATAAAAAGTTCACTATCTTCCGGCCAAGCCGCCGGCAAGTCAAATGACCGCTCCTGGTTCCGGGCCGCCGCCGCCCCGGATGTTCTTGGCAATTTCCGAGCTATGTGGTTATCTTTGAGGGCGATACAGGCCGGTCGATCGACCGGCGACCAGTATTCCCTTACTGGCGGAACTATTTTTCCGCACGCGCAATCCCGGCGACAGAAAGCAGTCCGGCCGACCGTTCAAGACGGCGCGGGATGGTCTATGCTGTTGCGAAGTCGGATGAGTCCGACGCTCCCTCAACCACTTATGAAGGTAGGATCATGGCGAAGAAGTATATTTATAAGTACACCGAAGGTGACGGCAAAAACAAAATGCTGCTGGGCGGCAAGGGCGCCAATCTTTGCGAGATGACGCAAATTGGTTTGCGGGTGCCGCCGGGCTTCGTGATCACCACCGAAGCCTGCCTGGACTACATCGGCGCCAACAATCGCCTGCCCGATGGGATCATGGGCGACCTGCGCGAGCACATGGCCTGGCTGGAGCAGGAAACGGGCAAGCAATTCGGCGGCGCCGGCAACCCGCTACTGGTTTCGGTGCGCTCCGGTTCCGCCATGTCGATGCCGGGCATGATGGACACTATTCTCAACCTGGGTTTGAACGAAGCCACTCTGGCTGGACTGATCAAGCTGACCGGCAACGCGCGCTTCGGCTACGACGCCTACCGCCGTTTCATCCAGTTGTTCGGCAAGATCGCGCTGGGCGTGGACGATCATTATTTCGACGAGCACTTCGAGGCGATCAAGCGCCGTGCCGGGGTGAAGGTGGATGTGGCCCTGAGCGCCGAGGATCTGCGCGATATCGGCCAGTTGTTCCTGCAAGTCGTCCAGGAGCAGACCGGGCGGCCGTTCCCGCAAGATCCCTATGAGCAGTTGGAACTGGCGGTCAAGGCGGTGTTCAACTCGTGGATGGGTCAGCGCGCGGTCGATTATCGCCGCGAGTTCAAGATCACCCCGGCGCAGGCCAACGGCACCGCGGTCAATATCGTGACCATGGTGTTCGGCAACATGGGCAACGACTGCTCGACCGGCGTGGGTTTCACCCGCGATCCCGGCACCGGCGAAAACGTCATGTACGGCGAATACCTGGTCAACGCCCAGGGCGAGGACGTGGTGGCCGGCATCCGCACCCCGAAGCCGGTCGCGGAGATGAAGGACGAAATGCCGGATCTGTACCGGCAACTGGTGGATCTGCGCAACAAGCTGGAAGGCCACTACCACGAAGTGCAGGATTACGAGTACACCATCGAGAAGGGTGTGCTCTATTGCTTGCAGACCCGCAACGGCAAGATGAACGCCCAGGCCATGGTGCGCAGTTCGGTGGAAATGGCCAAGGAAGGGCTGATCACCCGCGAAAAGGCGTTGTTGCGGATCGACCCCGAGTCGCTCGAACAGATGATGTTCCCGCAGCTCGATCCCAAGCAAAAAGTGGCGCCGGCGGCGGTCGGTATGGGCGCGTCTCCCGGCGCTTCGTCGGGCAAGATCGTGTTCGACGCCGACACCGCGGTAAAGCGCGGGCGCGGCGCCAACGAGAAAATCATTCTGGTGCGCGAGGAAACCAAGCCGGAGGACATCCATGGTTTCTTCGCCGCGGTCGGCATCCTGACCAGCCGCGGCGGCAAGACCTCGCACGCGGCGGTTGTGGCGCGCGGCATGGGCAAGCCCTGTGTGGTCGGCGCGGAAGACATTCTGGTCAATGTGCATCAGCGCCAGGCCATCATCGGCGACAAGGTGCTGCATGAGGGCGACGTCGTCACCATCGATGGCGGCACCGGCCAGGTCTATCTGGGCGCCGTTCCCACCATCGAACCGGAATTCACCCCGGAACTGCGCACCTTGCTGGGTTGGGCCGACGAGATCGCTACCCTCAAGGTCATGGCGAACGCAGACACGCCGGAAGCGGCGCAGCGCGCTTCCAACTACGGCGCCATGGGCATCGGCCTGTGCCGCACCGAGCGGATGTTCAACGCCAAGGAGCGCCTGCCCATCGTGCTGGAAATGATTCTGGCCGAGACCACCGAGGATCGCGAAGCCGCCTTGGCCAAGCTGCTGCCGATGCAGCGCAGCGATTTCAAGGAAATCTTCCGGGTGATGGCGCCGCGTCCGGTCACGGTTCGCCTGCTCGATCCGCCGATTCACGAGTTCCTGCCGTCCGAGCAAACCTTGATCGACGACATCGAGCATCTGCGCCATTTGCGCCAGACCGCGCAGGGTTTGGAAGCGATCAGCCAGATTCTCAGCCAGGTCAATCCGAAAGCGGTTGAACAGTTGGGCATTTTAAACGACAGCCATCTGGTCTCCGACGTGCTGGCCAAGAAGGAAGAAATCCTGCAGAAGGCGCGCGCCCTGCACGAAATCAACCCGATGCTGGGTCATCGCGGCGTCCGCCTGGGTCTGACCTATCCCGAGATTTACAAGATGCAGATCCGCGCCATTCTGGAAGCGGCGGCGGAATGCATTCAGGAGAAGGTCAACGTCCATCCGGAAATCATGGTGCCGCAGGTGTGCACCGTGGAAGAACTGAAGCGGGTGAAGGCGCTGGTCGACGAGGTGTTGCCGCAGGTTGAGGCCAAGTACGCCGTCAAGGTGCATTTCGAGTTTGGCACCATGATGGAGGTCGTGCGAGCCTGTCTGCGCGCCGGTGAAATCGCCGGTGTGGCTGAGTTCTTCTCCTTTGGCACCAATGACCTGACCCAGGCCACTTTCTCGTTCTCGCGCGAGGACGCCGAGAACAAGTTCCTGCCGTTCTACAACTCCGCCGCGATTCTCAAGGATAATCCGTTCGAGGCGTTGGATACGGCCGGCGTCGGCCAGCTCATGCAGTTTGCGGTTGAAAATGGCCGGAAGACCCGCAATGGTCTCAAGGTCGGCATTTGCGGCGAACAGGGCGGTCATCCGGCTTCGATGCGCTTCTGCCATTTTGCCAATTTGACCTACGTGTCCTGCTCGTCGCCCCGTGTGCCGATCGCCCGGCTGGCGGCGGCGCACGCCAAGCTGCTGGAAGGCGAATTCAAGCCAGCCACAACCGGCTGAGAACGGGCGGCGTTGCTTCAGGCAAGCAACGCCGCTGATTAAAAGCATGGGGGGCGGCTGTGGCCGCCCCTGTTTTTTGGCAAGACTTCCAAGAATCGAGGATGGAAGCAGGCGCTCTTTGCAGGGATGATTGAACAACCGAACTCGATTTCGACCGAATATGCACCCCGATCAATTGAAACGTTTGGCGAGCCAGGTTTTGGCGATTGAAGCTCAGGCTGTCGAGCAGTTGCAAAGCCGTATCGACGACCGCTTTGTCCATGCCTGCGATTTCATGCTCCGTTGCCAGGGCCGGATTGTGGTTCTCGGCATGGGCAAATCCGGGCACATCGGTGGCAAAATCGCCGCGACCCTGGCAAGCACCGGCAGCCCGGCCTTTTTCGTTCATCCCGCCGAAGCCAGCCACGGCGATATGGGCATGATCACTGTCCAGGATGTCGTGTTGGCGCTGTCGAATTCCGGCGAAACCGATGAAATTTTGACGCTACTGCCGCTAATCAAGCGCTTGGGCGTTCCGTTGATTGCCTTGACCGGCAATCCCACCTCGACGCTGGCCCAAACCGCTGACGTGCATATCGACGTCAGCGTGCCGCAGGAAGCCTGCCCATTGGGGCTGGCGCCGACCTCCAGCACCACCGCCACGCTGGTGATGGGCGACGCCTTGGCCGTGGCGTTGTTGGAAGCACGGGGTTTTACCGCCGAAGATTTCGCCCGCTCTCATCCCGGTGGCCGGCTCGGGCGCCGCCTGCTGCTGCTGACCGACGATGTGATGCACACCGGCGCGCGGATGCCGCGCAGCGCGCCCGACGATTTGCTGAAAGACGCGCTACTGGAAATGAGCCGCAAAGGTCTGGGCACAACCGTGGTGGTGGATGGCGAGGAGCGCGTGCTGGGGGTGTTCACCGACGGCGATCTGCGCCGGGCGCTGGACCGGCAGGTGGACGTGCATACCGCCCGGGTCGCCGAGGTGATGATCCGCGACTGCAAGACCATCGCGCCCGGCACTCTGGCCGCCGAGGCGCTGCGCATGATGCAACAGTACAAGATCAACGCCCTGCCGGTGGTAAACTCCATCGGGAAGCTGGCCGGCATCCTCAACATGCACGATCTGTTGCGCGCCGGCGTGTTGTAATCTCCACCCGGCGGAAGATCGATCATGCGCGATATCCTGAGCAAGGCCACCCAGATTCAGTTGGTCATCTTCGACGTGGACGGCGTGTTGACCGATGGTCACCTTTATCTGGGTAACGACGGCAATGAATATAAGGCCTTCCATATTCGCGATGGGCATGGCATCAAGATGTTGCTCGAAGCGGGCGTGGAGGTGGCTATCATCTCCGGTCGTCACGCCGCCTCGGTGGAGCGGCGCATGACCGATCTGGGTATCCGCTACGCCTATTTGGGCGTGCAGGATAAATTGGCGGCGTTCAACAGCTTGCAGGCGAGGCTGGGTGTGGACCCGGAGCAGGTGGCCTACGTTGGCGACGATTTGATCGATCTGCCGGTGATGGGCCGGGTCGGTTTGGCCATCGCGGTGCAGGACGCCGATCCCTTCGTCAAGCAGCATGCCCACTGGCAAACGCCCAGTTGTGGCGGGCGTGGCGCGGCGCGCGATGTCTGCGAACTGCTGCTGGAGGCGCGCGGCCAACTGACGGGCCTGCGTGGCCGTTATCTTTAAGGCCGCTACCGGGTGAAAGAGCGTGGCGGCGCGGCGCGCGACGGTTTCACGGTACGCGGCGGCCTGTACCTGGCCGGCCTGGCGCTATTGGCTGCTTCGAGCTACGGCTTGTTGCGCTGGGTGGAATCCTCGTTGCGCGAGCCGGTTCCAGTCGAGAGTCGGGAGCCGGTGCTGGTGGTCCGACGATTCCGGGCCGTGCGGATGACGGTTGCCGGTCTGCCGGAGTATGTGGTCGAGGCCCCGTTGTTGAAGCAATTGCCGGGTCAGCTCGGTACTCAGGTCGAACAGCCGCAAATGGACTGGTATCGGCCGGATGGCCAGACCCGTGAGTGGCGGCTACGATCCGAACAGGGCTGGATCGCTCCCAACCGGGAGCGGATCCGGCTGGAAGGCGAGGTGGTGATGATCCGTACCGCCGAGAGCGGCCAGCCACCGGTCGCCATGACCACCCGCGACGTGCTGGTGCGGCCCGATATTCGTTACGCCGAAACCGCCGCGCCGACCCGGGCGGTGACGCCGGGCGGCGAGTTGCGCGCCGTCGGCGTGCGCGCCTATCTGGATCAGCAGCGGTTGGAACTGCTTTCCGAAGTGCGAGGTGTCTATGAACCCCCCAAGCCGTAAACTCGGGCTGGCGCTGGCGCTGGTGGCGTCCTCGGCCGCCGCTCTGCCGGAGGATCGCGAGCAGCCGATTCATCTGGAGGCCAGCCGCGGCCAGTTGGATCAGAAGACCGGCGTGAGCGTTTACGAAGGCAACGTGGTGATCAGCCAGGGCTCGATGCGATTGACCGCCGACACCGCCACCATCCACGTCAAGGACAGCAGCTTCGAACGGATGGAAGCGGTGGGAAAGCCCGTCAACCTGCGCTACAAGCCGGCGGCCGACAAACCGGAAATTCTGGGCACCAGCCAGCGGGTCGAGTACAACGTCGGTAGCGCCAAGGTCATCATGAGCGGCGATGCTCGACTGGTGCAGGGACAGGATGTGTTTACCGGGGATCGGGTGGAATACGATCTCAAGGGCGATGTGGTGCGGGCGCGCGGCGCCGGTGCGAACGGTCGCATCCAGTTCACCATCCAGCCGCGTGGACAAAGCGTGCTCCCCGCCGCCAAGAAGCCCTGATCATGGCCCAGTTGATTGCCAAGGAGGTCGTCAAGCGCTACCGCAAGCGGGTGGTGGTGGACGCCGCCTCGCTGACGGTCGCCAGCGGCGAAGTGGTCGGTCTGCTGGGGCCGAACGGCGCCGGCAAGACCACCACCTTTTACATGATGGTCGGTCTGATTCATTGCGACGAAGGGCGGGTGCTGTTGGACGACCGTGACCTGACCCACCTGCCGATGCACGCGCGGGCGCGGTTGGGGGTCGGCTACCTGCCGCAGGAACCGTCGATATTTCGGCGGCTGACGGTGCTGGACAATGTAATGGCGATTCTGGAAACCCGTCCGGATCTGAGCAAAGCCGAGCGCCGGCCGCTGGCCGAGGAGCTGTTGCATGAGCTGCATGTCGGCCATCTGCACGACAACCCGGGCATCAGCCTGTCGGGCGGCGAGCGCCGCCGGGTGGAGATTGCCCGGGCCTTGGCGGCCCGGCCGGCGTTCATGTTGCTGGACGAGCCGTTCGCCGGAGTCGATCCTTTGTCGGTGCTGGATATCCAGCGCATTATCGGCCACTTGTGCGAGCGCCGGATCGGTGTGCTGATCACCGATCACAACGTGCGCGAGACCTTGGGGATCTGCGATCGCGCCTATATTCTCAACGAGGGCCGGGTGATCGCCGAGGGCGATCCCGGCACGATTCTCGCCGACCGACAGGTCCGTCGGGTTTATCTGGGCGAATCGTTCCAGCTTTGACCCGGCGAGCGCCGGTCGGCTGGCAAATGTCCGCCGCGTTAGCCACTCTAGCCGAAAACCCGCTAGGATTATAGGTAGGTTAAGTGAAGCGGCTTGATGCAGGCTTGAATGGTTATGAGACAGTCATTACAGCTACGCCTGGGTCAGCAACTGACCATGACCCCCCAATTGCAGCAGGCGATTCGCCTGTTGCAATTGTCCAGTCTGGATCTACAGGTGGAGGTGCAGGCGGTTCTCGACTCCAACCTGATGTTGGAGCAGGCCGACGAACCGCAGGATCCGCCGGTCCAGCCGGAAACCCTGGCGGCCCAAACGGCGGCGGAGAACGGGCCGGAGGCAGAAATCGACGCGACGGCGAATACCCTGCCGGACGAACTGCCGGTGGACAGCGCGTGGGAGGATGTCTACGAATCGTATGACGGCGCGACCAGCTATTCCCGAGGCGAAGAGGAGGAATGGGATCCCTACGAGCGCTATGCCGGCGCCGGGGAATCGTTGCGCGACCATCTGTACTGGCAGATGCGGCTGACGCCGTTCGGCGAGCGGGAACTGGCGGTCGCCACCGCCATCATCGACGCGATCGACGAGTCCGGTTATCTGGCCGCGTCGCTGGAGGATATTTGCCAGGGTTTGCACGATGGAATCGCGATGACGCCGGCCGAGGCCGAGAAGGTGTTGGGGCAGATTCAACGCTTCGATCCGCAGGGCGTCGGCGCCCGAAGCCCGGCCGAATGCCTGTTGTTGCAACTGGAGGCGTTATCGGCCGATACCCCGTGGCTGGCCGAGGCGCGCCGCCTGGTCGAGCATCATCTGGAACTGTTGGCCGAGCGCGATTTCGCCGGCTTGATGCGTCGGCTCAAGGTGACGCGCGAGGCGCTACAGGGTATCGTGAGCCTGATTCAGTCCTTGGATCCGCGCCCGGGCGCCCGCCTGTCCAACGCCGCGCCGCAGTACGTCGTTCCGGACGTATTGGTCTACCGCCAGCGCCATGCCTGGCGGGTCGAGCTGAACCCCGATAACATGCCCAAGCTGCGCATCAACGCCCGCTACGCGGCCTTGGCGCGGCAAAGCAGCCCGAACGGCGACACGGCCTGTCTGAAGAACCATCTGCAGGAGGCGCGCTGGTTTCTCAAGAGCCTGCAAAATCGCAACGAGACCCTGCTCAAGGTGGCCACCTGCATCGTCGAGCGTCAGCGGGAATTTCTGGAACAGGGCGACGAGTACATGAAGCCGCTGATTCTGCGGGATGTCGCCGAGACGCTGGGCATGCACGAATCGACCGTCTCGCGGGTGACCACCCAGAAATACATGCATACGCCGCGAGGGATCTACGAGCTGAAATATTTCTTTTCCAGCCATGTCGGCACCAGCGACGGCGGCGAGTGTTCGTCCACCGCCATCCGTGCCATGATCCGCAAGCTGATCCAGGCGGAAAACCCCGGTAAGCCGCTCAGCGACGATAAGATCGCCAAACTGTTGGAGGCCGAGGGTATTCATGTGGCCCGGCGCACGGTGGCCAAATATCGGGAAGCCATTTCCATTCCTTCTTCTTCGGATCGTAAACGCCTCGTCTGAACGGACGGGGATACCCGCCCCGCGAGGGGCATCGCAACGGGAGTGTGGGGCGTGCCGGACGGCGTGAATCCGCAACGGTCCAGCGGTCGCCATGGAACGCGCGCCGGTCGACGGCTCCAACGCCCGATCCAAACGAGACCTGCCAGCCAGGAGTCCATGTCATGCAAATCAAACTGAGCGGACACCATGTGGAAATCACCCAGGCGCTGCACGACTACGTGCACGACAAACTGGAGCGTATCGAGCGGCATTTCGACAATGCGACCAGCGCCCAGGTGATTCTCAGCGTCGAGAAGCTGCGCCAGAAGGCCGAAGCGACGATCCATGTGGCCGGTCACGAGATCTTCGCCGACGCCGTCGACGAGGATATGTATGCCGCGCTCGATGCCCTGATCGACAAGATCGACCGTCAGATCAAGAAACACAAGGAAAAACTGACGGACAAGCATCGTGGCGAAAAGGCGCGCAGTTACCCCCAGCCTTGAGTGAACTTCATGGATATTACAGACCTGATTACCTCCGACCGGATCGTCTGTGACAGCGAAGTAGCCAGCAAGAAAAGGGTCATCGAGGTATTGAGTGAGCTGCTCGTCACCGGTCAGCCCGATTTGACGGTCCGGCCGATCTTCGACAGCCTGATCGGCCGGGAGCGTCTGGGGAGCACGGGTCTGGGTCATGGGGTCGCCCTGCCCCATGGCCGCTTCGAGCACAGCCAGCAGGCCATTGGCGCGTTTGTCAAGTTAAAAAAGGGCGTGGATTTCGACGCCATCGACCGGCAGCCCGTGGACTTGGTGTTCGGTCTGCTGGTGCCGGATCATTACACCGACGAACATCTGAAGATTCTTGCCTATCTGGCGGAAATGTTCAGCGACCAGGCCTTTTGCCGGCAATTGCGGGAAACCGACTCCAATCGGATGCTGTTTACCCAGTTCCGGGATTGGAAGCCCGCGGCCATGACCTTGCCATGAACCAGCCGGCCCGCGCGAAGGATGTATTCCAGGCGCTGGAAGCCGTGTTGGACTTGAACTGGGCCGGCGGCGCGGCGGGGGCGGAACGCATCCTATGGCCCTTGACCGAAGCCGGCATTCCCTTGTACGGCCGGCTGAACTGGGTTCATTCCCCCCGGCTGCAAATCTGCGGTCCGGAGGAAAGCGACTTTTTCGGTCGGCTCGAACCGGCGGTGCGGGAGGCGTTGATCCGCGATCTGCTGGAATTCCCGACGGGTGCGGTGCTGGTGTGCGGCGGCGTGGAGCCGGTCGAGGCGCTGCGGGCCGGCGCCGAGGCGGCCGGCGTCCCGCTCTGGTCCAGCCCGGTCACGCCCGAGGTGGCGCTGGAGCAACTCAACCACTACCGGCACGGTCTGGACGCTTCCACCGTGGTCCACGGCGAGCTGCTTGAAGTGTTCGGCCTGGGCGTGCTGATCACCGGCGGCAGCGGCATCGGCAAGAGCGAGCTGGCCTTGGAGCTGATCAGTCGCGGCCATCGCCTGATCGCCGACGACACGCCGACCCTGACCCGGGTGGCGTCGTCGGTCCTGGAAGGAACCTGTCCGCCCGCCTTGAGCGATCTGCTGGAAGTGCGCGGGCTTGGCATCCTCAATATCCGCCGTATGTTTGGAGATAGCGCCATTAAGCGCAACAAGCGTATCCGGCTGATTCTCCACTTGGTCAAAATGGAGGAGATCGCACCGCCGGCCGATGCCCGGCTGCAGGGGATGCGGGAAAACCGGGTCATTCTGGGCGTCGGCGTACCGGCGATCACCTTGCCGATCGCGCCCGGCCGCAATCTGGCGGTGCTGGTGGAATGCGCGGTGCGCGATCACATCCTGCGCTTGGGCGGATATCACGCCGAACAGGATCTGATGGCGCGCATGGAAAAAACCATGGCGAGGGCCGTTTCGTGCGAATAATCATCGTCAGCGGTTTATCCGGTTCCGGCAAGACCATCGCGCTGCAAACCCTGGAAGATCTGGACTATTACTGCGTCGATAACCTGCCGTTCAAGCTGATTCTACCCCTGGCGCGGGAAATCACCGCCGCCAGGGGTTATTTGCCGCCGACGGTGGCGGTGGGAGTGGACGCGCGCAATTTCATCGACGATTTGCATCGATTTCCCGCCACGCTGGCCGAGCTTCGCGCCAGCGATCTGCGGGTGGACGTGCTGTTCCTTCAGGCCGACGATGAGATTCTGCTCAAGCGCTACAGTGAAACCCGGCGGCGGCATCCCCTGGATCTGGGCAGCATCCCCTTGCGGGAGGCGATTCAGCGGGAGCGGCTTTTGTTGGAGCCAATCGTGGCCTGCGCCGATCTGCTCGTCGACACCAGCGACACCAACCTCTATCAGTTGCGCGAGCTGATTCGCGCCCGCGTGCACGAGACGCCCAGCGAGGCGATGTCGCTGCTGTTCGAGTCGTTCGGCTTCAAGAACGGCGTGCCCGCCGACGCCGATTTTGTGTTCGATGTCCGCTGTTTGCCTAACCCGCACTGGGAGCCGCAGCTACGCCCTCTGACCGGCCTGGATCGGACCGTGATCGATTTTCTCGCCGGCCAACCGGAAGTGGACGCGATGATCGCCGACGTCGGTCATTTTCTGGAGGGTTGGTTGCCGCGGTTCGAGCGCAGCGAGCGGAGTTATTTGACCGTGGCCATCGGATGTACCGGCGGTCAGCACCGCTCGGTGTTCGTCGCCGAGGCGCTGGCTCGCCATTTCAGTGGGTTGCGCGACTATGTCATGGTTCGCCATCGAGAACTAAAATTGACGGTGTAGCTCAATGGGCGGTTACGGTTGGATTGGCTGGGGAACAGAGGGAGCGTCAGGGTGCTGAAGCGGGAAATTGTCATCATCAACAGGCTGGGGTTGCACGCCCGCGCCGCTGCTAAATTCGTGACCCTGGCGGCCGGATTCGACGCCGAGATCCGATTGTTGCGCGATGGACGCGAAGTCAATGGCAAAAGCATCATGGGGGTCATGATGCTGGCGGCCGCGCGTGGCGCCCGATTGGAGTTGTGCGCCAGCGGTCCCGAGGCCGAACAGGCGCTCGAACATCTCGAAGATCTGGTGCGCCGCCGCTTCGACGAGAGCGAATGAGAGGGCTTCCGCATGCCGTTTTCGCTGCATGGCATCGGGGTTTCCCGGGGGTATGCGATCGGCAGAACCTACCTGCTGCAGCGTAACCAGCCGGAAATCGCCGAGTACACCATCCCCGACGCCATCGTCGAGGATGAAGTCCAGCGTTTTCTGAATAGTCTGGATATAGCCAGGCGGCAGTTGCGCGATGTCCGAGTGCAGGTTCCCCCGACGGCGCCGACGGAGGTCGCCGCCTTCATCGACACCCATTTGCTGATGCTGGAAGACGCGACTTTTACCGAGGCGCCGATCAAGCTGATTCGCACGCGCAAGTGCAACGCCGAATGGGCGCTGAAGATCCAGCGGGATCTGCTGATCCAGGTGTTCGAAGACATGGACGATCCGTATCTGCGCACCCGCAAGGACGATGTGGAACATGTGGTGCGGCGAGTACAGCGCGTGCTGGTGACCGAGGATCCGGCTTATCTGAACGACCCCGATTACACCGAGCTGGCATCCAGCCGATTGATGGGACGCATCGTCGTCGCCGACGACCTGACCCCGGCCGACACCATCCTGATGCAGCATCAAGGGGTGCTGGCTTTCGTGACCGAGTACGGTGGCCCGCTGTCTCACACCGCCATTCTGGCGCGCAGCCTGGGCATCCCGGCGGTGGTCGGCGCGCGCAACGCCCGCGCTTATCTGGGCCACGACGAGCCGGTGATCGTCGATGGCCGGCAGGGTGTGATCCTGCTCGGTTTGGACGAGCGCATCCTGCGCTACTACCGCCACAAGCAGCAGGAGGAGCGCCGGCAGCAACGCGAGCTGAACAAACTCAAGGGCAAGCCGGCGATCACCCGTGACGGGCTGACGATCAACTTGTACGCCAACATCGAACTGCCGGAGGACGCGGCGGCGGTGCGGGACGTGATGGCCGACGGGGTTGGCTTGTACCGCACCGAGTTTCTATTCATGAATCGCTCCGACGTGCCGGACGAGGAAGAGCATCTGGCTTCCTATCTGCATGTGATCAAGACCCTGGAAGGAAGTCCCATCACCATTCGCACCGCCGATCTTGGCGCCGACAAACAAGTGGACGGTGGCCGCGGCGGTGGTCCGGTCTGCACCAATCCGGCGCTCGGCTTGCGGGCGATTCGGATGTGTCTCAAGGACTTGGCGATGTTTCGCCCACAGCTGCGCGCCATCCTGCGGGCTTCGGCGCACGGGCCGGTGCGGATGATGATTCCAATGCTGTCGGCCATCCAGGAAGTGTTCCAGGTGCTGCGGCTGGTGGCGGAGACCAAAGAGGAACTGCGCGACCGGGGTCTTGCCTTCGATGAAAAGATGCCAGTCGGCGGCATGATCGAGGTGCCGGCGGCGGCGGTTTGCGCGCCCCAGTTCGCCCGTTATCTGGATTTTCTGTCGATCGGCACCAACGATTTGATCCAATACACTTTGGCCATCGATCGGGTGGACGACGAGATCAACCATCTCTACGACCCGCTCCATCCGGCGGTGCTGATGTTGATCCACAATACCATCCGCGCTGGCCACAAAGCCGGCATTCCGGTCAGCCTGTGCGGAGAGATGGCCGGCGATCCCCGCTACACCCGGCTGCTGCTGGGGCTGGGCCTGACCCTGTTCAGCATGCATCCCACCGCGCTACTGGAGATCAAGCGGGTTATTCAGGAGAGCGAGATCGCCGCGCTGACCGCGACGGTCCGCCGCCTGCTGCGCACCACCGACGCCGAGAAATACGCCGAAGTCCTCAAGGATATCGCCCAGAATTGAACGATGGCTTTAGACCGTCGCCGCGCGGGCGCCTCGCGCCGCAGCTCCTCGATCAAGGCATTCTTCTCGGCCAGTTCCGGCCGAGCCGCTCCTGGACGGCTTTCCGGACTAACGGGTGGCCAGCCAGTCGCGGACGGCCGGGCCGGTGCCGATGGCCCACGGTTTCAGCCGCTCGACCGGCACGCGCTTGATGTCGGCCAGCTCCTCGCCGAGCGCGATAGTCCCCCGCGCCGGCACATGAAAGGCCAGGATCAACTGATTCATCTCGAAAAACGGGTAGTAACCGACGAACCGGGCGGCGACCGCGTCCAGCCCCAGTTCTTCGCGCACCTCGCGCAAGACGGCGGCGTCCGGCGTTTCGCCTTTTTCCAGAAAACCGGTGATCAGCCCATACATTTTCTCCGGCCAGTTCCGGTTGCGGGCCAGAACGACCGCGCCGTCCAGTTCGACGATGGCGGCGACCACCGGCACCGGGTTGTCCCAGTGTACGTAGGCACAGCCGGCGGCGGTGCAGCACGGTCGGGACTGACCGCCGATATCGGCGGCTTGCAGCGGGTTGCCGCATTGCGGGCAGAAGTTGACTTGCATCGGGAATCGTCCGGTAGACGTGGGGGAAGGCGGCGCCCGTTGGCGGTTTGCTGGCGGCCACCCGTCAAATAACTGACTTCTGACTTATAATATCGCTCACGGCAGCTCGCCAGTGCCGCCGTTGTGATTTTGGAAAACGGCTTGCGAAATTTCCGCGCCAGGCCGGAGCGAATTTTCCACAAGCCGGTGTGCGGCCACCAGAACGGATTGCCGGCAATCCGTGTTTTTCAGCGAACTCATAGTAATGAAACCACGCCATTTTCTTAGCTTGTTTGATCTGACCCCAGCGGAGTTGCGGTATGTGTTGCGGCGCGCCAGCGAGTTGAAGACCCTGCACCGGCGCGGGGAGCGCCACGCACCGTTTTCTCAAAAGGTGCTGGGCATGATCTTCGAAAAAGCCTCGACCCGCACCCGGATTTCCTTCGAGGCCGGCATCGCGCAACTGGGCGGTAGCGCCATTTTCCTGTCGCCGCGCGACACGCAACTGGGGCGGGGCGAGCCGATCGAGGACACCGCGCGGGTGCTGTCGAGCATGGTGGATCTGGTGATGATTCGCACCTTCGAGCACGCCAAGGTGGAGCGTTTCGCCAAGTACTCCAGCGTGCCGGTGCTCAACGGATTGACCGACTACAACCATCCCTGTCAGTTGTTGGCCGATATTCAGACCTTCATCGAGCATCGTGGCGATATTCGCGGACGAACCGTGGCCTGGATCGGCGACGGTAACAATATGTGCAACAGCTATCTCAGCGCCGCCTGTCAATTCGAGTTTCAATTGCGCATCGCCGTGCCGGCCGGTTACGAGCCGGACGCGGATTTGCTGGAGCGCGCCGCCGGTCGGGTGGTGCTGCTGCGCGATCCGCTGGTCGCCGCCCGGGACGCCGATCTGATCGCCACCGACGTATGGTCGAGCATGGGCAAGGAGGAGCAGCAGCAACAGCGGCTGCGGGATTTCAGCGGCTATCGGGTCAATGCCGAGATCATGGCCCAAGCCAAACCCGAAGCGATTTTTCTGCACTGTCTGCCGGCGCACCGGGGTGAGGAAGTCAGCGCCGAGGTGATCGACGGGCCGCAAAGCCGGGTATGGGACGAGGCCGAAAATCGCCTGCACGCCCAGAAGGCGCTGATGGAGTTTCTGTTGTCGGGCGCGCAAATCGCCGCTTGAGTGGACGTAACAGGGAAAGCCCCGTGGTTTCGCGCCTGGCCCGCCGATATGGCCGGACGATATAAGCTTGCGTCGAAACCGTCTGGCGGAGGCGCGGGCGAATCTGCTAGATTAGTCGCCGCTAACGATCATCGTCTCGCATTTTCTTGCGTGCCCGCCTTGTTCCCGCCGATGCCGTCTCTTGGGCCATTCTCGCAACCGCAGGCGCTTTTAACGGTCTTTTCTCCGGGTTCGCGAGTTTTTCGCAGCGCCCAACACCTTAACTCTCCGGACGTCGCGCGCCATGAAAGAGTATGCGCTGATTTTGATCGGGACCATTCTGGTCAACAATTTCGTGCTGGTGAAATTCTTGGGCTTGTGTCCCTTCATGGGAGTTTCCCGCAAGCTGGAAACCGCCATGGGCATGGGGCTGGCGACCACCTTCGTGCTGACGCTGTCGGCGATCTGCGCCTATCTGGCCGACGAGTATCTGCTGGCGCCGCTGAATCTGGAGTATCTGCGCACCATCACCTTTATCCTGGTGATCGCGGTGGTGG
The DNA here is from genome assembly GCA_029624815.1 of Candidatus Competibacter sp. Lineage (GTDB taxonomy): Bacteria > Pseudomonadota > Gammaproteobacteria > Competibacterales > Competibacteraceae > Competibacter. The sequence goes on from JARSSH010000043.1 coordinate 67,327, forward strand.
TGCAGTTCACCGAAATGGTGGTGCACAAGACCAGCCCCCTGCTGTATCAGGTGCTGGGGATCTATCTGCCGCTGATCACCACCAACTGCGCGGTGCTGGGCGTGGCCCTGCTCAACGTGCAGACCCGGCACGGCTTCGTCGAGTCGGGCTTGTACGGCTTTGGCGCGGCGGTCGGTTTTTCGCTGGTGATGGTGCTGTTCGCGGCCATGCGCGAGCGCATCGCGGCGGCGGATGTGCCGGCGCCGTTTCGCGGGGCGGCCATCGCCCTGGTGACCGCCGGGTTGATGTCGCTGGCGTTCATGGGGTTCTCCGGCTTGGCCAGGGGGTAGGACGATGATAACGGCGATTGTGGCGCTGAGCGCCCTGGCGGGGATTTCGGGCCTGCTGCTGGGTTTTGCCGCCGTGCGCTTCAAGGTCGAAGGCGATCCCATCGTGGACAAGATCGACGCCATCCTGCCGCAGACCCAGTGCGGTCAATGTGGTTACGCCGGGTGTCGGCCCTATGCCGAGGCCATCGCCGCCGGCGATGCGGACATCAACCAGTGCCCGCCCGGCGGCGAGAACGGCATCGTCGCCTTGGCCGAGCTGTTGGGCCGCGACCCCAAGCCGCTCAATCCGGACAATGGGGTTGAGAAACCGAAAATGGTCGCGGTCATCGACGAGCAAAATTGCATCGGTTGCACCTTGTGTATCCAGGCTTGCCCGGTGGACGCCATTCTCGGCGCGGCCAAGCACATGCATACGGTGATCGACCGGGAGTGCACCGGCTGCGAGCTGTGCCTGGCGCCGTGTCCCGTGGATTGCATCGACATGGTGCCGGTCGCGCAAACCATTACCAACTGGAAGTGGACCTATCCCGGCCCCGCCCCCGAAGTTCGCCGGCCCGCGGACCGGGCCGCCGCATGAGCGCGCTGTTTCCATTTCATGGCGGGCTCAAGACCGTCCGTCACAAGAGCGAGTCCAACCGGCGGCCGATCCTGGCCGGCCCCTTGCCTCACCAATTGACGGTGCCGCTGCGCCAGCATATCGGCGCCACCGCCAAGCCCTTGGTCCAGGTCGGCGACCGGGTGTTGAAAGGTCAAATGATCGGCCAGGCCGACGGCTATATCAGCGCCGCCGTGCACGCGCCGACCTCGGGTGTGGTGACAGCGGTGGAATCGCGGCCGGTGCCGCATCCCTCCGGTCTGCCCGATTTGTGCGTTGCCATCGAGACCGACGGCGAGGAGCGCTGGATCGAGCGGCAAGCGGTGGATTACCGCCGGCTGCATGCGAGCGAGGTGCGCGCCGTGCTGCGCAATGCCGGCGTGGTCGGACTGGGTGGCGCGGGTTTTCCCAGCGCGGTCAAGCTGAATCCAGGCGGCCATGACGGGCCACTGGACACCTTGATCCTGAACGGCGCCGAGTGCGAGCCCTGGATCACTTGCGATGACCGCTTGATGCGCGAGCGCGCGGCCGGGATCGTCGCCGGCCTGCACGTCATGGTGCATCTGCTGGAGCCGCGCGAGGTGTTGATCGGCATCGAGGACGACAAACCGGAAGCGGTCGCCGCCATGGTCGCCGCCTGCGCCGGAACCGGTTATCAGGTCCGGGTGGCGCCGACCCGTTATCCCAGCGGCAGCGTGAAACAACTTATCCAGTTGCTAACCGGCAAGGAAACTCCGGTCGACGGCTTGCCGGTCGATGTCGGCGTCCAGTGTTTCAACGTCGCCACCGCCTACACCGTCCACCGCGCCATCGACTTTGGCGAGCCGGTGCTGTCCCGCATCGTGACCGTGACCGGTCAAGTGGCCCAGCCGGGCAACGTCGAGGTTTTGCTCGGCACGCCATTCTCGGCGCTGATCGAGTTGTGCGGCGGTTATCGAGAGGGGGTCGAACGCTTGATCATGGGCGGACCGATGATGGGGTTTGCCCTGCATGGCGACGACGTACCGGTAACCAAGGCCACCAACTGCATCCTGGCCGCTGGCGCCGGGGAGTTGACGCCCGAACAGCCCGCGATGCCCTGCATCCGTTGTGGCGCCTGCGTCGAGGTGTGTCCGGCCAAGCTGCTGCCGCAGCAGTTGTACTGGCACGCCCACGCCAAGGAATTCGACAAGGCCCAGGATTATCACTTGTTCAGTTGCATCGAATGCGGTTGTTGCAGCGCCGTTTGCCCCAGTCATATTCCCCTGGTGCACTTCTACCGCTACGCCAAGAACGAAATCTGGGCGCAAGAGAAGGAGAAGCAAAAGGCCGAGTTGGCTCGACAGCGGCATCAGGCCCGGCTGGAGCGATTGGAACGCGAGCAAAAGGAGCGGGAAGCCAAGTTGCGCCAGAAAACGCCGCCCCGCCCCGCGCCGGCGGTCGATGCGGGTCAGTTGCCCATCGAGACGGCGGTCGCCCGCGCCAAACCGGGTCGGGTCGCCGTGTCGATGGACGAGCCTCAGCCATCGGTTGCGGTCAAGGCCGACGGCCCCGAGCGGGGCGGCTGAGCGGCGATGCGCTTCAAGACCGCGACTTCTCCTCATATTCTGCGCGAAACCGGCGTCGGCCAAGTGATGCGCCGGGTGTTGTACGCGATGGCGCCCGGCGTGGCGGCGCTGGCCTGGTTTTTCGGCTGGGGCGTGCTGGTCAATCTGGCGATCGCCACCGGGGTGGCGCTGGCGGCGGAGACGTCGATGCTGGCGGCGCGGGGTAAGCCGCTGGCCGTGCATCTGGGCGACTTCAGCGCCGTGGTGACCGCCTGGCTGCTGGCGGTGGCGCTGCCGTCCCTGGCGCCGTGGTGGTTGACGGTCCTGGGTGTCTCCTTCGCCATCGTGGTCGCCAAGCATCTCTACGGCGGCTTGGGCTATAACCCCTTCAATCCGGCCATGATCGGCTACGTGGTGCTGCTGATCTCGTTTCCGCGCGAGATGAGCGCCTGGCCGATTCCCCACGGGGTTGGGCAGGCGCATGCGCTGGGCTTGCCGGAGACCTTGGAGATCGTGTTCGGCGGCGCGGGGCGTCTCGTCCCGGACGGGTTGACCGGCGCGACGCCGCTCGATGTGTTGCGCACCCAACTGGGCCTGGGCCTGACCGTGACCGAGATCCGCAACAGCCCGGTGTTCGGGATCGTGTCCGGCAGCGGCTGGGAATGGGCGGCGCTGGGTTTTCTGGCCGGCGGGCTGTGGCTGGTCCAAACCCGCGCCGCCGACTGGCGGATTCCGGCCGGGATGCTGGGTGGGCTGGCGACGATCGCCACCGTGTTCCATCTGATCGACCCGCAACGTTATGCGCCACCCTGGTTTCATCTCTGGAGCGGCGCGGCGATCTTCGGCGCCTTTTTTATCGCCACCGACCCGGTCACCGCCAGCACCACGCCGCGTGGCCGACTGATTTACGGGGCCGGGATCGGCGTGCTGGTCTACGTCATTCGGGCGTTCGGCGGTTATCCCGACGGGGTGGCGTTTGCCGTGCTGCTGATGAACATTGCCGCGCCCACCATCGACCTGTATACCCAACCCCGGGTGTTTGGAGCGCGACGCGGATGAAAACCGTCGCGCGCCACATGGGGATCGCCGCCCTGATCCTGACCGGCTTCGCCGTGGTCGGCACCGGGCTGGTCGCCGTGACCCATAGCGGCACCAAGGATATCATCGCGGCGGCCAACCGGGCGGCGCTGGAAGCGAGCCTGAACCGGTTGGTGCCGGCCGAACGCTACGATAACCGCGCGATCGACGACCGGATCGAGGTGGTGGCGCCGGAGTGGCTGGGCACCGACCAACCGGTGACCGTCTACCGGGCGCGTCGCGGCGGCCAGCCGGTGGCGCTGTTCGCCACGCCGACCGCGCCGGATGGCTACGGCGGACCGATTCGATTGCTGATTGGCGTGTATGCCGACGGAACCCTGGCCGGGGTGCGGGTTCTGGCGCACAAGGAAACGCCCGGTCTGGGCGATCTCATCGACGAGCAACGCTCGCCGTGGATTCTGGCGTTTACCGGCCGTTCGCTGACCGATCCAGAACCGGCGAAATGGAAAGTCAAAAAGGATGGCGGCGCGTTCGATCAGTTCACCGGCGCGACCGTCACGCCGCGGGCGGTGGTCAAGGCCGCCTACAAATTCCTGGAGTACGTCCGGACCCACCGCGAGCAACTGTTCGCCCCGGCGGTTGGCGCGAAGACGGTCGGCCAATCGTCTCACCCCTGAAAGCATCGAGGGCGCGGGGGCGGACTGGGCGAGAGGAGCGAACATGAGCGAAACGAGTTATGGGAAGATTCTCAAGGATGGCATGTGGACCCAGAACACGGGTTTCGTGGCGCTGCTGGGCTTATGCCCACTGCTGGCGGTATCGAGCTCGGTGGTCAACGGCCTGGGACTCGGCCTGGCGACCACGCTGGTGCTGTTGACTTCCAACGTGGCGGTGTCGCTGATTCGCAATCTGGTGCGGCCGGAAGTGCGGATTCCGGTGTTCGTCATGGTGATCGCTTGCGTGGTGACCGCCGTGGAACTGGCGATGCACGCCTTTCTGCCGGGGCTCTATACGGTGCTGGGTATTTTCATCCCGCTGATCGTCACCAACTGTTGCGTGATCGGCCGCGCCGAGGCGTTCGCGTTCAAGAACGGCGTGGCGAAGGCGGCGGTGGATGGGATCGCCACCGGGTTGGGGTTTCTGCTGGCGTTGGTGCTGTTGGGCGCGCTGCGGGAGGCGGTGGGGCAGGGGACGCTGTTCGCTCGGGCCGATCTGCTGTTCGGGGAGTTCGGCAAGGGGCTGACCCTGCATCTGATCGACGATTATCGCGGTTTCCTGTTGGCGATTCTGCCGCCGGGGGCGTTCATCGGTCTGGGTTGCCTGATCGCCGTCAAGAATGTGCTCGATGCCCGCGCTAAGCGTCGGGCTGAGGTCAAGCCGGTGCATGTATTGCACGAAGCAGGTGCCTGAAGGGATCGGGATGGGAACCCGTTCGCCGATACCTTCGCCTGAACCGGGTGCATTCATCGAAAGTTCACAGCGTCCGATTAGGGTGGCGGGTGGGCTCCGGCCTTGCGGTCGGGGTGGTCCGTTTTCCGTTCAACTCCATCGGATTGCCACCATGCTTCAGGAAATTTTGTTGGTTCCCGCCGCCGGGGCGTTGGCCTTCACCGGCCTCAAGCTGCGCAAGCAGCGTCAATACCGTCAACTGCAAACTCGTCAGCACGACCTCGTCGCCCGTTATGGGGCCGGCCTGAATCTGCCCGAACGCTTGCCGGAAACGCTACCCGATTTTCGGCGACGCATCGCGGTTCTCCTCCGGCCTTTGCCGGACACTTCATTCGGCATGTTGCGGGAATCCGCCTTGCGTCATGTCCGCACCGAGCGCGGCTATCTCCCCGCCCACAAGAAGGGCGGCACCGTCGCCTACGAAGAGCTACACCGCACCGCGCCGGAAATCGTCGCCTTCTATCAGTCGGACTACCTGCGCCGGTTGTGCACGGCGGTAATCGGCGAACCGGTGGTTCCCACACCGCTCAACGATCAAAGTTCCTGTTCGCTGCTGTTTTACGACCGGCCGCGCGACCATATCGGCTGGCACTACGACTACAACTTCTATAACGGCCGTCATTTCACCGTGCTGCTGCCGTTGGTCAACCGCCATCTTGACGAGGATCGCTTGTCGTCGGCGCGGCTGGTGATTCGCCAAGACGAACGGGAAGTGGCCGTGCCCACCCCACCCAATATCCTGATCGTTTTCGAAGGCGCCAAGGTGTTTCACAAGGTCACTCGGCTGGAGAAGAACGAGCTGCGCATCCTGCTGAGCATGACTTTCTGCACCCAGCCGCGTGCTTCGCTGCTCAAGGGCGCGATCCGCCGATTCAAGGACATGGCCTATTTCGGCGTGCGCGCCTTGTGGAGTTGAGTAAAGATTCGATTTTTTGCGCCTCGCCGGTGGCGATGCCCCATGCCCGATGGGCGCAACCGGAACAGCGGGCGCACAATCGGTGGGCGGCAGGTGGAGAAACGCGGGCACGGCGGCTATGTGTTCGGGATGCTGAGCGACACGGGAGCGTGCGATGGTCAGCAGTTATCTGATTTGCGATTTGTGCGGGCGATTCGGGCCGCCGGCCGGTTTTCTAAGCCAGGACGGTCTGCGGCTCTGTTATCAATGTTGGTATCGGGAGCGGTTGGGCGGCGACCCATCCAGGGACGGCGAGCCGGAGCCGCCGGCGTCGGAGGCTCCCGATACCGCGCGGGAACCCGCCGCCGGTAAGAACGGCTAGCGGCGTTCGTCGTCCGCCAGCGTTGCGGAGGGCGCCGCCGGCTCGGTCGGCGTGGGCGCGGCCCTGCCCAGCCCCAGTTGCGACAGCAACATGCCGGCGAGCATCAGGCCGCAACCCAGCAACCCGCGGCCGGGCAATACTTCGTTCAACAGCAGCCAGCCGCCCAGTGCGGCGAACACGGTTTCCAGGCTGAGGATAATGGCGGCATGGGACGGTGGGGCGTCGCGCTGGGCCACGACTTGCAGGGTATAGGCAATGCCGACCGAGAGCAGGCCACCGTATAGAATGGGTATGGCCGCGCCTTGAAGACCATGCAGGGTAATCGGCTCGATGGCCAGCGCCACGCCCAGGCTCAGCACACCGCAAACGGTGATTTGCAGGCAGGCCAGCAATACCGGTTCGATCCGCCCGGATAGCCAGCCGATCACCTGCACATGGCCCGCCCAGAAAAAAGCGCCGGCCAGCACCAGTCCGTCGCCTTCGGCCAGGGTCAGGCTGCCGGTCATGGTCAGCAAATACAATCCGACCACGGCCAGTCCCGCCCCGATCCAGGTGGTGGACGGGGTAGGGTGCCGCCACAACAGACCCAATAGCGGCACGATGACCACGTACAGACCGGTGATGAAACCGGCTTTACCGGCGGTGGTATGGACCAGGCCAAGCTGTTGCAGGGTAGCGCCCGCGAACAGAAACAACCCGGCCAGCAGGCTGCCGGCGAGGATCGTCCGCCAATTTCGCGGCGAGGCCGGAGGGGTGGCGCCCGCGCGAATCGCTAGCAGAGGCAGGAGCGACAACGCGCCCAGCAGAAAACGCACCCCGTTATAGGTAAAGGGGCCAACATGGTCCATGCCGACCCGTTGGGCGACGAAGGCGAATCCCCAGATCAATGCCGTCAGTAGTAACAGGAACTCCGCCTTCAGACTCTTGAGATTCGACATGTCGCTTTCCGTGTATTGGAACGGGCGGCATCATACCCGACCGGCGTGGTTTCGACATGAGCCGCTGGGCGCGGCTTGCCCGGCGAGAGAAAACCCTTATAATCACCCATCCCTCCCTGCCGGGGTGGCGGAATGGTAGACGCAGCGGACTCAAAATCCGCCGGTAGTGATACCGTGAGAGTTCGAGTCTCTCTCCCGGCACCATAAAAAAATCGCTTGAATCTGCTTCCCTGTTGGCCGCCGCCGTCGGCCACGATGTTGCCGCTGGCGGCGCTGACCGATCACGCCATGACCAACGACAAACCCTTGCGAAGGCCGATCGGGAAATACGTCCATCGGGAACCGGAGGCCATCGCCCCCGAGTGCGCGAAGGGCGGCATCTTCCTGGTGGAGACCACCGATCTCGATGCGTGCCGAACCATCATTTGTGCGCCTCGTCGAGCCGCCGGCGCAGCCGACCAGCCCAGTCGTCGAACGCGGCCTCGGCATAAGCCCAGGTGCTGTAGGCCTTGGTGTAGGACGAGAAGCCTTTCTCCACCGCCGAACCCACGCCCTGACTCAGATCGACGTCGTATTTCTTGCCGATTTCCCGGTCCACGTAGGCCGCTAGCACTTGGTTAGTCCGGCTGTCGAGGAATTCGGCCTCGATGGCGGTTTGGCCGAGATAGGGCGTGCTACCGGTACCGCCGCCCGCCGCCAGATCCGCCACCGTGGCGTAGGGCACCACCAGAGTCACCACGCTCATTTCCGGCTTGGTGGGAACCAGGTCGGTGATGGCCACCCGCACCCGCAGCACGTCGGGGCCGGGTCGAGTCACGATGGGATAGGTCGGCTCCAGCGCCTTGACGATGGCCTGCTGGAAGTAATCGGTCAGCGCCTTCAACTGGGTGGGATCGATGCCCTTATAGTCGGCGTCGTCCTTGAGCCAGATCTGGATGCGATCCAGCATGATCTTGTCGTATTTTTTCCAGTCCACGCCGGACTTCAGATAAATCCGGGCGTCGGGATCCAGGGTGTCGGGTTCCAATTTGGCGTAATCGCTGAGGAAACCGGTGTTCATGGACTCGGCGTCGCTGGTGGAGGTGCTGGCGCAGCCAGCGCTCAGAGCGCCGCACAGTAGGATGATGGAAAACAAAGGAAAATGACGCATGGTTGTTTTGCTCGTGTTGTTTTATTGGAGAGGAGACGCCGCCAGGAACCGTTGCCCGCGGCGGGGCGGTTGCGAAGCCGCCGCGGGTTTCCGGACGGGCGCGGTTAGCGGTAAGCGGTCAGCGTGTAGGAAAACACAATGCCCTCCTCAACCGAGGCCGGCGGATCCATGTCCCGGTTGAAGCGCACGAACGCCGCGATGTTGTCGGCGCCTTCGTAAGCGGTGTACGACTGCCACAGTCCCACGGTGTAGGGCAGGCTGCTCTGGATATCCGAGACCAGCAGCGATGTCCGATTGGCGTAATCGACCGACTCGTAGCGGCGATAGTGGCCGGCGTTCCGGTCCGACTGGATCAGGGCGAAATCGGTCGCCGCACCGAAGTCGGCCGCCAGCGGCGGTTCGGTCGGGCGGGTCGGAACGGCGAGCGCCTGCCGCCGCTGCGTCCCGTCCGCGTACCACGCGACGAAGGTGTCGGCGTCGTGCGCTTCGTCCTCCGGGTCGTCCGGGGTGGCGTTTTCGTCCTTCCAGAACATCGAACTCAGGCCCAGCGGTCCCAGGCTCGGCTCGCTGGCTACCCGCAGCGGCAGGCGCGGAAAAATCTTCATGGTGATTCGCAGGCTGCTGGCGTCGCCCGGTTGCAGGGTGGCCGCGAACGCCGTCGTAAAAGCTTCGCACTCCGCCAGACCCAGCAGCCGGAATGCCTGGTCGTTGATTTTCATCAAGTACAGCTTGCGGAGTTTGACGAAATCCTCGGTCGGCTCGCCCACGTTGCGCACGCCGAGCCGAAACGAAGTGCCGAATTCCAGCGGCGAGAAACCGGTTAGCCGACCATACCCGTTGCCGCCCAGATGGAGCATCTGCGGCCAGCGCTCCGCGCCGCGCTGACGAACGCCGATATCGACCGCGCTGAGATAGCGGGCTCCGGCGGGAACGACGTCCGGCAGCGCCGGTTGAATGTCGGGATGGCGGTAGTTGAAGTCCGCCGGGCGGTAAACGACTGGCGCCTGACCGCCCAGTTCGGGTTGGCGCAGCCGCAGGTCGAGGGGATCTTTCTCGAAATTGCCGCGCGGGCTGGCCCGCAGCCACCAGACGTTATCGTCGTAAAAGGGCTTCCCCATCAGCTTTCCGTATTCGACGAAATCGAGCCCGAGTGGATCGTCGCCCTCGGGGGGGTCGAATTCCACCAGAGGCGCGGGGATTTGCGGATCCCAGGGTGCTTGGGAACGCTCGAAGGCTTCCCGCGTCAGCATCGCGAAGGCGCCGGCCGCAACGGCGTCCGCGCAAAAAAACGCCAGCAGCGACAACAGGCCCGGGATGAAGAAGCGCGGGTAGGAAACGGCCCGCCGGGACGTATTGGCGAATCGGAGGTGTTCCAGTACGGTGCTCATGGCGGCCTGATGCTCCTGAAGGTGAATCCCTGTCGTCATCAAGACACCAACGCCCTGAATCCCGCCTGAATATCCAAAAAGTTACCGCAACCCGACCTCGCGCTCCAGTGTTTCCACCAGCGCCCGGCATTTCGGTTTGAGATCGGGGTCGATGTCTTCCCGCTCGATGCGTTCGAGTACCGCGGCCAGCTCGTCCTGGGCTTCCGGCGGCAGGATCTGCTTGGCGATGGGGAACAGGATGTGGGTTTCTTCATGGATGTGCTGATGCTGCATCGCGGCATATTCGTTCACGACAGCGACGATCGCCGCCCGCGCCGCGTCGTCGCCCGCTTGCCAGCGTTGAACCGTCGCGCGCAGATCCTCGTTATGGGCAAGCCCTTGTTCGTGCTCCTGCGGCATCAGCGCGACCGCGCTGGTTTGTTCCGACAGTCCGTGCGCCACCATCGACGCGAACAGTGCTTCTTCCTTGCGGTGGTGGCATCTGTCGGTGAAATTTTGGTTAAAATCAGCTACCTCTAGAAATAGCCCAGGACGGACCGTTTGGCCCTGTTCCAGGCGTTGCACGGTGGCGTCGAGCACTTTCAGCAGCCGTTTGATCAGTTGGTGTTCTTCCATCAGCATATCGGTCGCTTTCACAGTCATCACCTCGGACGGACAAGTGGGGTCCCGACCCGGCGGGACGCTGGAGTGCGGCTATCGCGCCGCGTCTCATGGCGCCGGCTCGGCGGCTCGGCGCACCGATACATTGTGCCGAATTTTCATCTCGCTGCCATCCGCCCGGTGCGGGCGCGGGTGCTAAAATCCGTTCCCCATCCACCGTCCCCGTTGCCTGAATCCATGTCGGCCACCGTGCAAGCGCCCAAAGCCTCTTCGCCGTTACGGCCCGTGTTGCCGCCCGATACCCGCCGGCCGCTGGTTTGGGGGCGATTGCACGGCGCCAGCCCCGCCCTGCTGATCGCCGCCGCCGCCGCCCGTTATCGCGGCCTGGTGCTGGCCATCGCCCCGGACAGCCAGACCGCGTTGCGACTGGAAACCGAACTGCGGGTGTTCGGCGGAGCGGAGCTGGACATCCTGGCGTTTCCGGATTGGGAGACGTTGCCCTACGATCTGTTTTCGCCGCATCAGGACATCGTGTCGCAGCGCTTGGCGACACTGTACCGGCTGCCGCAACGGCGGCGTGGGGTGCTGGTGGTGCCGGTGGCGACGCTGATGCAGCGCCTGGCTCCGCGCGGCTATTTGGATGGCCACGCGCTGTTGCTCAAGGTTGGCGAACGCGTGGATCTGGAGTCGTTCCGCCAGCGGTTGGAGGCGGCGGGTTACGTTTGCGTGTCGCAGGTGGTCGAGCGCGGCGAGTTCGCGGTGCGCGGTTCGATTCTCGACCTGTTCCCCATGGGCGGGGAACGGCCCTATCGGATCGAACTGTTCGACGACGAGGTGGACAGCATCCGCGATTTCGACCCGGACACCCAACTGTCGATCACCAGGGTCGAATACATCGAACTGCTGCCGGCACGGGAATTTCCCCTGGACAAGGAGACCGTGACCCGCTTCCGCCAGGCCTATCGCCGCCAGTTCGAGGGCGACCCACAGCGCGGCGCGATCTATCGCGAGGTGAGCGCCGGCCACGCGCCCGGCGGGATCGAGTATTACCTGCCCTTGTTTTTCGAGCGAACCGCCACGCTGTTCGATTATCTGCCGGAAAATACCCTGACGATTCGGCTGGAGGGAACGGACCAGGCGTTGGCGGCATTTCAGGACCAACTCATGGAGCGCTACGAACAGCGCCGCCACGATGCGGAACGGCCGCTGTTGCCGCCGCCATTACTGTTTTTGGACGCGGCCCAGGTGGAACGCGCGCTGGCGCGGCATCTCCGGATCGAGTTGCGGGAGGCGAACGACGGCGGGGTGAACTATCCCACCGCGCCGCCTCCGGCCCTGCCGTTCGAGTCGCGGGCCCCGCGACCCGCCGCCGCGTTGCACGCCTTCCTGACGGCATTTCCGGGACGGGTGCTGGTGACCGCCGAATCCGCCGGTCGGCGCGAGGCGCTGCTGGATACGCTGCGCGGCCATGGTCTGCAACCGGCGATGTGCGAGGGTTGGACGGAGTTCCTGGCGCGAGAGGATCTGCGGCTGGCGCTGGTGGTGGCGCCGCTGGAGCAGGGGCTACTGCTGACCGAGCCGCCGCTGGCGGTGATCGCCGAACCGCAGTTGTACGGCGAGCGGGTGCGCCAGCGGCGGCGGCACGGTCCGAGCCGCGACCCCGACACCATCATCCGCAATCTCACCGACCTCAGCCTTGGCGCACCCGTCGTCCACGAGGAGCACGGCATCGGCCGCTACGCCGGGCTGGAGCGGCTGGAGGCAGCCGGCATCGACGGTGAGTTCGTGGTGGTCGAGTACGCCGGCGGCGACCGGCTGTACGTGCCGGTGGCATCCCTGCACCTGCTCAGCCGCTATACCGGGGCTGCCCCGGAACACGCGCCGCTGCACCGGCTGGGCAGCGGTCAGTGGGAAAAAGCCCGGCGCAAGGCCGCCGAGCAAGTCCGCGACGCGGCGGCGGAACTGCTGGATCTGTACGCTCGCCGCGAGGCCCGGCCTGGCCATGCCTTCGCTTTGCCCGAGGCCGATTACGCCATCTTCGCCGCCGCCTTCCCGTTCGAGGAAACCCCCGACCAGCAAGTCGCCATCGAGGCGGTGATCGCCGACCTGCGTTCGGGCAAACCCATGGACCGGGTGGTGTGCGGCGACGTCGGTTTCGGCAAGACCGAGGTGGCGATGCGCGCCACCTTCGTGGCGGTGCAGGACAGCCGGCAGGTGGCGGTGCTGGCCCCGACGACCCTGCTGGCCCAGCAGCACCATCAGAATTTTCTCGACCGCTTCGCCGACTGGCCGGTGCGGGTCGAGCTGCTATCCCGCTTCCGCTCGGCCAAGCAGCAGGCCGAAACGCTGAAGGCGCTGGCCGAGGGCCGGGTGGATATCCTGATCGGCACCCACAAGCTGTTGCAGGACAATGTAAGGTTCAAGCATCTGGGGCTGGTCATCCTCGACGAGGAGCACCGTTTTGGGGTGCGGCAGAAGGAGCGGTTGAAGGCGCTACGGGCCGAGGTGGACGTGCTGACCCTGACCGCCACGCCGATTCCTCGCACCCTGAACATGGCGATGGCCGGTTTGCGCGAGCTGTCGATCATCGCCACCCCGCCGGCCGGGCGGCTGGCGGTTAAGACCTTCGTCAGTGAATGGAACCAGGCGACCATTCAGGAAGCCTGCCAGCGCGAATTGAAGCGCGGCGGGCAAATCTATTTCCTGCACAACGAGGTGGAGACCATCCAGCGCATGGCCGCGCAGGTGGCGGAGCTGGCGCCGACCGCCCGCATCGCGGTCGCCCACGGCCAGATGCGCGAGCGGGATCTGGAACAGGTGATGCTGGATTTCTATCACCGTCGCTGCAACCTGCTGGTCTGCACCACCATCATCGAATCGGGCATCGACGTGCCCAGCGCCAACACCATCGTCATCAACCGCGCCGACAAGCTGGGATTGGCGCAGTTGCACCAATTGCGCGGGCGGGTGGGGCGTTCGCACCATCGCGCCTACGCCTATCTGATCGTTCCGCCTCGAAAGGCGATGACCACGGACGCGGTCAAGCGGATCGAAGCGATCGAATCGCTGGAGGATCTGGGTGCCGGCTTCCTGCTGGCCAGTCACGATCTGGAGATTCGCGGCGCCGGCGAACTGCTGGGCGAGGCGCAAAGCGGCCAGATTCACGAAGTCGGCTTCACCCTGTACATGGATCTGCTGGAACGGGCGATACAGGCGCTCAAGGCCAGGCGGGCGCCGGATCTGGAGCGGCCGCTGGACCACGGTCCCGAGATCGAGCTGCAAAGCCCGGCGCTGATCCCGGACGATTATTTGCCCGACGTACACAGCCGCCTGATCCTGTACAAACGCATCGCCAGCGCCCGCGACGATGAGGAATTGCGCGAGTTGCAAGTGGAGATGATCGACCGTTTCGGGTTGCTGCCGGCGCCGGTCAAGATACTGTTTCGAGTGACCGGGCTGAAACTGCGAGCCACGCCGGTGGGGGTGAAGAAGATCGAGGCGGGACCGCACGGCGGGCGAATCGTGTTCGGGCCGGAACCGAAGGTGGATTCGGTCAAGTTGGTGCGATTGATTCAATCGCAGTCTCGGGTTTACAAGCTGGATGGGAAGGACAAACTGCGCTTCATTAAGAACTTGCCCGACGCCGAAGCACGGGCGGCGGAGGTGGAGCGGCTGTTGGAAGCAATCGGCGCGGGATAAGCTTCGTCAAGCCGGTGCTTCCAAGCGGTTGCTTCCACCTCGCTTCGCCTCCGAACGATTGTTGTCGAATTCCCAAAGGAGCAACCGTGACCGACTACCTCGATATCTCGCTGACGATTTCCCCGGACCTGCCGCATTGGCCCGGCAGCCCGGCGATTGAATTAAGCCGCCGCCGCGACATGGATCGGGGCGATCCCGTCAACGACACTACCCTGGTCTGCGGCGTCCACACCGGCACCCATGTCGATGCGCCCCTACATTTTCTGGCCGACGGCGCGGACGTCACCCATTTGTCGCTGGATGCGCTGATCGGTCCGGCGGTTGTGGCTGAATTATCCGATCTGGATGTCATCACCACTCGCGATCTGGAAGCGCTGAATTTGCCCGCCGATACCCGGCGTTTGCTGCTGCGCACCCGCAATTCCGCGATCTGGCAACGGGGTGACCGCGAGTTTCATACCGATTTCGTGGCCCTGACCGTCGAGGCTGCTCAGTGGGTGGTGGCGCGGGGCATCCGTTTGATCGGGGTCGATTACCTGTCGGTGCAGATTTACCAGGGCGATCCACAAACCCACATCGCCCTGCTGCAAGCCGGGGTCGTGATTGTGGAAGGTTTGAATTTGACCGAAGTCGCGCCGGGAAACTATGAGTTGATTTGCCTGCCGCTCAAGCTGGCCGGCGCCGAAGGCGCACCCGCGCGGGCGGTGCTCAGAGGCTGTTTGAAAAGTTGAGATCGAGTCCTCATGTTGGGATGTAATCGTTCACTCCCTTGTATGTTTGGAATCGGTTAAAGTTTTGGTGAACGTGGTAGCGCGATACCC
>JARSSH010000044.1 GCA_029624815.1 Candidatus Competibacter sp.
ATGGAAAGCCTTTGAAGCAATAACTGCTTAACAGATCGTAAACAGGCTCTAAGCCGCTCCGCCCCGCTGCACGACATCGGCAAGGTGGGCATCCCCGATGCGGTTCTGCTGAAACCCGGCCCGCTCACTCCGGAGGAGTGGACGATCATGAAAACCCATGCCAAGTTGGGGAGCGACGCCATCGAGCGGGCGGAACAGGACGCCGAGCGGCCGGTGGCGTTTCTGACCCTGGCCAAGGAGATCACCCGCTGGCACCACGAAAAATGGGATGGCACCGGCTATCCGGACGGCCTGGCCGGCGAGGCGATTCCCGTCGCCGCCCGCCTGATGGCCGTGGCCGACGTGTTTGACGCCATCATTTCCCCGCGGGTCTACAAGCCGCCGCTGCCCATGGAGCAGGCGCGCGACATCATCGCCGCGGAGCGGGGCCGACATTTCGATCCGGACGTGGCCGAGGCCTTCCTGGCCGATTTCGATGGGTTCCGCGCCATCGCCCGCCGTTATCGGGACTCGGTACCCGCGTAATAGTAGGGACTCTGAATCAATTGTGGTTGCGGCTCGCCGCGCCCTGACCCCGCGCTGACGCGCCCCCTCTCCTGGCGGGAGAGAGGCTGGGGGTGAGGGTTGTTTTTCAACCGCGTAACTCCCCAGCGACTCTACGGCACCGCCTCTGAACACACAGCACGATCAGACGCACCCCATGCACACAGACGATCAGCCGCCCCCATCGCCGATTCCGTCCCATCGGTTTCGGGCGTTCCGCGTGGTTCTCGTCTACGCTGTCTTCGCCGCCCTGTGGATCCTGTTCTCCGACAAGGCCATGGAGTGGTGGCTGAATACTCCGAGTCAGATCATCCTGGCCAGCACCGTCAAGGGCTGGCTGTTCATCATCGTCACCTCCCTGCTGCTGTACGGTTTGCTGCGGCGGCGTTGGCCCGACGACGACGCGATGGAGATCGCGAGGCCGCCGCGCGCTTCGCTGGTCCCTCTGGCGCTACTCGCGACCTTGATCGTCGCCCTCACCGCCGCCGCCATCGCCTACGCGGTGCGGGCGGAAAGGGACAAGCAGACCGCCCGCTTGCAGGCCATCGCCGATCTGAAGGCCCAACAGGTGGCGGACTGGTTCGACGAGCGTTTGAAAAATGCCCGCCTGATCGGCGCCAACAAGCCCATGGTCGATTTATATCGCCGCTGGCGGTCGGGCGACACCACCAGCCGTGACCACTTGGTCGATCACCTGAGCGACTTTTACAAACTGGGCCTCTTCGGGGCCATCGCGTTGCTGGACGAACAGGGCCGGACCCTGTGGCAGGTCGGCGATACCCCCGCCGAGTGGGAGCCCGTCGTGCGCGAGGGCTTTGCGCGGGCCGCCCAGAGCGACGACGTCCGTTGGGTCGGACCCTATCGGGACGCCGAGGGCCGCATCCATCTGGATTTCGTGGCGCCCCTGCCTGGGGTCGCGGGGCGGCAGTCGCGCCCCCTGGTGGTTCTGCACGCCGGAGGGAGCCTGTACTTGCCCGAGCGGCTCGGCGATTGGCCGGTGCCCAGCACCAGCGGCGAGGTGGTGCTGTTCCGACGCGACGGCGAGCGGATCGAATTCCTGAACGCCTTGAGGAAGATTCCCGACGCCGCCTTGCGGCTGCATCGATCGATCAACGACGAGTTCCTGCTCGCCGCGCAGTTGGCGCGCGGCGAAGTGGGGATCAGCCATTTCCTGCGGGGCAAGGATTACCAGGGGGACGCGGTTTTCGGCGTGGGGCGCAACATCCCCGGCACCGACTGGTATCTTCTGGCCAAGCTGGATCGGGCGGAGCTGTACGCCGAGACGGCCGAAAAGATCCTCTGGATTATTCTGGCCGGTGGTCTGGCCCTGTTCGTGTCGGTGGCCGGCCGGTATCTGGTGCGTCAGCGCCAGCAACTGGCCTTTGCCCAGGCCACGCAGCAGGCTCAGGTCAGGCAACTGCGCCTGGAGCAGGACATCGCCCGCGAGCGCGAGCAGCGTCTGACGCTCGCCAGCCGCTACGCCACCCTGATCGAGAAGGCGCTCGACATCGTTTTGTTGATCGACGCCGCCGGCCGCATCGTCGAGGCCAACGCGGCGGCCGTGGCCGCCTATGGCTGGAGCGTCGAGGAGCTGCGCGGCCTGAACATCCGCGACCTGTGTACTCCGGAAACCCTGGCCAAGCTGGAGCAGCATTGGCTGTCCACGACCGGTCAGGAAGGCGCGCTGTTCGAAAGCACGCACCGCCGCCGCGACGGCAGCCTGTTTCCGGTCGAAATCGGCGCCCGCGCCATCGAGATCGACGGTCAGCGCTATCGTCAGGGTTTTATCCGCGACATCACCGCGCGCAAGCGCGCCGAGGAACTCTTGGCCCTCCAGGCGTGCCGCGCCGCGGTCCTGCTGGAATTGCCCAGGGCCGGGGAGGAGCTGGACGAGGTGGCGTTCATGCAGCGCGGTCTGGAGTTGACGGAGGATCTGACCGGCAGCCGGATCGCCTTCATCCATTTCGTCAACGGTGACGAGGAGACCATCGAACTGGTGACCTGGTCGCGGCGCACCCTGCAATACTATTGCCACGCGGTCCACGACACGCACTATCCGGTCAGCCAGGCCGGCATCTGGGCGGACGCCCTGCGCCGGCGTCGGGCGGTGATCTTGAACGACTACGCCGTCTACCCCGACAAGCGCGGCCTGCCGGAAGGCCATGCCGAACTGAGCCGGGTGCTTTCCGTGCCGGTGATCGAGAACGGCAAGGTGGTCATGCTGGCCGGTGTGGGCAACAAGACCACCGATTACACCGAGCTGGATGTGGAGACCGTCCAGCTCATTTGCAACGAAATCTGGCGCATCGCGCAGCGTCGCCGCGGCGAGGCGCAACTGCGCAAGTTGGCCCAGGCGGTGGAGCAGAGTCCGGAATGCATCGTGATCACCGATCTGGAGGCCCGGATCGAGTATGTGAACGAGGCCTTTGCGCGCACCACCGGCTACAGCCGCGAAGAGACCATCGGCCAGAACCCGAAGCTCCTGCAATCCGGCAAGACCCCTAGCGATCGCTATGCCGCCCTGTGGCAGGCGCTAAGTCGCGGCCAGCCGTGGAAGGGCGAGTTCGTCAACCGGCGCAAGGACGGTGGCGAATACGTCGAATTCGCCATCATCACCCCCCTGCGCCAGCCGGACGGGCGCATCTCCCATTATGTGGCGGTCAAGGAGGATGTCACCGAGAAGAAGCGCATCGGCCAGGAGTTGGACCGCCACCGCCATCATCTGGAGGAGTTGGTGGCGGAACGCACCGCCGAACTGGAGCGGGCGCGCGTGCTCGCCGAGGCCGCCAACCGGGCCAAGAGCGCCTTTCTGGCCAACATGAGCCACGAAATCCGCACGCCGATGAACGCCATCGTTGGGTTGACCCACCTGTTGCGGCAGACGGCCGTGACGCCGGAGCAGGCCGCGCGTCTGGCGCGCATCGGCGACGCCGCCCGGCACCTGCTGTCGATTCTCAACGACATTCTCGACCTGTCCAAGATCGAGGCCGGCAAGCTGGTTCTGGAACACACCGACTTTGCCTTGGGCACGGTGTTGGATCATGTGCGCTCGCTGATCGCCGAGTCGGCCCGGGCCAAGGGGTTGAGCGTCACCGTGGATTACGACGATGTGCCGCGGTGGCTGCGCGGCGATCCAACCCGGCTGCGCCAAGCCTTACTGAATTACGCCGGTAACGCGGTCAAGTTCACCGAGCGCGGTTCCATCGCCTTGCGCGCCCAGTTGCTGGGCGACGACGGCGCCAACCTCCAGGTGCGTTTCGAGGTACAGGACACCGGCGTCGGCATCGCGCCGGACATCCACACCCGACTGTTCGAAGCCTTCGCCCAGGCCGACGCCTCCACCACGCGCAAGCACGGCGGCACCGGCCTCGGGCTGGCGATCACCCAACGGCTGGCGCAACTGATGGGCGGCGAGGTGGGGGTGGAGAGCGAACCGGGTCGGGGCAGCACCTTTTGGTTTACCACGCGGCTGGGTCGAGGGCAGCCGATCTCGCCCGCCGTGGCCGAGGTGGTCGCGGGCGACGCCGGGATGGCCTTGCGCCGCCGTTGCGCCGGAGCGCGGCTGCTGCTGGCGGAGGATAACGCCATCAACCGGGAGGTGGCGCTGGAGCTGTTGCACGGGGTGGGGCTGACGGTGGACACGGCGGTGGATGGCCGGGACGCGGTGGCCAGGGCCGGCGCCCAGTCCTACGACCTGATTCTGATGGACGTGCAGATGCCGGAGCTGGACGGCCTGGCGGCCACTCGGGCGATTCGCGTTCAGGGCGATCCGGTCCATCCGCCGATTCTGGCGATGACCGCCAACGTGTTCGAGGAAGACCGCCAGGCCTGTCTGGCCGCCGGGATGAACGATTTCGTCGCCAAGCCGGTGGACCCGGAACGGCTGTTCGCCACGCTGCTGCGTTGGCTGCCGGCGCGGACGGGGGGCGAGCCGGCCGCTCCCTCCCCGTCATGGTCGGAATCCGATCCGGTGTCGCTGGCGCGTCTGAGCGCGATCCCCGGTCTGGAGACCGCCGCCGGTCTGAAAGCGCTGAACGGCAATGGGCCTCGTTATGCCGAGCTGTTGCGGCGCTACGCCATCGATCACGCCGACGACGCGGACCGGTTGCGCCAGGCGGTGGCCAGCGGCGATGTTCCGGAAGCCCGGCGGCTGGCGCATTCGCTTAAAAGCGTATCCGGCACGCTGGGTGTGGCGGGAATCCAGCAGCTTGCCGCCGAGTTGGAAGCGGCGATCGCCGCCGGCGACGAACCGGCGCGGGTGGCGGCGCGGATTGATGCGGTGGCGGCGGAAATCGTCCCGCTGACCGGGAAGATTCTCGCCGTCCTGGCGGAGGACGCGGAGCCCGACCGGGCGCCCGAAGTGGACCGGGCCGTCCTGAGGCGGGCGCTCGCCGAACTGGAGCCGTTGCTGGCGGCGTCCAAGCTGCGCGCCAATCAGGTGTTCGCGGCCCATCGGGCGCTGTTCAAGGCCGCCTTCGGGCCGCTGGGGGCGGAGCTGGAGCGGCGGATCGAGCGCTTCGAATATCCCGAGGCGCTGGATATTCTGCGCGCTCTGCCCACCCTCCGGCGCGAATGAAGGCCAGCGAGGTCTAGGCGCCCGGTTGCGCCATGGCCCGCAGGACCGGTCGCAAATCCAGCCACCACTGTTCCAGCGGCCGGGAGTTGACGGCATCGACCATATCCGCCATCTGTTTGATCGGGAAGGTGCTCAGCTTGCCTTCGGTCAGGCCGATGAACGCGCCCGCCGCCGAACCGCGCTCCAGCTCCCCGGTGAGAAAATCGATGCCATAGGCCGCCAGCCGGGTAGCGAGGATGCGATCGAACGGCGAAGGGTGGCCGCCCTGTTGAATGTGGCCCAGCACCGCCTGGCGCACATCGAATAGATGATGACCTTCCTCTTCGAACAACCGGGCCAGAAAATCGGTGGTGTATTGCGCGTTGGCGTATTCGTTGCGGATCGTCAGATAAAGACGCCGCCCGCCGCGAAAGCTCTCGACCATCCGCTCCACGTCGGCTTGTAAATCCTTGAGAGTGATACCCTCCTCGGGCAGGTAAATCCGTTCGGCGCCGCCCGCCAGGCCGCTCATCATGGTCAGATAACCGCAATGCCGGCCCATCACCTCGACCACGAAACAGCGTCGCGCCGCCATCGCCGATTGTTTGATGCGGTCGAGCGCTTCGACGATGACGTTGAGCGCGGTGTCGGCGCCGATGCTCAAATCCGAGCCGGGCAGGTTGTTGTCGATGGTGGCCGGCAGGCAAACCATCGGGATCTTGAAGGCGGGATAGCGCTCCCGTTCGCTATCCAGCCGGTGTAGCGCCTGATAGGCCTTCCAGCCGCCGATGACCAATAAAGCGTCGATGCCGTGCGTTTCCAGCGAGCGGGCCACGGTGTAGAGCTGTTCGGTTGTCGGAATTTTCCGGCTGGCGCCCAACTCGGCGCCGCCCAGCGCGGTCCAGCCTTCGACATCGCCCCAGGTGAGCTCCTCGATCCGGCCATCGACCAATCCGGGGAAGCTGCCGCGCACCCCCAGCATCACATGCCCGCGATCCCGGCCCAGGCGCACGGCGGCCCGTGCCGCCGTGTTCATGCCCGGCGCCAGGGCGCCGCCATGGAGAACGGCGATTCGGCGCGGCCGGACCGAGGGCGTTACGCTGGGCAGCGCTTCGGCCATGGCCCTGAAGGTTTTAGTCATTTCGGTGAAGCTGCCGCCGCGCAGCTCCACGGCCTTGGCGTAATCCTTTTCGGCAATGGTGTGGGCTATTGCCCGGGTCTGCTCGACGCATTGCATCAAGGGCACCCGCCGAACCCGGTTATAACGGACGCCGATCAGTTGCGGCTCGCTGTCCGGCGTGGCCGCCAGCAGTTCCTGGACGGCGGCATGGCCGACCAGGGTGCTCATCCAGCGGTCATAGGCGCTGGGCGTGCCGCCGCGCTGGACATGGCCAAGAATGGTTACGCGGGTGTCTTCGCCCAGCCGTTCTTCCAGAACCTGGCGGATGTAGTCGCCGCCGATGCGATTGCCGGCCCGGTCGGTGGCGCCTTCGGCCACCACCACGATACTGTCGCGGCGACCCGCCGCCCGGCCATGGCGCAACAGGTCGCACATGCGGTCTTCCCAGCCTTCCGCCGGGGGATATTCGGGGATCAGCACATAGTCGGTGCCGCCGGCGATGGCGCTGGTCAGCGCCAGATAGCCACAGTGCCGGCCCATGACCTCGACCACGAAACTGCGCTGGTGGCTGGCGGCGGTGCTGGTCAGGGCATCGATGGCTTCGATAATCCGGTGCAATGCGGAATCGGCGCCGATGGTCATGTCGGTGCCGACCATGTCGTTATCGATGGAGCCCACGAGCCCGACGATCATCAGCGCCGGGTGGGCTTGGGCGGTCGCCTCATCGATCTCGCCGGCTTGAACCAGCTCCGTCAGCAGTTCCGGCCATTCCTGACGAAACAGATTGGCGCCGGTCAGGCTGCCGTCGCCGCCGATGATCACCAACCGGTCGATGCCCCGCTGGAGCAGATTGCGCGCGGCGCGGCGGCGGCCTTCCCGCTCGCGGAATGCCGGGCAGCGGGCGGTGCCGATGACCGTGCCCCCCCGGTGCAGAACGCTGCCCATGTCGTCCCAGGACAGAAGGCGAACACGGTCGCCGCCATCGACCATGCCTTGATAGCCTTCGTAAATGGCGTGGACGGCGGCGCCTTCCTGAAGCGCGGTGCGGACAACGGCGCGAACGGCGGCGTTCATGCCCTGGGCGTCGCCGCCGCTGGTCAGGACGCCGATGCTGATGGGGGAATTGCTGGCCATGGAGTCGATTTT
Organism: Candidatus Competibacter sp.; assembly: GCA_029624815.1. Taxonomy (GTDB): domain Bacteria; phylum Pseudomonadota; class Gammaproteobacteria; order Competibacterales; family Competibacteraceae; genus Competibacter. The sequence goes on from JARSSH010000044.1 coordinate 7,365, forward strand.
CCTTCGGCTGTTGGAAAGGGGTAGAGAGTTTAGCGCCGCCGCATCGCCGGCGGATTACCGTAGCAGCGCCAGGAACATCCCGGCGGCCACCGCCGATCCGATCACGCCGGCCACGTTGGGGCCCATGGCCGCCATCAGCGGGTTGACCTCTCCATCGGTCTGCTCGGAAACGAACTTCTGCACCACCCGGGCCGACATCGGCACCGCCGATACGCCGGCCGCGCCGATACAGGGGTTGATGCGCCGGCCTTCCGGCAGGAACCGATTGAGCAGCTTGGCGAACAGGATACCCCCCGCCGTGCTACAGGCGAAAGCCACCGCGCCCAGCATCAGGATGAACAAGGTTTGCGGGCTCAGGAAGGTATCGCCCTGCATGGTCGCGCCGACCGCCAGCCCGAGGAAAATGGTGACGATGTTGATCAGCGATCCGCCGGCCGCCGTGCTCAGCCGGTCGGTGACGCCGGATTCCCGCAACAGGTTGCCGAACATCAGCATGCCGATCAGCGGCGCGCTGGAGGGGATGGCCAGGGCGGTCAGTACGGTGATGAAGATCGGGAAAGCGATGACCGCCGTCTGCGATACCGGCCGAGCTTGGGGCATGTGGATGGCGCGCTCCTCGGGAGTGGTCAGCAGGCGCAGGATCGGCGGCTGGATCACCGGCACCAGCGCCATGTAGCTGTAAGCGGCCACCGCCACCGCGCCCAGCAGGTGCGGGGCGAGAATGGCGGTCAGGTAAATGGAAGTCGGTCCGTCCGCCCCGCCGATGATGCCGATCGACGCCGCTTCCTCGGCCGTGAAACCGAACAGGTAGAAGGCGCCCAGCGCGGCGACGAAAATGCCCAACTGGGCCGCCGCCCCGAGCAGCAGGGTGATCGGCCGGCTCAGCAGCGGCCGGAAGTCGGTCAGCGCGCCTACTCCCATGAAAATCACCGGCGGCAGCAACTGAGTCTTGATGCCCATGCCGTAGATCAGTTGCAGCAGGGGTACGGTTTGACCGGGTTCCGCGTGATAGCCGCTGGAGGCGCCGAGCATGGCCGCCGGCAGATTGGCCAGCAGCGCGCCAAAGCCGATGGGGATCAGCAGCAGCGGCTCGTAATTCTTCTTTACCGCCAGGTAGACCAGCAGCCCGGCGATTCCGAACATGACCAGGCTTTGCCAGGTCAGCCCGCGGAACCCGCTTTGGGCGATCAGTTCCGACAAGGTATCCATGTTAGCCGCCGAGGGTCAGGATAGGCTTGCCGGCGAAGACCTCGCTGCCGAGTTCGGCGTTGATTTCCACCACCGTGCCGTCGCGGGGCGCGCGCACGTCGTGCTTGGCTTTCATGGCCTCGACGGCGGCCACGACCTGGCCCTTGCGCACCGCATCGCCCACTTTGACGTGGATGTCCACCAGTTCGACCTTGCCCTCGAACGGCGAGAACACCGGCGTGCGCTCCCCGGCGCTGGCCAGCGCCGGGCTTGGCGCGGCGGCGACGGGAGCGATGGCGGGAACAGGGGCCGCGCTCGCCGGACTCGCGCCCGCCGGCGGTTCGATGGTGATGCGGAAGGTGCGGGTCACGGCCCCTTCGACCACGGTGCATTGGGTGGTGACCGGTGCGCTGAAGGCGGGGGCGGCGGCGACCGGCGCGGGAGTGGGAGCCGCTGGAGCCGGGACGGGGGTGGGAGCCGCTGGGGCGGGAGGCGCCGCCTGGACCGGCGTCGGGATGGTTTCGGCGGCCGGCTTTTCCTTGCTTTTCAGCGGCAGGTTGATCTTGGCCTTGCCGCTCAACAGCCGGATGCCTTCGTTCAATTCCATGTTCCTGCCCGGCACGATGGCGGAGGCGACCAGGAAAATATTTTCTTCGGTTGGCGGCAGCTTGCGCTCGCGCAGCGCCTCTTCGGCGGCGGCGATGCTGTCCGGGGCCTCTTCCAGCGGATCGCCGGCGAACGGCTCCAGCTTGAGCTGCTCGGCGGCGACCTGGATCACCGTGGGGTCCGGCGGTTCCGGCGTGCGGCCGAAGTAGCCGAGCACCGAGCGGCCGTAGCCGGCGTCGATTTTCTTCCAGCGGCCGTGCAGCACGTTGTTGAAGGCTTGCAGCCAGTATTGCTGGCTGCCGGGCGTCACGCTGGTCCAGGCCCCGCCGGCCCGCACCACTTCGGGAAACTCGGCCAGCACCTCGCCGTAGCGATGGAGAATGCCGGCTTCCGCCATCATGTGCACATTGGGGCCGATGGCGCCGCCCGGCATCGGGAAGTTGACCACTCGGGCGTCGGCCGACGTGGTGACCGGATTGAACGCATAATCCTTGAGTCCCTCGTCGAGCAGTTTTTCCAGCTCGTCCATCTTGCCGGCGTCGATATCGAGCGAGTAGCCGGTGCCCTTGAGTGCGTGCCACATCGAACGCACGTCCGGTTGCGCGGTGCCGGAGGCCAGGGGTCGCACCGACAGGTCGATGCGGTCCACCCCGCCGGCGATGCCGGCCATGTAGCAGGCCACCGCCATCGACGCGGTGTCGTGGGTGTGCATGGACAGCGGCACTTCGTGCGGCAGGATTTTCTTCAGGCCCTTGGCGGTTTCGTAGCAGGTATGCGGGTCGGTGGTGCCGGAGGCGTCTTTCATGCACACCGAGTCGAAGTGGAGTCCCGCATCCAGCAGGCGCTTGATTATCCGGACATAGAATTCCGGGGTATGGACCCGATCGGATCGGTACGGCAGGCCCATCATCGCCACGCAGACCTGATGGCGCATCCCGGCGTCCACGATGGGTTTGCCGGTCTTGATCAAGTTGTCCACGTCGTTCATGAAATCGAAATTGCGGTCGATGGTGGTGCCGTGTTTTTTCATCAGCCGCGCCTGCATCTCCAGCGCCTTGAGTCGCTGCGTGGTCAGGGTGACGCCGGACACCGAGCGGGTGAGGATTTGCAGGTCGGCGTTCGGACCGACCGCCTCGCGCATCTGGTCCATGCAGGTGAACGGATCCTCGCCGGCATAAAAGTAGGGCGCCTGGTAGCGAGCGCCGCCGCCGAATTCGAAATGGCGCACGCCCATCGCGGCGGCGGCCTGCATGGCGGGCAGCACGTCCTTGACGCGCACCTTGCCGCCGAACACGCTTTGCAATCCATCGCGGAAGGCGGTCAGCATGACATGGATTTTTTTTGGGGTGGGTGCAAAGATCATGGTGGTTTCTCCGTGTTTAACGGATTTCTTCGATGTGGGTGACGCGCGCGCCGGGCGCGGCGGCGTTCGCGGCGGCGGCGATGGCGACCGCGACCGCCGTGTCGTCGGTTTCCGACCGCGGGGCGTCGGGCAGCGGCCGGCGAGGGATGCTCGTCGGCGGTTGCACGGCGGTTCCGGGGGGTTCCGGAAACAGTTCGATCAGCCCCCGCAGAGCGCCGGCCAGTGCCGCAAGCAGGCCGATCACCGCCACGAACGCGTTCAGGCAAATCAGAAAAAGATTGGGTTCTTCCATAGGGCGATCCTTGACGCGATCATGCCGGGCGTAGTGGTCGAGACAGACGCAGTTGATAAGGAATTGTAGGAAAACCGTAACCGCGCTGCCCGAATGCGGGCAAAATCCCCTCGATCCGAATCGGCTCATTTGGAGTTTTTCGCGGTTGCCCGTCCTTCTTTCGGGATCGTCTGGATTCATTTTTGCGAGTATCGATCATGGCTTACTACATAATACAAAACGAACCCCAATCCATCCCCACGCTGGTCGATGCCCTACAGAGTTGGACGGTCGATATTCTGAAAAAACTGGCCGCGCTGGTGGGGGATGGCAAAAACCTGCCCACCCGCAAGGCGGATTTGATCGAATACATCCGCCGATACACCGAGGGCGAACGGCTTCAGACGCTCTGGAGCCGGCTCGATCCCGTGCAACAGGCAGCGGTGGCCGAAGTCGTGCACGGGCCGGATGCGCGTTTCAATGCCGGGCGCTTCGAGGCCAAGTACGGCCAGTCGCCGAACTGGGGCGAGAACCGGTTCTATAACAGCAACCCCTCGTTGTTGGGCGTATTTTTCCACGGCGGCATCATGCCGGATGACCTGCGTCGGCGCTGTAGATCCTTCGTGCCGAAACCCGAACCGGCGCGGCTGTCGCTTCAGGAGGAGATCCCCGGCGAGTGGGCGTTGACATACAAGGAATGGGATCAGGAAACCCGTCAGCAGAAGGTTTATCAGAATAGGGTTCCGATCGTCCGCTGTCCGACCGAACGGGGGGCCATGCACGATCTCAAGGCGGTGCTGCGCCTGATCGACGCCGGCAAGCTGGCGGTCAGCGACAAGACCCACCAACCCGGCGCCGCCGCGCTCCGAACCCTGAGCGGGCTATTGCTCGGCGGCGATTTCTACGACGACAGCGAATACGACCAATACGACAAGATCGGCCCGATCAAGCCGTTTGCCTGGCCGTTGCTGGTGCAGGCCGGCGGATTGGCCGCGCTGAGCGGCAAGACGTTGCAACTCAGCAAAACCGGACAAAAGGCGCTCGGCGAACCGGTGGAGAAGACCATCGCGCAGATATGGCGGCGCTGGCAGAAAACCACCCTGATCGACGAGTTGCGGCGCATTGACTGCATCAAGGGCCAGAACGGGAAGGGCAAGCGGGGATTGACCGCCGTCGCCGGTCGCCGCGCCGCCATCCACCAGGCGTTGCAACACTGTCCGCCCGGGCGGTGGATCGCGGTGAACGACCTGTTCCGCCAGATGCGGGCCACCGGGGCGGATTTCGAGGTGACCCGCGATCCCTGGAATCTTTATATTTGCGAACCGGGTTACGGTAATCTGGGTGAAAACCATCACGACTGGAAGATTTTGCAGGCCCGCTACGCGCTGTGTCTGCTGTTCGAATACGCCGCCACCCTGGGACTGCTGGATGTGGCTTATATCCCACCGCATGACGCACGTCTCGATTATCGCGACAACTGGGGTGCCGACGATCTGCCGTTCCTGAGTCGCTACGATGGGTTGCTGTATTTCCGCATCAATCCCTTGGGCGCCTATTGCCTGGGGTTGGCGGATCGCTACCAACCGGTCGCGCCGGAAGTATCCGCCACGCCGGTATTGCGGGTGCTGCCGAATCTGGAGATCGTTGCCATCGGCGCGTCGCTGGAGCCGGCCGACGCCATGCTGCTGGACGGTTATGCGAGCAAGACCTCGGACGCCGTATGGAAGCTGGATCAGGCTCGTTTGCTGGAAGCCTTGGAAGAGGGGCATGACATCGCGGTGCTGGCGGAGTTGCTGGTCTCACTGAGCGGCCAGCCCTTGCCGGAGACGGTGGAGCGCTTTCTGGAAGACATGACCCGCCGCGCCCGAAGCTTAACAACCACCGGAACCGCTCGGCTGGTCGAGTGCGCCGACGCGGTGCTGGCGACGCTGATCGCCAACGACAGCCGCACCAAGCCATTTTGTCTGCTGGCCGGCGAGCGGCATCTTGCGGTCGCCATCGAATCCGAGGCCCGTTTCCGCGGCGCGCTGCGCAAGCTCGGCTACAGTTTGCCCAAATGAGCGATTACTTTCCCGAGAATCCGCTGATCGTGCAGAGCGATCAGACCGTGCTGCTGGAAGTGCACTCGCCCCGCGCCGAAGCGGCTCGCGACGCCATCGCGCCCTTTGCCGAACTGATCAAGAGTCCGGAACACGTCCATACCTACCGGATCACCCCGCTGAGCATTTGGAATGCCCGGGCGACGGGGTTGAGCACCGAAGCAATGGTCGCCACCTTGCGCGAGTACGCCAAGTATTCGGTGCCCGAGGGTGTGGCTCAGGAGATCGAGGCGCTGGGCCGGCGCTACGGGCTGGCGGTGATCGAACGCGACGAAGCGGGACTAGGACTGGTATTGCGGGTCGCCGACCCGCCGCTGGCGGAATTGCTGGCCCGCGACCGCAAGGTGGCGCCGCTGCTGGGCGAGCGGCTGGCGGAGCGGGTGTTCCGCGTCCGTTTGGGGGTGCGCGGCCTGCTCAAACAGGCGCTGGTCGCCATCGGCTATCCGGCCGACGACCTGGCCGGTTACAACGAAGGGCAGGAATTGCCGCTGCGGCTGCGCGAACGGAGCGGCGGCGGCGAGCCGTTCACGGTTCGCGACTACCAGCGGGCGGCGGCGGCGGCTTTTCATCAGGACGGGCGGACGCAGGGTGGCAGCGGGGTCATTGTGCTGCCCTGCGGCGCCGGCAAGACCATCGTGGGCATGGCGGTGATGGCGCTGATTCAGGAAAACACCCTGATTTTGACCACCAGCCAGACTTCGATGGAACAGTGGCGGCGGGAGTTGCTGGACAAGACCGATCTGCCGGCGGATGCGGTCGCCGAGTACAGCAGCCAGCGCAAGAACACCGGGCCGGTGACACTGGCGACCTATCAGATGCTGACCTACCGGCCGAGTCAGGATGCCGAATTCGTCCATTTCGGTCTGTTCCACGCCCGGTCCTGGGGGCTGATCATCTACGACGAGGTGCATCTGCTGCCGGCGCCGGTGTTTCGTATTACCGCCGAGCTGCAATCGCGCCGCCGATTGGGGCTGACCGCGACCCTGATTCGCGAGGATGGTCTGGAAAAGGACGTGTTCGCGCTAATCGGTCCCAAGCGCTACGACGTGCCGTGGCGCGAACTGGAAGGGCAGGGCTGGATCGCCGCCGCCGATTGCACCGAGATCCGCATCGCCCAGACGCCGGAGCGGGATATGGAATACGCGCTGGCGCCGCGTCGCAATCAGTTCCGCATCGCGGCGGAGAATCCCCGCAAGCGGGCGGTGGTGGTGGACTTGCTGAAACAGGAAGCCGGGCACCGGATTTTGGTGATCGGCGAGTACATCGACCAGTTGCAGGATTTGGCGGCGGACACGGGTTTTCCACTGCTGACCGGCAAAACTCCGCAGTTGGAGCGGGAACGGTTGTATCAGGGTTTCCGCGAGCGGACGGTGCCGGGGTTGGTGCTGTCGCGGGTGGGCAATTTCGCGGTGGACCTGCCGGACGCGGATGTGCTGGTGCAGGTATCCGGCAGGTACGGTTCGCGTCAGGAAGAGGCGCAGCGCTTGGGGCGGGTGCTGCGGCCGAAGAAGGACGGCCGGCGGGCGCGGTTCTATACCCTGGTCAGCCTGCGCACCTGCGAGGAGGATTTTGCCCGCCACCGGCAACTGTTTCTGACCGAACAGGGCTACAGCTATCGGATCGAGACCTGGGGGAAGGGCTGAGACGCCGTACAACACGCTCTCTCGATAGAGGCGAGAAGAGCATGGGATGAACGATGCCATGCAGGATATTGGTGCGTGCGGCGCTGAAGTTCACGACGGCGGTCTTGGACCGTTTCCCGAAACCGCCACCGGTCGATGGCGGTTTCGCGCACCACCAACGCAGTCCGACTCATGCAAAAAGGCCCCGTTCGACGGGGCCTTTTTGCGTTGCGGGACGATGCGGCGGAAAGGGCGTCAGGCAACCTGCTCCAACGTCGGTTGCGGCTCGGCTTGCAACATCTCGATCCGCCGCGCCAGTTCTGCCTCGACCTTGGCCTGCACCATCTGCCGGAACAGATCCTTCAGCACCAGCGTCACCGCCGCGATCGCCAGCAGGATGCCGGCCACGCCGAACGACAGGTTGAAGTCGCCAGTCGCGGCTTTCATCATTTCGGACGCACGCCCCAGCACGAAGCCGCCGACGCCCCAGGCCGTGAACAACAGGCCGTAGTTGGTGCCAAAATTCTTCATGCCCCACAGATCCTTGGTGATGGCCGGGAACAGCGCCAGATTGGTGCCGTAGTTGAAGCCGATCAACGTGGCCACCACCAGCAGCAGCGCGGCGCTGGGATGCTCGGCGCCCACCACTGGAACCGCGACGAACATCAGCACGGCTTGGAATCCCAGCATCAGCGACAGGGTCAGGGTGCGGCCGATGCGATCGGACAGAACGCCGGCGATGATGCGGCCGGCCGCGTTGCCCACCGCCAGAATGACCACCGCCAGGAACGCCAGTTCGCCCATGCTTTGCTTGGCCATGCCCGCCACGCTGCCGATGACCATCAGGCCGGCGCCGGCGCCGATGAAGTAGACGATCCACATGATGTAGAAGTTGGCGGATTTCAGAATCTGCCCGGGAGTGCAATCCTGGGATTGGACCGGCGCGGCGGTCTTGACGGCCGGATTCTTGGCGCCAGAGCCGCCGAACAAATAGCCGGCGGGCGGATTGCTCAACAGCAGGGAAAAGAGGCTGACGATGATGGCGAATCCGACGCCAAGGATCATCATGGTCGATTGCAAGCCGCCGGTCTTCATCAGGTAGGTGGCCAGCGGGGCGATATACACCGACGCCAATCCGAATCCGGATACCACGATGCCGGCGATCAATCCGGTCTTGGCCGGCGGAAACCATTTCAGAGCCGGAGGCGTGGCCGAGGAATAGCCAAATCCGAATCCCGTACCGGCCATGATTCCAAATCCCAGCACCCACAGCCAGTAATTGGTGGTCAGGGACAGTAGAATGAATCCGGCTCCCACCAGCAGGCCGCCGATCATGGCGGTAAAACGCGGTCCCACGCGATCTTGAAATTTGCCCGCCAGAATCATCGAAAAAGCAAAGGCCAGACAACAAACCGCATAGGGGTCGTTAATCGATGCTAAATCCCATTGGAATGCATTGGATCCTCCCTGCTTGATCGATTCGCCGATGGCTCCCTTAAAAATACTCCAGGTATACAGAACCCCGAGGGCCAGATTGATGCCGGTTCCCGCCAATACCACGGACCAACCTTTTTGCTTGAGCGACATTGCCATGATTCGACCTCGTTAGATGCTTGTCTCGACTTGGGTGGTTGGATTGGGTGCGCCGCGCGCATCGCGGCCCGGCTTGACTGGAGTCGGCGCCAGGGCCTTGGATTCTTCTCTCTCAAACAGCCCGTCCATGGTTCGGGTAAGGCGCACCGTCTTTTCTTGAATGATTTGGAGAAAACGCCGCCGGATGTCGGGATCGTCGGCAAGCCCGCCGAGTAGCAGCTCGGCCAGCGAGCGAATGCTGCTCAGCGGCCCGCATATCTCCCGATGCAGAATGGCGATCGCTTCGCGTTCGAATTGCGAGGGAAACGGCGACCCGTCACCGGGCACGGGAGTCCGTTGCCCGTTGGCGGCGGGAAGGGTGGATGCCACGACGTTCGAACGGAAGCGATGCCCGCTCAATTCCTGGTATCTGGCGCAGCCCTCATAGCGCGAGCTGCAATGTCGGACGATGATTTCCACTTGATAGGGCGAAATATAACCAGCCCCCACATCGCAGGGGTTCAAGCCTTGCCCGTAGAAAGGGCAGACCCGCTGGCTGTTCATATTCGCTTGACTCCTTATTCGTTAGCGTGCGTCCAAAGGAAAGCAAGCCGTGTGCCAGCGGTTTTCGCCGGGCCGCCACAAACAATAAGTATCGATTTATGAAGCGCTTGGCGAATGGGGGGACGGCGGTAGGGAAGGGCGGGTTTTGCAGGCGTGCGAACCGGTCGTCGCCATGCGAGTGATCGGGCGCTTAAATTTCGTGGACGTTTTCGAGAAGCGCCATTGTTTCTTAATGGCTTGGCGGTGTGCGTGCGGGGGTTGGGGAGTTTTCGCGATCTTGCCCGGGACGGTTTGCCGAAACGCCAAAACCGGCTGGATCGCTCGGTCATTCGGCCGCGTTGCTTCGATATTCCGGTGTTTTTTTATTCAGCGCAGACCGTATTTTTTGATCTTGCGGTAGATGGTGGCGACGTTCATACCGGCGTGCCGGGCGACGTCCTCGATGCTGCCGGCGGCGGCCTGAAGCAACTGGTTCAGATACTCGGTTTCGAAGACCGCCAGCGCTGCGGCGTAATCCAGTGCGCCGATGTCCCGAACCGATCCGGCGCCGCGGTCCGGCAGTTCGATGAGCTGGGCGAGCACTTCCGGCCCGATCCAGTCGCCGCCGTCGATGGCCATGGCGGCCTGCACCACGTTGCTGAGTTGGCGGACGTTGCCCGGCCAGTCGTAATGCATCAGGATTTCCATTGCCGCGCGGGTGAAGCCCTTGACCTGGGTGTTGAAGCGCCGGTTTTGTTCCTGGACAAAATGAGCCGCCAGTAGGGGAATGTCGGAACGTCGTTGCCGCAGCGGCGGCAGGCGCAGGTGGACCACGTTGAGGCGGTAGTACAGATCCTCGCGGAATAAGCCCTCGCGCACCGCGGTCTGCAAATCCAGATTGGTGGCGGACAGCACCCGCACGTCCACCTGGATGGGGGTGGTGTCGCCCACGCGGTAGAATTCCTGCTCCTGCAAAAAACGCAGCAGGGTCTTCTGCACGTTCAGCGGCAGCGTGCCCACTTCGTCGAGAAACAGGGTGCCGCCGTCGGCGGTTTCGATCAGGCCCTTGTGATCGCGGTCGGCCCCGGTGAAGGCCCCCTTGCGATGGCCGAACAGCTCGCTTTCCAGCAGCGCCTCGGGGATGGCTCCGCAGTTGATGGGAACGAACTTGCCGTCCCTGCGCCGGGAGTGCTGGCGAATGGCGTGGGCGATCAGTTCCTTGCCGGTGCCCGATTCCCCGCTGATTAGCACCGGGATATCGCGCGCGGCCACCTTCCGCGCCGTTTCCAGCACGCTCAGCAACTGGGGTGCGTTGCCCACGATGAAACCCTGCCGGGTGGCCAGCTCCTCCTTAAGCTCGCGGTTTTCCTGGATCAGCTCCTGTTGGCGCAGGGCGTTGCGCACCCGCGACAGCAGCTCTTCGGGTTCGAACGGCTTGGTCAGAATATCGTAGGCGCCCTGGCGCAGGGCCTGGATCGACAGATCCACCGTGGCATGCGCCGTGATCATGATCACCGGCAGGGCCGGATCCCGGGCCTTGACCTGTTGCAGTACCCCCAGGCCGTCCAGGTCGGCCATGCGGATATCGGTGATCACCAGGTCGTAGCGGCCCGGCGCGAATGCCGCCATCGCCTCCGGCGAGCGGGTGTGGGCCGAGACCGCGTAATTCTGGTCCGCCAGAATGATCTCGACCATCCGGCACATGGCCGCGTCGTCATCCACCACCAGGATGCGCTTGCGGTCGTGGGCGGTCATGCCGGCTCCCGCCTGATGGGCAGGCGAACGGTGACGCCGGTGCCTTGACCCGGCGCGCTGGCGATGTCGATCCGGCCGCCGTGCTGGTCCACGATGGTTTTGGCGATCGCCAGCCCCAGGCCGGTGCCCCGGGTCTTGGTGGTGAAGAACGGCTCGAAGATTTTCTCCAGATTGTCCGGCGCGATGCCACAACCCGAGTCCTGAAAGGTCAGTTGCAGCCAGCCGTCCTCGCCCATCCCGGTGCCGACCGTCAACCGGCCGCCCTCGGGCATGGCGGCTCCGGCGTTGAGCATCAGGTTCATGGCGACCTGGCGGATCTGATCGCCGTCCACCTGGATGCGCGGCAAGTCGGGATCGAAGGCGGTGACGATGTCGGCGGCGTGCATGTCGGTATGGTGGGCGGCGAAATCCACGATCCGGTCAAGCAGGGCGTTGAGGTCGGTTTCTTCCAGCGCCGGTTTCGGCACCCGGGCATAGCTCAGCAGATCCTGCACGATATGTTTGCAGCGCTTGCTCTCGCGCCGGATCTCCTGAACGTATTTAAGAGCGGGATCCTGGGGATCCAGCTTGCTTTCCAGGTGGGCGGCATAGCCCAGAATGACGCCCAGGGGATTGTTGATCTCGTGCGCGACTTCCGCCGACAGCACCCCGAGGGACGCCATCTTGTTGCGCTGGGCGAGATTGGCTTCCAGGGCCTTGTTCTGGCGCAGCGCGTCGGTCATCCGGTTGAAGTCGGCGGCCAGTTCGCCCAGCTCGTCGTTGCTCGTGACCGGTAGCCGGGTATCCAGCCGGCCCTGGCGGACCTGCCGCACGCCCGCCATGAGACGCTGGATCGGGTCGGTCAGGAGTTTGGAGACCCACAAGACCAGAAGCACCGCCAGCACGCCCGCGACCAGGGTCAGGAAGCCCATGCTGGATAGAATGCGTTTTTCGATCGCGGTGGCCGGCTGGTAAAACTCGTCCTCGTAGGCGCCGACCGCGACGATCCAATCCCATGGAGCAAAATATCGATAGCGCACGATTTTCATGCGCGGGGCCGGGTCGTTTTCGTTCCGCCAGGGATAGCGGATCCAGCCGTTCTGGCGCGCGCACATTTCCTGGATGAAGTAATGGCCGTTCCGATCCCGCGCGTCGTAGATGTTGCGGCCCTGCTGGAAGGGGTGCATTTTCAGTTCGCCACGGCGAGTCATGGCGTAAATATAACCGGTGGAGCCGACCGGTTTGCTCAGGATATTGCGCTGGAGCTCCCGCAGCGCTTGCCGCTCGAAGTCCACGTCTTCGTAGGTTTCGTCCAGATAGCCGCCGGCGGCGATGATCCAGTCCCAGGCGGGAAAATACAGATAGGCCACCACCTTGTTCCGGGGGCGGCGCTCTCCCAGGATCTCGTTGCGCCAGGGATAGACGATGTAAAGAACCTCGCCCGGCTTGGCGGCGACCGCCGTTTCGCAGATCTCCTGGATAAAGTGGCGGCCGGTGTCGTCTTGCGCGCCGTAGACGTTTTGGCCTTCCTGGGCGATATGGATCGTCAGTTCGCCCTTCGAGGTCATGGCGTAGAGATAGCCGGTTTCGCCCACGCTAATGTTCTTGAAGGCTTTCCGTGCTTCCTGTTGAGCCGCTTCCAGGGAATGCTGGCCGTTCGCGTACTGTTCGTGCTGGACCGCCACCAGGTTGTAGGCGAATCGCGCCAGGGTGGCCAGATCCCGATAGACGACCCGACGCTTGTCTTCCTTATAGACCTCGAACTGCTGGTGGTGGGCGTTGAGCAAATCCAGGGTGAACTGAGAGAGGTGTTCGAGATCGGCTCGGACGGCCTGGGTGATGCCTTCGCGGGCTTGCTGCATGGCCACGTAGCCGACGACGGCGCCCACGCCCAGCACCGGCAGCACCACCAGTGGTAGCACCGCCGCCAGCAGTTTGCCGCGAATCTTCAGATCGCGCGGGAAGTGCGGCATGTCGATCTCCAACTTGCCGGCGGCGGGCCGGCGCGGAGGGAAAAAGGCCGTGGGCAAATGGCCATGTGGTCGGTCGAGTAATGTGCTGGCGGGAGTCTGTCGGAATGTGGCGGTCGATTGTACCGAAGGCCAAGCGGCCGTCCGCAAACGTGCATCGTTCAATTGTAGTCGTGGTTTGTCCGAGCCGTCCGCCGCTTGCCTGGACCGGTTCGGCCGGAGGAAAATCATTGTTCGGGCATGCCGCGCCAGGTTGGGAGAAGTGTAAGTGAATTCCGGACGTTATTCCTTTCATACGCTCGATGTGTTTACCCGCCGGCGCTTCGGCGGCAATCCGCTGGCGGTGCTGCCCGATGCGCGCGGCCTGTCCGCGAAAAGGATGCAGGCCATCGCCCGTGAGTTCAATCTATCGGAAACGGTGTTCGTGCTGCCGCCCGACCAGCCGGATCGTCATGCGTGTCGCCTGCGGATCTTTACCCCGCTGGCGGAACTGCCCTTCGCCGGACATCCCACCGTCGGAGCCGCTTGGCTGCTGGCCGCCATCGGTCGCATTCCGCTGAGCGATGGCGTGGCTTCGGTCTGGTTCGAGGAAGGCGTGGGGCCGGTAAGGGTTCGGGTGGAGGCCGAACAGGGCCGGCCGGCCTTCGTGCGTCTGACCGCCGCGCAAGCGCCGGCGCGGGGACCGGAGCCGCCAGGGCCAGCGTTCCTGGCCGAGATCCTCTCGCTGGCGCCGGAAGAAATTCGTCAGGACGACTGGATGCCGGAAAGCTGGTCCTGCGGCGTGCCGTTTGTGTGCGTGCCGCTGCGGGATCGCGAGGCGCTGCGGCGGGCGCGACCGCGATTGGATCGCTGGGAGTCGGTACTGGCGGGATTCTGGGCGCCGCAGGTGTACCTCTTCGCTCGCGACCGGACCGATCCGGCCAGCCTACACGCCCGCATGTTCGCCCCCGCCCTCGGAGTGGCCGAAGATCCGGCGACCGGCGCGGCGGCGGTGGCGCTGGCCGGTTATCTGGCCAGCCGCTCGGAGCATCGGGAGGGAACGCTGGGCTGGACCGTTTTCCAGGGCGAGGACATGGACCGGCCCAGCGAACTGCGGGTGGAAGCGGAGCTGGCGGCGGGCCGGGTTGCTGCCGCGCATGTCGGCGGCGCGGCCGTATCGGTGAGCGAAGGGTGGCTTGTGGATTGAATGATGCCTGTCGCCCGCGCCCCGGCCCGCCAATCCGGGGTTGACGGGACGATTGCGATTAGACCGAGGGTTACACGAACTGCTTGGTGATCTCGACCAGTTCCTGAACCGACTTGACCGAGTGGTCGAACATCGCCTTCTCGTCGGCGTTCAGTTCGATTTCGACGATCTTCTCGACGCCGCCCGCGCCCAGAATCACCGGAATGCCGACGTAAATGCCGTTGACGCCGTATTGCCCGCTCAGATAAGCGGCGCAAGGCAACAAGCGTTTCTTGTCCTTCAGGTAGGCGTCGGCCATGGCGATCGCCGCGGAAGCCGGCGCGTAGAATGCCGATCCGGTTTTCAACAGGGCCACGATCTCTCCGCCGCCGTTGCGGGTGCGCTTAACGATGGCGTCCAGCCGTTCCTGAGTGGTCCAGCCCATCTTGATCAGGTCGGGCAACGGAATGCCGGCCACCGTCGAATAGCGCACCAGCGGCACCATGGTGTCGCCGTGGCCGCCCAACACGAAAGCGGTAATACCAATTCCCGGTAAGTTTTATATTTCCCGCGTAGGGCGGGTTAGCGCAGCGTAACCCGCCGAAGTCACAATCAAATCGGCGGGTTACGGGCCGACGCCCTAACCCGCCCTACCCCTCTGAATCATAAAATCTATTGAGAAACGGTATGACATGCTGAATTCTCCTCAGTGATCCATCGCCAGGCGAACCGAGAGCCTGTACGGGAACTCTCGTTCCCTGATTGCAAAGGGCTTGGAGCGAAAGTGGTTTTTCACCTGACTTGAGGCTCCGAGGCCGTACGAAAAGATGGATCGAACCGCGCCCCCGAGGGGATTGTCGGGGGTCATGTGGGGCGCGGCCCGATCCAAAGCTGGAAAGCGCTCAGGCGGCTTCGTGCGCCAATTCCCACTTGTCGGGCGAGCGCCACAGCCGGGAGCGCAGCAGTTCGCGTTCGAAAATGAATTCCTTGGGCAGACGGTCGAAGAACAGATCGAATTGCTCCTCGTGGGCATGCGCCTCGGACGTGCCCGCTTGGCGGCCGACGGACATCAGGTCGTAGAAGGTGTCGCTTGAGTATTCCAAACCCTTCCATTCAATGTCTTCGTGGCGCGGCATCCAGCCGATCGGGCTTTCAACGGCATAGCCACGGCCGTGAACCCGGTCAACGATCCACTTCAGGACGCGCATGTTGTCGCCGAAGCCCGGCCACAGGAATTTGCCGTTGTCGTCCTTGCGGAACCAGTTGACGCGGAAGATGCGCGGCGGATTGGGCACCCGGCGACCCACGTTCAGCCAGTGGCTGAAATAATCGGCCATGTTGTAGCCGCAGAAGGGCAGCATCGCCATCGGATCGCGACGCATCGCCGCCTGGCCAATGGCCGCCGCTGTCCCCTCGGAACCCATGGTGGCGGCCAGATAGACGCCATGGCTCCAGTTGAAGGCTTGGAATACCAATGGCATGTCCTTGCTCATCCGCCCGCCGAAGACGAACGCGCTGATGGGCACGCCGGCTGGGTTTTCCCATTCGGGATCGATGCTTGGGATTTGGCTGGCCGGCGCGGTGAAGCGGGCATTGGGATGCGCCGCGGGCCGCCCGCAATCGGGCGTCCAGTCCTCACCCTTCCAGTCGATGGCATGTGCCGGTGGCGGGCCGTCCATACCCTCCCACCAGACATCGCCGTCGTCGGTCAACGCGGCGTTGGTGACAATGCAGTTGCGGTTGATGCTCAGCATTGCATTGGGGTTGGACGCCATGTTGGTGCCGGGGGCCACGCCGAAAATGCCGGCTTCGGGATTGATCGCGCGCAAGCTGCCGTCCGGGCCTTTCTTGATCCAGGCGATGTCGTCGCCGACGGTGGTGACTTTCCAGCCTTCGAAGCCTTTGGGCGGAACCAGCATCGCCAGGTTGGTCTTGCCGCAGGCGCTGGGCATGGCGCCGCCAAGGTAGGTTTTCTCACCCTGCGGCGATTCGATTCCCATGATCAGCATATGCTCGGCGAGCCAACCTTCATCGCGCGCCATCACCGAGGCAATGCGCAGCGCGAGACACTTTTTACCGAGCAGGGCGTTGCCGCCATAGCCTGAACCGTAGGACCAAATCTCATAGGTTTCCGGGTAATGGACGATGTACTTGCGCTTGATGTCGGCCTCGCACGGCCACGGTACGTCTTTATGGCCCAGTGCCAGCGGCGCGCCCACCGAGTGCACGCACGGGATGAAGAAACCGTCCTCGCCCAGCACGTCCAATACCGCCCGGCCCATCCGGGTCATGATGCCCATGTTGACCACGACATAGGGGCTGTCGCTGATTTCGATGCCGATCTTGGCGATGGGCGAACCGAGCGGACCCATGCTGAACGGGATGACATACATGGTGCGGCCACGCATGCAGCCGTCGAACAGACCGTTCAGCGTGGCGCGCATCTCGGCCGGCGGCGCCCAATTGTTGGTCGGGCCAGCGTCTTCCTTGTTGATCGAGCAAATGAAGGTGCGGTCTTCCACCCGGCCGACATCGGAGGGGTGCGAGCGCGCTAGATAGGAGTTGGGGCGCTTGTCCGGATTGAGGCGGATAAAGGTGCCGCCATCGACCATCAGTTGGCATAGCCGGTCGTATTCGGCTTGCGAGCCATCGCACCAGACAACCTGCTCCGGCTTGCATAGTCCAGCTATCTCGTCAACCCAGGCGAGCAGTTTTCGGTTGTTGGTGGGGGCGCCGGCGGTGTTCGGTGTGTTGCTCATGATGTTCCTCGTTGTACGGTGATGGTGGTCGGGTTGCCGCGTGCGTCGCCAATTCCATGCCGGCCTGTCTTGCCAAGCCGCCAGGATGTTTTCGACGCTGGGGAAATCTTTTAGTTAGTCTAATTACTATAATCAATCTTACTAGATTGAAGATTACAGTAAGCAAGCTTACTATTCAAGTGAAAGTTTTTGGGGGATTCGGAAACTCATGCATTGGAATTTGGTTTATGCTAATGCCGAAGCGTCGTTTTAGTATCTAAAATGGGACGATTGGTATGATCATCCAAGATTCTTCCCGAGGTCCCGGATTCCTCCTGACCGACTCGGCGCACTTGCTGCGCAAGCTGATTGACCGCCGTCTGCAACCGTTGGGTCTGTCCCGTGCCCAGTGGTCGATTCTGGCGATCCTGTTCGATCACGATGGCCTCAGTCAGTCGCAGATATCCGACGAACTCGAAATCGAGAAATCGACCACCGGCCGGTTGATCGATCAGGTCGAAAAAAGCGGATGGATCGAGCGTCGCCCAATTCCTGGCGACCGGCGCTTGTGGGGTATTCATTTGAGCGATCAGGCGCGGCGTCTGATCGCCGAGGTTGAGAGCGTCATTTTGAGTACCCGCACGGAAATGTTACGCGGCTTATCCGCCGAGCAGCAGCAACATTTATCCGAAATGTTGCAGATGGTGAAATTAAACTTGTCCGCCGCTCTTGAGTTTCATCAGGCACGGCCTCACGCCCACAGACTCGAAGACGCTAAACGGGGCGAAAAAGTCGAATAGGGATCAGCGGTTTCCGCTGATCCCCCACGTAATGAATCGATAACCGGCAACGATCGTCGAGTTCACGCCCCGATCAATTTCCGGACCACGTCGGTCATGGAAATGACGCCGGTGGGCTGGTGGTTCTCGGTGACCACCAGGCGGTGCATGCGCCGACCGGTCATCAGGCTGACCGCCTCGCTGAGCAGCATGTCGGCGTCGCAGGTGGCGCAACCGGGGGTCATGACGTTCTTGGCCAGCAGCGCGCGCGCTTCCTCTGGTGTCCGACCCTGGCGGGCCAGCACCAGATCGGTCTGCGACACCACGCCGGTGGCCTGGCCGCCGTCCATCACCACCACCGCGTGGATTTCCTGGTCGATCATCAGTTTCGCCACCTGGGCGACGCTGTCGTCCGGTCCGCAGGCGATGATGCCGCGATGCATCAGATCCTTGACCCGGGCGCCGTCGTCGCTGATGGCGATGGCCTCGGCCTGGGCCACGCTGGGCAGCGGTTCGGACATCGGGTAGGGGTGCGGGGTGGTGTGGATATCGCCCTGGGGCAGGGTCGGATGCGGGATCGCCACCGGCGGCGGGCCGCTGGCGCCCTGACCGAACGCGGTCGCGCCGACCAGCACCGCCATGTTGCCGTGCGGGTGCTTGTTTTCGTACATCAGTTGATGGGCGACCGGGATTTCCTGGTAGGTGAAGGCCCGCGACAGGCAGGGATCGAGCAGGCCGCGCAGGGCCAGTGCGTTCATTTGGTTGGATTGCTCGGTGTTGGCGAAGTGCGAGCCTTGCAGGCGTTTTTGCCGCATCCACAGGTAGCGCAGATCGACGGTGGCGTTGTAGCCGGTGGTGCCGGCGCAGACCACCACCATGCCGCCGGTGTCGCAGACGAAGATGGAGGTGGGGATGGTGGTTTCGCCGGGGTGCTCAAACACGAGGTTGGGGGCGCGCTTTTCGCCCAGCACCTCCCAGATCCTGGCCCCGAAGGCGCGCACGCCCTTCATCCATTTGGCGTAGCCGACGTTGTCCTTCCAGTGCGGCAACATGCCCCAGTGGTCGAAGTCGTTGCGGTTGATGCAGCCCTTGGCGCCGAGCTTCATGCAGTAGTCGAATTTGTCCTCGCCGGAGACCATGGCGATCGACGTGGCGCCGGCCGCCTTGGCGATCTGAATAGCCATGGAGCCCAAGCCGCCCGCCCCGCCCCAGATCAGGGCGACGTCGCCTTTCTTGATGGCGTTGGCGCCCCAGCCGTGCAGCATCCGCCAGGCGGTGGCCGCGACCAGGGTGTAGGCGGCCGCTTCTTCCCAGGTCATGTGCTTGGGTTTGGGCATGCATTGCTGGGCCTGCACCTTGGTGAATTGGGCGAAGCTGCCCCAGTTGGTTTCGTAGCCCCAGATGCGGAAGGTGGGCGAGTACATGGGGTCGCCGCCGCTTTTGACCCAGTCGCAGTTCCGGCTGTATTGACCGCAGTGCATCACCACTTCGTCGCCCACCTGGACGTTGGTGACGTCCTTGCCGACCTGGTAGACGATGCCCGAGGCGTCGCTGCCGCCAATGTGAAAGTCTTCCTTTTCGCCGGCCTTGTTGCGCGCGCCGATGACGTTGACCGGGATACCCAGCCCGGCCCAGACGTTGTTGTAGTTGATCCCGGCCGCCATGACGTAGACCAGCACTTCGTCGGCGGCAATCGGGGGGATGTCCACCACTTCCTGTTGAAACGCTTCCATCGGCGTCCCGAAACGTTCCGGGCGAATCAGCCAGGCATGCATCTTGGCGGGCACCGCGCCCAGCGGCGGTTGGTCGGCGATGTCATACAGTTCTTTGGTCATTTTCTCGTTCTCTGTTGGTTGCGTGTGAGTTTTCGGGTTGAGTTCATTGCAGCGCGTAGCGCGACCGCACGCCGGCTATCGCCAGCGCGATGGCGTCATCGAGTTCCGCGCCGTCCTCGATGGACGTTTGAAGGTCTTTCAGGCGACCATCCGCCAGCCCGTAAATCCAGCCGTGCAACATCAAGGATTGTCCCCGTTTCCAGGCGTCACCCACCAGGGTGGTGCGGGCGACGTTGCGCACCTGTTCGATGACGTTCAACTCGCACAGTGCCCGCCAGCGCGCCTCGTTGTCCGGCAGGGCGGCGAGCAAATTCGCGTGCCGGTCGCGCACGTCCTGAATGTGGCGCAGCCAGTTGTCGATCAGTCCGAAGGATGCCCCTTCGAAGGCCGCCTTGACGCCGCCGCAGCCGTAGTGACCGCATACGATGATGTGCTGGACCTTGAGCACCTCGATGGCGTATTGCATCACCGACAGGCAATTGAGATCGGTATGCACCACCACGTTGGCCACGTTGCGGTGAACGAAGATTTCGCCCGGCTTCAGGCCGGTGATCTGATTGGCGGGCACGCGGCTATCCGAGCAGCCGATCCACAGATAGGCGGGAGTTTGTATTGCCGCCAGCCCGGCGAAAAACCGGGGATCGACGGCCGTCATCTCCTCGGCCCAGCGGGCGTTGGCGGCGAACAGTTCCGGCAGGTATTTCATCGAATTTCTCCGAAGCCGCGCGGAGCGGCCAGCATCAGATTGAGTGTGGCGGTAGGATGTTTGTGTCTTCGGCGTCGACCGCAAGGGGCGGGCCATGACGATGGTCGCGCAGTCGTTCCAACTGGCGCGCCACCGCGCGGCCGGCGCGGTCGACGGCCCGGTCGATGGCGACGTAGATATCGTCTTCGGTATCCTCGATGACGATGTCCTGCACGCCGGGAAAATCGATTTGGATCAGGCAGCGTTTGTTCTTGCCCATGCGGGGACCGCTCTGACTGGAAAGGCGGACCGAGATCTGGCGCAGGTGGTCGTCGGCCCAACCGAGCGCGAATCGCAGGTGTCGTTCGGTGTGCTCGCGCAAGCGGTCGGTCAGCTCAAAACCTCTGGCCCGGATGTTGATCTTCATGAAGCCGCTCCTTAATCGAGTTGAAAACACCATGAAGTGTAAGGGTAGGGAAAATAGCCAACAATCCGAATAATATTGAACAATCATTCGATTTATTCGATGTATTGGAGTCTTATGGCCAGTCTCAACTTCAAGCACCTGCGTTATTTCTGGATGGTCGCCAAGGCGGGCGGCATCGCCGGCGCCAGTAAGCAATTGCACCTGACGCCGCAATCCATCAGCGGCCAATTGAACGAATTGGAAGCCAGTCTTGGCGTCGAGCTGTTGCGCCGCGTCGGACGTGGTCTGGAATTGACCGAGATGGGGCGGCGCGTTTTCAGCTACGCGGACGAAATCTTCGCGCTCGGCAACGAACTGCTGGAAGTCGCCCTCGACCGGACGGCGCGCAAAAGCCTGCCGTTTCGGGTCGGCATCGCCGATTCGGTGCCGAAGTCGGTGGCGTACCGCGTGGTCGAGCCGGCGCTGCGCATCGCCGAACCGGTACGGCTGATCTGTCGGGAGGGCCGG
The DNA here is from genome assembly GCA_029624815.1 of Candidatus Competibacter sp. Taxonomy (GTDB): domain Bacteria; phylum Pseudomonadota; class Gammaproteobacteria; order Competibacterales; family Competibacteraceae; genus Competibacter. The sequence continues at coordinate 28,469 of JARSSH010000044.1, forward strand.
CTGGCGCCGTTGCTGGCGGAGATGGCCGTTCATCATCTCGATTTGGTGATCGCCGACCGGCCCATGCCCACCAATCTGAACGTCCGGGGCTACAGCCACTTTCTCGGGGAAAGCGATTTGACGGTGTTCGCCACGCCGAGTCTGACGCGGTCACTGGCGGGGACGTTTCCCGCGCTGCTCGACAAGGCGCCGTTCCTGCTGCCGGGCGAGGATGTCGCCACGCGACCCAAACTGATTCAATGGTTCGAGGCCCAGCATCTGTACCCGCGCATCGTCGGCGAATTCGACGACAGCGCCCTGCTCAAGGCGTTCGGTCAGGCCGGCGCCGGTTTGTTTGTGGCGCCCACGGCGATTTCCGGCTACGTGTGCCGGCAATACGCGGTTCAAGCGGTCGGTCGCATCGATTCGGTGACCGAGCAGCTCTACGCCATCACCACCGAGCGCCGGCTGCTGCATCCGGCCATCGTCGCGGTCGTTCAGGCCACGCAGCGCGAGTTTTTCGGAAAACCACAAGCGACTTGATCGGCATTGGATTTTTCTGGAACGACCGTGTCGTCTCCTTGCGCTTGACCGGTTTGCTACAATGATTCAACCCACGCATCCACACCGCGCGCCATGGCAATAAGATCCGCTTCCGACGGCGACCGGCGTATCGCGACCTCTCCGAGCGCCGAGCCCTCCCGCGTCATTCCCCTGGACCTGGACGACTACCGGTCGCTGGTTCGCTTGGACGAACCGTTCGTCGCGCCTCCTCCCGTCCCGGCGGCGGCGGACCGGCGGGCCGCTCTGGTGGATGAACTCCTGACCTACCTGCAAGCCGAACGCGGCGAGACCGGCGGCGGGAATAGGTCGTCCCGCGACGAGAAGCGGCGCTGGCTGCGCGCCCTGCTGACCGTGCGCGGACCCGACCCGTTGCCGGACTGGGTTCATGATCGACTGGATCGGCTCCTGCGGCGCGAGGTTCTCGATAGAGGGGTGACGGATATCGCGAATCTGCCGCGCCTTCCTCGGAATTGGCTTGGCGCCGACCGTGATGCCGCGACCACCGCTATCCTGTGGCGAGGAGATATCGCCACCTTGAACGCCGACGCGATCGTCAACGCGGCCAATGCGCAAATGCTGGGTTGTTTCCAGCCTTTTCACGGTTGCATCGACAACGCCATCCACTCGGCGGCCGGTCCCCGCGTCCGCGAGGATTGCGACAAGATCATGCGGCGTCAGGGCGGCGCCGAGGGGACGGGCTGGGCCAAGGTGACGCGCGCCTACAATCTGCCGTCCCGATACATCCTGCACACGGTCGGTCCCATTGTCGCGCCGGACCGGTTGCGACCCGAACACGAACGGTGGCTGGCCGCCTGCTACCGGTCGTGTCTGGATCTGGCCAGCCGGGTGCGGGACATTCGCTCGGTCGCCTTCTGCGCTATTTCGACCGGCGTGTTCGGTTTCCCGCGCGAACCGGCGGCGCGGGTCGCGTTGCGCGCCATCAGCGGCTGGCTGGACGATCATCCCGGCGCGCTCGATTCGATCGTCCTGAACGTGTTCAGCCAAGACGATTTCCAAATCTACCAACGCCTGCTGCGGGGCGAGGGAACGGAGGAAACCCATGTTCGACCACCATGACATCCAGCGTTGTCGCGATCTGCTGCGCCAGGCCAACGCCGTGCTGATCGGCGCCGGCGCCGGTCTGGCCGTCGAGGCCGGCATCGATTATATGGACACGAAATCGTTCGCCCGGGATTTTCCCGGCATGGTGAAACTCGGTTTCCGTCGGCGGGCCGAGTTGATGGGCTATTCGGACTGGAGCCCCGAACTGAAATGGGGCTATCTGGCGGCCAACGTGAATCAGGTGCGGTTCCAGGCGTCGCCACACCCGGTCTATGCCCGGCTGTTGGATCTGGTGCGGGAAAAGGAGTATTTCGTCGTCACCTCCAACGTGGATGGGTTGTTTACCAAGAACGGTTTTGCCGAAGACCGGCTGTTTACGCCGCAGGGCGACTACGCGCTCATGCAGTGTCAAACGCCCTGTTCGAACGCCGTCTGGCCGAGTTGGCCGGCGATCGAACGCATCCTGCCGAAGATCGACCCGGCAACCCAGGTGGTGACGGATTCCAGCGTTCTCCCTTACTGTCCCAACTGCGGCGAGGACGTGATCATGAACGTGCGCGGTGGTCGCTGGTTTATCGAGGATCCTTACCGGGAGCAGGCCGAGCGCCTTGACCGATGGCTGGATAACAGCCATGACCGGGATTTGCTGGTTCTGGAAATCGGCGCCGGTTTTAACACGCCCAGCGTCATCCGTTGGCCGATGGAGCGCATCGTGCACGCCCATCCTCGCGCCCATCTCATCCGGGTGAACCTGCAATATCCGCAAGTGCCCCGGGAAATCGCCGGCAAGTCGGTCATGTTGCAAGGTTCCGCCATGGGCGCGGTCACGGCGATCTGGAAAGAGATGGGACTGGAAAAATTCAGTGCGCTAGCATGAGATGATGTGGCGAGGCTTTTTTGGAAGTCCTCGTTTTTCCACCATCCCGACTCCCTCAGGCGACCCATGGCCCATCCACTCAACCTGCTGGTCATCGATCTCGAAACCCGCCCCGATACCGCGATTCTGCCGGAGGACCGCGATCCCGAAGCATTCCCCAAGCCGATCCAGCATGAAATCGTGACCTTGGGGTTTCTGCTGGCGCGCATCGAGCGGGACGGCGAATACGAACGCTACAGCATGCGCAAACTGGGCGCGGCCAGCCTCGCCGAACGCGGCGAGCGGGAGATTCTGGCCGGGTTCTGGCAACTGATCGACAAGCAGCGGCCCCGTCTGGTGACCTGGAACGGCCGGAGCTTCGACGCCGCCGTGCTCAAGCAGCGCTCCCTGATTCACGGGCTGGCCGCCTACAACTGGCATCGCACCGATCCCCGCTTCGGCTACGACTACCGCTACGAATCCAACTGGCATTGCGACCTGATGGATGCGTTGAGCGACTTCGGCGCTTCGCCGCGGCTGGGTTTGGATGAAGCGGCCCGCGCCCTGGGCCTGCCGGGCAAATGGAACGGTTGTGGCGCGGCGGTGGCGGAGCAGGCCGCCACTGGCGATTACGCCGCCATCAATCGTTATTGCGAGGGCGACGTGCTCAACACCTATGTCCTTTACCTGCGCTGGGCCTGCCTCGGCACCCGGCTCAGCGCGCGGAGTCACAACGCCAGTGTGCAACACCTGCTGGATTATCTGGAGGCGAACCGCGAGCAACAGCCGCATTGGGGCGAGTTCGCCGACCGCTGGCGGGCCAGCGACCGGCCGTGCCCGCTGTTTGTAAGCGAGCCGCTCGATGGGCCGGGGCCGCAGTTGCCGGAATCGCACCTGAGAAGCGAGGATGTGATGCCGTGACTTCGCGTCACTACCACCGAAAATGAGATTTGGATCGCCATCTTTAGAAGCCGTCTTGAGAAAAGTCATTTTATTGTAAGTTTTCAATAAAGTTCTGGAAAAAACCTCAAAGATCGGTTATGCAGCGTCGCTGCGGCGCCACGGACGCATAACGAGTTGATGCGTCAGTGGCGTCGGTCAACGACGCTGCCCAAACGATGGTCAGGCATGGTCAGATTTTCATGAACAGTCAACTGGCTGTGGTGCATGGACGAGCTAATAGGCGCTGGAGCGTACACCGCCACGCGGCGCTATGCGCCCCGCGCCAGCGCGGGGTGACGCTCAGCTTGATTCGTTAGAGCGCATGGCCACTCTTGTCCATCAACTTGAGAAAGCAGACAGGTTAGCCGCCGTTACTCAGAGCGTCGGCTTTGCCTTATGGCAACTGCAGGAGCTGGAGGGCGCTGCTGCTGAGTATTCGGTGGTGAAGACATAGTGGCAAATGCTATTGCTCTGTGTCCAAACTGTCATCGGGAGGCCCACTATGGCTAACCCTTCGGTCAACTGGACCGCCTGCAAGCTGCGCTTGCAGGTTCCCTCCGCCCTTCGGGCTCCGGCGGTCGGTTACCTCAAACGTTCATCGGCGCTTCGCGGCGACTGCGTCGTCCTATCTTCGCGGCCCCACCGCCCACCACGAGCCGAGAAACGCCCACCTTCCTCAGCCGGGCGCCGGCTCCGCTCCGGGCGGGATGACGCTCAACTCGCGCCCCGTTAGGCGTTTACCAGGAAGTAGCAGACTTGCCTCCGAAAATCAGAGAACTCATACAAGAACTTGAAAACGCAGGCTTCAAGAATCGAGGAGGCAAAGGTAGTCATCGGAATTTTGTGCATCCAAATGTTGCCAAACCTGTCGTGATATCCGGCAAAACCGGCAATGATGCTCAACGCTACCAAATCAAAGCCGTAAAGAAGGCTATCGAGGAATCGAAGAAATGAAAGAGAGCGCACGCTACGCGAAAATTGTTGAGTGGTCGGATGAAGATCAATGTTATATCGGTAGTTGCCCTGGACTCATCTACGGTGGATGTCATGGTAATGATGAGCAACGGGTTTTTGCCGAATTGTGCGAGATCGTCGATGAAGCTATCGAACTGTATAAGCAGGATGGGAAACTATTACCACCTTCCACATCCGGCAAGGACTACGCAAATAAAATGCTGGATATTGCCTAACCGACGCTTGCACCGAAGGCCGCTAATACCAAATACTTCTTGAATTCTTCATTATGCGCAGGTCGATACAAAATAATATATAATAAAAACAATATGTTGTCATTAAAGTAACTGCTGGTTTTTAGAAGTGTTTGGTATAACGCAGCCCCAGTGAAGCGAGGCGTTAGGCAATAGAACATTTCTACAACTTCGTAATGCTGAGAAATAGTGATGCGATACAAAGTGGTTTTGGAAGAATCTGACGAAGGGTTGGCTGTTTCAGTTCCAGGACTTCCAGGTTGCTATTCCCAGGGAGCTACCGAACAGGAGGCTTTGGAAAATATCGCCGTTGCCATCCAAGAATACCTTGAGGTCGTCGCAGAGCTAAATCGCGACAAAGTGGTACGCGAAGTCGAAGTTGAGGTTTAGTTGTGCCCAAGCTGGCCGGCATCAACCACCTTGATGCGGTGCGCGCATTGGAGAAAGTGGGTTTCCGAATTGCGCGCCAAGGCAAGCATATTGTCATGACGGATGGGAATCGAGTCATAACGATTCCGCGCCACAATCCAGTCAATGCAATTACAATGGGCAACATTGTACGGGATGTGGGATTGACCAATGAAGAGTTTCGTAACTTACTGTGAGGCTTAGCCTAACTGGGCATTGCGCCGGAGCGACTACGCCGCCCGGTGAATTGGATCGTTGGGCATGAACTTGGAAAGGCACAGATGACCAAGAAACACCGCCATCTGAGTGCCGCGCTTGGAATAGGCGCAATAGCGGCATCGCTCTTCGTCTACGTCGCTTGGATACTGATTACAGGCGAGGCTAAAGAATCCCTCTCTGGAAGTGGAATCCAGAATAGATTTTCAACAACATACACTTACGGCCATACCATCCCTTACAAACTTTACACCCGTAAAGACGATCCCGGTGTTTATTGGATGGTTGTAGGGCTCTTTGGATTTTTCGGAGTGCTCACTGCCGTTGTGGCTGTCTTCGAGTACCGTTCATATCTGGTTCACAGGGATTATCGAAGAGGCGAGAACCCCAGCGCTGACCTATTGGCGAGAATCGACCATGCGTGCAGGCTTCATCCGGAGGAGCGCGAGACGCTCCTGCGCGCAAGGGCGGCGGTGGTTGATCTGAAAGACGCTGACGTTGAGATTGCCCTTGAGCACTTTCTTGACAAGGCTCTGGGGGCTCGCGACCGGGAAGCAGCCTTGAAGGATATCCGGAACTTGGCGAAGGCCCTGGATAGAATCGGTAAATATTGACTTATACCGCGAACCTTGACGAGATCAAATGCCCAACAAGGCGTTCCACGGACGGCTATTCCGCTACGCTTCTAGCCACCGGTGAACTTGGTCGCTGGCGCTTAGGGATCGAGACTCAGTAACGGTCAGACCACATCGCTCAAGCAAAAGCTTCGGAACGCGATCGATAGCGCGAGCCGGGGTAATGCCACTGCCGCCGCTGGCCAGATCACTGTTTTCATCGATGCGGTCGAGGCCCAGAGGGGGAAGAAAATCGATCTAGCCACAGCCGAGCAATTGATCGGCGAAGCGAACAAAGTCCTGGTGGCGTTGTCGCGCCTCCGATCTCCATGGCTTATTTCATCTCGAACCCTCTTCCATGGTTGGGAGAGGATTTTTTCATGGGTGAATGCCTTGGTTCGAACAGCGCGGCATCGGACGACTTTCCCGCCCGGTGATTTCCTGCCAACATTTCGGCTGATACCCTTCCATTCTCGTGGTTTGTCCCCATGACTCGTTTCTGAACTCCTCTCAGGTTGCAGGGGAGGAGCGTTTGAAGGAGCCACCATGAACGAATTGTCTTCCGTGCCGAATGTCGCCGTCGACGAGCGTCGGGAAAGCATCCCCCCGCCCATCATCATCAATACCGCGCCACCGGCGCCACCGGCCTGGCGGCGTTCCCGCTTCTGGCTCGGCCTGCTGCTCGGTCTGATGCTGGCTTGGGGCGGTCCCTACCTGTGGCGCCCGGCGCCAATGCTCGATACGGCGCCGGTTCATCCCGATCGGACCGAGGTGGTTGCCCCGATCAAGCGTCAGGTGCCGGCCAAGGTTGCCTTGGCCTACCAAAATCGGAACGGCGAACTGGTGCGCGTGCTGGCCGACGCCGGACAATATTCCGCGTTCGTGCGCGCCCACGCCGCGAGTTTGGAACAGAGCCGCCAGCAACTGCGCCAACAGGCGCAAGCGCGGTTCGAAGCCGGCATGGATGCGATTTTTCAGGATCCGCGCCAGCGTGTACCGGTGTTCGCCGACTGGTACTACGGCTACGGCACCAATTATCAACTGCTGTGGGAAGCACTGACTTCCGCCGTCCGCCACCTCGGCGATGGAGATGTAAAGGAACGGGTCGCCGCCGATCTGGAGCGGGTGCTGCAACAGCACTACGAGTTGCTGGTGCTCAAGCCGGAAATCACCGATCCTCGCCTGCAACAGCTTTATCGCGATACCCTGGAGCAGGCGCGGCAATCCTATCTGGAGGTGTTGGCCACCATGCAGGCGGAGTTTCAGGTCTTCGTCGCCCGCCACACCACCCACCTCGATCCCGGTCAGCCGCCGGCGGCCGAACTGCGCCTGGACTGGCCGGCGCAGTTGCACAAGGTCCGCATCGCCTCGGATGCCAATTCCACCTTGGGGGCGTTTCGGGGGATCACCTTGACCACGCTGGGCGCGGCGGCTGGCAAAGTGCTGGGCGGCCAGGTCGGCGCGGCCATCGCCGCCCGGCTCAGCCTGCCCTTCGTCGAACGAGCGCTGCTGCTGGTCACCGGCGGCGCGGCTGGCGGAACTGGCGGCAGTCTGGGCGGGCCGCTTGGGGCGGCGGCAGGGGTGGTGATCGGCGCGGGCGCCGGTTTGGCGGTGGACTGGTTGATTCAGGAAGGCATCGAACTGCTGGCGCGGGACAACTTCGAAGCCGAGATTCAAGCCGCGCTGGCCAGCACCCAGCGGGAGTGGCAAGGGAAACTGCTGCCGCCTCTGCTGGGCGCGGTGGATGCCTGGGTGGACGACACCATCCAGCTTCTGCCCCAGTTCAAGCCGTAAGCGTTTGGCCGGGAACTGGCGAAAGAGCCTGCTTCTTGCGGGTCTACTGTGGCCGCTGGCGGTCCACGCCGCCGAGTTCGGCGGCCGGGTGGTGGCCATCGGCGACGGCGATACCCTGACCGTGCAAACCGGCGATAACCGGCGGGTCCGGGTGCGACTGGCGGGGATCGACGCGCCGGAGCACGATCAACCCTACGGTGCGGCGGCCACCCGCTCGCTGACGGCGCTGGCGCTCAATCGGATCGTGCGGGTGCGGAGAGTGGCCGAGGACGACTACGGCCGCGTGGTCGGCGCGGTGGTCGCGGACGGCCGGGATCTCGACGCCGAACAGATCCGACGCGGGATGGCGTGGGTGTACCGTCGTTATGCCCGATCGCGGCGTCTGTACGCGCTGGAGGCGGAGGCGAAGCAGGCCCGGCGCGGTCTGTGGGCCGACCCGAATCCGATCCCGCCGTGGGACTGGCGGCATGGCGGGAAAAGCTCGACGCCGTCGCCGTCGCCGTCGCCGTCGGCCTCCTTCCAGTGCGGGGCGAAACGCACTTGCCGGGAAATGGTCTCCTGCGAGGAGGCGCGCTTCTATCTTGATCGCTGTGGCGTAAAGCGCCTGGATAGCGACAAGGATGGAACGCCATGCGAGGCGCTCTGCCGGTAAGGCACGTTATCCGCCATTCGATGGTCATAGTGCGGGAAGGTCCGCTGTGGCGATGAAGCGGCCCGATCGTTCCGCTACAACATTACCCGGTGAACCCGACCAATGCGTCTGTTTCCTCAACTCGGTATCGTGGTTCTGCTGGCCGCGCTGATAGCCGGTGGCGGGTACTGGACCGTCAGAGGCGAGCGCGGTGGCGAGGCCCGAAGCGTGCGCCAGGGCGGACCGGCGGTGGTCGAAACCGCCCCCGCGCGCCTCGGCGCGGTGACCGAAACCGTCGCGGCGGTCGGCACCGCCCGCGCCGTCGGTTCCGTCAAGATCGTGCCCAGCACGGCGGGTCGGATCACCCACATCGCTTTTCGGGCTGGGCAGCGGGTCCAGGCCGGCGCGACGCTGGTCGAATTGGACAGCGACAGCGAACGAGCGGCGGTGCGCGAAGCCGAAAGCGAGCTGGCGAACTTGCGCCTGCAAGTACGACGGGCCGATTCGCTGCGCGCCCAACGGCTGGTGTCGGCGGCCGATCTGGACGACCTGCGCGCCAAACTCGGCATGGCCGAGGCCCGTTTGGAAGCCGCGCGCAGCCGGTTGCAAAAACGGACGATCCGAGCCCCCTTCGCCGGCGTGGTGGGGCTGCGCAACGTCAATCTCGGCGCGTATGTCGATACCGATGCCACGCTGACCACGCTCGACGATCTGGACACCATCGAACTGGAATTCAAGGTGCCGGAGCGCTATTTCGCCACGGTCGAGCCCGGGCAAACGGTCAGCGCTTCCAGCACGGCCTTTCCGGGCCGAACCTTCGCCGGCGCGGTGCGCGAGGTGGATACCCGCATCGATCCGGTGAGCCGCGCCTTCCGAGTGCGGGCCGAATTACCCAACCCCGACGCCCTGTTGCCGGACGGTCTGTTCATGGCGGTCCGATTAACGGTCGCCGAGCGCGACCGCGCGGTGCTGGTGCCCGAGGAAGCGGTGATCAGCGAGGGGGATCGCAGCTACGTCCATGTGGTGGCGAACGGTATCGCGACCCGAACCGCGATCGTTACCGGGCAACGGCACGATGCCGCGATCGAGGTGTTGGCCGGATTGATGCCGGGCGTCGAGGTGGTGACCAAGGGCCATCAGGCGCTGCGCGAACGCTCGCCGGTCCGGTCGGTGGACCAGGGCGCGAAGACCGCCGCCGCCATGGCTTCCGGCGGTAAAGACTGAGAGACCGCGCGAGCCCCCCTCTCCTTGCGGGAGAGGGGTTGGGAGTGAGGAAGCGCCATCTTGTTTCTGTCCGATCTGTTCATTCAACGACCGGTGTTCGCCATCGTCGTCAGCCTGCTGATCGTGGTCGGCGGGGTCATGGCCGTGCGCGATTTGCCGGTGCGCGAACTGCCGGACGTCGATGCCTCGGTGGTGACCGTCACCACCACTTACACCGGCGCGGCGCCGGCCATCGTCGATACCGAGATCACCGAGGTCATCGAGGGCGCGGTGGCCCGGATCGACGGCGTCAAGCGCATCGAGTCCGGTTCCAGCGAAGGGGTGGGTCAAACCCGGATCGCCTTTACCGCTGATCGGGACATCGACAGCGCCGCCGCCGACGTGCGCGAGGCGGTGGGTTCGGTAAGCAACCGCTTGCCGGAAGAGGCCGACGAGCCGCGCGTGGTCAAGGCCGACAGCGACAGCCAGCCGGTGATGCGAGTCTCCCTGAGCAGCGACCGCCTGTCCGCCGAGGAGCTGACCGATCTGGCCGAGCGGGTGGTGGTGGATCGGTTGACCACGGTGTCCGGGGTGGGGGAGGTGACCGTGAGCGGCGCCCGCCGCCGCGCCATCCGGGTCTGGCTGGACAACGAAGCGTTGGCGGCGCGCGGTCTGACCGTCGGCGACGTCGAGACCGCCTTGCGCCGGGCCAATGTGGAACTGCCTTCCGGCCGGCTGGAATCCAACAGCCGACAACTGGCGGTGCGGGTCGATAGCCGGCTGAAAACCATCGAGGAATTCCGCGACCTCGCCATCGTCCAGCGCGACGGTTACCCGATCCGGCTGTTCGAACTGGCCGCGGTGGAGCCGGGGGTGGAGGACGATCGTTCCCTGGTGCGCACCAACGGCGAGAACTCGGTCACCTTGCAGGTTATCCGCCAGTCCAGGGCCAATACCCTGGCGGTGTCGGCGGGTGTGCGGGCCGAACTGGAACGCATCCGCCCGCAACTGCCGGACGGGGTGCGGATGATCGTCGCCACCGACGACGCCCTGTTCGTCCAGGCCAGCATCGACGAGGTCGTGGTGACGCTTTTGATCGCGGTGGGCGTGGTGGTGTTGGTTATCTTCGCCTTCCTCTATTCGCTACGGGCCACCCTGATTCCGGCCTTGACCATCCCGGTTTCGATCATCGGCGCCTTCATGCTGCTGGCGGCGCTGGGGTTCTCGATCAATCTGTTGACCCTGCTGGCCCTGATCCTGGCCATTGGCCTCGTGGTGGACGACGCCATCGTGGTGCTGGAAAACGCCCAGCGGCGGGTGGATCGCGGCGAGCCGCCGCTGGTCGCGGCCTATCGCGGCACCCGTCAGGTGACCTTTGCGGTGCTGGCCACCAGCGCGGTGCTGGTGGCGGTCTATGTGCCGCTGTCGCTGCTCGGCGGCGAGATCGGCAAGCTGTTTCGGGAATTCGGGTTGGTGCTGGCGGCGGCGGTGGCGATTTCCACCTTCGTGGCGCTGTCGCTGACTCCCATGCTGTGCGCGCAACTACTGGGGCGCGGCGCTTCGCCCAATCGTTTCATGCGGGGGGCGGAACGCGCCTTCGCCGCTTTGGAGCGCGGCTATCGAACCGCCCTGAACGGCGCGCTGGCGATGCCGCTGGCGGTGCTGGGTATCGCCGCGCTGCTGAGCGGCGCCGCGCTGCTGTTGTATCGCAATCTGCCCCAGGAGTTGGTCCCCAGCGAAGATCGCGGAGTGTTTTTCATCTCGGTCAAGGCGCCCGAAGGCGCGACGCTGGCCTTCACCGATGCCGGGGTGCGCAAGATCGAGCAGGCGTTGCAACCCTTGTTCGCGCGCGGCGAGGCGTGGCGGCTGGTGGCGGTGGTCGGCCGGGGCGACAGCAACCGGGCGTTCGTGGTGGTCGGCCTCACCGACTGGAGCCAGCGCGAACGCGGTCAGCAGGCCATCGTCGATGCGCTGCGCGGCGACTTGCGCGAGATTCCCGACCTGCGGGCCATTCCGATCAGCCGTTCCAGCCTGGGGCGCGGCGCCAGTTCGCAAGCGGTGCAACTGGTGATCGGCGGGCCGGATTACCCGACCGTGGTGGCCTGGAGCGAAGCGATCATGGCCCGCGCCCGCGACCATCCGGGGCTGACCTCCATCGATAGCGATTATCAGGCCAGCCAGCCCACCCTGCGGGTCGAGATTAACCGCGCCCTGGCCGACGAACTGGGCATCCCGGTCGAACGCATCGCCGCCACCTTGCAGACCTTGTTGGCCTCGCGGGAGGTGACCACCTACATCGACCGAGGGCGTGAGTACGGCGTGCTGCTGCAAGCACGGGCCGCCGACCGGCGCCAACCCGGCGATCTGCAAGGGATTTTCGTGCGCGCCGAACGAACCGGCGAACTGGCGCCGCTCGGCGCGGTGATCGATGCGCGCGAGACCGCCTCGGCGCTGGCCCTGCGCCGCTTCGACCGTCTGCCGGCGGTCACGGTCGATGCCTCATTGGTCGGCGACTACGATCTTGGCCGGGCCGTCGCCGATCTCCAGCGGATGGCCGCCGCAACCCTGCCGGTGGAGGCGCGCGTGTCCTTCACCGGGGCGGCCGAATCGTTCCTGGAAACTTCCGGCGGTTTGTATTTCACCTTCGGGTTGGCGCTCCTGGTGGTGTTCCTGGTGTTGGCCGCCCAGTTCGAGAGCTTCGTTCATCCGTTCGTCATCCTGCTGACCGTGCCGATTGGCGTCACTGGGGCATTGCTGGCGTTGTGGCTGACCGGCCAGTCGATCAATCTGTACAGCCAGATCGGTTGCGTGCTGCTGATCGGTCTGATGGCCAAGAACGGCATTCTGATCGTGGAATTCGCCAACCAGATGCGAGCAGCCGGGTTGGACATACGAGCCGCCGTGCTGGCTGGCGCCAGCCAGCGGCTGCGGCCGATTCTGATGACCGTGCTGTCCACGGTGCTGGGGGCGCTGCCGCTGGCGCTGGCGGCCGGCGCCGGCGCCGAAAGCCGGATCGCCATCGGCGTGGTGGTGATCGGCGGGTTGCTGCTATCCACGGCATTGACCCTGTTCCTGACCCCGGTGCTGTACGATCTGTTGGCGCGCTTTACCCAGCCGGTCAATGCCATCGAACGGCGGTTGACGGCGCAATTGCGCGGCGAAGCGTCCACCGTGCCGCCCGCGAACGGCCCGCCAGGATGATTGCGCAAGCGGGTTTGGGCCGCCGACCGGCGGCGCTAGCGGGGGGAATGACGCAAATGACTCGTTATATAACAATCCTGAATCCATTGTGGTTGCTTGCCCGCCGCGCCTTCACCCCGCACGGACGCGCTCCCCTCTCCCAGCGGGAGAGAGGTCGGGGGTGAGGGAGTTTGAATCATCCGGGCGTCCACAATCCGGATAGGATGGCTATAAATAAAGGGTTTGCGTGGCGGCCGTTAGCGTATAATCGCCCGCCGGCCGGAATTTTTTGCAGCGTCCGAAAATTGTCCTCTTCGCCGACGTGCGCGCCCTGGTTGAATTTTCATCGCTCCCATGAAACTGTTTTTGCAGCGTTACCTGCCCGATCCGCAGCACTTGCGCACGCACAGGAAGCTCCGTTTCCTCGGGGAATTGCTCCACGATCCCCGTCTGTGGCATTTCAGCCGCCGCCCCACCGTGCGCGGGCTGGCGGCCGGCATGTTTTTCGCCTTTGTCCCCTTCCCCTGGCAGATGCTACTGGCCGCCACCGCCGCTGCCTGGTTGCGGTTTAACCTGCCGGTGGCGGTGGCGATGGTGTGGATCACCAATCCACTGACCATGCCCCCCATCTTTTACCTCACCTACCGGCTTGGCGCCTGGTTGTTGGGGAAACCACCACAGGACTGGACGTTCGAGCTTTCGCTGCAGTGGCTGTTGCAACAAGCCGGCGCCATCGGCCTACCGTTGCTAGTCGGCTCGCTGGTCGTGGGCGTGGTGGCGGGGACTCTTACTTTCTGCACTGCCCACCTGTTCTGGCGCTGGTATATCATCAACAAATTTCGCCGCCGTCGGCGCGTCGCGACCTGCTCCGGCTGAGATTTTGGGCCGAGCGGGACGCCCCGCCGCGGCGATCTCGTCCGGGGAGATCCGCGCTCGCCGCGCGCCTCCCCAACCAAGGTATCGTTTCGCGCATGTCATCCTCCATCACCCAATTCGAACAACTGGCGCTTTCCCCTCCGCTGCTGCAAAGACTGCAAGAACTCGGCTATGAAGCCCCTTCGCCGATTCAGGCGGCCACCATCCCTCACCTGCTGGACGGCCACGACTTGTTGGGCCAGGCGCAGACCGGCACCGGAAAAACCGCCGCGTTCGCACTGCCTGTGTTGCAAAAGCTGGATCTGTCCGAGCGACGGCCACAGGCGTTGGTGTTAACGCCCACTCGCGAACTGGCCATTCAGGTCGCCGAAGCCTTCCAAGGGTACGCCCACCATCTCCCCGGTTTTCATGTGCTGCCCATCTACGGCGGCCAGAGCATGAGCAATCAACTGCGCCAGCTCAGACGCGGAGTGCATGTGGTGGTCGGTACGCCGGGCCGCGTCATGGATCACCTGCGGCGGGAGAGCCTGGCGCTGGAAGGCTTGCGCACCCTGGTGCTGGACGAGGGCGATGAGATGCTGCGGATGGGCTTCATCGAGGATGTGGAGTGGATCCTCGAACACACGCCACCGCAACGGCAGATTGCCCTGTTCTCGGCCACCATGCCCGAGCCGATCCGCCGGGTGGCGCACCGCCATCTGCGCGATCCTCGGGAAGTGAAGATTCAAACCCGCACCGCCACCGTGACCTCGGTTCGGCAGCGCTACTGGCAGGTCAGCGGCTTGCACAAGCTCGACGCCCTGACCCGCATCCTGGAGGTGGAGGATGTGGACGCGGTGCTGGTGTTCGTGCGCACCAAGGTCGCCGCCACCGAGCTGGCGGAGCGGCTGGAAGCGCGCGGCCACGCCAGCGCCGCCCTGCAGGGCGACATGAGCCAGGCGCTGCGCGAGCGCACCATCGAACAGCTCAGAAACAACGGCCTCGACATCGTCGTGGCCACCGATGTGGCGGCGCGTGGGCTCGACGTGCCGCGCATCAGCCACGTCATCAATTACGACATTCCCTACGATACCGAGGCCTACATTCACCGCATCGGTCGGACCGGCCGCGCCGGCCGTCCGGGCAACGCCATTCTCTTCGTCGCGCCGCGCGAGATGCGTATGCTGCGGGCCATCGAAAAGGCCACCCGCCAGCCCATCGAACCGATGCCGCTGCCGACCCGGCAAGCGATCGCGGCCCACCGCCTGGCCCAGTTCAAGCAGCAGATTCTGGATGTGCTCTCCGCGGAAGATCTGGATTTTTTCCACGGCGTGGTCGCTCAGATGGAAAAGGAACAGGAGATCAGCCCGAGCGACATCGCCGCGGCCTTAACCTATCTGGCTCAGCGCGACCGGCCGTTGCGGGTCGAGGAAACCGCCGATCCGGCGGAGGCCGCCAACGCCCGCGCCCGGCCCGCGCCGGACACGCCGGCGAAATCCGACAGGCCGCGCAAGCGCTCGCGGGACATCGCCGATGCCGATCTGGTGCGCTACCGGCTCGAAGTCGGCCACCAGCACGGCGCGACCCCGCAGAATATCGTCGGCGCCATCGCCAACGAGGCGGGAATCGAAAGCCGCTATATCGGCCGTATCCAGATCCACGACGACTACAGCACCGTGGATCTGCCCGACGGCATGCCCGCCGAGATCTTCCAGCATCTCAGGAAAGTCCGGGTGCGGCAGTCTATGTTGAACATCAGCCGCCTCGATTCATCCGAGCCGGAACGGAGACGGCCGGCTTCCCGGACGTCGGGTTCCCAGGAAAAGCCGTTTAGAGAAAGCCAAGACAAAATACCCGAGCGCAAAGTCGGAAAAAGAAGCCCCGACCACCACCAGAATTCGTGAAACGGTTCAAAACCGCGGGAGGATGCAATCATGTTCATGGTTTACGGGTTTCCCAATTCCCGTTCCAGCCGGGTGGTCTGGGCGCTGGAAGAAGCGGGTGCGGAGTACGAATGCGTGCATGTCGATCTCAAGGCCGGCGCCGGCTGGCGGCCCGAGTATTTGGCGCTCAACGCCGGAGGCAAGGTGCCCGCTCTGGTCGATGGTGAATTCGTGCTGACCGAGTCGGGCGCGATTTGCACCTACATCGGCGATCGGTTTCCGACCGCGGGGCTGACGCCGCCGGTCGGCGGCCGGGAGCGCGCTCGTTACAACCAGTGGTGCTACTTTGTCATGAGCGAGCTGGAGCAGCCGCTTTGGACCATCGGCAAGCACACCTTCGCATTGCCCGAGCGCCGCCGGGCCCCGGCGGTGCTGGATACCGCGCGCTGGGAATTTTCAGTGGCGGCCAAGGTATTGGCCGAAGGGCTCGGCCGACGCGAGTTCATCGTTGGCGACCGCTTTACCGCCGCCGACATTCTGGTCGCGCACACGCTGGGCTGGGCGCAAGCTTTCAATCTGCCGCTGGAGCACGACAATTTGGAGTTTTACGCCGCGCGCTTGCTGGCGCGTCCGGCCTGGGTGCGGGCACGGGAGCGGGAACAGGCCGAGGTCTAGGGCCGAATCGCGCTCCCAAAGGGCAAGGCGAACCGCGAATCACGGCGATCGAGCGATGGCGCGGTTTGTTTTCGTTCCGCCGCTGGATTGCGCCGGGCCGCCGTGGAGTCTGGCCAGCCGTTCCCAAACCCAGCCACCGGGAATCTCGCGACCCCGTAGTACATAATCGAGCGCGTTCTCGTTGTTCAGGGTGAGTTCGAGCGCGCCGCACGCCACGGCCCGACCGACAAACAGCAACTGATCGCCAGCTTGAATCGCGGTGTGGCGATGCGGCAGCATCGCCGCGGAGCCATCCTCCCGCTTCAGATAGAGCACCCGGCAGGCCAATTCCCGAGAACGGTCGTGCGGGTCGCGCAGCAGGTCGCCCAACGCCGCTTCGCGATGGCTCTGCGTCAGCCAGTTCAGCAGCGCCGGGGACTGGCCAGCATCCACGCGCACACTCCATACGGTTGGCGCTTGCCAGCCGAAGCGTTCGGTCAACTGGTCCAGCAAGGTGCTGGCCCAGGATTCGCCGCGCTGCTTGATCTGCCACAGAAAGGGCGCCAGCAGCGGCGTGGTGAGAATCGCCAGACATTCCCGAGCGATGATTTTACTCGGCACGACGGTGAAATCGGATTCGAACGCATCGAACAGCGCCTGATTGGCTTGCAGGTTCTGCCGCAGCACCACGAACAGTTCGGGATTTAGTTCCCGCGCCGTGACCACGATCGACAGATTGCTCATGTCCTCGCAGGTGCAGGCGGCGATGCCCACGGCGTTCCGAACGCCGGCTTCCAACAGGGCGGGCACGCCGGTGCCGTCGCCGCGCACCCAGTGTCGTTGCGCGTCGTCCGGGGGCGGATCGTGGTCGATGATGGTTACCGGCACGCCTTCCTGTTCCAAAGCCGACACCATGGCTTTCCCGAAACGCCCGTAGCCGCACAGCAGCCAGTGGCCGCGCGGCGGGTCGCGGTGCGGGACGACCGGCGTGCCGGGCACGCCGGTCAGCCATTCCAGCAGGTGGTAGGCCGCCGGCGCGTTGAGGGCCAGCGCCAGGTAGCGGCCGAACTTGTCGAAGGGGTTGATGATGTGGCGGGTACCGAAGGAGGCCATGTTGGTGGCGGTTTCGGCGGTTTCGGCACGGCACAGCGCCGGCAATTCGGGCGCTAGCAGGCGGGTGGCGATCGCGATGGCCAGATTGGCGTTATCGTCGTTGGTCAGGGCGATGACGCCCAGGCAGCAGCGGTGGGTCAGTCCCGCCAGTTTCAGGATTTCCGGCTGCCGGGCGTCGGCCGCCAGCGCCGGAATATCGGCGGAGTGGCCGTGCAAATCGAGTTGGCTGACCCGCGCCTCGTCGACCTCCACCACCACCGCCCGCATCCCCAGCTGGTCGAGCGCGCGGCAAATCAGTTGCCCGGTTTCGCCGTAGCCGCACACCAGATAGAACGGTTCCCGCAGGCGCCGCACGACCCGATTGAAGCGCTGCACGCGCACGGCGTTCTGGAAGTTCCTGTCTTGCAACAGCGCCAGCAGGGCGCCGATCGAATACGCCCAGCCAATCACCGACAGGTAGATGCAGAGGATGATCCACAGCCGCTGCGATTCCGAAAAGGCGTTGGGAATTTCTCCGAAACCGATAGTGGTGGCGGTGTAACTGATGAAATAGAAGGCGTGAAAAAAACTCATCCGGGTCGGCTGGCCTTCGGCGTCGATGCCGGGGATCAGCGTCAGCCCCAGCACCGAGACCGCATAGATCAGGATGAGCGTGATCAGCGGCGCCCGCATCCGCCGCAGCGCCAGAAAAAAAGTGCTTTCCTGGACGTCCGGGTTCATCGTTTCTGCATGATGGTTTCGGCGATCAGGATCACCATCGACACGACATTGGCGAATAGCGCGCCGCCGGAGAGCGAGACCACCTTGGCGGTCGTTTCCGGGGTCAGGCCGGCGCCAACCACCTGGGTGCCGTAGCTCCACACCAGCGCCGCCGCGATCAATTGCAGGTCCGCCACCAGGCTGGTGGACAGATGAATCGCGCCGATGTGGGTTCGGTCGCCGAACTTGAGCACCGTGGCGATCAGATTGACCACGATGGCGGCGAATAGCTCGTACACATCGTGATGGACGGGATTGTCGATGTCGCCGACGAAGAAGCCGAAATTCAGCGTGGCGGCGAGGACGATGAAGAAACCGAAGATGACTTTTTCGAGGTTCACGGCGGCGGCGCTTCCAGGGACCGGGATTCTTTGGGGTGCCAAGGCTGCTCATTACGGCGACGGTCAATATAATACGGGCGGCGGCCTCGACCAATCTTTCCGCAACCCCGTCGCAACCCAGGAGCCTCATGAAACTGCTTGCCCTCGATACCTCGACCGACGCTTGCTCCGCCGCCGTGTGGATGGACGGGGTCGCGCGCGAGCGCTACGAACTGGCGCCGCGCCGTCACGCCGCCCTGATTCTGCCGATGATCGAGGCGGTGCTGGCGGAGGTCGGTCTGAGGCCGACGCAACTGGACGCCATTGCGTTCGGGCGTGGGCCGGGCGCGTTCACCGGCGTGCGGATCGCGGCCGGCATCGCCCAGGGCATCGCTTTCGCCGCCGATCTGCCGGTCGCGCCGATCTCGACGCTGGCGGCGTTGGCGCTGGGCGTGGGACGGGAGATCGGGCACTCGCGCCTTGCGGTGGCGTTGGACGCCCGCATGGGCGAGGTTTATTGGGGAACCTACGCCGTTACCGCCGACGCCGCCGAGTTGCTGGGCGAAGAACGGGTGTGCGCGCCGGCGGCCGTGACCGCGCCGGCCGGGGGCGACTGGTTCGGGGCGGGTGGCGGCTGGCGAGTCCACGCGGCGGTTTTGTCCCGGCAATTGCCGGTGCGCGGTTGTTTGGAGGAGCGCTATCCCCGAGCCGCCGACGTGGCGCGGCTGGCGGTCGTTCCGCGCCAACGCGCCGATTGGGTGTCTCCCGACTGGGCGCTGCCGGTCTACCTGCGCAACGAAGTGGTGGACAAACGGGCCGCCGGTTCCCGTTAGAAATTTTATCGGTTGGAAAGCACGCCGCTGTTGATTAGCATAGGGCGAGAACCGCGAGCGGCCTCGCGGTTGGATAAGTTCTAAAAAATAAACGGAACAGACCCACCATCGTGAGGATGCCACATGAACGCCGCGACCATCGTCGATCCGCTCCACAGCAAGGCGTTGCCGGATCTGGTGAGCAAGCTGCTGGTGGCTCGCCAGCAAAGTCTGGTGTTGTACAACAAGCTGGCGGCGCTAAAACCGTTCACGCTGGCCGAGCCGGTTCGGCACCTACTGCGACAGTTCCGCCAGTCGCTGATCGACTACCTGGCGCTGGGGCCATTCGAGGTCTATCAGGCGCTGGAAGAGCAACCGCTGGACTCGCCTTTTGGTCCCGCCCGCGATCTGGCCCGGCAGCTTTATGCGTCCATCGCCAGCACCACTCAGGTGGCGCTGGCCTTTCACGACCGCTACGGCGGCACGCCGCCCGCCGCGGATCTGGCCGGACTGGGGGACGATCTGTCGCGTTTGGGCGAGAATCTGGCCGAACGCATTGAGCTGGAGGATCGGATCGTTGCCGCGATTTGCCGCGTTGGCGCCACGCTGACGGCCTGAGCGGGCACGGCGCGGGCTATTGCGGTTCGAGTGGCGGCGCGCCGAAATCGGCCCGGTTGCGCCCCGCCTGCTTGGCCCGATACATCGCGGCGTCGGCGGCATCCAGCAGTAATTGAGTGTCGCCGCCATCGCGTGGAAACACGGCGAACCCGATGCTGGCGCCGACCTGGAACACCGCGTCCTGCCAGTGGATCGGCTGCGACACGGCATTCAGAACGGTATCGGCGATCCGCCGCCACCCTTCCGGATGGCGCTGGTCGGGCAGGAGCAGCACGAATTCGTCGCCGCCGTAACGGGCTACCGTGTCGCTCTCGCGCACGCATCGGCACAGCCGGTTGGCGATTTCCCGCAATACCGCATCGCCGGCTTCGTGGCCCACGGAATCGTTGATGGGTTTGAACCGATCCAGATCGACGAACGCGATGGCGAAACGGGTGTGTTGGCGGGTGGCGATGAGGAGGATTCGCTCCAGGCGATCCAGCAACAGCGCCCGGTTCGGCAGGCCGGTCAGGCGATCGTGAAAGGCCAGGTGCTCCAGGCGCAGTTTCTGGGCATTCTGTTCGGTGATGTCCACGCCGACCACGACGATGCGACCGCCGGCGCCCTCGCCGATCCGCAGGGCTTCGAACTGATAGGTTTGTTCCGGCCCGGCGGCGCTCGGAAACCCGGCCTGGGTGGTCGCGTGACCGGCGCGATGGGCTTGGTGGAATAGCGTCCGCAGCGGGTGGTCGGGCGACGCCAGCGCGGGCAGGGATGACCAGAGTCGTCCGATCAGCGGGGTTCCGGGGCTGCCGATCAGCGCGCCGGTGGCATGATTGGCGAGCAGAATGACCCCCGCGCCGTCGAGGACGCAGACGAAGCCGGGAATGGATCGCACCAGCGCCAGGGTCAAGTCGTGTTCCCGCACCAGTTCCTGATTGCGCTGGCCCAAATCCCGGGTCCGTTCGGCAACCCGCCGTTCCAGATCGGCGTTGACGGCGGTGATCAGGGCATGACTTTCGCTCACCTCGCGCAGTAGCTGGTTGAAGCCCTGTTGCAGGGTAGCGATTTCGGCGATTTCCACCGGACCCAGGTCGATTTGTCGTTGTTGGTTCGACGCGGCGAGCCGGCCTACTTGCTCCGAAAAACGGGTCAGCGGTTTCACCACCAGTATCCGCGCCAATCCGGCCAACATCACTCCCAGGAACAGCAGTTGCGCGAGGGTGGACAAGCCAACCGACAGGGCAGTGCCTTTCAGATGGGCGAGCGCCTTGGCTTCGCTTGAAGCGATGCGCAGGGTGCCGAGCGTCTCCAGTTGTCCATCTTCGAAGCGGTGGTACAAGGTTTGGCGCACCGTGAGGTCTGGCGGGGGCGTCCCGGTTTCCGCCGCGCGGTGGGTGGCGCCGATGCGACCATGCGGATCGGCGATTTCCACCATCGTGACCAGTTCGTGTTCGCCGATGCCGGCGGCCAGCGAGTTCAGAAGCTCTTGCTGATAGTCCCACAGGGCGGAAGCGGCGCCGGGGGCGAAAGTGCTCGCCAGCGAGTTCAGGGAATCAACGATGTTCTGCCGGATGTAGCGGTATTCAAAATACAACTGAATGCCGGTGATCCCGACGGCGAACGCCAGATACCACGCCATCGCCTTGCGTAGCAGGACGCGCGCCAGAGGATGGGAGGTTTTCACCGCGTCGGGTCCGAACAGGCGATCCGGCATTCGTCCGGTTCCCGCGCTTCGATGATCGGCCGGATGCCGATCGGGGATTTCCGGGTTTGCGGCGCGCGGACCAGGGACGGGCGGCCAACCGCGAGGCTTTGGCCATCGAGCGGACCCTGGATGATCGCGGGGGGAGGAAAATCGAGGGTGCGCCAAACGATGACCGGTTTTCCCTGGGCCAACATCGGCGCGGCGACCGCCGACAGGAGCGGAGGGCCGAATAGTGCCGGGATGCGGCGATGCGGTTGAATCCCGGCGCGACGATTTATGGCGATTCCCTCCCTTGTGGCACTGTAACTATATTAGTGTATTTATTAGGGTATTTGCATGACCTCAATGCCGGTTTTCCGATGGCGGGGCCTGCGTCAATACCCGCGCAGCCATTCGGGCCGCAGCCGCGTCCTGCCAGCCAGCGCCTGTTGCAGTTGCGCCAGCAACCGCTCGCGATCCCGGGACAGCGTCCCGGCCAGCGCCAGGGCGTTGGAGGCGTGGTTGGAGCGGAACACCAGCGGTTTTGGCGGGTTCAAGCGTTCGAGCAGCCGGGTCTGTTCCATCAGCAGCGCCCGGTCGTCCTGCTCCTGGAAGGTCTCGCGGAACTTGCGGTGAAATTCCTCGTGGATCGAGGGATCGATCATCAATTGCAGGGTGGACAGGTAATCCAGCTCCACCTGGTTGACCAGATCGGCGGTGGCGTCGATATGCTCCCGCCAGTACGCTTGCCCGCCCAGCCCGAGAATCATCGTCGCCGACAGAATGAATCCCGCCTGTTTGGCCTTGGTCAGCCCGGTGATCATCGTCTCCGGCGTCGCGCCCTTGGTGATCCGCTTGAGCAGATCGGCCGAGCCGGTTTCGATGCCGTAATACAGCAGCGTCAGCCCGCCCTCCCGCAGTTGCGCCAGCTCCTCCGCCGATTTTTTCAACAGGTTGGCCGGCAGGGCGTAGCTGGACACCCGTTCCAGCCCAGGAAAGGCGGCATGCAGGGATTCCAGAAGGGTCAGCAGATGGGCGGTTGGCGCGGCCAGGGCGTCGCCGTCGGCCAGGAATACCCGCCGCGTGTCGGAATAGCGCCGCGCCACGGCCCGAATGTCGGCGTTGACCGCGTCCAGCGGCCGGATGGCGAAAGCCTTGGTCCGGTACATCGAGCAGAAGCTGCACCGGTTGAAGCTGCAACCCAACGTGGCTTGCAGGATGAAGCTGGTGGCTTCGGAGGGTGGCCGCCAGAGCGGCATGTCGTAGTCGATCGGCATAGGGTGGCCTCTTCGGATGCGCCGCGTCCGTCGGCAATTGGCTTACCATCGATTCGTTGCGCGTTATGTCGCTCGTGGGCAATGAAATCCGACTGGTTTGGAAGCCGCCTCGACGGAAGACTGTGGATGGCGATAAGTTTCGTGCAAAGTACTCCTTGACTGCTATTTCTTGCTAAAGAGCACTGCCTTATTCAACTGCCTAATACTCAAAGGTCATTATACTTGGCGGTGACGATCACTGAGATTTTTCGTTCCGGTGATTGTCAAGTTCATCCAGATATTTATTGATGATCTGATCGAGCCTCCCACTATTTTTCAGCTTTTGAAGTCCGTCATCGAATTTTTTAACGACATCTGGATGTATGGATTTCTTACTGAACATTGTATGAATTGGTCCTGATATTACCGCAAAGGAACTGTTAACGATCTCATTTGATAGATTCATATTTTCTAGCTGAGAAATTCCAGAATATGGATCCATAAATAGACCTTGAATCCTTCCGTAACGAAGTTTGTTAATGTTGCTTTTATCGTCTTTCACTTCTTCAACCAGCTTTTTGAATTTTGGATTTTTCATTGCTTCATTAAACTGTTTTCCATAGAAATATCCTGTCACTATCCCAAAGGTTAAATTTTTTTCAATAAGATCATCGAGTTTTGTTATTTTGTATTTGCCGCTATCGTCTTTTCTAACGAAAAATGCATATGATTCATTCCTATAAGGTATAGAGAAATAGGCGTATTTTTCTCTGTCCGGCGATTTTGAAGCACCCATTGCCGCATCCATGTTGCCGTATTCGATGGATACCATGAGTCTTTGCCATGCAATTCTCATGAAATCTGCCTTGCATCCGGCTTCCTCCAACGCGGCTCTAACGATTTCAAGATCGAGGCCCGCAAAATTACCGTTGCTGTCTTTGAATTGATAAGGCTCCCATGGTTCCCATCCTACCCTTATTCTGCACTCGGAATATGCGTGAGTAGTTAGGGTAAGTATGGAAATCGCAATTACATATAAAAATTTTTTCACGTTGAAACTCCTTAATCAAATAATATCGTGAGACGGACCCCTTGTCTGGACAATTTCAGCCGAATTTAAGGTGGATCGTGTGTGTTAAGCGACAGGGTTGCCACCTGTCGGCATAAACATCGGCCAGTGTTCGATAGTCTATAGCGACTCTCAAATTTCGTACAGTTCATTAAGGTAGTACTCTGCAAGGGTAAAACCGCAAGACGAGGCGGAAACGAGCGATGCGGAGGAAAGCGTTCAGTGCGGAGTTGAAAGCGGGGGTGGCGCTGGAAGCGCTGGCCGGCTGCTAGACGGCCGACGAAATTGCGGGTGCCCTACGAGAGATCCATCCCCGCCCTACGCGCTACGGGGTGCGGCATCGGTGATGCCCGCCGATACGATTACGATTGGCCGACCCTGGCGGGTGCGTCTGAAGATGCGCGAGGTCCGCCAGCGTAGCGATGCGGCGAAAGTCAGCTATACGCCGACCCAACTGATCGAGCGCGTCTGACCCTACACCGGACAAGCCAGAACGATGGCCTGGTTGGCGGGGAAAATGGTCGGATAATCGGCCTTGACGGCGGCGAACAGCTTGTCGAGACGAGCCTTGACCTTGAGCGGACCATTGAGACCGCCGCGCTCGTTGGCGGCGGCATGGAACTGCACTTCGGGAGAGTCGCGCTCGTCGTGAATCTTGCAGAAGATCAGCTTGAGCAGTTCCCAGAAGGCTTCCGGTTTCTGTAGGCCCTGGTTGCCGGCGATGTAGTTATGGCAGCGGCGGAAGGCGAACAATAACGCATCCGATGAGGCGGCTTTCAGTTGATCGAAGCGCGGGCGCTCCGCGTCCTCGTCGCTCTGCCCGTAGCTGGGTAGATCGGGGATTTCCTCGTAGGCGATCTGACCGTCCTTGACGACCTTGTGGTAGCAGTAGCGCTCCAGGCCGTTGGTCCACATGCCATAGACCGCGTTCGGACAGACGGAAAGGTAGCTGTGCAGTTGGCCGACGCCTTCCTTGCGATCGCTGGCCTTCACGGTCTGTGCCTTGCACTCAACCACGACGTAACTGTTTTCCTGCGCGTGGTCGGCGTCCGCCGCGAACGCCACCAAATCGGCGCGCGGCTTGCGGCTACCGACGCGCAAAACGAACTCCACCGCAATATCCTGTTTCGGGTAGCCGTATTCGCGGACCAGCGACTTGGCGATTTCCTGCCGGACGTACTCTTCCGGTGTTTCCTCGCGCTGGGTTTGGCCGTCGATGAAATCCAGCACCTTACCTTGCTGGACAATGACGGCGGCTGGACTGGGGGATGCGGGTTGATGGGTCATCGGTTTTTGTTGTTGTCGGCCCATCCCGGAGGCGGGGTTTTCGAGGGATGGCCATCCAATTTCTCTGGATTGATTCTAGTGGACCCTCAGGTTGAGAATCAAACTATGTGACCGCTTACAATCAATAACACTGAGCATGCTGATTGCCGCTTGAGCAGGTGGTTATTGGTGAATTTTGTCGCATTCGGCGGCCGGCTGGCGGTCCGTTTTTCCGCGATAATCGTTTACAATCCCTGCCGCGACCGCTGGTTCCTTTAGGGGTGCGGTTAATTTAACATTATAATTTATAAAGCGGATTTTCACTTTTTGTCGAGGCGGCGCATGGCGCGAATCAAATTGGATCTGCCGGCGGATTTTCCGTTTGCCACCGAGCTGCGGGTGCGGGTCACCGATGTCAATTACGCCGGGCATGTCGGCAACGATGCCTTGCTGGGTTTGTTGCAGGAAGCGCGGGCGCGGTTCCTGGCGCAATACGGACTGGGCGAACTGGAGATTTTCGGCCTCGGCCTGGTCGTGGCCGACAGCGTCGTCCTCTATAAATCCGAGGCGTTTCCCGGCGAGCGGCTGAGCATCGCGGTGACGGTGGCCGACTTCAATAAGTATGGCTGCGATTTCGTTTACCGGGTGACCGAGCAGGCCAGCGGGCGCGAAGTGGCGCGAGCCAAGACCGGCATCGTGTTTTTCGATTACCAAAAACGCGCGGTCCAACCCGTGCCGCAAGCGTTCCTCGATCTGTTCCCAAACGATGCCGCCGTCACTTAAACCGTCGCTGTCGCCGGCCGCCCGGGCCTGGCTGCCGGTCCGCCTGCTGCTGGCCGTGGGCGCTAGCGTGGGCGTCGCCGTGCTGCTGGTGCTGGTGCTGTACATCACCGATCTCGGATTGTCGGTGTGGGATCGCCTGCAGCGGGCCCCGACCACGTTCTGGGTGATTTACCTGCTGGTGCTGAGCCTGTTGGGCATGGGCGGAGCCTACCTGGTCTGGCGCGTGTTGCGCTGGGGCCAGCCGGCCGGCAAATCCCGCCCGGCCACGCCCGCCAAGCCGCCGGACGAAAAGACCCTGATCGAGGAACTGGACAAGCGCGGCGCCGCCGGCGTACCGGTGGACGCCATCCGCGGCGAGTTGGAAGAATTGCAACGGCGGCGGGCGGCGGGCGAGATCGTCGTGGCGGTGTTCGGCGAGATCAGCACCGGTAAGTCTTCGATGATCCGCGCCTTGCTGCCGGGCACCGACATTGCGGTCGACGTGTGCGGCGGCACCACCCGGGAAGTCACTCATTACACTTGGACCAGCCCGGCCGGGGATCGGCTGATTCTGGCCGATCTGCCGGGATTGAACGAGGCGGACGGCACGCTGGACCGGGCCGCCCGCGACGAAGCGCTGCGCGCCCATGTGGTGATCTACGTCTGCGAGGGCGATCTAACCCGCGATCAGTATCAGGCGTTGCGGACGCTGGTGGATCTGGGCAGCCCGGTGATCTTGGCGCTCAACAAGATCGATCGCTTGATCGGCGGAGAACTGGAACTGGTGCGCGAACGCCTGGGCGAGCGGGTGGGCGAGGAGGTGGAAGTGGCGCCGGTGCAATGCGGCGGCGTCGAGGAAGTCACTCGCATCTATCACGACGGTCGCGAGGAAACCACCCTGCGCGAGCGCAAGCCGCGGGTCGACGATCTGCGCCGCGCCTTGCAGCGCTATCTCGACACCGATCCGCAAGTTTTGGACGGCTTGCGCGATACCGCGGTGTTCGTGCTGGTCCAGCGGAAATTGGATGAGGCGGTCGCCCAATACCGGCGCGAACGGGCCGGGGAGATCGTCCAGGGTTATACCCGCAAGGCGGTGTTCGGCGCGCTGGCGGCGGTCGGACCGGGGACCGACGTACTGATCCAGGGCTATCTGGGCATTCATTTGCTCAAGGAACTGTGCGCGTTGTACGAAGTGCCGGTGCGCGAG
Organism: Candidatus Competibacter sp.; assembly: GCA_029624815.1. Taxonomy (GTDB): domain Bacteria; phylum Pseudomonadota; class Gammaproteobacteria; order Competibacterales; family Competibacteraceae; genus Competibacter. The sequence goes on from JARSSH010000044.1 coordinate 55,366, forward strand.
GTCGATATGCAACGCTTCCTGGATCTGGCCGGCAATCAGATAAAACGCAGTCTCAACCTGTTGCTGGCGCTGGTCGGCAACGTGTTCAAGGCGTTTCCGGGGATGGGTACGGTGGTGGGTGGCATGCTGCACGCCGTGGTCTATGGGTTGATATTCGAAAGCCTGGGGAAGGCGGTGGCCCGCTCCCTGGAAAGCCGTGGCGACCTGGTGAGCGGACCCACCTTGCGGATGTTCGAGGATGACTTGAGTGAAAATCTGGAAGCGCGTGCAAAGCGTTTACTCCAACTGGCTTGGACGCGACAGCGAGGCGATGAAGGTGCTGGAACCGCAACCGGCTAGCGGCGACGGGCATCTGGCCCTGGCCCGCGAGAGCCTGCGCGAACTGCTGGACGATCAGCGGGTGCCGCCGCCGGTGCGCGCGGCGCTGGCGGAGGAGTACCGGCAACTGCAACTGTTGCTGGAAAAGATCGAACAGGGCCACATCCATATCGCCGTGTTCGGCCGGGTCAGCGTCGGCAAGTCGGCGTTGCTCAACGCCCTGTTGGGCGAGACGCGGTTTTCGACCAGCCCACTGCACGGCGAAACCACCCGCGCCGCTCACGCCCGCTGGCAGGAATACGACGCGGGCGGGGTATTCCTGATCGACACGCCCGGCATCAACGAGGTGTCCGGCGAAGCCCGCGAGCAGCTCGCCCACGACGTGGCGAGCCGCAGCGACCTGGTGATGTTCGTGGTGGACGGCGATATCACCGACACCGAACTGAAGGCGCTGCGGCAGGTGAAGGGCGCGGCCCAGCGGCTGGTGCTGGTGCTGAACAAGATCGACCGCTATACCCCGACCGATCGCGAGCTGTTGCTGGACACGCTGCGTCGGCGCAGCGCGGGGCTGATCCAGCCGCGGGACATTCTGACCGTCGCCGCCCAGCCGGCCGAGCGCATCGTGATTCTGGTGGACGCCGAGGGCAACGAGACCGAGACCCGCCGCCGGCCGCCGACCGACGTGAGCGTGTTGCGCGAGCGAATCTGGGACATCCTCAAGGCCGAGGGAAAGACCATGGCGGCGCTCAACGCCGGCCTGTTCGCCGGTCGCTTCTCCGACCGCTTGAGCCGCGAGATCGTCGCCATCCGCCGCGACCTGGCCGACAAGGTGGTGCGCAAATATTGTCTCGCCAAGGGCGTGGCGGTGGCGCTGAACCCCATTCCGGTCGCCGACATTCTGGCGGCGGTCGCCACCGACGCGGCGATGGTCGTGCATCTCGGCCGGGTTTACGGCCTACCGATCAACCGGGCCGAGGCGGGCGCGCTGCTCAAGACCATTTTTACCCAATTGGTATTCCTGATGGGCACGGTCTGGGTCATGAACCTGGTGGCGGCGGCGCTGAAGGGCATCAGCCTGGGGCTGTCGACGGTGGTGACCGCCGGGGCGCAGGGCGCGGTGGCCTGGTACGGCACCTACGTGGTCGGTCGAGCGGCCGAGCAGTATTTCGCGCAGGGCAAATCATGGGGCGAGGGCGGACCGAAGCGGGTGGTGCAGGATATCCTTGACAGTCTGGATCGCGAATCGCTGCTGGCGCAGGCCCGCGACGACATCCTGGCGCGCTTGAAGCCGCTCTTTTGAGTTCGACCGCAAGGGAGGAGCCCGCGGTCAAGTGACTGTCCCGTTGCGCTTAAAACGCCGCCGCCAGTTCGCGCGCTTCGGCCAGCATGGCGTGTCGTTCGGCCGGCGAGACGGTCGGCACCTGGTAGAACGCCCGATGGGTGACGGTGCGAACGCCGCAGGCTTCCAAAACGCCCTCGGCCATCGGCCGCACCAGCAATTCGTGCCAGCGCAGGCGTTGGTAGGTGGCCTCGTCGCCGCCCAATGTGTTGATGATCAAGGCTTTCTCATGCGTCAATAAACCCTGCATACCCGCTTCGGTGAAGTCGAAAGCGAATTTGCGCACGAATACCCGATCAATCCAGCCCTTGAGAATAGCGGGCGGGCCAAACCACCAGATCGGATAAATAAAAACCAACCCTTGCGCCCAGCGAATGGCTGCCTGTTCTTCGCGAATGTCGCTCGGTAGGTCGCCGCGCCAGTTGCGGATCAGATCCTCGCCGTCCAGCACCGAGCGAAACCGTAGCTGATACAGATCGCGAAGGCAGGTGGCGTGTCCCCGTTCGCAGAGTTCGGCATCGATCGTTTCCAGAAGGGCCCGATTGAAGCTGCGCGGGTTGGGGTGGGCGTAAACCAGCAGGATGTTCATGTTCGAAGCATGGCTCAGGCCACCCGCGCTCTGAAATCGTGACCGGCCAGGCTGAGCGTCAACGCATCGCCGGGGGCGAGCGGGCCAACGCCGGATGGCGTGCCGGTCAACACCACATCGCCCGGTTGCAGGGTAAAGTGGGTGGAGATGTAGGCCATCAGTTCGAAAATACCGACCATCATCTGGCGGGTATTGCCCTGCTGACGCAACTCGCCGTTGACCCGCAGCGTTAGCTCGGTCGCCTGCGGTTCGGGTAGCGCCTCGGGTTGCAGGAACGGCGACAGCGGGCAGGCGCCATCGAAAGCTTTGGCGGTTTCCCAGGGGTGGCCTTTCTTTTTCAAGTCGTTTTGCAGATCGCGCAGGGTCAGATCCAGGGCGATGCCGTAACCGGCCACGGCCGCGCGGGCGTCGTCGGCGCCGGCGTTTCGCAGCTCCCGGCCCACCAGCACCGCCAGTTCCACCTCGTGATGGCATTCGCCCCGTCCCGTCGGCAACCGGATCGCTTCATCCAGGCCGGCCAGCGCGGTGGCCGGCTTCATGAACAGGATGGGCGTTTCCGGCACCGCGTTATTGAGTTCGCGGATGTGGTCGAGATAGTTGCGGCCGATGCAGACCACCTTGCCGATCGGCAGCGCCAGCGGGCTGCCATCCAGATAGCGGTGTTGGTAAGCCAAGCGCGTCTTCCCAGGTGAGTGGTGGGAAAAGTATTGTCGGGTAAGGTCGTCGAGGCCGCAACGGCGGACGCGATAAAAAAGCGCCAGCCCGGAGGCTGGCGAAGTGGATGTTCCGCGACCGGGCGAAGCCGGCCGGAACTTGCAAGTCAGGCGAAATAGGTGGTGACGATCCGATCGTGCAGTTGGCCCAGACCGATCTGCAATTCATCGATGAAATCGTGCAGGCCCTCGTGGGCCAGCTCCGGCACCGTCGCCGCGTCCAACCGTTGCCGAAGGGCGGCGGTACTGGCGAGCAGTACGTCGCTCTTGGGCAGTTCCCGCAGGCAGATTTCCATCTGCGTCAGGCAACAGGCCACGGCGCGCGGGAAATATTCGTTTTGCAGCAGGAACTTGAGCACGTCTGGACCGCCGACCCGCAAGCGTATCTGCTGGCGGTACATCTGGTAGGCGCTCAGTGATTTCAACACACTCATCCATTGAATGTTTTCGAAGGGGTCTTGCTCCTGCCGTTCGGACGTGGCGGTCTGAGACTGGCCGGTCCCGGCCGAGTCCTGCTCCTGTCGCGATTCCCCGGCCGCCGGTTGTCCGGCGCGTGGCAGCAGGTTGGCCGAGCGCACGTCCAGAATGCGGGTGGTCATGTCGGCCCGTTCCAGGTAGCGCCCCAGCCGGACGAAATCGTAGGCGGCGGTGCGGCTCATGGCTCCGGACAGCATGCCGTTGATCTGTTGCGCGCCATGGATGACCCGGCGCAGGAACTCAAAGCGGCCGCGCCGGGTGGGGACGTGATCGCGAGCATAAATATACAGGCCGTTGACCTGTTCCCAGACCTCTTGCGGCACGGTGTCGCGGGTGGTGCGCAGATTCTCGCGGGCGGCGGCCAGGCTGGAAATGATCGAACTGGGATGGTCGCGGTCGCCGATCAGGAACTTGACCACGTTGGTTTCGTCGGCCAACCGGTTCGGATCCTTCTCGAAGAACAGTTTCTCGGCGCCGACGATGAAAATCAGCGGCAGCCAGCCGAAGGTGGTGTTGCGCGGCAGGTCCAGCAGCAGGTTGCTGTTGACGTTGATGATGCGAGCGGTGTCTTCGGCCCGTTCGATTTGACGGGCCATCCAGTAGATGTTTTGGGCGACGCGTGACAGCATGTTAGAAGCCCTCGGTATCGACGATCCAGGTGTCCTTGCTGCCACCCCCCTGCGAGGAGTTGACCACCAGCGAGCCTTTTCTGAGGGCGACCCGGGTCAGGCCGCCGGTGGTCACGTAGGTGGTGGGACCGGACAGGATGAACGGTCGCAGATCCACATGGCGGGGTTCCATCTGGTCGTCGCACAGGGTCGGCGAGGTGGAGATCGACAGGGTGGGCTGGGCCATGTAGTTGCGCGGATCCTTCTGAATCAGTTCGGCGAAGCGCTTGCGCTCGCCGGAAGTGGCGTGCGGCCCGACCATCATGCCATAGCCGCCCGATTCGTTGGCGGGTTTGACCACCAGTTTGTCCAGGTTGGCCAGTACGTACTCCCGATCCTTCTCGCGCATGCACAGGTAGGATGGCACGTTGGCGATCAGGGGATCCTGGTCGAGATAGTATTTGATAATGTCGGGAACGAAGGTGTACACGACCTTGTCGTCGGCCACGCCGGCGCCCGGCGCGTTGGCCAGCGCCACGTTGCCCTTGCGCCAGGCCCGCATCAGGCCCTTGACGCCCAAGGCCGAGTCCGGCCGAAATGCTTCGGGATCGAGAAACAGATCGTCGACTCGCCGGTAGATCACGTCCACTCGCTCCAGCCCCTCGATGGTGCGCATGTAGAGGCACTCGTCGTCGCCGATCTCCAGGTCGCCGCCCTCCACCAGCTCCACGCCCATCTGTTGGGCCAGGTAGGAATGTTCGAAATAGGCCGAGTTGTAGATGCCGGGAGTGAGCACCACCACGGTGGGGTTGTCGCCGGGGCGCGGCGATAGCGAGGCCAGCATGTCGTACAGCCGTGGGGCGTAGTCGTCCACCGGCTGGATGCGCTGGTACTCGAACAGTTCCGGGAATACCCGTTTGGTGACCACCCGGTTTTCCAGCATGTAGGACACGCCGGAGGGAACCCGCAGGTTGTCTTCCAGCACGTAGACCGTGCCGTCCTTGTCGCGCACCAGATCCGAGCCGCAGATATGCGCCCAGACGCCGTGACGCGGGTTGACTCCCACGCACTGCGGCCGAAAGTTGACCGACTGCGCCAACACCTCGGCCGGAAACACGCCGTCCTTGATGATCTTCTGCTCGTGATAAAGATCGTCGATGAACAGGTTGAGCGCCTGCACCCGTTGTTTCAGGCCGGCTTCGGTGCGATCCCATTCGTGTTTCGGGATGATGCGCGGCACGATGTCGAACGGCCAGGCCCGGTCGATGCTGCCGCCCTCGGTGTAGACGGTGAAGGTGATGCCCATGACCAGGATGGCCAGCTCGGCCGCGGTCTTGCGCTCGCGCAGATCCTCGTCGCTCAGCGAGGCCAGATATTCGCACAGCGTCCTCGCCGCCGGTCGCGGCCCGGATGCGCTGTCGATGAGTTCGTCGTAGGCGTCTGTCGCGGCATAGCTTTGCCATTCGATTGTCATTTATCGTTTCCTTGCGGTTGGCAGGTTCGGTCGCCGTTGCGCGTGAGTGGAGCAAAATCCAGGCCAGCTAAGGATAAGGAAACGATAAGCGCGACCGGCCCGCCGGCGCGGCAAAAAAATCCAGTGGCGGCTTTCGATGGCGCGCGAGGCATGGCCGACGGTGACGAGCGATATGGCCGGCCTGGATGCACGGTAATGGCGCATGAAACGCCGCCTTGCACTGATCGGGTGCAACATGGTGAATTATAAACAAACTTTTCCAGTTCACCGCCGCGCCGCCGGCATTGGCCAAGCCGAGTTGTTCCCGCATAATGCGCGCCACGATTGCAGCCGACTGTGAAGGATAGGCCATGGCCATACGCGTAGCACTCCACCACCATACCTCGTATCAATTCGATCGCCCCGTCGGGGTATCGCCGCATGTGATCCGCCTGCGCCCGGCGTCGCATACGCGCACCCCGATCCATGCCTACTCGCTCAGGATCGAGCCAGCCCAGCACTTCATCAACTGGATGCAGGATCCATTCGGCAATTTCCAAGCCCGCCTGGTGTTTCCGGAGAAGATCCGGGAACTGAGTCTGACCGTCGATCTGGTGGCCGAGATGACGGTCATCAATCCCTTCGATTTCTTTGTCGAAAGCTACGCCGAGAAATATCCCTTTGCCTACGAACCCACCCTGTGCCGGGAGTTGACGCCCTATCTGGAGACCCAGGAAAACGGCCCGTTGCTGAACGCCTGGCTGGATGGCGTCGACCGAGAATCGGGAACGATCGTCGATTTCCTGGTCGATCTCAACCGGCGGCTGGGCCAGGACATCGGCTATCTCATTCGCATGGAATCGGGGGTGCAGACCTGTGAGGAGACGCTGAGCAAGCGTAGTGGTTCCTGCCGCGATTCGGCTTGGCTGCTGGTGCAAATCCTGCGGCATCTGGGATTGGCGGCGCGCTTCGTTTCCGGCTACCTGATTCAATTGACCGCCGATCTCAAGTCCTTGGACGGACCTTCCGGTCCAGAGGCCGACTTCACCGACTTGCACGCGTGGGCCGAGGTGTTCGTGCCGGGCGCCGGCTGGATCGGATTGGACCCGACCTCCGGCCTGTTCGCCGGCGAAGGTCACATCCCATTGGCCTGCACGCCGACCCCGCCCAGCGCCGCGCCGGTCAGCGGCTATACCGATCGATGCGAAACGGCGTTCGTTTTCGACATGAACGTGACGCGCATTCACGAGGATCCGCGCGTCACCAAACCCTACACCGAGGAGCAGTGGCGGACCATCGAGGCCTTGGGCCACGACGTGGACGCGAAATTGCGCGCCAACGACGTGCGGCTGACCATGGGCGGCGAACCGACCTTTGTCTCCATCGACGACATGGATGGCGCGGAATGGACCACCGCCGCCATCGGTCCCACCAAACGCAAGCTGGCCGGACGGTTGCTGAAGAAACTGCGCGATCGCTTCGCGCCCAACGGGTTCCCGCACTACAGCCAAGGTAAATGGTATCCGGGCGAATCCTTGCCGCGCTGGGCGCTGTCCTGCTACTGGCGCAGCGACGACCTGCCCTTGTGGCACGACCCGCGCTGGATCGCCGACGACGAGACGCCGCAAGGGTTCGGCCCGGAACAAGCGCTGACCTTCGCGCGGGAACTGGCCCGGCGCTTGGGCGTGAACGCCGAGCGCCTGATTCCCGGTTACGAGGACGTGTATTACTACCTGTGGAAGGAACGCACGTTGCCGATCAACGTCGATCCCTTGAAGTACGACCTGAAGGACGACGAGGAGCGGCGGCGGCTGGCGATCCTGCTGGAGCGGGGTCTGAACGCCACGACCGGTTACGCGCTGCCGATTCGTTGGCACGAGACGCCGGATGGCGGGCGATGGATGAGCGGGTCGTGGGCGCTGCGCCGCGAACATCTGTACCTCATTCCCGGCGACTCGCCGATGGGCTACCGGCTGCCGCTGGCGGCCTTGCCCTGGGTCGGAGAGACCGGCCCCGAAGTGCCTCATCCGCAATCGCTGTTCGAGTTCCGCGCCGCGCTGGGCGATGTCCACGGCGAGGTGATGCGCCGCTATAGCGAATTCCTGAGAGGTGGAACGAGCGAATTCCTGAGGGGTGGAACGGAAACCGCGCGCGGCGATTTCCAGGAACAACCGGCCGCGACGGCGGATACCCAAGCCGTGATCCACACCGCCTTGTGCGTGGAGCCGCGTGAAGGTCACCTCTACGTTTTCATGCCGCCGCTGGGGCAATTGGAGCATTATCTGGATCTGCTGGCTTGCGTCGAGCAAACCGCCGCCGATCTGGCAATGCCGGTGTTGGTCGAGGGCTACGCCCCGCCGTCCGACTGGCGGCTGCGCAAGTTCGCCGTCACGCCCGATCCCGGCGTGATCGAGGTCAATATCCATCCCGCCGGCGACTGGGACGAACTGAAGCGCAACATCGAAGGCTTGTACGAAGATGCGCGCCAATCTCGGCTCGGCACCGAGAAATTCATGCTGGACGGACGGCACACCGGCACCGGCGGCGGCAACCACGTCACCCTGGGCGGCGCCACGCCGAGTGACAGCCCGTTTCTGCGCCGGCCCGATCTGCTGCGCAGCTTGCTCACCTACTGGCAGCATCATCCCAGCCTGTCCTATCTGTTCTCCGGGCTATTCATTGGGCCGACCAGCCAAGCGCCGCGGGTGGACGAGGCGCGCAACGACAGCTTGTACGAACTGGAAATCGCCTTCCGGGAGATGCCGACCGGCAAAGTGCCGCAACCCTGGCTGGTGGACCGGCTATTGCGCAATCTATTGGTGGATCTGAGCGGCAACACCCACCGCGCCGAGTTCTGCATCGACAAGTTGTATTCGCCGGATTCCGCCACCGGGCGACTGGGCCTGGTGGAGATGCGCGCTTTCGAAATGCCGCCGCATGCCCGGATGAGCTTGATGCAGATGCTGCTGTTGCGCGGCTTGGTGGCGCGGTTCTGGGAACAACCCTATGCGGGTCGGGAGCTGGTGCGCTGGGGGACGCAAATCCATGATCGCTTCATGTTGCCGCACTATGTCTGGGAAGACTTCAAGGATGTGACGGACGACATGAGCCGGGCGGGCTTTCCCTTCGAGCGCGACTGGTTCCTGCCGTTCTTCGAGTTCCGTTTCCCTCATTACGGCAGCATCGTCCAGCGGGATATCGAACTGGAGTTGCGGCAGGCGCTGGAACCGTGGCATGTGCTGGGCGAGGAACAGGCTTTGGGCGGTACCGCCCGCTACGTCGATTCCTCGGTGGAGCGGATGCAGGTCAAAGTGCGCGGCATGACCGGTGAGCGGCATGTGGTGGCCTGCAACGGTCGGCGGGTGCCGCTGCGTCCGACCGAGATTCCGGGTGAATTCGTGGCCGGCGTTCGTTACCGCGCCTGGCAGCCGCCGTCGGCGCTGCACCCGACCATTCCGGTTCACGCGCCGCTGATATTCGATCTGGTGGATACCTGGAACCAGCGCGCCATCGGCGGTTGCACCTACCATGTCCAGCATCCGGGCGGCCGCAACCCCGACACGTTCCCCGTCAACGCCAACGAAGCCGAGGCGCGGCGCTTCGCCCGATTCTGGCCGTATGGTCACACCCCAGGGGCGATGGTGGCGCCGGCCGAGGAGCCTAACCCCAACTTTCCGTATACGCTGGATTTGCGGCGGCGGGGGGATTGACATCGGGTTTCCAGGGTTCTCATCCTGCTGGATGAGAACTTCCAGAAGAGTGACTACAGTGCAAATCATCTCATTATTGGTATTTTATGCAATACATGATTTACACTTAGAATGATTGTTAAGGCATCGAAACCAGATAGAACCTGAACTTTCGATCCGGGTTATTGTTTTCGAAAGAGGCGATGACGATGGCTATCAGATCACTCTCTGTTGTAAAGGACGTCCGTCTTGGCATGGAATCGAAGCGACAGGCATCCAGTGCCGATGAAAAGAACGGTGACGCGAAGGCCAAAAGCCTTGGGGCTCACCTGCGGTGGCTTCGCGAGCAACGCCTAACAGTGAATCGCCGGTACTCGGTACGGCGGACCGCCGAGCGGGTTGGGATAGAGCCGACCCTCCTCAGCAAGATCGAGCGGGGAGAGGTCTACCCGCCGACGGAGTATATGGTGCGGCGGCTGGCGGCGGATCTGGGGGAAGACGTGGATCTGCTGCTGGCCATGGCGGGCTTGGTGGCCAGCGACGTTCTTGAAGTGATTGCCAAGCGGCCGGTTCTATTTGCCGAATTGATTCGCGGTTTGGGCGACGTGTCCGACCGGGAGTTGTCGGCCATTGTGCACAGGGTTCGCAACGGCCCATGATGGAAAACTGGCGGCTCGATCCATCGCCTTGCGTGGCGGGCGACGAGTGAAAGTCGTTCAGAGCTGGGATGACGGCGTCGTGGACGATATCCGGCTGGCGGATTTGCTGCGTCGCCACCAGGCCAGCGCCACCTTCAACCTCAATCCCGGCTTGCACCAGGCGGGGCGTTCCTTTAGTTGGCGGTATGGCGACAAGGAGGTTTGGCGACTCGGCCGCGACGAACTGGTCGAGGTTTACGCCGGTTTCGAGATCGCCAACCATTCCCTAAGCCATCCGAATCTGCCCGACTTGTCTCTCGCCGATCTGGAACGCGAGGTGCGGGACAGCCGGCGCATCCTGCAAGAATGGTTTCAACAGCCGGTGCGCGGCTTTTGCTATCCCTTCGGCGGGTTCGATCCGGCGGTCAAGGAAGCGGTGCGTGCCGCCGGTCATGTCTACGCCCGCACCGTGACCGAATGCGAACCGGTGTTTCCACCGGCCGATCCTTTCGAATTCGGAGTCGGTTGCCGGTTTGCCGATCCCTGGTTCTGGGCTCGTTACGAACGCGCCAGGGCATCATCCAATAGCGTGTTTTTTTTCTGGGGCCACAGCTACGAACTGGTCGACGAGTCGATGTGGGCCGATCTGGAAAATAAAATCGCCCGGATCGGCGCCGATCCGGCGGCGGAGTGGGCGAGCATCGAACGATTGTTCTGAACGGCCCTACCTTGGTGCGTGTTCAGCCCTGATCCGGAGCCGCGCCACCCGATGTGTTTACTCGTGCCGCAACGCGTCGATGGGATCGAGCCGTGCGGCGCGCCGAGCCGGGAAATAACCGAAGATCACTCCGATCGCCGCCGAGAACAGAAACGACAGCAGGTTGATGCCAGGATCGAAGATATACGGCACCTGCATGACCTTGGCCAGCCCGATCGAAGCCAGTGTCGCCAGGGTGATCCCGACAACGCCGCCCAGCGACGACAGGGCCACTGCTTCGATCAGGAATTGCAGCAAGACCTCTCGCTCCAGCGCCCCGATCGCCAGCCGGATGCCGATTTCGCGGGTGCGCTCGGTCACCGACACCAGCATGATGTTCATGATGCCGATGCCGCCGACCAGCAGACTGACGGCGGCCACCGCGCCCAGCAGCAGGGTCAACACCTTGGTGGTGCCGGTCATGGCCTCGGCGATCTGCCGGGTGTCGAGGATGGAAAAATTATCGTCCTCGTTGGCGACGATCTTGCGCCGTTCGCGCATCAGCAACCGTAAATCCGCCATGATGCGGTCGGTATCCCCGCTGTCTTGCGCCGACACCATCAGGGTATTGACATCCTGGTTGCCGGTCAGGCGGCGCTGCAGGGTACGCAGCGGTATCACGATGATGTCGTCCTGATCCATGCCCATGGCCGACTGTCCCTTGGATTGCAGCAGGCCGATCACCTCGCAGGCGAAATTCTTGATCCGCAACTCGTCGCCCAGCGGGGGGCGATCGCCGAACAGCTCCTTGCGCACCGTGGCGCCGATCACGCAAACCGCCTTGCCGGCGCGCTGCTCGGCCTTGGTGAAAATCCGTCCGTCGGCGAGCCGCCAGTTGCCCACGGTGAAATAGGCATCGGTGCTGCCGGTGACCGTGGTCGCCCAATTGCGCGCCGCATACACCACGGTCACGCCTTTGTTGGCGACCGGCGCGACCGCATGGATCGAACCGATCTGCGCCGCGATGGCTTCCGCGTCGCTGGCCTTGAATCGGGGCGCGCCCGCCGAATCCCGTCCGGGACCGAGCCGCTGACCGGGGCGCACCATGATGAGGTTGCTGCCGAGGCTGGAAATCTGGTCCGAAACCGCGCGGGTGGCGCCGTTGCCCAGCGTGACCATGGTGATCACCGCGCCGACGCCGATCACGATACCGAGGATGGTCAGGAACGACCGCAGCAAATTGCGCCGAATCGCCCGTAAGGCCAATAGAACGCTGCTCCAGAACATCAAGAGTGCTCCCCATTGTGGTGATCCGAATCGACTCGGCCGTCCACGAAATGGATGACTCGTTTGGCGTACCGCGCCATGTCGGGTTCGTGGGTGACCATCAGCACGGTGATGCCTCGGTCGCGATTCAGGGCGGCCAGCAAATCCATGATCTCGTGGCTGCGTTGGCTGTCGAGATTGCCGGTCGGCTCGTCGGCCAGCAGGATGGTCGGATCGGTCACGATGGCGCGGGCGATGGCGACGCGCTGCTGCTGACCACCGGACAGTTCGGCGGGCGTGTGGTGCTCCCACTGCCGCAAACCGACCGCGTCGAGCGCCGCGCGGGCCTTGGCGTGACGGGCCGCGCGCGGTTCGCCCCGGTACACGAGAGGCAGTTCGACGTTTTCCAAGGCGGTGGTGCGGGCCAATAAGTTGAAGCCTTGGAACACGAAGCCGAGGTAATAACGGCGCAGCAAGGCGCGCTGGTTGCGGGTCAGATTCTCGACGTGCATCCCGCGAAAGAGGTAAGCGCCCGAAGTCGGGTTGTCCAGGCAGCCGAGGATGTTCATGGCGGTGGATTTGCCGGAACCGCTCGGACCCATGATCGCGACGAACTCGCCGGCGTCGATGCGTAGATTGACCCCGCGCAGCGCCAGAAACGTCGCCGGTCCTTGCCCGTAGGTTTTGGTCGCGTCCCGCAATTCGATCAGCGCGCCGTTTTCCGGCGCGGCGTGCGCGCTGGTCGCGTTCAAGGCGTCGAACTCAGACGGGCGGTAATCACCGGTATGCCCGCCGCCAAATCCGCGCCCGTCACCTCGGTCATGCGACTGTCGCTTTGACCGACGGTTACCGGAATCGCCATCGGCTGGCCGTCGCGCAGCACCCACACTCGTTGCGCGGCGCTTTTGTCGGGAGACTCCGTCACGGATTTCCCGGTTGCCGAGCGCGGCGGCCGAGGTAGCAGACTGGCCAGCAAACCGCCGCCGCTGCTCGGTTGCTCGTTCGCCGCGGGTTTTGGCGGGGTGAAGCGCAGCGCCGTGTTCGGAACCAGCAGCACGTTTTCCCGTTCGGCGGTGACGATTTCCGCCGTGGCGGTCATGCCGGGACGCAGGCTGAGATCGTCGTTATCGACGTTGAGAATGGTCTTGTAGCTGACCACGTTGTCCACCGTTTCCGAACCGAACCGCACCAGATCGATGGTGGCGGGAAATTGCCGGTTGGGATAGGCATCGACGGTGAAGGTGGCGGCTTGCCCTTTCTGTACCTGACCGACATCCGCTTCGTCCACGTCCACCTGCAATTCCATTTGCGCCAGATTTTCGGCGAGCGTGAACAAGACCGGCGCTTGCAGCGAGGCGGCCACCGTTTGCCCTGGTTCCACCGAGCGGGCGAGCACCACGCCGTCGATGGGCGAACGGATGGACGCCTTGGTCAAATCGGTTTTGCTGGAACGGAGGGTGGCGCGGGCTTCGTCCACCGCCGCGCGTGCGCTGGCCTCGTCGGCGATGGCGCGTTGCTGGGTGGCCTCGGCGGTCTCCAATTCCGCCGGCGAAGGCACCTTGCCGCCGCTCAGTTTGGCTACTTGCCGCAAGCGTTTGAGATTGGCGCGCGCTTCCTGGACGGTCGCCGCGGTTTGCAACACCTTGGCATCGGCCGAGGCCAGCGCCGCCTTGGCCTTGGCAATGGCGTCCTGGAGTTTGGCGAGATCCAGGCGCGCGAGCACCTGGCCCTTTTTCACCCGGTCGTTGTAGTCCACGAACACCGCTTCGATGGTGCCGGACAACTCGCTGCCCACCTCGACCTCGTTGACCGGCGCCAGTTTACCCGTCGCCGAGACCGTAACCCGCAGGTTGCCCCGGCTGACCGTTTCGGTCTGATAGCGGGGTGTCGCCTGGGTTTCGGCGCGGGAACGGAGGAACGCGACACCGCCGACGCCCAGCGCGGCGAGGACGCTTGCCGCGAGCAGCCAACGGATCAGGCTTCCAAGGCGACTTTTTGGACTTCCCGAATCGATGATTTTCGCCAGATCCGAATCGTGCCGCATGGATGAATTCACGACGATTTTCCTTGCGCACTGGCGACCGCCTCGACGGAGGTCGGCAACCAGCCGCCGCCCAGCGCTTTGTAAAGTTGAATCAAAGCGGAGACGTGTTCGGCCTTGCTGGCCGTGAGGCTGTCTTCCAGCGCGAGCACGGTGCGTTCCGTATCCAGCACCGTTTGGAAATCGATGATGCCGGTGGTATAGCGATGGCGGGCCAGCAAAGCCGCAAGTTGAGCTGCCCGCGTGGCGTTCTGTAAGCTTTGCTGGCGTTGGCGGGTATTGGTCAAGGCGACCAAGGCGTTTTCGACCTCCTCCAACGCGTCGAGCACTGTCGATTGGTAGTGGACCAATGCCTGCTCCTGCACCGCCGTTTGGATCGCGATCTGCTGGCGGATGCGCCCGGCGTCGAAGATCGGTCCGGTGATCGATCCCAATAGAGACCCCGTGGTCGCATCGACGCTGTTCAAGCCGCCGAGGGTCAAGGCCGCCAAGCCGATCGAACCGCTCAGATTAAAATTCGGATAACCCTTGGCCTCGATTTCGCCGATCCGCGCGGTTTCCGCCGCGAGCGTGCGTTCGGCGGCGCGCACGTCGGGACGTTGGCGCAGCGTGTCGGCGGGGATGGTCACGATGACCCGCTCGGGTATTTCGGGAATCTTGGCCGAGTTCGCCAAGGTCGAGTGCAGGGTGCCGGGTTGCTGTCCGAGCAGGATGGCCAGGCGGTGTTCGGCCTCGGCGCGACCGGTGTCGAGACTGGGAATTTGGGCGCGGGTTTGTTCCAGATTCGAGCGGGCCTGTTCCACGTCCAAGGCGGTGGTCAGCCCAGCTTCGGCTCGCCACTGGGTCAGCTTCAAGGTTTCGAGCTGGGAAGCGGCGTTGGCTTCGGCGATCTCCAACCGAGCCTGGAAGGCGCGCAGTTCCACATAGTTGAGCGCGACTTCGGCGGTCAACGAGACTTGGGTATCGTACAGGCTGGCTTCGCTGGCTTCGAGATTGTCCTGAGCCGCCTCCTCGCCGCGCCGGAGGCCGCCGAACACGTCCGGTTCCCAACTGGCGTCGAATCCGGCATTGAACAGATTCGCCACGCCACCGCCGCTGGATTTAGCGCTGGCCCTCGCCCGCTGTCCCGCCGCCGAACCCGAAAGCGTCGGAAACAGCTCCGCCCCGGCCAGAGCCCGTTGCGCACGCGCCTGACGCAGTTTCGCTTGGGCGGCGTGGAGGTCGGGACTATTGCGCAGGGCTTGTTCGATCAGGGTGGTCAGTATTGGATCGTCGAGTTGCCGCCACCAGGTTGCCAAATCCTCTGGTGTGGTCGGCGAGATCGTGACCTGGGCCGCCGCCGCGCCTTGCCAGATGGCCGGGGCCGCTGGGTTCGGCGCGACATAGTTGGGGCCGACCGCCGCGCAACCCATCGACAGCATGGCCGCCGCCAGGGCCGCGACGAGCGCGCGTTGTGGTTGATCTGCCATGGCATTGCTCCTGGATCGGCCGGATTGTCTCGATTCGTTCATGGTCGCCACTGTAGCCGTGGCGTCCGTAAATGCGGGTTAGCGTTGTGTAAAGAAAGGTAAAGATGGGCAAAAACAGGTAAATGCGGTTGGCTGTCGCGCACGGATCGCTATGATGACCAAGATGAAAGACCAGCATGAAAGATCGGCGAAGCCGTTGACGACGATGACCCAGGTTCTATTGGTCGATGACGACATCGAGTTGGGCGAGATGTTGACGGAATACCTCGAACGCGAGGGTTTCGGCGCGACCGCCGTGTCCGACGGTGAAACCGGAGTCGCCGAAGCGCTGTCGGGCGAATACGGAATTGTGGTGCTGGACGTGATGATGCCACGCATGAATGGCATCGAAGCCTTGCGGCGCATTCGGGCGCGCGACAGTCGCATTCCGGTGCTGATGCTCACTGCTCGGGGTGACGACGTGGATCGCATCGTCGGTTTGGAACTGGGTGCGGACGACTATGTGCCCAAGCCGTGCACCCCCCGTGAGCTGGTCGCGCGTATCCGGGCCATCCTGCGCCGCACCCAGTCGCTGGAACCAGCCAGCCCGCCGTCCGGCCCGCTGACTGTGGGAGCGTTGACCCTGTGGCCGGAAAAGCGTGGCGTCGAATGGGACGGCGTACCACTCGACCTTACCAGCACCGAATTCAATCTGCTCGAAGTCCTGGTCCGCAACGCGGGTCGGGTGGTGAGCAAGAAAGAGTTATCGGAACAGGGGTTGGGCCGCCCGCTGGCGCGCTACGATCGCAGCATCGACGTGCATCTGAGTAGCATTCGCCACAAGCTCGGTGGTGGGGAAGGGCGTTCGCCGATTCAAACCGTGCGCGGCATCGGCTATCAGTTCCTCAAGGAATAAGCGTCTTGGGCCGGCTGTTTTGGAAATTCTTTTTCGCGTTTTGGCTGGCGCTGCTGATCGCGAGCGGTGGCGTCGGCACGACCGTCTGGCTGCACAGACAGACGCTGGACGATCATGATCGCGCGCTGGCGGGAGGACCGCGTACCGCGTTTTTGGTGAATACGACGGCGATGGTATTCCGGCATGGCGGGATCGAGGCGCTGCGCGGTCTGCTGGAAGAATGGAGTATGCGGCAGGGCAAGGCGTGGGTTTATGTCGTCGATGAAACGGGTCGGGAACTGCTGGGCCGAACGGTTTCGGCCGAGACGGTGGCGCAGGCCCGTCGCTTGGCGGCCGGAGATCAGACCTCGCGCATTGCCTGGTTGGAGGCGGCGCCCCAGCACACCTATCTGTTTTTCATTCCCGCCGCAAGCAAAGCCTCATCCCATGATTCGCCACCACCGCCGTGGATCCCGATCAGTATCGGGATTCTGGCCAGTCTCGGCTTCAGCGCGCTGCTGGCCTGGTATCTCTCCAAACCGATCCGTCATCTGCGTGGCGCGTTCGACGCGGTGGCAGCGGGAAAGCTCGAAACGCGGATCGGAACGCGCATGGGGCGGCGGCGCGATGAGATCGCCGATCTCGGCCGGGATTTCGACCGCATGGCCCAGCAACTGCAAATTCTGCTCGGTTCCCAACGACGCTTGCTGCACGACGTTTCGCACGAACTGCGCTCGCCGCTGGCGCGGTTGCAAGCGGCCATCGGATTGGCCCGCCAGCAACCGGAGAAGCTGGATGCCTCGCTGGATCGGATCGAGCGCGAATCCAGCCGGCTCGACGAACTGGTGGGGGAGCTGCTGACCCTGTCGCGGCTGGAAGCCGGCATGAGTGGCGCGGCGGACGAAGAGGTGGAGTTGGTGGAACTGGTGGCGGGCATCGCCGACGACGCGCGCTTCGAGGCGGAAGCGAACGGACGCCGGTTGCGCTTTTCCGGCGAGGGCCAAGTCATCGTCAAGGTCCGCGCCGAACTGTTACATCGCGCCTTTGAAAACGTGATCCGCAACGCGGTGAAGTTCACGGACGAAGGCACGACGGTCGAAGTGCGGGTCGAGCGGCGGACTGCTCTCGACCGGTTTAGCGTGACCGTGGATGACCGGGGGTCGGGCGTGCCCGAAGGCGATTTGCATGCGGTCTTCGAACCGTTTTTCCGTGGCGGGGCCGGCGTCAAGACCACCGGCTTTGGCCTGGGACTGGCCATCGCCCGCCGGGCGATCGAGGCGCACGGCGGGAGCATTCGCGCACGAAATCGCCCAGACGGCGGGTTGCGGGTCGAGATCGTGCTACCGGCGGGCGACACTTTCGAAGGCGCCGCCGGTGGCCTGCTTGGGTTTTACTCTTCCGGTTCGTAGCCCAGGTTCGGCGCCAGCCACTTTTCCGCTTCCGCCACGGTCCAGCCCTTGCGCCGGGCGTAATCGGCAACCTGATCGCGGCCGAGCCGACCCACGCCGAAGTAGCGCGCTTCGGGGTGGCTGAAATACCAGCCGCTCACCGCCGCCGTCGGGGTCATGGCGAAATGCTCGGTCAGGTGAATGCCGGCGTTCTGATCCACGTCCAATAATTGCCAGAGTAGCCCCTTCTCGGTGTGGTCGGGGCAGGCCGGATAGCCGGGAGCAGGGCGGATGCCCCGGTACCGTTCGGCAATCAAGTCCTCGTTGCTCAGCGTCTCCGTTGCCGCGTAACGCCAAAATTCCCGCCGCACCCGCTCGTGCAGCCGCTCCGCCAGGGCTTCCGCCAGCCGGTCGGCCAACGCTTTCAGCAGGATAGCGCTGTAGTCGTCGTGGCTCCGCTCGAATTCGGCGACCCGCTGGTCGATGCCGATGCCGGCGGTGACGGCGAAAGCGCCCAGATAATCCCTCACGCCCGTCTCGCGCGGTGCGATCCAGTCGGCCAGGCAGTAATGCGGCTTGCCGTCCGGCTTCGGTCCCTGCTGGCGCAGGTGGTGCAAGGTCATGAATGCCGGTTCGCGACCGTCGTCGGGATACAGCGCGATATCGTCCTCGCCGGTCCGATGGGCCGGGAAGAAACCGATCACCGCCCGCGCCGTCAGCCAGTGTTCCGTGAGAATCTTGTCCAGCATGGCCTGAGCGTCGGCGAACAGGTGGCGGGCGTGTTCGCCCTGCTCGGGATCGTCGAGAATAGCCGGGTAGCGCCCGCGCAGTTCCCAGGCATGGAAAAACGGCGTCCAGTCGATCCGCTCCACCAGTTCCGCCAGCGGGTAGTCGTCGAAAACGCGGATGCCGAGAAAACCCGGTTTGGGCGGGGTATAAGCGGACCAGTCGAGCGCTGGACGATTGGCGCGGACTTGGGCCAACGGCAGCAACGCTTCCCGTCCACGCCGGTTGGCGTGTTGTTCGCGTTTTTGCACGTAATCAGCCTTGGTCTTGGCTACGTAATCGGCCCTGGAATCGGCGCCGACCAGGTTTTGCGCCACGCCCACCGCCCGCGAGGCGTCCTTGACGTACACCACCGGGCCGGGATATTGCGGATCGATCTTCACCGCCGTGTGCATGACCGAGGTGGTCGCGCCGCCAATCAGCAGGGGGATGTCGAAGCCTTGCCGTTTCATCTCCTTGGCGACGTTGACCATTTCGTCCAGCGACGGCGTGATCAAGCCGGACAGACCGATCATGTCCGCGCCATGCTCGCGGGCGGCGTCGAAAATTTTCTGCGCCGGAACCATCACGCCCAGATCCACAACCTCGAAGTTATTGCACTGGAGGACCACGCCGACGATGTTTTTGCCGATGTCGTGCACATCGCCCTTGACGGTCGCCATGACGATCCGGCCATTGCTGCGGCGCTCGCCGTCGGTCTGTTCCGCCTCGATGAATGGGATCAGATAAGCGACCGCCTTTTTCATCACCCGCGCCGATTTCACCACCTGCGGTAGGAACATCTTGCCGGCCCCAAACAGGTCGCCGACCACGTTCATGCCATCCATCAACGGGCCTTCGATGACATGCAGCGGCCGTTCCGCCTGCTGACGAGCTTCCTCGGTATCGGTTTCGACGAATTCGTCGATGCCCTTGACCAAGGCGTGTTCCAGCCGCTTGGCGACCGGCCAGGACCGCCAATCCAAGCCCTCACCCCTAACCCCTCTCCCGGAGGGCGAGGGGGAATCTTCCTTGTACTGGTCGGCGATATCCAACAGGCGTTCGGTGGCGTCCGGGCGGCGGTTGAGAATGACCTCTTCCACGCATTCCCGCAGTTCGGCCGGAATCTCCTCGTAGATCGCCAGTTGCCCGGCGTTGACGATGCCCATGTCCATGCCGGCTTGGATGGCGTGGTAAAGAAACACCGAGTGGATGGCCTCGCGCACCGGGTTGTTGCCGCGAAACGAGAACGACACGTTGGACACACCGCCGGAGATCAGCGCGTAAGGCAATTCCGCCTTGATCCGCCGGGTGGCGTCGATGAAGTCCACCGCGTAATTGTTGTGTTCGGCGATGCCGGTGGCGACGGCGAAGATGTTGGGATCGAAGATGATGTCCTGCGGCGGAAATCCGATCTGTTCGGTCAGAATCCGGTAGGCGCGCTGGCAAATGGCGAACTTGCGCTCCTCGCTATCGGCCTGGCCCTGTTCGTCGAAAGCCATGACGATGGCCGCCGCGCCGTAACGGCGGATCAGCCGCGCCTGACGAATGAACTCCGCTTCCCCTTCCTTCATGCTGATCGAATTCACCACCGGCTTGCCTTGAATGCGCTTGAGGCCGGCCTCCAGAATCTCCCATTTTGACGAGTCGATCATTACCGGCACCCGGCTGATGTCCGGCTCGGCGGCAATCAGATTGAGGAAGGCGACCATCGCTTCCTTGGAGTCGAGCATCCCCTCGTCCATGTTGATATCGATGAGCTGTGCGCCGTTCTCGACCTGCTGGCGGGCGACATCCAGCGCGGCGGTGTAATCGCCGGACTTGATCAGCCGCTTGAACACCGCCGAGCCGGTGACGTTGGTCCGCTCGCCGACGTTGATGAACAGCGAATCCGGGCCAATGTTCAGCGGCTCAAACCCGGCCAGGCGGCAGCGCGGCTCGATGGTGGGGATCGGGCGTGGCGGCAGATCCTGGACCGCTGCGGCGATGGCGCGAACATGCGCGGGCGTGGTGCCGCAGCAGCCGCCGACGATGTTGAGAAAGCCGCTCTCGGCGAATTCGCGAATGGTGGCGGCCATGGTCTCAGGGGTTTCATCGTATTCGCCAAACGCGTTCGGTAGGCCGGCGTTGGGATGGGCGGAAACGTAGGTGTCGGCGATGCGCGCCAGTTCGGCCACATAGGGCCGCAATTGGGTCGCGCCCAGCGCGCAGTTCAGGCCGAAGGCCAGCGGGCGGAGGTGCGAGAGCGAGTTCCAGAACGCCTCGGTGGTTTGCCCGGACAGGGTGCGGCCGGAAGCGTCGGTGATGGTGCCGGAAATCATCACCGGCAGCCGAATACCGGAATCGTCGAAAAATTGCTGGATGGCGAACAATGCCGCCTTGGCGTTGAGCGTGTCGAAGATGGTCTCGACCAGCAGGATATCCGCGCCACCCTCGATCAGGGCTTGGGTCGCTTCGGTGTAGGCGGCGACCAATTCGTCGAAGCCGATGTTGCGAAAGCCGGGGTTGTTCACGTCCGGCGACAGGCTGGCGGTGCGATTGGTGGGGCCGAGCACGCCGGCGACGAAGCGCGGCTTGTCGGGCGTGCTGTATTGGTCGGCGGCTTCGCGCGCCAGCCGGGCCGCTTCCCGGTTCAATTCCGGCACGAGGCGCTCCATGCCGTAGTCGTGCATGGATATCGAGGTGGAGTTGAAGGTGTTGGTTTCGATAATGTCGGCGCCGGCGTCGAGGTAAGCGGCGTGAATCTCCCGGATGATCGCCGGCTGGGTCAACACCAGCAGATCGTTGTTGCCCTTGAGATCGCTCGGCCAGTCGCGAAAACGCTCGCCCCGATAATCGGCCTCTTGCAGGCGATGGCTCTGGATCATGGTGCCCATCGCCCCGTCCAGAATCAGAATGCGGCGGGCGAGCAGGTCGGTCAGTTCGGCGGTGCGGTCAACGGTCATCGGTCAGGTACTCGGCAACTTCGATGGAATAGCTTGTAAGGTATCAGAAGGCGGAAGAGCGGGCAGCCGGGTTGTTCGCCTCGGAGGTCGATACGCTGGCGGCTGGCCGGGCCTTCAAGTCAACTGAAAGGCATCCAGAATCCATTCTACCCGTGGTTCGCCATCGGCCTGGAGGATCGCCACCACATCGAAGCGGCAGGGCAGGTCGAGACGCTGACGTTGCAGGTAGAGCGCGGCGGCGCGGAGCAGGCGTTGCTGTTTGGTTCGGGTGACCGATTCGGCAGGCGTGCCGTAGCGGGTATGGCGACGGCTGCGCACTTCCACGAACACCAGGTGCTCGCCGTCGCGCATGATCAGATCCAGTTCGCCGCCCCGGCAGCGGAAATTGCGGGCCACCAGATCCAGACCGCGTGCTTCCAGGTAGCGGCAAGCCAGATCCTCGGCGGCGCTGCCTTGGGCGACACGGCTGATCACGATTCGTTCATCCAATACATTCCAGGCGATCCGGGTGGATTCGAATCAACTTATGGGTGGTGACGAGTTCGCGGATTTCCGGCCAGATGCGATGGAGGAAGCCATGAAGATCTCGAATTTTCATATTGCCGATCTGAATATGGATCACGCGGGGAGGCGGTTCGCTCAAAATAATTCGATCGGAAAAATCGGCGTCTTTGGTGACGATAATGAGGTTATGTTCTCTGGAATAATTCCAGATTTCGCTATCCGACCATTCGTCATCGAGGTCGAATACATGTAAGTAGTCGTCGCTGTTCCATAACGAAAAATGGTATGGCAGGTTGGCGTCGATCAAAAAATACGCCATTTCAAGCCACTGCTCTCAGGGTGTAATGTCGTTCCATCAGACGGGCGGCAAATTGCAGGCAAGCCATGATGTCTTCATGTTCCAGGCTTGGATATTGGCGCAGAATCTCGTCCGGCGTTTCGCCCGCGCTCAGAAATTCCAGCACCGTTTGCACAGTGATACGCTTGTTGCGCAATGTGGGCTTGCCGTTGCAGATATCGGGATTTATGGTAATGCGATCACCGTAATAACTTGAAATCATATCGGTCATCGGCTGTTCTCCAAATCGATTGATATCGGATATGTTGATGATTTGTCTATGCTAAATTATTCCACGTCTGGTCGCAATCGGCGACATGGCATAGGCCATCGGTATCACGGTAATGAAGTTGTGAATAAAACGCGAAGGACAGGTTATGTGGATGTTTAAAGCATGCCCGGCGTTTGTGGAGCTGGATAGAGGGGGCGCATGACCATCGAATCCGGCGCGCTGTATGTAATCGCTACCCCCATCGGCAATCTGGAGGATATCAGCGCGCGCGCGCTCCGGATCTTGCGGGAAGTGCGGGGCATCGCCGCCGAGGATACCCGGCATACCGGCCGGCTGCTAGCGCATTTCGGTATCGAGACGCCGTTGTTCTCCTTGCATGAGCACAACGAGCGCGCCCGCCTGGAACAGGTGGTGGCGCGTTTGCGGGAAGGGCAGGCACTGGCGCTGGTGTCGGACGCCGGCACGCCGCTGATCAGCGATCCGGGCTTTCCCCTGGTGCGCGAACTGCGTCGGCGGGGGTTGAAGGTCATCCCGGTGCCGGGGCCGAGCAGCATCGTGGCGGCCCTGTCGGTGGCCGGGTTGCCGACCGACCGGTTTGCGTTCGAGGGATTTCTTCCCTCCAGGTCGGCGGCTCGCCGCGAGCGGTTGCGAATGCTGGCGCGCGAGGAGCGCACCCTGGTGTTTCTCGAAGCCAGCCATCGGATCGCCGAGACCCTGGCCGATTTGGCGGCGGTGTTCGGCGGGGAGCGTCCGGCGGCGGTCGCCCGCGAACTGACCAAGCGTTTCGAGGAAATTCACACCGCCAGTCTGCGCGAGCTGGAGATCTGGCTGGACGCCGATTCCGACCGTCGCAAGGGCGAATTCGTCGTGATCGTGGGGGGCGCGTCGGTCGCCTCCGAGGCGGATACGCCAGAGAACCGGCGCCTGCTGGCGGCGCTGCTGACGGAACTGCCCGCCAGCCGGGCGGCGACGGTGGCGGCCAGGCTGACCGGCCTGCGGAAGAAGGCGCTGTACGATCTGGCGCTGGCGCTGGGAAATGGCGCTCCACTTCCCATGGAAGAGGGGAGCCGGGAGTGAAGGAGGCGGTTGGGATCGGATTGAAGGTCGGCAGTCTCGCGCCGGTCTTGCCAATCCGGGTCCGGCGATGGACACTAGGAACGGGAACCGGCTGGACGGTCGCCGTATCGCGTGACGATATGGAGGAAAGTCCGGGCTCCACAGGACAGGGTGCCAGGTAACGCCTGGGCGGCGCAAGCCGACGGAAAGTGCCACAGAAAATACACCGCCCAAGTTCGCGAGAACCGGCAAGGGTGAAAAGGTGCGGTAAGAGCGCACCGCGCGGCTGGCAACAGGCGCGGCAGGGTAAACCCCACCCGGAGCAAGACCAAATAGAGGGGCATTTACGCGTGGTCCGCGCGGCTCCTGGGTAGGTCGCTACAGGCGTCTGGTGACAGGCGTCGCAGATGAATGATCGTCCTTGACAGAACCCGGCTTACAGGCCGGTTCCCACTCGATTCCTCCGGTCGCGGCTCCCTTTCAAGAGCCGGTTAGCCGATCCCGCGGCACGCGGCGATCGCTTTTTCGAGTCCACCATGACCACGTTCATACCCTTGGAGATTTGTCACGGCCTGCTGCTGGATTTGGACGCAGTGCGGATTTGGGGGTGGGATGAAGAGTGCTTGACGCTGCCGGACGGTGCGACCGGTTACGGCATGGTGACCCGTGGTCGTTCCGTGCTGCGCGATGCCTGGAGCGGTGGCGAGTTGTGTCAGGGGATGTTTTTCGCGTTGCCCGACGGGGGCACGGTGCGCGGTGGCGCTGGCTTGGTTATCACCCTGTCCAATTATCGCGGGTTGCGGCAGGTCGGCGGTCCCCTGGAGGCCGTTGGGCGCTTGCGCTATATCGATGGGTGCAGCGACACCCTGTTGATTTGCCCGCCCCGCGTGGGCGAGCCGTGTTTGAACCACCTGCACATTCCGCCGCATACCGACCAGACGCCTCATACCCATCCCTCGGCGCGGATCGGTGTCATTCTGCACGGGACGGGTGAGTGTCGTACCCCGGATGGCGTGTATCCGCTGCGGCCGGGCATGGGCTGGTACATTCCGAGCGGTTGCCTGCATTCCTTTTTCACCGAGGAAGCGGCGCTGGATGTGGTCGCTTGGCACCCCGACAGCGATTTCGGACCGCGCGACGACGATCATCCGATGATCAACCGCACGGTGATACCGGTGGGTTGATTGTGGGCGAGCCTACGGATCCGTGCCTTACCACCTATCAGTTTCTCATCACGGGGCAAACCCGATAGAAAGGAGGTAAA
>JARSSH010000045.1 GCA_029624815.1 Candidatus Competibacter sp.
TGTGGGTGTTCCGATCGCTGACGGTGACTTTATATTACGTGGCTGGGCGAGGTAACAATAGTTCGGACAGTTTTCAGGCGGCGATGGGATGAATGAGGCCGTAGTTGCAAAAGGTTTCATACTCGGGGCTATTTTCCGCCAAGCGGCCCCCATCGGCCAAATGGGCTAAAAGTCGCCGGAGAAGCTGTTCATTAAAACCACGACGGACGATGCTGGCCATGGAGAAAGGAACGGGAAGATGGCCGAGGGTTTTGAGCACTTGAAGTTTGGCCAGGGACACAGCGGTCAAGCTGGCATTAAGGTGGAAGGTCAAGGTGTCGGTACGGCGTGCCTGGCAATGGGTCAGACCGGCAAACTGCTTACTGTCGCGAAACAGAAATTCGATTTGGAAGCGGGCCACGTAATAACGGTACAAGGTGACCGGATCCAGTTCCAGGTCGGTGCTGAACAGGACGGCCAGACCGCGAGTCTGGTGGCGGGTCACCACCACGATTCGGAGGCGGCGGCGCAGGCGAGGAGCGTAAACCACGGCGGTGTCCAGGATCAGGCTCGGATCGGGCGAGGGAACGGCGGTGAAGCGGTCGCGCCGAGCCAAGTCGACCTTGCCGTCGTAGAGACGGGGCCGACCTCGACCGACATAGGAGCCGGTATAGAGATAACGCAGATCGGCATCTCGACGCAGTTTGCTGATCAAATCCAGCCCTAACGCTTTGATGCCATCGACAAACTTCACCTTGCCGAAATAGCCGTCGGCGGTCAGATGGCGCGGCACGGACAACCGGTGATGGGGAATCACTTGTTGCAAATGCGTGAGATAGGCATCCACGCGGCTTTCCTCGACATCGACTTTGGCTACCTTGGCCTTGGCCTTGGCCTTGGCCTTGGCCTTGGCCTTGGCCTTGGCCCGGACCTGCGCCAGCACAGTGCGGGTCGGCCCGTCGGAGGCAGTCGCTTCGGTCGCCTCCCCGGCGGCTTTCAACCTCGCCGTTGGCGATTTCGGCGGCGTGAGCGCTGCACTGATGGCATACGCGGTATTGGCGGTCACGTCCACCCAACTCAATACATTGACTTCCAAGCCCGCCTCCACCCGACCGGCCCCGCCATTCCAAAACCGGCCCAGACCCGCAGTGTGTTTCCCGCTTTTGGGTATGAAGCTCGGGTCAAACGCCAACATCGCTTCGTGCTCGGCCGGCACTACCGTTCGAATCGCCGCCACGTTCAACCTGGCCCAGTCCAACTCCCGCCGAAACCATCGGCTGAAGGTCTTCTCACCGTAGTCACTATAGCGGCTCAGGTTGCGGAACGTCGCCCGCCCCGGCACGATGATCAGCAGCATCAGCACCTCTCGCAGAAATCGTCGAGCAGGTTGGCCCAACTTCATCCTCGCCAGTACAGAGTCCAGCAGATGCATCGGGTTCTCCGTCGGATCGATTGTTGTTCACAACTCCACCTTATCCGAAGCCAACCCGGTGCGGTTACTTCCCGACCTTGTACCCCC
Organism: Candidatus Competibacter sp.; assembly: GCA_029624815.1. GTDB lineage: Bacteria > Pseudomonadota > Gammaproteobacteria > Competibacterales > Competibacteraceae > Competibacter. The sequence goes on from JARSSH010000045.1 coordinate 1,499, forward strand.
TCAAAACTGTCCGAACTATTGGAGAGAAATGGCCAGACATTTCTCCTGCCACCTCAAAAGCTGACATGGCGAGAGCACTTAACGATTTTGAAGCATCGCACCCAGATATATGCAGCTTGATTCCAAGTGAAGATCAATTTTATGGTGTTTCGAAAGGAGCAAATAGACTGGCTCCCCACTTGCAGTGGGTTTTTGTATCTGCGTCAAAAGACTTTTCAGAAGAGGCAGAAGAAAATAAAAACTCTGCCCTTGGACAGCTCCTCTCAAGAGCCATTCGGGCAAAAGTAAATTTTACGGAGAAAGTTATAGGCTTGCGCGATGGCTTAAGGAAAAGCTACCAGGAAATGCTAGATGAGGAACAGAGTGTACTTTCTAGCATATCTGCATCACTTGAAGCCAAGTTGAAACTTTGGGCAAACCCTAACGCAACAGCCAAAGTGCTTTGGAAAAATGATGCTGAAAAGTCCATCAAAATTGAAGAACCCTTTGCTCACATTCAGATTGGCGAGAAGGGTTTCGAAAGTGAGTTGGCGCGATTTGGTCACGGTATGCAGAGATCATACCTTTTAACTCTTTTGCAAGAGCTGGCTGGCACAGAAGATGAGAACGCGCCAACCCTAATCATGGCGATTGAGGAGCCGGAATTATATCAACACCCGCCGCAAGCAAGATATTTGTCTGAGGTGTTACAAGAGTTAGCTAGCGAAAACTCCCAAATAATTGTTTGCTCTCACAGTCCTTACTTTATTCCTGGTGATGGCTTTCACAACGTACGAATGGTTAGAGAAGTTGGCTTACCAACTTTCTCAACAGTTACATCGCTAACCTACTATGACTTATCTAAAGAATTAACTGATGCTGGTGAAAAGTCGGTCAAAGAAAATAGAATGATCGCAAAGCTATATCCAACACTGCGACCCGAAATCAGCGAAATATTTTTCAGTAGAAAATTGGTTTTAGTCGAAGGCATTGAGGATGTTGCCTATTTAACCTCTTATATTCAACTGATGGGGCGGTTAACTGACTTTAGGCGTTCTGGCTACCACATTATCCCTGTTGGCGGGAAAAATGAGCTAATTAAGCCATTGGCCATCGCTAAGCTTTTGAATATTGAAGTATTTGTGGTATGTGATGCTGATACCGATAAAACGAGAGAAGAGGAAATCAACAAGCATAAGAAAGATAATGCCGCCATCTTATATTTGCTAGGCCATGATAAGGGTGAAAATTGGCCGGATGCTGATATTAAAAAAACTAATCTTAGGATGTGGAAGACGAATATCACAGATTCAGTTGGCGCAGAATTGGGCGAAAGCTGGAAAAAGCATGAAGATCAGGCTGCTGCGCACTACGGAAATACAGGCGGGTTAAAGAAAAATCCTCTGGCAGTTTCCAGAGCGCTAGAGGGTGCATGGAACAGTGGATTAAGGTCCGCAACACTACAAGAATTAGTCAATAGCCTTTTATCGCATGACACGCCAAAAGTTAACAAGTCAATGCGACCGACCGCTGATGCGGCGGCTGATTGAGGCGTAGTGCGGACGCTTCGCGCCCGTACTACGGGGCGGCGGATGGCAATCCGTATGGTTGCTTGGCGCTCCGCGCCGCGCAACCGCGCGGACACGCTCCCCTCTCCCAGCGGGAGAGGGTAATGCTGTTGAATTAAGCCTTCGCCATTCGTTTGGCTTTATCGACTTGCCATTTATTGATGGGTTGTTTTGATACGCGGGGTTGCGAGGGTCGTGGCGTTTTGGGTCGGTAATAGCGCACACGAGCGATCTCATCGAGGAGTTCGGCGAATATCAGCAGGGCCAGCGCAGGACATTTTGGCGTCAGGACGAAGGCTTCTTCGGCCAGGGTGATCATGGCATGCTTGAACTGGGGTTCGGCTCGCGCCGGATGGTCGGAATCGGTCATCCAGACCATCAAGAGCCGAGCGATGACGGCCATGATCAAAATGGCGAACAACTCCTGACGAACACCGTTTTCGGTCTGGCCATGGAAGGTTTGGATGTCGAGGGAGGTTTTCTCGTCGCGGTAATGGGTTTCCACCGCCCAGCGTCGAAAATAGAGCGCGATGATGGCGGCGACAGGAAAGCGAGCACGATCATGCAGGTTGGTGAGGAGCACCGAGAGCTCGCCATCGGGACTTGCCATACGAACGGCACGTAACGCGATCGGTTCGGCCGTCGGCGGGATTAGGGTGAGGGTCGCCTCGGTTTGCCCCGATTGCCCGAAAGCCTCGACGGCGGGAAAGGTGGCGGCGGTGGGACAGCGGATGACCCAATAGCCCCGATACCGGCGCAGCAGGTAGTCGATGAGGTCGTAACTGGGGTAGCCGCGATCGAACAGCACGACCCCGCCGAGCGGGATCCGCGGCAACAGAACCTTGACCTCTTCGCGCTCGTTGGCGTGGGCGATCGATTGCACGGTTCGGGCGATGGGCAGACGGCGGAAGACATCATAAACGGTGGAGACGAGGCATTGGGGATAATGGCCTTGGCCGGGATGATCCAACCCGCTGTCCGGGTCGAACGCTTTCCGCAAGGCGTCCGCGGCCGGCAGGCGATACTTGGCGCCATCAATGGCAAATACCGATAGGCCCAGCCAGGTCTCTTCGTCGGATGCCGGCCAGAGCTCGTAGGCGAGGCGCACCGCATCGTGATGTACTCATTCGAAGGCCGTCCAGGAGAGCTTGGCCCGCGCTTTGGTGACCGTGCTCCGGTGGACGGCTTCGGCGCCGGGCCATAAGCCGCTCCGTCGCGCCTGGCGGAACAAGGCTCCCACCTTGCCGTCGACGCCTTGACGCTTGCCACTGGCCGTCAGGGACAGCAGGAGCACGATCAGGCTGGGCAGCGTGAGCTTGCACTGACGAACAAACGCTTTGGGTGAAAGCGGGAAGGGGGTTGACGACGGCCGGTGCGGGATTAATTGCAGAATAGCATCAAGAAGAAAGGAAAGTTGCATGGATTTTCAAACCAGGATTTGCGTTATTGATCGGGTCTTCTGGGATTAATATTAAACTAATTCAATATGTTGATCTTGAAATCGCGTTAATTCAACAGCATTGGCGGGAGAGGGGTCGGGGGTGAGGGCGTTGGCATCGCCCGGGCATCCACAACCCGCATAGGATGGCTATAGGCCAGGACGGGTGAAGAAAATAGCGCAAGCGTTCTGGCCGGCATTTGTCCGGCTGGAGCGCCAAACGGACCCTTGGCGCCAGCCACATCGACCAGGACAGGATCGTCCGGCGACAAAACGCGATTATGTCCCCACGCCCAGAATGACGCTGGTGGACTTGAACACGGCAATGGCCTCGACGCCTTCCTTGAGTTCCAGCCCGTCGATACTCTCGTTGGTGATGATGGCGGTGACGGTTCCGTCACCCGGCAACTGGATCGTCACCTCACCGTTGACCGCGCCCTTCTTGCAGCGGATCACGCGACCCCGCAACTGATTGCGGGCGCTCAGCTTCAACGGCGCGGACCCGCTCATGATCATGACCGACGACGCCTTGACCAGCGCGTGGATCTCGACGCCGTCGCGGATGCCCAGATTTTCCAGGCTCTTGGTGGTGATCAGGGCATTGATCTGGTCACCGCCGCCGATATCGACGCTGACATCGGCGTTGATCTGGCCGATGCGCAGGACGGTTGCCTGACCCTTGAACTGGTTTCTGGTGCTGATCTGCATCGTCGATCTCCGCGTAAAGTAGGCAGGTTGGCGGCCGGGGCGCCGATGGCGGACCACCCGTGCGTCCGGCGGTTGACCGGACGACGGGCAGTCTACGGAAACGATGCCCGGGTGGCGATGCCTTTAGGCCGCCAGCGGCAGCGCCGAGTGGCTGAAGCAGGCCTTGGGGCAGACCCGCGAGCACGCCTCGCAGCCGATGCAATCCATGGGATTGGTGAGCGTCATGAACGAATTGTCGCTATCGTCATCGTCATCGTCATCGTCATCGTCGAAGTCCACATCGTCCACCGCCCGCTGCACGATGGTCAGCACGTCGCGCGGGCAAACCTTGTAGCAGCGGCCACAGCCGATGCATTTGCCCTCGTCCAAAGCGACCGCGAATTGAGGAACCCAGGCGGTTCCTCCGCGAGTGACGCCGGTGATATTGGGTTCTGCGCCCATACATGACCTCTCTATTCATACATGATGTCCCGGCGCGGACGTGCGACCGGACCGGGAGCGGTTAGGGAATCGTCTATTCCTGCCAGCCTTCCGCTTCCATCGCCTCGAAGCGCTGGGGATCGTTCCGCCGCCGGCGCGCGCCAGCCAGCCAGGGCGCCGTTCCAGCGCGCAGCGCGGCCCGCGCCTCATCCAGCAGCCGCTCGACCGGCGTGCCCTCCTCAACCCGGATCGGTTGCACCCCGGCGGCCAGCAACTGCCGGATGGCGGAACCGCCGATCGCCTGGCAGTACACCGCCGCGCAGTCCCGCACCAGCGCCAGCTTGGCGGCCAGCTTGTCTTCGTGACCGTCTTGCTCCAGGTCGCCGAATTGGGCGAACTCCAACAGGGTGGCCTGCTGCTCGTTCACCGCGTAGATGGCCAGGCCGCAAGCGGAGCCAAAGTGCTGGTCCACCCGCTTGCGGTCGCTGCTGGCGAAAGCCAGCCTCACGGTCGTCGTCATCGCCGCTGCCTCAGTGCCACCCGTGACGATCCATAGATGCCGTCGCAGTTTCATGTCCGTGTTCCTCCGGCCGATGATCGGGTTTTGGGGAATAGAGGGAGTGGTAGGGCGTCACCGGTTGCTGATGCGCGCCAAGCAGGCCGTTGGCCAGATCGAACAGAGTTTGCCGGCTGCCGCGATAGCCGATCCAGGTGCGCCGGTACGCGCCGATCTGGTCGTACAGCGGAAAACCCATGCGCAACAACGGCAAAGTCAGGCGCTGGGCCATGTCCGCCATGTGGGAGTTGCCCAGTAACAGTTCCGCCTCGTTCCGTTGCGCCAATTGCTCCAGATCCTCCAGGTCGCCGATATGCACCTGAGCTACCGGAATGTGTTCCAGCACCGCCGCGCGGCAGGAAGTGACCGCCGCCACGATTTCCGCGCCGATCTCGACGCCCAGCGCGCAGGCGGCGTGCAACAGATCGGCGTCGGCGGCGATGGCCAGGCGCGCTTGGCCGAGCAGGAAATGGGTATCGAGCATGGCGTCCTGCAATTGGGCGCGCTGCCGCTCCAGTCGCGCCGGCACCCGGCAGCCGGCAATGCCCGCCAAGGTCATGATCAGCCGGTCGTTGGCCTCCAGTCCCCAAAGATGATCGAAGCGATGCAGCGGCGTGCCGGTGCGTTGGGCCAGCCGTTCGGCGGCGGGGTACAACGACGCGCCGATGACCAGGGTGGCGGCGGCATCGCCCAGGGCGGCGAAGGCGGCGACCGGGGTGCCGCCGGTGGTGAGCGGCGAGAATTCGTCGGTGGCCAGATGGCCGTCCAGGGAATCGCTCAGGTCGGGCAGCAGCAGCGGGTGCAGATCGAAGCTCTCGATCAGTTCCTTTAGCGCTTCCAGATCGCCCGGCGTCAGGGAAGGCCCGCACAGCACATTGATTTGCCGGGGCCGGCGGCCGGGCCGGACACCGCTGGCCGCGACGGATGGGGTCCAATGTTCGATCATCGCCCGCACCGCCGCGGCGAAACCGGATTCCAGGCCACCGTCGAAGTCCGGGGTGTTCACCGGTACGATACGGATCGCCCGAAATTCCGGATGGCGTTCGCGGAAGATTTTGAGCACCCGATGGATGTCGGCGCCTTGAGTTTCAGTCAGTCCGGTGGTCAACAGACCCACCGCCGCCGGTCGGTGCTTCTCGCAAACGGTGCTCAATCCTTCCAGCAGGCTGTCGTCCGCGCCCATGATGCTACTGATCTGGTCCAGTGCGGTGGTTTGCAGCGGGATCGGCTCGCGGAAATGGCGCACGAAGAATACCTTGGCAAAGGCGGTGCAGCCCTGGGCGCCGTGCAGCAACGGGATGGAGCGATCGAGGCCAAGCACCGCCAGGCTGGCGCCCAGCGGTTGGCTGGTTTTCAGCGGACTGACGGACAGGGGCTTGTTGCGGCGAACGATTTCAGCCATGGGTCGTCTCCGGGGTCGCGGTCCAGGGCGCGGGACGGCGCACGGCGTCCCACACCGGATTTTCCAGGGCGCGGACCAGTTGCCGCGCCAGCGTCGCCATGCCCCGATAGCCGGCGTAGCCGTGTTCCCGTTCCTGGTTGACATCCAGAAACGGCAACCGGGCCTTGAGGGCGGTGTACATGTTGCGACCACCGGCGATCAGGATGTCGGCCTGGTTGGCGCGGGCCAGATCGAGCAGGCCACGCGGATTGCCATCGTCGATCATTTGGGCATCCTCGCCCATCAACTCCCGAATCCGCGCCTTGTCTTCCTCAGTGGATTTCTTGGTGCCGGTGGCAACCACCGTCAGTCCCAAGTCCTGCAGGGCGGCGACGATGGACCAGGATTTGACTCCGCCGGTGTACAGCAGCGCCCGCTTGCCGCGCAGTCGCTCCCGCCACGGGGCCAGTTCGGCATGAATGCGCGCTTCCTCGCGAGCGATCAGCGCCTCGGTGCGGGCGTGGAGATCGGGATCGTCGAGCAGGCGGGCGAAATCACGCAGGGCGGCGGACACGTCGCGGATGCCGTAGAAGCTGCCCTCGAACCAGGGAGCGCCATAGCGTTCCTTCAGCTTGCGGGCGACGTTGAGCATGGCGCGGGAACAAACCACCATATTGACCTCGGCCCGGTGCATGGTCTGGATTTCCCGGAAGCGAGCGTCGCCGGACAGGGCGCACAACACCCGCAACCCCAATTCGTCGAACAGCGGCAGGGTGTGCCACAACTCTCCAGCGATGTTGTACTCGCCGATCAGATTGATGTCGTGGACGCGCAGCGCCGGCCGCGCGGGGTCCACCGGCGGCGGTTCCGGCTCGCGGCCGCCGATCACGTACTTGAGCATCGCCTCGCCGGCAATGCGGTTGCCGAGATTCTTGCTGCCGAAGAAACCGGCCGAGTCGATCGGAATGACCGGCACGCCCCAGCGTTGCGCCGCCGCTTTGCAGACCGCCTCCAGATCGTCGCCGATCAGCGCCGTCACGCAGGTGCTGTACACGAACACCGCCGCTGGGGCATGGCTGTCGACCACCTGCTTGATGGCGTGAAACAGGCGCTTTTCGCCGCGCCCCATGATCACGTCCTGCTCGCCGAGATCGGTGGTCAGACCGAGCTTGTACAGGGTGGGGCCGGTGGAGCGGGCGCCGCGATTGTCCCAGGCGTTGCCGGCGCAGGAGATCGGTCCATGCACGATGTGCGCGACATCGGCAATGGGTAGCAGGGCGATCTGCGCGCCATCGAAGGCACAACCGCCGGCGGCGGCTCCCGGCTTGGGGCGGGCGCAACCGGACTTGCTTTTCAGGTTGTGGGTGCAAGCCGGTTCGTCGATCAGTGCGGCGAGATCGCTAGGCTTCATCGGATGGTCCTCGGACGCGGTTCAGGGTTCACAGGGGGCCGAGCATGGGAGCCTGTACGGAAACTCCCCTCTCCCCGTGGGAGAGGGGTTGGGAGTGAGGGTTATCTTCGACGCATCGACCTCAACCCGTCACCGCCGCGCCCAGCAACTCGGGCTTGACCTGTTCGAGCCATTCTTCCAGCCGCTCGTCGGTCAGGTCCGCCTGATTGTCCTGATCGAGCACCAGGCCGACGAATTCGCCGTCGCGCAGGGCCTTGGATTTCTCGAACTCGTAGCCTTCCGCCGGCCAGCCGCCGATCAGATTGGCGCCCAGCTTCTTGAGCTTTTTGTAGGTGATGCCGAGCGCGTCCACGAACTCGGTCGGGTAGCCGACCTGATCGCCCAGGCCGAACAGGGCGATGGTCTTGCCGCTCACATGGCTGCTGTCCAATTGCCCGAGAAATTCCGTCAGCGGCTCGGGCAGTTCACCATCGCCCAGGGTCGGGGTGCCGACGATCAGCGCTTCGCAGTCCTTCATCGCGTCCGGGGTGGTCTTGGCGAAATCGAACAGTTCGATTTCCCCTTCCTCGAACTGCTTCTTGATCCGCTTGGCGATCTTGCGGGTATTGCCGGTGTCGGTGGCGTAGAACAATCCGATCTTGGCCATGGGCGATATCCTCTATTTGCTTCATGAATAAATGGGTTAGTTCGTTTCTTCCAGTACCGCCGCCAGTACGATGCCGGTGGCCACCTGCAAATCGTCGGTCAGGCGCAGGCAGTGTTGGCGTCCATCCACCAGATAGAGGTTGAATCCGGCGCCTTCCAAGGCGGGTTCCATGTCGTTGATGTCGTCGTCCAGGCAGTAAGTGAAATAGGTTCCTGGATACACTTGGCGCAAACGAGAAACGGTCGTGTGATCCAAGCCCTGGTCCGCCGTCAGACGGGCGATGTCGGTGAGCTGGCGTTGGGTGATCATGGCGTGACTCCCGCCCGCGCCGGCCGTTGTTCGCCGACAGCGCGCGCGCGGAGCTTGGCCAGCCAGGGCGGCGGATCGCCGGCCAGCACTTGTTGCAATTCGGTCAGCAGCACTTGGATGTCGCCGATCGCGCCGCGCTTGATCGGGTGGATGCCGCTGTTCACCACCCGGGCGGCGGCCGGTCCGCCGATGGACAGCACACACAGCAAATCGCAGTCGCCGATCAGCGCCACTCGCTCCGCGCTGTGGTCCACGCTGAGCCGGGCGATGTTGGGCGCCGGGCGCACCGCGATCAATCGCGCCTCGGTCGCCGAAACCTGATAGATCAGGAACCGGGCGCAGGAGCCGAAATGGCCGTCCAGCCGTTCGCCGCTGTTCGAAGCGCAGGCCAGCCGGATGGAGTGGGGCATCTCGCTCTCGCGATAAGGCTGGGGTTGCGGGATCTGGGCCGAGGCATCCGTCTCGTTCTCGCCTTTCAGGGCGCTCAGCGCCTGTCGCAGCAGCGCGCCGTCGACTTCGCGCAGGGCGCCATCGGCGGCGTTCTTGAGATCCTTGACCGTCAGGCCGTTCAACTTGATTTCGGTCAGGGGTTCGCCCAACGCCGTCAGCAGGATGCGCAGCAATTGGCCCGAACCGGTATCGGGGAGTTGCCGTGCCGCCAGGGCAATGCGCAGCGCGACGCAACGCGGTAGCGAATCGGCGACGGTCATAACCGCTTCACTCTGACGGTCAACGGCAACTTGGGCGTTTGTTCCAAGGGTTCCAGATAGAATCGCGAACCATCGGACAACCGCATTTCACCACCCCAAGCGCCGGGCCCCGCGTGTTCCAGCGCCACCACGGTTTCCTCGTGGTCCTTCTTGGTGATGTATAACACCAGTTGACCGGCTGCATTGTTCCGCAACATGACATTGGGCATGGCTGAGTTCTCCAGCACGGGTGGAAACGGGTTTGGCCACCCGTCTCCGCCGTGCGGTCGGTCGTCAACGAATCAAATCGAAGGCGTAATCGGTTTCGCCCAGGGTCATGGTGTCCTGATCGAGTTTTTCCATCACCGCATTCACCAGGGTCTTGAGCATGTGCATCGCGCCTTCGTAGCCCAGGGTGGTGTCACGGTGCAGGTGGTGACGGTCGAACAGCGGGAAACCAATCCGAATCAGCGGCACTTCGTGCTCCTTGCCCTTGTGCAGGGTGTCGCGCTGAATGAACTTGCCGTAGGAATTGCCGATCAGGAAATCGGGTTTGTTGCTGAACACCAGCGAACGCAGATGCCAGAGATCCTTGCCGACGTAGACCTCGGCTTCCTGACCGTAGGGCGAGTCCTTGAGCAGTTTGGTGATGTCCTTGGTCCAGCGCTTGTTGGCGTTGTGACACAGCACATGCAGGGGTTCGGCGCCCAGCTCCAACAGGAATTGGCACATGCCGGTCACGAAGTCGGGATCGCCATAGACCGAGAAACGCTTGCCATGCAACCAGGTGTGGGAGTCGGTCATCATGTCCAGCAGCCGACCGCGTTCCAGAGCCAACGATTCGGGGATCGGCTTGCCGGTGAGTTCCGACACCTTCATCAGGAACTCGTCGGTCCAGCTCAATCCCATGGGGATGCGAATCGAGCTGACGGGTTGCTTCCAGGTGTCCTCGATATATTTCCTGGTCTTGGGCAACTGCCACGGTTGCAGCAACAGCGTGTCGATGGCGTTGGGCGCATCCTTGATTTCATCCTGCGTGGTGCCGCCCGCGTACATGCGGAATTCACCGTCGGTCGGGGTGTCGAGAACCTCCTCGGGATCGGACAGGAAGGTGTAATCGACCTCCATCTCCTTCAGCATCCGCTTGATCACCCGGAGGTTGCCGAGATAGGTTTCGAAACCGGCCACGATGTTGATCTTGCCGTTGCCGCCGACCGTCTTGCCCTCCATCGAATTCAGGGTGAAGTAGCGCAGGATGCCTTCCATCATGTTGTCCCAGCCGGTGGTGTGGCTGCCGACGAAGCTGGGGGTATGGGCGAACGGCGTGGGGAAATCCATCGGCACCCGCCCGTCCTTCTTGGCGTTGGTGATGAAGGCGTTCAGGTCGTCGCCGATGACTTCCGCCATGCAGGTCGTCGACACCGCGATCATTTCCGGCTGATACATGACCTTGGAGTTCTCCAACCCCTCGAACATGTTTTTCTGTCCGCCGAATACCGCCGCGTCTTCGGTCATTGAGTCGGAGACGGCGGCGATCGGTTCGCGGAAATGGCGGTTGAAGTAAGTGCGGAAATAAGCGACGCAGCCCTGCGAGCCGTGGACGTAAGGCAGGGTTTTGTAAAAGCCCAGCGCGCACAACACCGCGCCCAGCGGCTGACAGGCTTTGGCCGGGTTGATGGTCAGCGCCTCGCGCTGGAAATTCAGTTCCTTGTACGCCTCGGTGGTCGTCCACTGGAACACTTCCTCCAGTTTTTCGCGTGGAGGCGCTTCCTCGAACACCCGCTTGCGGGCAAAGGCTGCCTGGTATTCATCGGTATTGAACAGCGGGAAGCCCGGTTTGATCGTTTCAACGTCTTGCATGACTCAATCCTCGTTAGCGCGGCGCATCACCCAACATGGTGAAAGTGTTGGGTGATGGCCTGTGGCCTCACCCAAGCGACGGGTTTCAGGCGGCCGCCGATTCCAATGCTTCCGTGCCGGCGCGTTTCCAGGGAGCCTGTAAATTCTTCCAGCAGGGATTGTTGATCGTCATATCCATGTCACGGGCAAAGATGGCGAAACCGTCGTAGCCATGATAGGGGCCGGAGTAATCCCAGGAGTGCATCTGCCGGAACGGAATGCCCATCTTGTGGAACACGTATTTTTCCTTGATGCCGGAACCGATCAGATCGGGCTTCAGCCGTTCCACGAAGGATTCCAGCTCGAAGCTGGTGGCGTCGTCGTAGATCAGCGCGCCGTCCTGCACCTCCTTGAAGGTGCGGTCGTAATCGTCGTTGTGAGCGAACTCGTAGCCCGCGCCGATGATTTCCATCCCCAAATCTTCATAGGCGCCGATGACGTGGCGAGGCCGCAGGCCGCCGACGAACAGCATGACCCGCTTGCCTTCCAGGCGGGGGCGATACTTGGCGACGATGGCGTCCATGGTGGGCTGATATTTGGCGATCACCCGTTCGGCGTTTTCCTTGATCGTGTCGTCGAAGAACGCGGCGATCTTGCGCAGGCTTTCGGCGATCTTGGTCGGCCCGAAGAAGTTATATTCCAGATAGGGAATGCCGTACTTTTCCTCCAAGTGCCGACTGATGTAATTCATCGAACGGTAGCAGTGCAGCAGATTCAGCTTGGCGTGGCGGGTCGATTCCATTTCCGGGATCGAGCCATCGCCGGACCATTGCGCGATGACTCGCAGGCCGATCTCCTCGATCAGAACCCGCGAACTCCAGGCGTCGCCGCCGATGTTGTAGTCGCCGGTGATCGCCACGTCGTAAGGCGTGGACTCGAAACCGTTGTCTTCGTCGCGGTTGTGCAGCACCCAGTCGCGCAACGAGTCGTTGGCGACATGGTGGCCGAGGGACTGGGAGACGCCCCGGAACCCTTCGCAGCGCACCGGCACCACCGTCTTGCCGATTTCCCTGGCCGATTTCTTGGCCACGGCTTCGATGTCGTCGCCGATCAGGCCGATGGGGCATTCCGACTGCACGGTGACGCCCTTGGCCAGCGGGAACAGGGTGTCGATCTCGCTGATCAACTTGGCCAGCTTCTTGTCGCCGCCGAACACCACGTCCTTTTCCTGGAAATCCGAGGTGAAGTTCATGTCGCCGAATACGTTGACGCCGCTGTGGCCGGTGATGTAGTTACGGCGGCCCGCGCGGGAAAATTGCCCGCAGCCGACCGGGCCGTGCGAGATGTTGACCACGTCCTTGACCGGTCCCCACACCACGCCCTTGGCGCCGGCGTAGGCGCAGCCGCGCGCGGTCATCACGCCGGGCAGCGCCTTCTTGTTGGCAACGATGCACTTGTTGGATTTTTCCAGGGTGGGGTCGTTGGCCATCAGATGCTTGGCGCGTTGCTTGCCGGTGGCTTCCGGGTAAACTTCCAGCACTTCCTGAATCAGTTGTTCGGTTTCTTGGCGGTTCATGGTCATAATTAGGCGTACTCCAGTGGGCCTCAGGCAACGGCCAACGCGGCTTCATCAGCAGCGGTCTTGCCGACGATGGACTCGTCTTCCTCGTCGAGGATGCCGAATTCCAGCAGCAGTTCTTCCAGTTCATCCATGGTCAGCGGTGTGGGAATGACCAGTTTCTTGTTTTCCACGATCTTGCGCGCCAGTGCGCGATATTCATCGGCCTGCTTGGCGGTGGGGTCGTACTCGATCACCGTCATCCGGCGAATTTCCGCTCGCTGCACCACGTTGTCGCGCGGCACGAAATGAATCATTTGAGTGCCCAGCCGTTCGGCCAGTGCTCCGATCAATTCGGCTTCCTTGTCGGTCTTGCGCGAGTTGCAGATCAGTCCGGCCAAGCGCACCTTGCCGGAATTGGCATATTTGCAGATACCCTTGGCGATGTTGTTGGCGGCGTACATCGCCATCATTTCGCCGGATACGACGATGTAGATTTCCTGAGCCTTGTTTTCGCGAATGGGCATGGCGAAGCCGCCGCACACCACGTCACCCAGCACGTCGTAGAACACGAAGTCGAGTTCTTCCTCGTAGGCGCCTTCTTCCTCCAGGAAGTTGATCGCGGTGATGACGCCACGCCCGGCGCAGCCGACACCGGGTTCCGGGCCGCCGGACTCGACACAACGCACGCCGCCGTAACCCACTTTCAACACGTCGTCCAGTTCCAGATCTTCGACGGTGCCCGCATCGGCGGCCATCTGCATGATCGTGTTCTGGGCCTTGGCATGCAGGATCAGTCGGGTCGAATCGGCTTTCGGATCGCAACCCACGATCATGACTTTCTTGCCCTCGGCGGCCAAACCCGCCACCAGGTTCTGGGTGGTGGTGGACTTGCCGATGCCGCCTTTCCCGTAAATTGCGCATTGACGTATCATCGCCATGGTATTGCTCTCCAGTCGCTGAACGATAAACCTTGCTTTCGCGTTCTCCGGTTCAAACGCCGTGCCAAGATGCTTTGCAAATAACTCATTGTTTGATAATCAGTAACCATTATCAGAGACAACAAGGATCGAAATCGGACATGACAAACGCGACGGTTTGTCGGGTTGATGACAATCCGATTGCGGCGCCGGTCGATGGCATCGGGCCGCGTTTGCCCAAGGGCTCCTATCTGCCGATCAACCGCTGCAACCTGCCGGCGGCGATCCTGGGCGGCCTGACTTTTCAGCGCCATCCGGCCCCGCTGCTGCTCGACGGAGTGGCGGAACTGCACCACCGGTTGTTCCGGTCGCTGGAGCCCTTGACGGAACCGGCCGAACGGGCGCGGCGGTTCATGGACTACATGACGGTGTACTTTCGGTTGGAAGCGCTGGAGGAAGTGGGCCTGACGCCGGGTCGGCGCAAGCTGCGCGGGCGGGCGGATTACCTGCGCATGGTGCGCGGCTGGGCCTTCGATCCCAACAGCCAGGAAGGCGCGGTGCTGAAAGCCTGGGTGGAATCGCGTTTCGGCCTGCTGGCTCGGTTCCACGGGGGATTGCTCGACGACCGCGTCCGGGACGATGCCTACACGCACTTTCTGGAGGCGTGCAGCCGGGGGTTGTACAACACCAACGCGTTGGAAGCGCAATTGGATCTGCTGTACGCCTATGGCCAATACGAACAGCGACGCCAGCAGTCGGCGGTGACACACCTAAGCCTGTATCGCGGCTTCAACCGCTTCAGCGACGACCAGATATTGGCGAAACCCGAACGTCGGCGCTGGATCGTGCTGCTCAACAACCTCAGCTCCTTCAGCGTCCGCCGCGAGCGGGCCGAAGAGTTCGGCGACCATCTGCTGCGGGCGCAAATCCCGTTGGCCAAGGTGTTCTTCCATAACCGGATGTTGCCGGGGATGCTCAAGGGTGAGGACGAGTACGTGGTGGTCGGCGGGATTTACGAGGTGGAAAGGCTGTGTTGAAAGCCTGTTCTCGGGCCGCGCCCGACATGTCCGTGACGGACTGTCTTGCGGCGCGGATGGGCTACGCTTTTGTTTCTTGCACAGCTCTTTGATGATCCTCTAGAAATTCCCGATTTCTAGCCTAAGGTTTACACACAAGGTCGATTGTTTGCTCGATCTTGTTCGAAAACCCAAAGAGAAGGATCATCGCGATGATAAAGCCCAAAATCCTGCTCGGTCTGTTGACCGCGTTGTCCTTGATGCTGACCAGCCCTTCCTTTGCGGCCCGCGAGAAGTTCGGCGCCGATCAGCGGCATGAAGAGGTCAAAAAGGAGTTGCGGACCATCAAGCCGTCCAAGGAAGAATTCAAATGGAAGATGGTCATGCCCTGGACCGAAGGCATCCTGTTTTACGACATGGCCCAGCACTTCGCCGATACCGTCGCCCTCGCCTCGGGTGGCCGGCTGGAAATCAAACTCTTTCCGGCCGGCGCGCTGGTCGGCGCCATGGAAAGTTTCGATGCCGTCAGCAAGGGTTCGGCCCAAATCGGCCACGACTGGCCCGGCTACTGGAAGGGGAAGAACGAAGCTTTCGTGGCGTTCGCCTCGGTGCCTTTCGGCCTGGATACCGAGGGTTATAACATCTGGCTGTACGAGCGCGGCGGCCTGAAGATGATGCAGGATCTGTACGGGCAATATAACCTGTACGCCCTGCCCGGTGGCAACGGCGGCCAGGAGATGGGCCTGTTTTCCAACAAAAAAGCCACCAAGATGGCTGATTTCAAAGGTCTGCGCGTGCGCACTCCCGGTTGGTACATGGATATCATGAATGGCCTGGGCGCCAGCGTGACGCCCCTGCCCGGCGGCGAGGTTTATCTGGCGCTGGAGCGCGGCGTCATCGACGCGGCCGAGTTCAGCACCCCGGCCATGAATTACCCCATGGGCTTCGACGAAATCACCAAATACGTCATCGAACCCGGCGTGCATCAGCCTTCGGTCCAGTGTGCGTTTTTCATCAACAAGGATGCGTGGGACAAGCTGCCGTCCGATCTGAAATGGATCGTCGATACGGCCGCCAAGGAAACCCAGCTCTGGTCCACCGCCTGGCAGGAGAATCTCAATATCGAGGCGATCGAGCGCTTCAAGGGCAAGGTCGAATTCGTGCGCATGGACGACGAGACCATCACCAATTTCGCCAAGCGGACCAAGGAATATCTGGATGAACTCAAGGCCAAGTATCCCGACGTGAAAAAGGTGCTCGATTCCCAGGATAAATTCCGCAAGGACTTCGCCGAATGGCGCGAAATCCGCAGCGGCGTGACGCCGTGGCCGCTGGACGATTACATCGCCGGCAAGCGGACCCAGTAATCGCCTTTCCACTTCAATCCCGTTTGCATTTGCCGAGAGGCGTGGCCGGTCGATACCCGGTCCCGCCGCTCTCTCTTGGCCGGGAATCGCCGGACACCGTTATGGAGGGATGGCTCATGCTCAAAATCGCTCGGACAATCGATGCCCTGAATGAGAATGTCGGTTATTACGGCGCTTTTCTGGTTCTTCCCCTGTTGGGCGTCGTCAGCTATGAGGTGGTCATGCGTTACGGTTTCAACGCCCCCACTTCCTGGGGATTCGAAGCCACCACCTTTCTCTACGGCGTGCATTTCGTGTTGGGTCTGGGCTACACCCACAAACACAACGGCCACGTCGCCATCGATGTCTTCGAAGCCAAACTGGAGCATCGTCCCCGCACCCTGCTCCGGATCGTGGTCAACCTGATCGTTTTTATGCCGACCATGGGCCTGATGGCTATCTGGTCGGTGATCTATGCGAGTACGGCCTGGATGCAATGGGAAGTCGCCTCCACGTCCTGGGCGCCGCCGCTCTACCCCTTCAAGACGCTGATGGCCCTCGGTTTCGTGCTGCTGTTTCTGCAGGGCGTCGCCAAGCTGATCCAGGATTTCCACAGCCTGCAATCTTCCGACTAGGTCGGCTTCCCTCGGAGAAAAACGCCCATGAGTTCCGAACTGCTGACCCTCCTGATGTTCGCCACCCTGATCGTCTGCATTCCCCTGGGGCATCCGCTGGCGATCACCCTGGCCGCCGTCGCCACCCTGTTCGGGCTGATCGATAACGGCTTCAACGTGCCGGCCCTGCTCGATCTGTTCGTCAACAACAACTGGGGCACCTTCCTGAATTACACCCTGGTGGCCATTCCCCTGTTCATTTTCATGGCGCAGATTCTGGATCGCTCCAAGGTGTCCGAGGGGCTGTTCGACGCGCTTTATCTGTCGTTGGGCAAGGTGCGCGGCGGTCTGGGTTTGGCGGTGATCGTGGTCAGCACGGTGTTCGCCGCCACCACCGGCATCATCGGCGCCTCGGTGGTGGCCATGGGTCTGATGGCCGGGCCGGCGCTGTTGCGGCGCGGCTACGACCGGGGCCTGTCGGCCGGCATCATCTGCTCGTCCGGCACGCTCGGCATTCTCATTCCGCCGAGCATCATGCTGGTGGTGTACGGTGGCTTGACCGGTTTGAAGGAAACCTCGGTCGGCAACCTGTTCGCCGGGGCGATTCTGCCGGGGCTGGTGTTGTCCGGGTTGTATATCGGCTATGTCGCCATCCGCTGTGGCATCAACCCCCGTCTGGGTCCGCCCGTGCCCACCGAGGAGGACGTCCACACCGCCGGGCAGAAAGCCGGCATGATCCTCAAGAGTTTCCTGCCGCCATTCGGTTTGATCCTGCTGGTGATGGGCACCATCCTGGCCGGGGTCGCCACGCCCACCGAAGCCGCCGCGCTGGGCGGGGTCGGGGCGCTGGTGCTGGCGGCCCTCAACCGGAAGCTGACTTGGGAGGTCGTCGTCCAGTCTTCGCTGTCCACGCTGCGCACCACCGCCATGATCATGCTGCTGTTCGTTGGCGGCAAACTGTTCAGCGTGGTGTTTCTCAGCATGGGCGGCGGCGACGTGGTCGCCGATCTGCTGCTGGGCATGGACGTCAGCCCTTACGTGGTGCTGGCGATCATGATGAGCGTGGTGTTTTTCCTGGGGATGTTCATCGACTGGGCGGCGATTCTGCTGGTCACCGTGCCGATCTTTACCCCGATCGCGCTGGATCTCGACTTCAACCCGCTGTGGTTCGCCATGCTGGTCTGCGTCAACCTGCAAACCTCGTTTCTGACGCCGCCGTTCGGTTACGCGCTGTTTTATTTCAAGGGAGTCGCGCCGGTCGAATACACCATGGGCGATATTTACAAGGGCATCGTGCCTTTTGTCATGATCCAGCTTCTGGGATTGATCCTGATGATTGTTTTTCCCGGCTTGATCACCTGGTTGCCGGAGTTGTTTTTCGGCGGCTAAACCGCGGCGCGAGCCGCAACGACGGGGTGCGTTCGAAATGCCGGCGCGCACCCCGCCGCGATCATTCGCGTTCGATGGGAACCAGAAAAACCGGAATTTTTGGGCCGCGGGCTTTCATGAGGACTTTGTGAGCCACCGACCCCATGAACATTTCACCCAGGGCGGTTTGACCGTGCGAGCCCAGCACGATCAAATCCGCGCCGACCCGCTTGGCTTCGTCCAGGATGACTTGCGCCGGGTGCCCTTCCGCGACGCGCATCTCGGCCACCACGGTATCCGCCTCGGGATGCAGGTGTTCCGCGCAGAATTTCTCCAGTCGCCGACGCATTTCCCGGTTAACCTGCTCGAAACCTTCTTGATGCAGGGTTTTCAGGGTGTCGGGCGGCACCATGGTTTCGACCAGGGATTGCGCATAGTCGCTCATCGGTTCCAGCGCATGGATCACATGAACCTTGGCGCCATATCGTTTGGCGAGCGAGAAGGCGTGATTGAAAACCTCCGCACCGTGAGGCCCCAGGTCGGTGGCATAGAGAATCGTGCGAATCGTGTAATCCATGGCGGTGCTCCAAAAGGCGCGGAGTAGGTCAAGGGCAGCGAATTGGGGCTAGGATAACACAATGGTAAACGCGGTTTCCGGCGTTATACCGTTTCTCAATAGATTTTATGATTCAGAGGGGTAGGGCGGGTTAGGGCGTCGGCCCGTAACCCGCCGATTTGATTGTGACTTCGGCGGGTTACGCTGCGCTAACCCGCCCTACGCGGGAAATATAAAACTTACCGGGAATTGGTATTACTCCTCGGGGCCAAAGCAATGGGAATAGTCGCCACAGACCGCGCAGGAGGGCGCGCGGCAGAGATAAACGCCTTCCTGAATGCACAGTTGCTTGTAGAGAAATTTTTTCCACTTCATGTCGTGGTCGTTTTTCGCCGCCAGCGTCGGGAAGTTGCGTTGCATTAATGCGCTTAAATCCCGCCGCGACCACAAACCCAGATCCTCCCAGAGATGATCGTTGCTCATGCAGCCGGTGGCGACGATCACGCTCAGCCAGTGTTCGGATTGATCCCGCCCCGCCCGATATCGTTGCAGCAAGTGGATCAGCTCGCCCAATTCTTCCACCAAGCGGGAATCCCACCGCGGCGTTGGACGCGGTGGGGCGACCGGTCGGGAAGCGCCGGGGAAATGCCGTGCCAGCAATGCCTCGAAGTCGGTGAATTCCAACCCCAGGTTAGCGGGCAACGCTCCGCCGCCCATAACTTGCGTGGCTAGCATCCGCGCCAGGGTATCGTCGTTGGGCAAGCCGCGCCGATGGCTCATCAGGATGCCATACGGCTCCCGCCGGGGATCGGTGTCGACGGGAGCGGTAAGCGCTTCCGGCCGCAACGCCAATTCCATGAGCAGTGACCGTTAATATTCGACCAGGATTTCTTCGTCCCGCACGATCATCTGACACGCCAGCCGCCACGGCGGCGGAATGTCGTCCACCAGGATGCGGCTGATATCCTCGTCGCTCAGTTTGCCCAATTCTTTCAGCAGGTTCCTTTCCTTCTCGGTGGGTGGGCCACTCATCCGGGGTTTTTTATCGATACTCGACACTTTCACCAGGCAAGTGCCGCATTCGCCATCCTGACAATCGAAGGCAATCGGAATCTGATTGTCCTTGGCGATTTTCAAGATTGTTTCGGTATGGCTGCCGGCCGCGGCATAAACCGTCTTGATGTCATGCTTGGAGTTTGAAAAAGTAATCAATGGCATCGGCGTAATCTCTCGAAAGTAAAAATTTTAGGCGGGACGCACCACGATTTCCCCGCCCAATGCTTGCGCTTGGCAGGCCAGGCGCGTGTCCCGTCCAGCGAAGTGTTCCTTAAGCACCCTGGCTTCCAGTGCCGACGGTTCGCTCAGATTTTCCATGCCTTGTACTACCTTCATCAGGCAGGTTCCGCAGTCGCCTTCGCGGCAACCGTAAATGATTCCGGAATTCAATTTGTCCGAAATCTCGATGACTCGGGTGCCGGCCGGTACCGTGACCGTGACCTCGATATCGGTGAAGCTCAGTTGTGCCTTGGCCATGCGTTTCGTTTCTCCCTAATCGCTCAATAAAGCAGTTGCGGTGGATTGCTCACGCGCTTGCGGGTTGGGCCACGCGCGCGGGCGTGGATAGCCGTCCGTTCGTCCGCCATTCCCGATGGATGGCCCGGAGCGCGTCTTCAATTCGTTCTCCGCCGTGTTCGCTGTTGGGTTGGATACCCGCATCTTCCAGTGCCCGCCATGGCGTAAAACCGACCCGTGCGCACAGCAGCGCCGCGCAATCGCGCAGGGCATGGATCGCCCCCGCCAGGGCGGCTTCCGAATCGCCGCAAGTGGTCGCGCCATGGCAATAACGGGCGATATCGCGGCGCTCGATCAGATGGCTTTCAAGCGCGGAAACGTCGTAAACCAGCAGTTCCCGCAAGTGGCCAAAGTGGGCATCGAGTGTCCGACCGTCCAGGCTGCCTACCGCGATGCGCAACGATCCTTCGGTGCTCTGGGGACGTATCGCTATGATCGTTGGCGGCCGAACCGCCGGAGTCGAAGGCCGGGGTGCTTGTTCCAGCCGACGGACGATGGCCGCCCGTACCTCCGCCCGCTTAACCATGGCCGCTTGCGGATCCACCGTCATGGCCTCGACCTTGGCCAGGCTGAATTCGCCGCTTCGATCCGTGCCCAACAAACCGGTGGCATCGGCGCGGCACTGCTGACAGTGGCTCATCATGCCTTCGTCGCTTTCGCAGGCGGAGCGGGTCGCCGCCAGTTCCTCGGCGGTCGGTTCGCGCTGGCCGGTGAGCCCGAAATGGGTGCCATGTTCCGGGCGGGCGATCAACGGCATGATGTTGTGCAGGATTGCGCCTTTTTCCCGCACGATGCGATTGACTTCCGGTAGGTGGGTGTCGTTGATGCCTGGAATCAGCACCGAGTTGATCTTGACCTGCACGCCGCGCGCCACCAGCCGATCCAGGCCGCGCAGTTGTTGCTCGATCAGCAGGGCCGCGGCCTCGCGCCCGCGCAGCCGGCGGCCCCGCCAGACGATCCACGGATAGATCCGGGCGCCGATGTCGGGGTCGACGCAATTGATCGTAATGGTCACATGGTGGATGCCATGCTCCGCCAGGGTGTCGGCGTGTTCCGGCAGCGCCAGTCCGTTGGTGGACAGACACAACAAGAGGTCGGGCGCTTGTTCCCGCAGTTCCCGCAAGGTAGCGAACACCGGTTCGGGATTGGCCAGCGGATCGCCGGGTCCGGCGACGCCGACTACCGCTAGATGGGGGATGGCCGCGCCCACCGCCAGCGCTTTTCGAACCGCCTGTTCCGGTTCCAGCAGTTCCGCCACCACGCCAGGGCGCGATTCATTGCTGCAATGATACTTGCGGTTGCAGTAGTTGCACTGGATGTTGCATTTCGGCGCAACCGCCAGATGCAGACGGGCGAAATGCCGGTGCGCCGATGGGGAGTAGCAGGGATGAAGCGCCGACGGATTGCCCGCGGCGGTCGGTCGGCTGTTCGGTTCCATGCATGTTCCCCTGGCGCGGCGAAATCGTCGAAAACGGGTGTCAACCCGCCGCCGTCCGGAAGCGGGCGGCGCGAGTTTTCTAGCAAGCACCGTGCCCGTTTCGAATAGTCCGATAACTTATTGCCGAAAATGATTTTTGTCGCAGGGGGTCGGATGGTCTGTGGCGTTTGCCACAGGAGGAAGAGAGCGATTGTTGGTTATGGAACAAGAACGACACCGGGAGTCGGTTCGGACTGGTGTCCACACCCAACTCTTGCCTATGGCGCGGTACGGTTGAATGGAAGCCGTATGGCTAGACGAGTGTGGTTGAGTCAGTTAAGTTAATAACTCGCGGAATAAAGCCAGTCGGCATATCCATGTAATTTTGTGGGTTCTTAAGCTTGCCAAGTAGTTGTTTTTTTCCAAAAAACAACAAAGAATTATAGCAATAAATTATAGCAATAAATTAGACAAATAAGATCTCTTCTACTATATCCTTCTCCTATGGTTTGAAAAGTTGGTGGTTTACCAGCTATTTAATTTCATGTATTTTCGAATAAGCAGTTTAATCGGTCGCACTACCCCGTGTGGCCAAACCGGGCGATAGATTCGCTTTTACCACCAAAAAGAGAGGGCATGATGAAAAGATTCGCAACGGCTGCTTTATCCGCAACTTTGTTGCTGGGCTTGAGTGGCGCGAATGCCGCCGAGGAAAAATACGTCACCATTGGTACTGGCGGTCAGACCGGCGTCTACTACGTCGTTGGCCAATCCATCTGCAAGCTGGTCAACCGTGAACAGGACAAACACGGCATCAAATGTACGGCGCCATCCACCGGCGGTTCGGTCGCTAATCTCAACGCGATTCGGGCCGGAGAACAAGACATGGGCGTGGCCCAGTCCGACCAGCAATACAAGGCGCTGAAAGGCGAGGGCGATTTCGAGGCGGCCGGCCCCTTCAAGGAATTGCGCGCGGTATTCGCGGTGCATCCTGAATCCTTCACCGTGGTGGCGCGCAAGGATTCCGGCATCAAGACCTTTGACGATCTCAAGGGCAAACGGGTCAACATCGGCAATCCCGGTTCCGGCCAGCGCGCCACCATGGATGCGTTGATGAAGGAAAAGGGTTGGGATACCGGCGTGTTTCAACTGGCCTCCGAACTGAAGGCGGCGGAACAGGCCCAGGCTCTGTGCGACAACAAGATCGACGCCATGGTCTATGTGGTCGGCCATCCGAACGGCTCCATCCAGGAAGCCGCTTCCTCCTGCGAGGCGATTGTCGTGCCCGTCACTGGCCCGGAAGTGGACAAGCTGGTAAAGACCTATCCTTACTATGCCGTTTCCACCATCCCCGGCGGCATGTATCCGGGCACCGATAAAGACGTCAAGACCTTCGGCGTGACCGCAACCTTCGTTTCCTCCACCAAGACGCCCGACGACACGATCTACGTGGTCGTCAAGGCCGTCTTCGATAATTTCGACCGCTTTAAGAAGCTGCATCCGGCCTTCGCCAATCTGGAGCCGGCCAACATGCTTAAGGATGGCTTGTCCGCGCCCCTGCACGACGGCGCCGTCAAGTACTACAAAGAGAAAGGCTGGCTGAAGTAGTCATCGTGGCCGGCGAGCGGGTGACCGGGAGGGTTGCCCGTTCGATCGATTTCCCTCGCAGTTAGGTATTTGGTTCGTGTTTTGATGTGGCCGGGGTGTCCTATGAAAGCGAATCGCTTAACCAGCATTTTCGTCGCCTCGATGGTCCTGATTCTGGGAGCGGGCGCCGCGCGGCCGGTTGGGGCCGAGGAAATCGCCATCGGAACCGCCAGTCGCGCCGGTGTGTATTTTCAGGTCGGGCAGGCTATCTGCCGGTTGCTGAGCGCCGCCCCCGCCGGGCGTGATCTGGCCTGCAAGGCGTTGCCAACGGATGGCTCCATCTTCAACCTGCAACAAATTCGATCTGGCAAGTCGCAACTCGGCGTCGTGCAGTCCGATTGGCAGTATCGCGCCACCAACGGCACGGGGGTATTCGAATCGGCGGGACCGGACACCGATCTGCGGGCCTTGTTTTCCGTGCATGGCGAACCCTTCACCGTGGTGGCTCGCCGCGACGCCGGCATCAAGACCTTTGACGATCTCAAGGGCAAACGGGTCAACATCGGGAACCTCGGTTCCGGTCAGCGCGCCACCATGGAAGTGCTCATGGACGCCAAAGGGTGGGACAAGAGCGTTTTTTCCCTGACCAACGATCTATCGGCCTCCGAACAGTCCCTGGCGCTTTGCCATGACCGCGTCCAGGCCATGGTCTACGTCGTGGGGCATCCGAACGCGTCCGTGGCCCAGAGCGTCAACCTGTGCGATGCCGTCATCGTGCCGGTGGAGGGGCCGGCGGTCGACCGGTTGCTGACCGACAACCCTTATTACGCCCGTACCCAGGTGCCTGGCGGAGTCTATAAGGGCAACTCGAAATCGGTCGGCACATTCGGCGTCAAGGCCACGGTCGTGGCTTCCACCCAGCTGAGCCCCGACACCGTCTATCTTTTGGTCAAGACGGTGTTCGAAAATCTGGATGACTTCAAAAAGCAGCACCCGGCATTCGCCGACCTGGAAGCGGCGGGCATGATCAAGGACGGACTTTCGGCGCCGCTGCACGAAGGAGCGCTGCGTTACTATCGGGAAAAGGGCTGGTTGTGAGCCCCTGCCTGGCGAGTTCCTGATTGTCTTTGCCAAGACGCTGTTGCGTATTGGTTTCCAAGCTGTTGACCCATGACCAACCCATGCCGGCAGTGCTGGGTATAGGAGACCCTGATGAGCGATCAAGCTGCTAACGAATCGGCGATGTCGGAAGAGGAATTGCAGGATCTGGTGGCCGAGGCCGATACCGGCGCCCGATCCCCGCAAGGCATTCCCCAGAAGATTTTGCTCGGCGGGGCCGCCGCCTGGTCGCTGTTTCAATTATGGATCGCATCGCCCTTGCCTTTCATGATCGGCTTTGGCGTGTTCAACGATACCGAAACCCGCTCTATCCACTTGGCGTTTGCGATTTTCCTGGCTTTTCTGGGCTACCCCGCGCTCAAGCGATCGCCACGCCATTACATTCCCCTGCAGGACTGGGTCATGGCGGCGGTCGGCGCTTTCTGCGCCGGCTATCTGTTCCTGTTCTATAACGAGCTATCGCAGCGGCCTGGGGCACCCAACACCCAGGATGTGATCGTGGCTTGCGTGGGCATGGTGCTGCTGCTGGAAGCGACGCGGCGGGCACTGGGGCCACCGCTGATGGTGATGGCCATGCTGTTTCTGGGTTATACCTTTGCCGGCCCCCACATGCCGTCGATCATCGCCCACAAGGGCGCCAGCCTGAACGCGGTGGTCAATCATCAATGGATCACCACCGAGGGCGTGTTCGGCATCGCCCTGGGCGTTTCCACCAGTTTCGTGTTTCTGTTCGTGCTGTTCGGGGCGATGCTGGACAAGGCCGGGGCGGGCAACTACTTCATCAAAGTGGCTTTTTCCTTGCTGGGGCACATGCGCGGCGGTCCGGCCAAGGCGGCGGTGGTTTCCTCGGGCCTGACCGGGTTGATCTCGGGTTCCTCCATCGCCAACGTGGTGACCACCGGCACCTTCACCATCCCCATGATGAAGCGGGTCGGCTTTCCGGCGGAGAAGGCCGGAGCGGTCGAGGTGGCTTCCTCGGTCAACGGCCAGATCATGCCGCCGGTGATGGGCGCGGCGGCCTTCCTGATGGTGGAATATGTCGGCATCTCCTATTTCGAGGTCATCACCCACGCGTTCATCCCGGCGCTGATTTCCTACATCGCCCTGGTGTATATCGTTCACCTCGAAGCCTTGAAGGCCAACATGCAGGGGCTGCCGAAACCTGGGGTGGCCAAACCCTGGTTGCAGCGCATCATCGGCACGCTGTTTGGGTTCCTGGCCACCGCCGCCCTGGCCATGGCGGTCTATTACGGCATCGGCTGGCTGAAGCCGGCCTTGGGCGATGCCGCCACCTGGGTCATTTCATTGTTGCTGGCCGTGGTCTATGTCGCGCTGGTTTGGGTCGGCTCCCGCTATCCCGAACTGGAAATGGACGATCCCAGCGCGCCGGTGGTTCATTTGCCGGAAACCGGACCGACCGTCAAATCCGGCTTGCATTTCATCCTCCCGGTCATCGTACTGGTTTGGTGTCTGATGGTGGAGCGGCTGTCGCCGGGCTTGTCCGCCTTCTGGGCCTCGGTGCTGATGGTGGTCATCCTGCTTACTCAGCGGCCCTTGTTCGCGCTGTTTCGCGGCGAAGGCCAGATCGGCGCCGCCATCCGCCGCGGTTACGACGATCTGGTCGATGGATTGATCGCCGGCGCCCGCAACATGATCGGCATCGGCATTGCCACGGCCACCGCTGGGATTATCGTCGGCGCGGTTTCCCAGACCGGCGTCGGCTTGGTGCTGGCCGACCTGGTGGAGATTCTGTCGCTCGGCAATATCCTGCTGATGTTGATCCTGACCGCGGTGCTTAGCCTGATTCTGGGCATGGGATTGCCCACCACCGCCAACTACATCGTGGTGTCGTCGCTGTTGGCGCCGGTCATCGTCACCCTGGGCGAGCAATCGGGTTTGATCGTGCCGTTGATCGCCGTCCATCTGTTCGTGTTTTTCTTTGGCATCATGGCCGATGTCACGCCGCCGGTCGGGCTGGCGTCCTTCGCCGCCGCGGCGATTTCCGGCGGCGACCCGATCAAAACCGGCATCGTGGCGTTCGTTTACAGCCTGCGCACCGCCATTCTGCCGTTTTTGTTCATCTACAACACCGACTTGCTGTTGATCAACGTGGACTGGGTGCATGGCGTCATCATTTTTGTCGTGGCCACCATTGCCATGCTGTTGTTCGCCGCTGCCATGCAAGGCTATTTCTTCGCGCGGAGTCGGTTTCACGAATCCATTCTGTTGATGCTGATCGCCTTCACGCTGTTCCGTCCCGGTTTCTGGATGGACATGATCTTCCCGCCTTACGAGGAGCTGGCGCCCGCGCAGTTGATGGCGGAGGCTGATAAGCTGGCATCGGGCATGGAGATCCGATTGCATATCGATGGCACCGACGATGTGGGCAAGCCGCGCAGTTTTGTGGCCGTACTGCCGATGGGCGACGGCGCCACGGGCGAGGAGCGCCTGACGGACACCGGCCTTGAAGTGATCGCGGAAGACGGCAAGCTCTTGGTCGATAACGTCACTTTCGGTAGCGCCGCCCAGAAAGCGGGTTTGGCTTTCGATCAAAGCATCCACGGAGTGTTGTTGCCCCTGGATCAGCCCCGGAAGGAATGGTTGTGGCTTCCCGCGTTTTTGATTCTGGCGCTGATCGTCAAGCTGCAACGAGCGCGTCTTGGCCGTGAAACGGCGGCAGCGCCGGCTACCGTTTAATGGAGGCTCCCGTGTATAAAGATATCCTTTTTCCCATTGATTTGAATCACGAAAGTTCTTGGGTCGGCGTGTTGCCGTCGGTGATCGAGTATTGCAAAACCTTCAACTCGCGTCTGCACGTTGTCACGGTAGTGCCGGATTTCAGCATGCCGCTGGTCGGTAGCTATTTCCCCGCGAACTTCGGCGACAAAATGGTGGAGGACACCAACAAGCGTCTGCACGCGTTCATCAGGGAGCATGTGCCCTCCGAGGTCCATGTGCAGCACATTGTCGCCGAGGGTGTCGTGTATAAGGAAATCATCCGGGTCGCCAATGAAGTTGACGCCGATCTCATCATCATGGCCTCGCATCGCCCGGAATTGGGGGATTTTTTGGTGGGTCCAAACGCGGAGCGAGTGGTCCGGCATTTCAACAAGTCCGTGCTGGTGGTTAGAAATTGAAATGGGTTAGGCATAATTTCTTCACGGACACCGTCTTTCCTCAAGCAAAGAGTGGGTGGCGAGAAGGATAGTCACAAAGACTGACTCCCCGCCGTCACTCTGGCTTCCCGCTACGTTGTTTTATTGCTTTATCCAGGATATCACCATTCTTTTCCTCCTGAAGTCGGTGCCGCTTGTGGATTGCTCGCGCTTGAGTATCCGATTGGGAAAACAAGCCCGACTTCGATGGATAACGGTTGTGAAGACAGTGGTTTATCGAATCGCTTGATAACGAGAATCCCACCAAAGGAAACCATCATGGCACTTAAGACAAAATCGGAAAAGGTGCAAGGCAAGGCAAGTAAAAAAGCAGGCATTTCACTCAATGCCTGCCGCAATATCATACAGTTGCGAACGGATAGCTGGAAACGTCTTAAGAATGACGCCAAACGCCTTGCGGATGCGGTGGTCGAGGGAAGGGATCACGAAAGACTGAAACAAAAGGTTGGCGATGGCTTGGCATTGTTGGAACCTATCGACAGCTATTGGGCATTTCCAAGCCGGCAGGATTTTCAATATCTTTACGAACTGTTCGATGGGGGCGAGTACGATCGGCTAAGCAAGGTATGCACCCGTGTCAATCGGACCCTGACCAGCTTGTCTTATCGCCATAAGCCGATTTCCCTGAGCAGTAGCGACGGTGGCGTCGATGTGGGGGACGATTCGGAAGATTTTTCGGACGCTTACCAAGAGCGGGAGGGTCAGAATTATCTGAACCGACCTTATTTCGAAGTCTTGATCGTGGATAACATTTCGCCCCGCGAAGAGGAAGCACTCAAGATCGGATTGCGCAAGATGCGCAGAATCGAAGATAAATTCGTCTATGAAATCGTCGTGGTTCCGAGTTTCGAAGATGCCATCATTGCAGCCCTGTTCAATTTCAATATTCAGGCTTGCGTCATTCGCTACGGTTTTCCATTCAAGTCCAAACACCAGTTGGAGATGCTTCGCCAACTTCTGGAAGATCATGAAGGCGAGGAGAATGAGAATCTATCGGAAAGCGACTATGGTCCGGTGCTTGGCGCCAAGATCGCCGAGATTCGCCCTGAAATCGATTTGTACCTGGTGACCGATGCGGCGGTCGAGAGCATGGCTGGCAAGCTGTGCCGTAACTTCAGGCGTGTCTTCTACCGCGAAGAAGACTACATGGAACTGGATCTCAGTATCCTGCGCGGTATTGGCGCCCGTTACAACACGCCGTTTTTCACCGCGCTCAGGGAGTACAGCAAACAACCGACCGGTGTGTTCCACGCCCTGCCTATTTCCCGAGGCAAATCCATCATCAAATCCAACTGGATTCAGGACATGCTCCAGTTTTATGGACCCAATGTCTTCATGGCGGAAACCTCGGCCACCTCGGGCGGGCTGGATTCCCTGCTCGATCCGACTGGCCCGATCAAGAAGGCCCAGGAATTGGCCGCCCGCGCATTCGGCGCGCGCCAGACGTTTTTCGTGACCAACGGCACTTCGACCGGCAACAAGATCGTGGTGCAGGCCTTGGTCGAGCCGGGCGACATCGTGCTGGTGGATCGTAACTGTCACAAATCGCACCATTACGGCGTCGTCCTGGCGGGCGCACAGGTCGCTTATCTGGACGCTTATCCGCTGGAAGCGTACACCATGTACGGGGCCGTGCCTCTGCGGCATATCAAGGAAACCTTGCTGGCCTATCGCCGCGCCGGCCTGTTGGATCGGGTGAAAATGATCACGCTCACCAACTGCACCTTCGACGGAGTCATCTACGACGTTGAGCGGGTCATGGAGGAGTGTTTGGCGATCAAGCCGAACCTGATCTTCCTGTGGGACGAAGCCTGGTTCGCCTTTGCCTACTTTCACCCGACCTACCGGCGGCGCACCGGGATGGCCACGGCGGCGCGCCTGCGCGAACGCTACCGGGACTCGACGTATCGGGAACGCTATCGGGTCTTCAAGGAAGCATTCGACCAGCGCGACCCAAACGATGATCGGAGTTGGCTGGAGACCCGTTTGCTACCCGATCCCGACCGAGTCCGGGTGCGCGTCTACGTCACGCAATCGACCCACAAGCGACTGACTTCGTTGCGTCAGGGATCGATGATTCATGTGCACGATCAGGACTTCAAGCATCGGGTGGAGGACGCTTTTCATGAAGCGTACATGACCCATACGTCCACCTCGCCGAATTACCAGATTCTGGCGTCCCTGGATATCGGACGGCGCCAGGTCGAACTGGAGGGTTTCGAACTGGTGCAGAAGCAAACGGATCTGGCCATGGCGCTGCGGGAAACGGTCGGTAGCCATCCTTTGCTCCAGAAGTATTTTGCTTTCCTGGCCATTCAGGATTTGATACCGGCCCAATATCGTCCTTCCGGAATCGATCTTTATTACAGCGCGGAGAAAGGCTGGTCTCGCATGGAAACCGCTTGGCGACGGGATGAATTCGTGCTCGATCCTAGCCATTTGAACTTGAATATCGGTTTAACCGGAATCGACGGCGATCATTTCAAACATGACTATTTGATGGATAAGTACGGTATTCAGATCAACAAGACCACCCGCAATACGGTCCTGTTCATGACCAATATCGGCACGACCCGCAGTTCCGTCGCTTATCTCATCGAAGTACTGGTCAAGATCGCTCAGGAGTTGGATGAAACTTTGGAGGAAATGAGTCCGATAGAAAGGCGTCTGCATCAGCAAAAGATCAAGTCCCTGACCGAGGATAATCCACCCTTGCCCGATTTCAGTTATTTCCATCCCTTTTTCCGGTCTCACCCGGAAATACCGACCCGCGAAGGGGATCTACGCCAAGCGTTCTTCATGTCCTATAAGGACAGTTTGTGTGAGTATCTCAAGCTTTCGACGGTGCGCAAGCAAAGCGCTGCCGGGCGGGAAGTGGTCTCCGCCATGTTCGTCATTCCTTATCCACCCGGATTTCCCGTGTTGGTGCCGGGACAGGTCATCAGCGAAGGCACTCTGGCATTCATGCAGGCGCTTGATACCCGCGAGATCCATGGCTATCGGCCGGAATTGGGTTTCCGGGTTTTTACCGAGGCTGCCTTGAAGATGGATCAAGCAGCTAAGGATCGGATCGGGAATGTCGGACAAGTCGACGAAAAATCCACTCTTCATGCGGCGGTGGAAATTGCCGCTTCCGAGGGATAGGCTGTCTTGAAAAGATATGGCAGGCTAGTCGATTGGCTTTTGACAGAACTGCGTAAAATTTGGAATAAACCAGCGTTGGAGATAACAGGCATGAAGAAAACCTTGCAAGGCATTTCCGATATTCGTCGCTATTTTCATCGTAACGAGCGGCCGGTGTTTTTTATCAGCGCCACTAACTTCAATCTACTTGGCATCGACGAGTGGGTAAAGGGGTTTAAGTACATTTGCTATATCGATTGTTACGATGGCCAGCATCCGAATGTCTTCGTGCCGAGCGAGATTCCTCATCCGGAATTCGAAAGCATCGAGGATATTAATAACTATCTGTTGGAACACAAGGAGGTGATCGATTATATTAGGAGTCACGGCGACAATCCGGTGGCGGTATTTTTGATGTTCGACGAAAAGACCGAAGCCCTGTGCCGGGAACTCGGCATCGAAATCTGGTTTCCGCCGGCCAGCCTGCGCAGCCGCTGCGACAACAAGATGGAGACGGTGCGCATCGGCAACATGGCGGGTGTGCCCAGCGCGCCCAATGCGCTGTCCAAGGTGGAGAGCTACTCGCACTTGCGCGCGCTGGCCAAGGAACACCGTTTGGGTGACGATCTGGTGATTCAGACCGCGTTCGGCGATTCCGGCCACACCACTTTTTTCATTTCCAGCGAGGAAGACTGGAACAAGCACGCCGACGAGATCGTCTGCGATCCCGAAGTCAAGATCATGAAACGCCTCAACTGCCGGGGTTCGACCCTGGAAGCCTGCACCACGCGCAAGGGCACCATCGTTGGGCCTTTGCTGACCGAAGTCGTGGGGGCCAAGGAGTTGACACCCTATAAAGGCGGTTGGTGCGGCAACGAAATTTTTCCGGGCGCTTTCACCCAGCGCATTCGCGACCAGGCGCGCGATTACACCTTCAAGTTCGGCGAGCAACTGCGCAAGGAAGGCTATCGCGGCTACTTCGATCTGGATTATCTGATCGATTTGGACAGCGGCGAACTCTATCTGGGCGAACTCAACCCGCGGGTCACGGGCGCCAGTTCGATGACCAATCATGCGGCGTTCGCTCATGCCGACGCGCCGCTGTTCCTGTTTCACCTGCTGGAATTCGCGGGCGTGGATTTTTCCTTTGATGTGGATGATCTCAATTCACGCTGGTCGGATCCCGATTACATCGACAGTTGGTGTCAGTTAGTGATCAAGCACACCGAGGATAGCGTGGATGTGGTCACCCAGGCGCCCGCCAGCGGAATCTGGAAAATGAACGACGATGGTTCGATTGCCTACAGTCGTTTCGATTATCATCGGCGCGCGGTGGCCAGCGAGCGCGAGGCGTTTTTCCTGCGGATTACCGGTCCCGACGATTTTCGCTATGAAGGCGCCGATTTGGGGATTCTGATCCTGCGTGGCCGGTCGATGACCGACGATTTTGTTTTGAACGATCGAGCGCATGCCTGGATCAAGGGGATTCTCGATCACTATCAAGCCAGACCCCTGGAAACGGCGCAGGTTGAATCGGCGCCCACGGCGGGTGCTTTCAAAATCCTCTGACACCGTGGCGGGTTGTGGTCGTCATCGCATCGTTCGACGCGATGACGAACCCGGCAACAGGGATCGAGTTTCGCAGTATTGAGGAATCCGCCCATGGAGCGCGTTTTTGAAGCTATTGAGGAGGATCAGCCAGGCCCCAAATGGCAGGATCTTTTCCTGAAACACTGGCCAGCCTACCGGCGCTGGTTTTTGAGCGAGGGCAATAAGGCGCGACCCTTGTATCTCAGCTCGATTCGTCGCTTGAAAACGCATATGCCGGAATTGATGGCCACCTACGAGCGTCTCGTGGAACTGGGCGGTGGCGGCGATTTGGCCGCCCGTTTCCTGTCGTTGTATTGTCCGCCCCCTTATTTGAGCGGTTGCTCCCAGGCGGTTTGGTCCGGAGCAATCCCCTTGCTGGTTCGCAACTACGATTACAGCCCGCAATTGTTCGAGGCGGTGATTCTGAAAACGGCTTGGAACCGCCGTCGGGTCATCGCCGTGAGCGATTGCCTGTGGGGGGTGCTGGATGGCTTGAACGAGGATGGCTTGGCCGTTTCCCTGACCTTCGGAGGACGGCGGGTCGTGGGCGAGGGGTTTGGCGTGCCACTGCTGTTGCGCTATATCCTGGAATTTTGCACCACTACGCAGGAGGCGGTGGAGGTGCTGAAGCGGGTGCCGACCCACATGGCCTACAACATCACCGTGTTGGATCGCGGCGGAACCTTCATGACGGTTTTCATCGCTCCCGACCGGTCGGCGATCGTCAAGCCCGTCCCTGTCACCACCAATCACCAGCAGGAGGTAGAGTGGCATCAGCACGCCCAAGCCACGGCGACCCTGGAACGGGAGCGCTTTCTACGTTTTCGGCTGCGGGAGAGCATCGAGAGTCCCGACAAGTTGGTGCAGGCTTTTCTGCGCTCGCCGGTGTACTCGACCGCCTATGCGCGCGGTTTCGGCACGCTGTATACGGCGGTATACCGGCCGCTGAGCGGAGAAGCCGAGTATCTTTGGCCCAACGGCGCCTGGAAACAGTCCTTTCACGCCTTTGAAGAGGGCGGGCGCGTCGTGCGTTTTCCCCATGCCCTCGAACCGACCGAAATGCTGCATTGAGCCACGATGTGAGAATTTTCTCCCGGCGTCAGCGGAGGAAAACGGGAGAAAGCGATTTTTATTGGGGCAGACCCGATGCTTCCACCAGACGATCGATGGGTTGTTCCGCCCTGAGCAGTTCGAAACGCACGGTGTTGTCCTCTCCGATGCGAAAGCCGTAAACGGCGGCATCGGGGAGGCTGTTGTACTGGAAGGGCGTGGAAAAATAGTAGGCGCCGGTATCGTGGGCCAGGATGAAATCCCCCGGTTCGAGCAGCGGCAGCGGGCGTTCGTGAGCGATGATGTCGCCGGCGAAGCAGCACGGACCCGCCACATCCTGAGGAACCTTCTCGCCCCGCTTGAACCGGCCTTGCGCGTCGAAGGCGCTCAGGCGGATGGCCCACATCTCCGGCAGGAACACCGTGCGCGCCGCGACCTGCGCGCCGGCGTGGGTGATGGCGATATGCCGGCCGCCGCTGGTTTTGGTGTACTCCACGCGGGCGGCGATGAAACCGTTCTTGGCCACGACCGACCGTCCGAACTCGGTAATGACCCGATAGTCTCCCGAAAACAGGGCGGGCGCGCGGGCGCGCAGCAGCGCGGCGTATTCGGCGTAACTCGGGGTGAATTCGTCGCTGGCGAAGTTGACCGGCAAGCCGCCGCCGATGTCGAGAACTTGCACCTGCCGGCGTCCCACGGCGGCATTGATCTCCTCCGCGAAGGCCACCACCTTGGCGATGCCGCTGGCGATGAGTTCGAGCGAACAGCCTTGCGAGCCGACATGGGTATGCACGCCGGTCAACCACGGCCGCTCGATATACGCTTGAATCAGCCGGTCTCGCTGGCCTTCATCTTCGAGTGGGATGCCGAATTTCGAGGTGCGGGTGGCGGTGCTGGTGGCGGCGATGGCGCCGACCCCGACCTGCGGATTGATGCGAATACCGATCTCGGAATTCGACGTTAAAGTGGCCATCAGCGTGGTCACCCGCTCCAGCTCCTGGAAGTTGTCGATGTTCAACGCGATGCCCTGCCGCAACGCCTGTTCGATTTCCCCCAGCGTCTTGGCCGGGGAGTCGAGCACGATTTCATGGGGCAGAAATCCGGCGCGGCACGCTTGCGCGAACTCGCCGGGGCTGGCGACCTCGCACCCCATGCCGCATTCGCGCAATAGAGCGAGCACTCGATGCAGGCAGTTGGCCTTGGCCGCGAAGGCGTGGGTGAAGTGGCCGTCGAACGCCGCCCGTAGGTCAGCCACGGTCCTTGCGATGCCGTCCAGGTCGATAAAGGCCGCCAGCAGGTGGGTTTCCCCCAGCAGTCCTCGCGCGATGGCCGCCTGCATTACGGCTGCTTTGCGGAGAGAGATGTCGTCGTTCATGGTTGGCTCCTTTAGCGGATTGTCGACCATTGCCATGGTCTCCGATTACGGTCAACACGGAAGCCGGCAAAAAGGTGCGCGCCGCGCCGATTTGGCGCTCAGGCAGTCGTCGGCTGGAAAACTGTCCATTATATATATCCATAAGATCATGATTTTTTGAATTAAAAAAGGGAAATCTCCTCCCCCCTCGCGGGGAGGGCGAGGGAGGAGGGTGAGGTTCGATCGCAACCCCCCGAGTTCGCGACCCGAGAATCGGGCAACCCCCCACCCCAACCCTCCTCCACAAGGGAGGAGGGCGACTTGTGTGTAACGGACAGCCCCACAAGGGAGGGCGCTTGGTGAAAGGACGCCAGCCGCCTGGAAAGGCTAGCGTGATTGAGGAAATCGATCATCAGTATGTCACTTGACGTTGTCATTCTGCGCCATGTCGCGCTTGGGAGTGTATCTGACTAAGTTACTCTGTTGAAAAACAAAAAAGCAGTGCTATAAAGTCATCGTCAAATTCTTGCTTCCAATACGAAACAGTAATACCGGGCCTCTCGCGAGGGAGGCGGAAAGTCGCGGGGCCTTGAAAGGCGGCGCGGCTTTGTGTTTTAGCGGACGAGGGGAGACGAGATGCGAAACCGTGGCTCCATGCTGTTGGGGAT
Source organism: Candidatus Competibacter sp. (assembly GCA_029624815.1). Lineage (GTDB taxonomy): Bacteria > Pseudomonadota > Gammaproteobacteria > Competibacterales > Competibacteraceae > Competibacter. The sequence goes on from JARSSH010000045.1 coordinate 36,477, forward strand.
TTTGGCGATTCTGGGCAGTGGCTTTTTGCTGGTGGCGGACCCGGTTTCGTTCGCCGCCAAGCCCAGAACCCCGGCCGCCCGCGCCGCGGTCGTCCAAGCGGTCGCGGCCGGGGACATCAATGGCGACGGCGTGGTCAACGCCCTCGACGTGGTCGCGGTCATCAATCATCTCCTGGGCCTGCAATCCTGGCCCGGCGCCGATGTCAACGGCGACGGCGTGGTCAACGCCCTCGACGTGGTGTTCGTCATCAACCAGGTGCTGGGGATCGCGGTCAACCAGGCTCCGCAAGTCCACGCGGGAGCCGACCAGACCATCACTCTGCCCGCCGCCGCGAACCTGAGCGGCACGGTCAGCGACGACGGCTTGCCCAATCCCCCCGGCGCGGTCACGATCGCCTGGTCCAAGGACAGCGGCCCCGGCACGGTGGCGTTTGGCAACGCCCATGTCGCCAGCACCACCGCGACCTTCGGCGCGGACGGCGTGTATGTCCTGCGCCTGACCGCGAACGATGGCGCGTTGCCCGCCAGCGATACCGTGCAGGTCACCGTCAATCCGGTCGGCGGCGGTACGCTGCCGCCCGATCCGGCCGACGTGGCTCCGCCGGTCGATCCCACGGTGACCACCACCATCGGCGTGGCCACCGAGTTCCTCTACACCGGCGGCAATCCGATTCAGACCGGCGTCGCGCCGGGAACCATCGAGGCCAAACGCGCCGCCGTGCTGCGCGGACGGGTATTGGACAAGCAAAACAATCCGCTGTCCGGTGTGACGCTCACCGTTTTGAATCATCCCGAATTCGGCCAGACCTTGAGCCGGGCCGATGGCGGGTTCGACATGGCGGTCAACGGCGGCGGCTGGCTGACGGTGAATTACCGGAAGGTCGGCTATCTGCCCGCCCAGCGGCAGGTCAACGCGCCGTGGCAGGATTACGTGGTGCTGGATGACGTGGTGCTGATCGCCCGCGACGCGCAGGCGACGACCGTGGATTTGACCCAGCCCACCGTGCGGGTCGCGCAGGGTTCGGCGGTGACGGATCAGGATGGGACGCGCCAGGCGACCCTGCTGATCCCGCCGGGCACCACCGCTCAGGTCTACAACCCGGATGGCACGACCCGGACGGTATCGAGCCTGACCTTACGGGCGACCGAGTACACCGTGGGCGCGAACGGTCCGCAGACCATGCCCGCGCCGTTACCCCCGACCAGCGGTTATACCTATGCCGTTGAATTGAGCGCTGACGAAGCGACAATGAAGAAAGACGGCCAAGATGTGCTGTTCAATCAGCCGGTGCCATTCTATGTCGAGAATTTCCTGAATTTCCCGGTGGGCGGCGAGGTGCCGGTCGGCTATTACGACAATACGAAAGGGGCATGGATACCGTCGGAGAATGGACGGGTCATCAAGATTCTGGGCGTCGCGGGCGGTCGCGCTAATCTGGACGTGACGGGTAGCGGTCAACCGGCGGATGCGGCGGCCCTAGCGGCGCTGGGGATTACCGACGCCGAACGGGAGCGCTTGGCGGGACTCTATCCGGCCGGCAAGAGCTTGTGGCGGGTCAGGCTGACGCATCTTTCGACCTGGGATTGCAATTGGCCGTTTGGGCCACCGCCAGATGCGGAAGGTTCTAAGGAAAAGTCGAAAAATGAAGATGATCACCGACCGGATGATGAGTGTCGTGCTTCCGGCTCCGTCATCGGCTGCGAAAGTCAGACCTTGGGCGAAGTCATCCCCTTGGTTGGAACCAGTCTCTCGCTCAATTACCGCAGTGACCGGGTACCGGGGCATCTTTCTGCCCGTACTTTGAAAATCCCACTCAGCGGCGACACGATCCCCGCCAGCCTCAAGCGAATTGAAGCGTCCGTGAACGTCGCGGGTCGCAGCATTGATCTTGGTACCTTCCCAGCCCAAACCAACCAGACCACAACCTTTACCTGGGATGGCCAGAACGCCTATAAACAGGTGCTTCAGGGTAGACAGCCCGCGACCGTCAAGGTCGGTTATGTATACGACGGCGTTTATCAAAGCCCAGTACGATTTGGCGAAGCTTCGGGAGTCACGATCACCGGTAGCCGTACCCGTCAGGAAGTGACCTTGTGGCGAAGCTTTGAGACCTATGTCGGTGTTTTTGATCTGCGGCAAGCCGGCGTTGCGGGTTGGAGCCTGGACGTGCATCACATCTACAATCCCATGGGCAAGGTGCTTTACCAGGGCAATGGAACACAGCGTAGTGCGGAAAATGTGAAAAACATCATCATCACCCTTGCCAGAAGCTCCACCACGCCGTTCGCAGTCTACATACCAGAGGAGGTCGCGGTCGGGATTGATGGCAGCATCTTCATTGCGGAAGCTGGCAACAACCGTATCCAGCGGGTGGGACCAGACGGCATTATCACCACCTTCGCCGGCACGGGACAAGCAGGATTCAGCGGCGACGGCGGCCCAGCTACCCAAGCAAAATTATACTATCCTGAGGGAGTTGCGGTCGCGGCCGATGGCAGTGTCTTCATTGCGGATACTTACAACAGCCGCATCCGGCGGGTGGGGCCAGACGGCATCACCACCACCTTCGCCGGCACGGGACAAGCAGGATTCAGCGGCGACGGCGGCCCAGCTACCCAAGCAAAATTATACTATCCTGAGGGAGTTGCGGTCGCGGCCGATGGTAGTGTCTTCATTGCGGATAGTTTAAACGGCCGTATCCGGCAGGTGGGGCCAGACGGCATCATCACCACCTTCGCCGGCACTGGGCAAGCAGGATTCAGCGGCGACGGCGGCCCAGCTACCCTGGCAAGATTAAGCCGCCTAGGTGGAGTTGCGGTTGCGGCTGATGGCAGTGTCTTCATTGCGGATACTTACAACAGCCGCATCCGGCGGGTGGGGCCAGACGGCATCATCACCACCTTCGCCGGCACGGGGCAAGCAGGATTCAGCGGCGACGGCGGCCCAGCTACCCTGGCAAGATTAAACTACCCTGATGGAATTGCGGTTGCGGCCGATGGCAGCGTCTTCATTGCGGAAGCTAACAACAACCGCATCCGGCGGGTGGGGCCAGACGGCATCATCACCACCTCCGCCGGCACGGGGCAAAAAGGATATAGCGGTGACGGCGGCCCAGCTACCCAGGCGCAATTAGGCCTCCCTGAGGGAGTTGCAGTTGCGGCCGATGGCAGTGTCTTCATTGCGGATACTAACAACGGTCGTATCCGGCGGATTCTAAACCTGCTTCCCGAATTCGATCTCAATGAGTTAAGCATCGCCTCCACCGACGGTCGCCTGCTTTATCGCTTTGACCAATACGGTCGCCACCTCAGCACGGTGGATACCTTCACCGGGGCGCCACTGTACACCTTCGCTTACGACAGCGCCGGGCGGTTGAGCAGCATCACCGACGCCGATAACAATATCACCACCATCGAACGGGACGGCAACGGCAATCCCACCGCCCTTGTCGCGCCCTTCGGCCAACGCACCACGCTGAGCGTGGACGGCAACGGCTATCTGGCCAGCGTTACCAATCCGGCGGGCGAAACCTATCAGATGCAATATACCGCCGACGGCCTGTTGACCCGCTTCACCGATCCGCTCAACCACGCCTCGCAGTTCGCCTACGACGCCTTGGGGCGGTTGCGGAACGACGCCAACGCGGCGGGTGGCAGCCAGACCTTGGCCCGAACCGAACTGGCGGACGGTTACACCGTCACTCGCGGCACCGCGCTGAACCGGACCACAGCCTACACCGTGGAAGACCGGTCCACCGGCGACCGCCGGCGCACCATCGTTACGCCCGATGGTTTAACCACACAAACCCTGCTCGGCACCAATGGCAGCGCCCACGTCACCGCCCCGGACGGCACCGTGACCGACTCGCTGGATGGTCCCGACCCGCGTTTCGGTATGCAGGCGCCGATCACTAGCAGCAGCACGGTTACCACTGGCGGCTTGACCGCGACCACTGCCAGCGCCGCCACCGTGAACCCGGCGGCTCCGACCGATCTGCTAACCTTCAACACGCTCACCCGTACCGCCACGATCAATGGGCGCACCTCCACCAGCGTTTACGACAAAGCCACCCGCAAGACCACCGTCACCAGCGCCGCCGGGCGGCAGGGTTACAGCGTCCTCGATGCCAAAGGGCGGGTGATCGAAGTTGGCGTGACCGGTCTCGAACCGATCACCATAAGCTACGACGCCCGTGGTCGCCTGAGCAGCTTCCACCAAGGCAGCGGCGCAGACGCCCGCACCACCACCTTCAACTACAACGTGGCGGGCTATCTGCAATCCGCCACCGACGCCCTCGGCCATAGCGGTCAGTTGGAGTATGACGATGCCGGACGGGTCATCGTCCAAACCTTGGCGAACGGCCAACAGATCGACTTTGGCTACGATGCCAAGGGCAATCTGACCAGCCTCACCCCGCCCGGTCAACCGGCGCATGGCTTCACCTACAACGCGGTGGATCTGGCGACGAGCTACCTCCCGCCCACGGTGCCCGGTGGCGGCGATACCGGTTACGAGTACAACGCCGACCAGCAACTGACGAAAATCACTCGCCCCGACGGTGGCGTATTGAGCTACGCCTACGATGCGGCGGGTCGGTTGAGCACGCTCACCATTCCGGCGGGTCAATACGGCTACAGCTACAATGCCGCCGGGCAACTGAGCGGCATTACGGCCCCCGGCGGCCTGACCCTTGCCTATGGCTATGCTGGTTCCCTGTTGACCAGCGCTACCTGGAGCGGCGGGATCAGCGGCAGCGTCGGGTTCGGTTATGACACCGACTTCCGCGTCAACCAGATCATGGTCAACGGCGCCAATCCGGTCGCCTACCAGTACGACGCCGATAGTCTGCTCATCCAAGCAGGCGATCTCACCTACGCCCGCGATGCTGACAATGGCCTGCTCACCGGCAGCACCTTGGGCAGCGTGAACGACAGCACCACCTACAACGGTTTTGGCGAACCGACCCAATATCTCGCCCGCGCCAACGCCACCGATTTGTTGAACATCGCCTATACCCGCGACAAGCTGGGGCGGATCACCCAAAAGGTGGAAACCGTGAGCGGCGGCGCGGCGGTCACGTATGACTATGGCTACGACGCCATCGGCCAGTTGATCGAGGTCAAGCAGAATGGCGCGACCGTCGCCAACTACGTCTACGACGCCAACGGCAATCGGCTGAGCAAAACCGCCGGTGGCAGCACGGTCACCGGCGCCTACGACGCCCAGGATCGGATGCTGACTTACGGCAACGCCACCTACACCTACACCGCCAACGGCGAGTTGAAGACCAAAGTAGTCGGCGGCCAAACCACCGCCTATGACTATGACGCGCTCGGCAATTTGCGCGGTGTGACCCTGCCCAGCGGGACGCAGATCGCGTATCTGATTGACGGCAAAAATCGGCGCGTGGGCAAAAAGGTCAATGGCGCGCTGGTGCAAGGCTTCCTGTATCAGGGTTGGTTGCAACTTGCTGCTGAACTTGACTCTAGTGGGGCCATCGTCAGCCGCTTTGTTTACGGCAAGGGAATCAACGTGCCGGATTATATGGTCAAGGGCGGCGCGACCTATCGCATCGTCACCGATCACCTCGGTAGTCCGCGTTTGGTGGTGAATACCGCAACCGGCGCGATTGAACAGCGGATGGATTATGACGAATACGGCAATGTGCTGACGGATACCAATCCGGGATTCCAGCCGTTTGGCTTTGCGGGGGGGATTTATGACCGGGATACCGGGTTGGTCAGGTTCGGGGCAAGGGATTATGAGGCGGTGAGTGGGAGGTGGATGTCGAAGGATCAGTCTGGACTTGCTAATGATTTAAATTCCTATAGATATGCTATCAATAATCCGACGGTATTCAGGGATATCAATGGTAAAGATGTCACTTTAGGTGATGCCTTATGCGTACAAGCAGCGGCCGCATGTGTTCTGGTACCGACACCTCCGACTTGCATTGTAGCTGGTTTGTCTTGTCTTGATAATTGGATGGGTAATATCGATGAGAGGAAGCATAAATATAAAGAGAGCTTGCTAGAAGCAGAGATCGATCGGCTCAATTCTCTTATAAGCGATCTAAAGTTCCTACTTAAAATGTGTTCGGAAGAGAGGAAACGCTATCAAGATGAGCTTCGTAAGACAACACAAGAATTGGCTGACCTAAAAAATAAATATCAAGAACTTATTTCAAAAAACGATCCATTCGAAGATCTTTCACGAAGACTAGATGAGAGGATGGAGAGTAGAAATAATTTGCCACAACAACGGCATCCAACACCTCCTCCAATGACGCTTGAGCGATTCTAATCAAACTAACCACGTTACTTCGGAAGCCAGGTAGGGTGGGCACCGCCCACCGTAACCGTTCAGTCCCCTCCCGGTAACGGCTGACTTCCCCTCAAGGGGCAGGCATGGAACACTATAGCCAAACCCTCTGATCGACCGCCATGCACCTAAGCGAACACAGCCTGCGCCAATTAGACCGCGCCTATCTGGATGCCCTGGATGAAGCGGCGTTGCGGGCGCTGTCGGCCCGGTTGCTGGATGACTTGAAGGAAGCGCGTAGGGCGGGTTAGCGTAGCGTAACCCGCCGATTCCGTGGGACTTCCCCCAAGGCGGGTTACGGGCTGGCGCCCTAACCCGCCCTACGGTTTGCCTTTTGAGCCGGGTAGGGTGGGCACCGCCCACCTTTTACATCATCCGACGCCCCCGACATGGCGGGCCATGCCCGCCCTACTCATTGGCAACACGATTGAAATGGCGGGCCATGCCTACCCTACATCGCCGCCGCCTCGTGGTACACTTCCCGATGAGGCTCGACGGGAGAACTGCCAGGATTGACCGCTTGAACTTCGGGAGGTGATGCATGGCTGTGGAAACGAAAGAACAGATTTTCTTGCTTCTCGATCAGTCTGACGAAAAACTGAAAAAATTTGGCGTTAAGCGATGCGGTTTATTTGGCTCTTTCTTGCGTGATCGCCAAAATCTTCAGAGTGACATTGATCTACTTGTCGAATTCGAGATGGGTAAAAAAACCTATGATAACTATATTCACCTAGCTTTTTTTCTTGAAGAACTCTTCGGGCGATCAGTTGATTTAGTGACACCTGAATCATTAAGCCCCTATATTGGACTGCATATTTTGCGTGAGGTCGAATATGCCTCCAACCGCACGTGAGTATTTGCAGCATATCCTGGATGAAACCAGCTACCTTGGCGCGAATTTGCCAGGATTGGACAGGGAAGAATTTCTGCGCAACCCTACCCTTCAACGAGCTTTCGTTCGCAGTATTGAAGTCATCGGCGAAGCAGCAAAACAAATTCCCGACTCGTTACGCGAAAACTATCCACACATTGAATGGCGCGCAATTACAGGTATGCGAGATCGGTTGATTCATGGCTATTTCGGTGTCGATTACGAGATTGTCTGGGATGTAGTTTGCAATAAAATACCCATTCTGGAAAAAGACATCAGGCAAATTCTTGAAGCCAAGTAGCGCGTAGCGCGTAGGGCGGGTTAGCGCAGCGTAACCCGCCGATTCCGTGGGACTTCCCCCAAGGCGGGTTACGGGCTGACGCCCTAACCCGCCCTACGGTTTGCCTTTTGATCGGGCGGTGAATGGGGCAAACTTTCTGCCATGTCACCTTTGGAAAGAATCGCTGCCATGCCCAAACTTTACGAGTACTTTGGACTGATCGTGATGTTCTATGCCAATGAACACGAACCGGTCCATGTACATGGGAAATGTCAGGGACGCGAATCCAAAGCCGAGATCATCGTTCTGAATGGGGTAGTCACCGAGATCCGATATTCGGAAGTAGCCGGCCGAGCATCGCTAGAATTTCGTGAAATGAAATATTTTCAGGAACTGGTCAGCGCACGCGCCAACGATATCGTTCAAAAATGGATCGATTTCTTCGTCCTACACAAGTCCATCAAGCCAGAACGCCTCACTGGGAGAGTCCAATGAGCCAGCCTGCTATTAACATCGTCGCCGCCGAACCAGTGGGCGATTATCGCTTGCGCCTCACCTTCGATGACGGCATGGAACAGATCGTCGATTTCAAATCCTTCTTGACTCATGCCCGCCATCCCGATATTCGGGCCTATCTCGATCCGGCGATGTTCTCCACTTTCCATATCGAATACGGTGACTTGGTTTGGGGAGATTATGATTTGTGCTTCCCGATCATCGATCTGTACCGGAATCAACTGGAACACAAGAATCATCAAGAAGAAGCTGCTTGACGATGACTGCCGGGTGGCGCGATGCACACCACGGTACAGCGCGTAGGGCGGGTTAGCGAAGCGTAACCCGCCGATTCCGTGGGACTTCCCCCAAGGCGGGTTACGGGCTGACGCCCTAACCCGCCCTACGGTTTGCCTTTTGATCGGGCGGTGGATGGGGCAAAATGACTGGCATGAAGCTTCCCAACGGCGAACGAGCCGATCTTGGTGTCAAACTCGAAGACTACGTGCTGAATCCGCTGCATCGCGAAGGCCAGCAAAGCCCATGTGTTTGCCTCGGTTCTTGACATCACCTTGGCCAACGCACAAGTGCTTCGAAATGCACTGCTCGATGCGGCGGCATCCTCCGACAGCGTAGAGCCAAGAGGCGACAACGGCTTCGGAGCGGTCTATGTTCTTCGATTCCCACTCGCTACGGCGCAAGGCGCGGCGACGGTGCTGTCCGCGTGGATCATCCGCCACGGCGAAGACTTTCCCAGACTAACGACTTGTTATATCGTCTAATTTTATGAATACAAAATTTCATCTGCACGATGTCGTCGCTTTACTTGAGGATTTACCGGCCAAGCACTTTGAAACCGATCAGCCGTTGCTGCTCCGCCGTGGCCAGATCGGCACGATCGTGATGACCTACGACGGAAACGCTTTTGAAGTCGAGTTCGCCGATCCCGATGGACGGACTTATGCCCTGCTCCCCGTCCAGGCCGGTCGGTTGATGCGGTTACGGGATGTACCCGAATACGCGATGGCCTGATCATCATTCAGCCTGGTAGGGTGGGCACCGCCCACCTTTTCCATCATCCGACGCCCCCGACAGGGCGGGCCATGCCCGCCCTACTCATCGGCAACACGATTGAAATGGCGGGCCGTGCCCGCCCTACCTTCATTCGCCGAAATCGGTTTCCGTGGCGGTCGCGGCGTTTCCACCGCCCCAATCCGCCGGGTATGTCCCCTCCGCCACATACCGATGGAACGTGGAATACGGCCAATCGCTAGCGCGTAGAGCGAGTTAGCGTGGCGTAACCCGCCGATTCATTGATGTCCCTCCGAAGGCGGGTTACGGGCTGGCGCTTTGGGCGAAAAACGCGCTAGCCAGCCGTAGGATTTCATTAGCCTTGCCTAGAAGTCCGCTGGATTTTTAGCGGCGGCTCCAACCATCTGTCCAAAACGCAGATTCAACCACAACACCCAATGAATTCCGGTCGAGTTCAGCTCGATGCGGGAGAAGCGCTCAATCGCGTCCCCGCGAACGCTCCGTCGTATTCCAATACACCGCCATTTCCTCGCGGACTTTCTCGAAGGTAGCGATGGTATCCAGGGTTTCCTGCCCGCCTTGGGCGACCACAAAGGCCAGGAGCGTTTCCAACAAAGCGATGATGGCCACCGCCGACGCAAAATACTGGGGGCTTTGCGTCGGCACGACGAACACATGGTCGGCGAGGTAACTCAGGGGTGCCGCCACGCTATCGGTGATCGCGATCAGCTTGGCGCCACGCGACTTGGCATACTCGCAGGCTTGTAGCGTGTCCTTGGCGTAGGGCGCGTAGCTCAGCGCCAGTACGACATCCCGATCCCCCACCAGCGCGAGATCGTCGAACGGCGCGCTGACATGCCGGGGCACGAGATTCAGATTCGGCATGGCCATTCGCCCCACATAGAAAAAGTAATGCGCCAGAGAGTACGAACTGCGCGAGCCCAGCACGTAGGCTTGCCGGGCTTGCGCGAGTTCAAGGGCGGCCTGCTCCAGTTTAAGAGCGTCATTCTCCGAAAACGTTTGTTGCAGGTTGGACACGCAGGCGGAAGCCATCCGTGCGTACAGCGGCGCAAGTCCTTCACCTTGCCCCAGTTGCTGCAACCAGCGCGCCTGACTGCTGATGGCGTGTGGACCCTGTTTCAATGCTTCTCGAAACGGCTGGCGCAGATGGTCATAGGTTTGGTAACCGAGCAACTGCGCCAGACGCACCAGAGTATTGGGGCTGACCTGCGCTTGCGCCGCTACATCGCGAATCGGCAGTAGTCCAATCTCGTTCGGATGATCCAGGATGAACTTGGCCGCTCGCCGCAACGCCGGTCGCAACTCAGGCAGTTCCCGTTGCAACCGGGCAATGATGTCCCGGCGCTCGGCATCGGTCATGATGACTTCCCGTTACTGTGCTGGCGCGCCAAAAAATCACTGACCGCGACCAGGTGCTCCTCGCTGTTGTGGCACATCCCCTGAAAACCGGCGCAGCGGTCGAGAAAGTCCGGCAGATTCTCGCGTTGGGCGATTTTCAGCAGGCGCTTGGTCAGCCGCAGCGCTTTCGGCGGCTGCCCGGCGATACGCCGGGCCAGGGCGTGGGTCCGCTCCAGCAGCTCCGCTTCAGGCACCACCTCCAGCAACAGCCCCAGAGCCAGAGCTTCCTCGGCCTTCACCAGACGCCCGGTTAAGGTCAGCTCGGCGGCACGCTGGTAGCCTATCAATCGTTGCAGAAACCAGGCTCCGCCGTCGCCGGGAATGATTCCCAGATTGAGGAAAGTCTCGCCGAACACCGTGCGCGGCGAACCGATGCGTAGATCGCACATGCAGGCCAGATCGAAACCGGCACCAATGGCCGGACCGTTGACCGCGGCGATGGTCGGAATTTCGGCCTTGTGCAATGCCAGCGGAATACGTTGAATTCCACGCCGGTAGCGCTCTTCGACTTCGGCCACGTCGCCGGCAAAATCGCCGCCACGGTTCGCCATGTCCTTGACGTTGCCGCCCGCTGAAAAGGCGGCGCCGGCGCCGGTCAGCACCAATACCGAAACCGCCGGGTTGAGATTGGCCCATTCCACCGTGCGGACGATGTCGTCGATTAAGTGGGTTCCCGTCAGGGCGTTACGCACATCGTCGCGCCGCAGGGTCAGGGTAGCGACCCGGTTGTCGAGCGTCAGTTCGGCGTCTTGCAATTCCAGTGGAGCAATCATGAGGGTCGTCTCCTTCAGTCAGCCCGATCGAGAATCATACGAGCATCGACCACCGCGTAGCCATCGGGATAGGCTATCAGAGGATTAAGATCGATCTCCGCGATTTCGGGATGCGCCTCGACAATGCTAGCCACCTTGAGAATCAATTCCACCAGCGCCGCTTTGCTCACGCCCGCCGCGCCGCGAGCGCCTTCCAGGATCTTGCGAGCCTTGATCTGATTCACCATGGATTCCGCGTCCTGCCGACTCAGCGGGATCGAACGGAAGGCGATGTCCTCCAGGATTTCCACGAAGATGCCGCCCAGTCCGAACATCATGACCGGGCCAAAGATCGGGTCGCGGCTGACGCCGATGATGACTTCCACCCCTTTAGCGACCATCGGGGTGAGCAGAACGCCGGCGATGTCGGCGTCGGCCTGGTAAGCGCGGCACGAGGCCATGATTTCCGCATAAGCAGCGTGCAGCGCGTCGCGTCCTTGCAGGTTCAGCTTGACCCCGCCCGCATCCGACTTATGCAGGATGTCCTTGGAAACGACCTTCATCGCCACCGGCCGGTCGAGCCATTCAGGGTCCAGCGTGTCCAGATCGGCTGCGGTGGAGATCCAGCGTTGCGCCGGCACGTCGATGCCATAGGTGGCAAGCAGCTCCTTGGCTTCCGGTTCGAGCAGGTCGCGGCCCGCCTGGCGCGCGGCGACGATCCTCTGCCGTACCGACTCATTCGGCCGCACCGGTTCCACGTGAACGGCGTCGGCAGCGCGCCGGGCAAACTCGCCGCGTTCGCTCAGAGCGGCTAGTACTTCCACCGCATGCTCGATGGAGTCGTACACCGGCACGCCGGAACCGCGCAACAGCTCCAGTGGTTCGGGTTTCAGCGGTGCGTACAGGCTGTAAACGATCAGGGGCTTGTCGCTCTTCTGCTTGATCGCGGCAAGTTCCTTGGCCGCGTCAAGTTCCTGACTGGCCAACTCTTGAGCGAAACGAATCCCATAGCCGCCGAACATGCCGACCAGGAAGACCTGATCGACGTTGCGGTCCTGGCAGAGAATCTCGGCGCAAGTCGCCAGCAAACCCGGATGGGCGTCGGTACTGCCGGCCACATCGATTGGGTTCGCCAGAGAAGCTTGGGGGAATAGCACGGTGCGTAACCGCTCGCGGGTTGTGGATTCCAGCTCGGCCAACTGCAAGCCGGCTTCCGAGAGACGATCGGAGGCGATGGTGGCCTGTCCGCCACCGTCGGCCAGGATGGCGACGCGCCGACCGGCGGCTTGCTGTAACAACCCCAACCCTTCGGCAACCGGCAAAATCTCATCGGACTTGCCGACCACGTTGACGCCGGCCTGGCGGAGCACATCGACGGTCATGGCGTAGCTGCCCGCCAACGCGCCCGTGTGCGAACTGGCCGCTTTCTGGCCGGCCGCCGTGCTGCCCGACTTGTAGACCACCACTGGCTTTTTCCGGGCGGTTTCCCGAGCGACCCGCAGAAACTTGCGGCCGTTCTTGAAGCCTTCCACATACAAGGTGGCGACCTGCGTGTTCGCCTCTTCGCCTAGATAATGCAGGTAGTCGGCGAACCCGATGTCGGTCTGGTTGCCCGGTCCAACATAGGTGCTAAATCCAATGTGACCGTTGTGCTGAGCTTCCAGCGCCAACGCCAACAGCATGTTGCCCGACTGCGAAATGATCCCGACGTTACCCGGCTTGACCGCGTCCAGTGCCAGCAAGTTGACTTTCTTATGCAGGTTGAACAGGCCGGAGGTGTTCGGACCGATGATGCGCACCCCACTACGTCGCGCCGCCTCCAGGGTTTCGCGTTCCAGCCGAACGCCGGCTTCCCCGGCCTCACCGAAACCACTGGCCAGAATCACGGCGCCCTTGACGCCATTCCGGCCGCTCAGTTCGAGAATGCCGGGCAAGGTCTTGGCGGGCGTGCAGATCAGCGCCAAGTCCACCGGTTCCGGCACCTGTTCGATGGAGGGATAGGCTTTAAGACCCATGATCTCGTTCAGCTTAGGATGAATCGGATAGATCTTGCCGGCATAGCCATCGTTGAGGAGACCCACCAGCGCTTTGTAGCCACGCTTGGTCGGGTCCAGGGAAGCGCCAATGATCGCAATCGAATCGGGCGCGAGGAATTGATGGAGCGGACTGTTCATGCTCAATACCCCTTGAACCGTGGCGCGCGTTTTTCGGCGAAGGCATTGACGCCTTCTCGCCAGTCTTCGGTCACCGTGCAGCTAAACACGCCGTCCAGCTCCAGTTGCAATTGGGTGGCGAAATCATGACTGGCGGCTTGATTGAGCAAATTTTTCGCCACGGCCATCGACACCGGCGCTTTGCTTGCCAATTCCTGAACGAATTGCCGGGCGCGATCCAGTAGTTCCGCGTCAGGATGAACCTGGGTGGCCAACCCGATGCGCCGCGCTTCGATCCCGTTGATGCGGGTGCCCAGAAACAGCAGCTCACGCGCTTTGCCGAGACCGATCAGGCGCGGCAGGATCTGGGTGACGCCTCCGCCCACGCTGGTGCCGATGCTGACCTCGGGAAACCCGATTTGCGCGCTCTCGGCCATCAGCACGAAATCACAGGACACCGCCATTTCCGCCCCGGCGCCCAGCGCGTAACCATTGACGGCCGCCACCACCGGTTTGCTCAGCCGGAAGATTTTCTCGCACACGTCATTACCGAGTTGCAGGTATTGGCGCCGCTGATAGGCGGTGCGCTGCCCTGCCCCATGTTCCTTCAAATCGGCGCCGACACAGAACGCCCGACCGGCGCCGGTCAGGATGACGGCCCGAATCGCCGGGTCGCGCTCGGCCAGCGCCAGCGCCGCCAGCAGTTCGGTGTAGAACTGCTCGACGACCGCGTTGAGGCGATGGGGACGGTTGAAACGAATTTCAGCAACTTGCTGTTCTGAATGGTAAATAATGGTTTCGAAGTTCGGCGTGTTCATTGCGGGAGCCCTTGGAAGATTACCTGGATATCATATTGAATAAGAAAAATACATTTGTGCTTTTCTAAAGTGTACACCAGTGAGCTTTCTTGTAAATATATTTGTTATTATTTTATAAAAAAATCACACATGTTTTTTTGTTGACGAGCTACACCACGTTGACTTGCGCTACCACGCTGCGCGTTGATACAAGGGAAAGGCTACGATGCGAATTCGCTCAGGGTGAAGTACAACGAAACTCCCCGCAAGACGATGGCCGTGGTCGCGGACCGGCGCGACAATGCGAGCACCGAGTGCGGGACGCGCGGCGGCGGTATGGCGGATGAGGTGAACGACTACGTTTGCCGCATTTGTCGCCCGATCAAAAGGTAAAATTGTGGTGCCGATCCTGCGCTGGTTGCGCCGGATACGTCCCGGTCAGGTGCTCGAACAGCGTCGGCTGGTTAGCTTTGACTTGCACCAGCCGGTGGTTACCGGTGGCCAGGATAGTTTCAACCGTTTTTTTGACAGTGCAGCGCATCCAGGGTGAACAGCCGTCCGGAGAGACCGAGTTCGTCAATGAGTTGCCGGGCCGCCGGAATTTCATGGGATTTGTCAGCGGCGCCGATCAGCACATGCCCCAGGATCAAGGTCCGATCCGTGGTCAGGGCGCTGAGTATCTGTAGCGCCTTCCGATCCTGGAATCGATCGAAACCGCCGCGCAAGGTTTTGCCATCCAGCGCGACGCCGGTCAAACCGTCACTTGATCCGGCGAGCACCGCCGCGTGGCCTCGAAAGACCGCCTCGACGGCGGCCGGGTCTAACCCCTGCACGGTGTGGCGGATCGCGGTATGGGCCGGCGCTCGCTTCCAGTGTTGTACCCTGCAGAGTACGCTCAACCGCAGCAACCGGGCCGCGATGAAGCGCTGAATCTTGCGGTACGACGAGGCGTCCGACAGGATCGCTAGAATGCTGAACAACAACACATGCTCCAAGCGATACCGCCGACCTTGGGGACGGCGGTGGTCGGGAATCGCGGGAGAAAAGTCGGCAATAGCATCAGTGCATCCTATGATCTGAAAAGATGGCAGAATGAACTGGTTGATAAGCATTGAACAGCCTTGGGCAAGTCCCTTTCATTCGTTAGCTATTCATGCTTCGAGAAAAGTTATGAACTTTGACATTCAAGCATCACAATTTGCAAATCTTCTAGAGATTGCAAGTCTTTCAGCATTAAATGGGGAAATTTACGAGTATCAAGAAAAACTCATAAAACTATTCCGTGAACGTAAAATGCCATTTTTGGCAACGATGCCAATGAGACACAGAGTAAAATGCGCAGAATGTCGAGTCGAAAGCGGGGAATCTATATATCATTTTGAAAATCCAGCAGTTAAAGCAAGCATTGACGGTGTTGAAATTATGTGGGGTCGCCCTGTTGGCCTATGGGTACAGGTTAAAACGGAAGAGTTACATCAAGTTTTAGCACATAAGGCCAAGCCAAGTGAGGCTCTTCAAAAGGTATTTGAAAGTGTCAATAGCTAGCAAATTGCTCAACTTGACGCATAACCTTCGCTTCGCGACTGACCTACGGCCATTTTAGCCGCGCACTACGCTCTCGATTATGCACAGAGGCTTTTAATACGAAACATGGCAAATTTGTGGCCTGTCGCCGCTAAGTACAATCAGGCATTTGTCCGTTCCTAACGTTAGCAATCACGCGTCATTGATGATTCAAAACGAGGGCGGAGTACACACGCTGATCAACTCGCACTCCTGGTCGCCCACATTGCGAAAGCGGTGCGGCTGGCGGCTATCAAAGTAATAAGCATCTCCTGCCTCCAGTACACGGCTCTGGTCGCCCACCACGATCTCGATCCGCCCCCGCAGCACGATACCGCCTTCCTCGCCATCGTGTTGCAACATGAGTTTGCCGGTATCGGCGCCGGGCGCGTAGCGCTCGTGCAGGATTTGCAATTTACGGTTATGTAAATTCCTTCCCACCTGGCGAAAGGAAATCGCCCCCTTGGCCAGCTCCAGCAATTCGCGCGCCTTGAAAAAAACTTGATCCTGAGAAGGCAGATCCAGGGTAAAGAACTCGCTGAGCGACAGCGGGATTCCATCCAACACTTTCTTCAGGGACGCCACCGACGGACTGTTCTTGTTTTGTTCGATCAGGGAAATGGTGCCGTTGGTTACCCCGGCGCGGCGGGCCAGCTCGCGCTGCGACAGACCGTATTGCTCACGCACGGCCCGCAGGCGGGTACCCAGGTCGAACCCCAGCTCCGCATCGGTCAGGCTATCGGCGGGATGTTCAACAACGTTCGACATATTAAACTTCCTTGAGGGGATGGATCATCAGAATACTAACCGATAAAATTATTAATAACAAATTGAAATAAAATATAAATTATTTATTTATACGGATGTTTGGCGCGCTTTATGAAAACGTTCTAGATCGATTATTGTTTATTTTTTTAAACGATGCTAGGCTTGCGTTTATCAATTCAAGATATCCAGATTATGGTCAGACGCTGCTTTTTCGGCCGGAATGCTGAGCGGCAGCCTCCCGCGAACCCATGGAGTTCCTCATGCATCTGAAAGATCCTCGCCTGTTTCATCAACAGTGCTATATCGGCGGCGCCTGGATGGATGCCGATAACAAGGAAACGTTTCCAGTGAGCAACCCAGCCACGGGCGAAACACTCGGTAGCGTGCCCAGGCTGGGCGCCACCGAGGTTAGCCGGGCGATCGCGGCAGCCCAGGAGGCTCTCTCCGGTTGGCGGGCGCGAACTGCAAAGGAACGCTCGACCATCCTGCGCCGGTGGTTCAATCTGATGCTGGATCATCAGGAAGATCTGGCCGTGTTGATGACCCTGGAGCAGGGCAAGCCACTGACGGAAGCACGTGGCGAGATCGCGTACGCGGCTTCCTTCATCGAATGGTTTGCCGAAGAAGCCAAGCGGGTTTACGGCGATGTCATTCCTCCACATCAGGCCGACAAGCGCATCGTCGTCGTCAAGGAACCGATTGGTGTCTGCGCCGCCATCACCCCCTGGAACTTTCCCGCCGCCATGATCACCCGCAAGGCCGGCGCCGCGCTGGCCGCGGGTTGCACCATGATCATCAAGCCCGCCTCGCAGACCCCGTTCTCGGCGCTGGCGCTGTGTGAGCTGGCGGAACGGGCCGGCGTGCCGGCGGGGGTACTGAATGCCGTCACCGGTTCCGCGCAAGTCATTGGCGCTGAACTCACCGCCAGCCCGATGATCCGCAAGCTGAGCTTCACCGGCTCCACGGCCATTGGCAAGCAACTCATGCGGGAATGCGCCGGCACGATGAAGAAGCTGTCGCTGGAACTGGGCGGTAACGCGCCCTTCATCGTGTTCGACGACGCCGATCTGGATGCCGCCGTGGAAGGCGCAATCATCTCCAAATACCGCAACACCGGTCAGACCTGCGTCTGCGCCAACCGCATCCTGGTGCAAGACGGCGTCTACCAGGCGTTCGCCGACAAGCTGAGCCAGGCAGTGGCGGCTCAACTCAAGGTCGGTAATGGTCTGGAGTCCGGCGTGACTCAAGGGCCGTTGATCGATGAGGCCGCCGTGGCGAAGGTGGAGGAGCATATCGCCGATGCGTTGAGCAAGGGCGCTCGCATCATGCTAGGCGGCCAACGGCACGAACTCGGCGGGACGTTTTTCCAGCCCACGATTCTGACGCAGGTGACCCCGGAAATGGCGGTGGCGCGGGAAGAAACCTTCGGTCCGGTGGCGCCGCTGTTCCGCTTCTCGACCGAGCAGGACGCCATCCGCATGGCCAATGACACCGAGTTCGGCCTGGCTTCCTATTTCTACAGCCGCGACATCGGTCGGATCTGGCGCGTCAGCGAAGCTTTGGAATACGGCATGGTCGGCGTCAACACCGGGCTCATTTCCACTGAAATCGCGCCCTTCGGCGGTATGAAGGAATCTGGCCTCGGCCGTGAGGGCTCCAAGTACGGCATCGAAGAATACTTGGAAATCAAGTATCTGTGCATGGGCGGCATCGACCGCTGAGCCGTATGCTGCAACCTTTTCCCCTTTGCCGATGGAGTACCGAACGATGACCACCAACGCCGAACTGTTGTCGCGCCGCGCCCAAGCCGTCGCCCGCGGCGTGTCCAGCATTCATCCTATCGCCGCCGAGCGCGCCGAGAATGCCGAGATCTGGGATGTGCAAGGCAAGCGCTATATCGATTTTGCGGGCGGCATCGCCGTGCTCAATACCGGTCATCGCCATCCCCAGGTGATGGCGGCGGTTGAGGCGCAAATGCAGCGCTATACCCATACCTGTTTTCAGGTGATGAGCTATGAACCTTATGTGGCGCTGGCCGAGCGGCTCAATGCCCTGGCGCCGTGTCGGGAACCCAATAAAACGCTGCTGCTGACCACCGGCGCCGAGGCGGTGGAAAACGCTATCAAGATTGCCCGTTTTTATACCAAACGCTCGGCGGTCATCGCCTTCAGCGGCGGTTTCCACGGCCGGACCATGCTGGCGCTGGGTCTGACCGGCAAGGTGCCGGCCTACAAGACCGGTTTTGGCCCCTTTCCCGAGATCTACCACGCGCCGTTTCCCAATCCCCTGCATGGCGTCAGCATCGATCAGTCGCTGGGGATGCTGGAGTATTTCTTTAAAGTGGACGTGGAACCGGAGCGGGTGGCGGCGATCATCATCGAACCGGTGCAAGGGGAGGGCGGTTTTTATATCGCGCCGCCGGAATTCCTGAAACGCCTGCGCCAGCTTTGCGATCAGCACGGCATTCTGCTGATCGCCGATGAAATCCAGACCGGCGCGGCGCGCACGGGCAAGTTTTTCGCCATCGAGCATAGCGGAGTGGCGCCCGATCTGATCACCATGGCCAAAAGTCTGGCCGGCGGTTTTCCGCTCTCGGCGGTGGTCGGCCGCGCCGAGGTCATGGACAGTGTTGGTCCCGGCGGTCTGGGCGGCACTTATGCCGGCAGCCCGCCGGCCTGCGCGGCGGCTTTGGCGGTGTTGGACATCATTGAGCGCGAGGGCCTGCTGGAACGTAGCCTGCGACTGGGCGAAACAATCCAGGCCCGCCTCAAAAAACTGGCCGACAGTGTGACCCGCATCGGCGACGTGCGCGGCCTGGGGGCCATGGTGGCGATGGAATTTTTCAAGGACGAGGAACACCGGGTGCCCGACCCTGAATTGACCAAGGCGCTGGTGACCCGCGCGGCCGAGCGCGGTCTGATCCTGCTGTCTTGTGGCATGTACGGGAACGTCGTGCGTATCCTGGTGCCGCTGACCGCATCCGACGCGCTGGTGGACGAAGGCTTGACGATCATTGAACAATGCTTGGAATCACTGACGCTGGAAGTGGCCTGAGCTTAGATTGCCCTCGATGGTTCGGCCCAGTCGCCGGCCGCGAGGGCGCGGATTACAACCCAAAGGTAGCTTGATCATGACTCCGTTTGCCATCGCCGGTATCCAAATGCACGTTTCGGCCTTGCATGACAACATCAATGCCATGGGGCGCCGGCTCGACTTGCTCATGACCCGGTTTCCCTGGGTGCAGATGGTGGTGTTCAGCGAACTGGCGCCGTTTGGGCCGTTGCCGGGGCACGCCCAGCACCTACCGGGTCCGGCCGAGGCCACGTTTTGCCAGATGGCGGCCCACCACAAGGTTTGGCTGATTCCCGGTTCGATGTTCGAGCTGATGGGCGAACACATCTACAACACGGCCAGCGTCATCGATCCCCACGGGCATGTGGTCGGACGCTATCGCAAGATGTTCCCGTTTCGCCCCTACGAGAACCATGTGGAAGCGGGAAAAGAATTTCTAGTGTTCGACGTTCCCGAAGTGGGGCGCTTCGGCGTTTCCATCTGTTACGACATGTGGTTTCCCGAGACCTCCCGCACCTTGGCCGCCATGGGCGCGGAGGTGATTCTGCATCCCTCCATGACCGATACGATCGACCGGGAGGTCGAGCTGTCGATCGCCCGCGCCACTGCCGTGACCAATCAGTGCTACTTTTTCGACATCAACGGCGTGGGCGACGGCGGGGTCGGTTCTTCGATCATCGTGGGGCCGGCCGGCTACGTCATTCACACGGCCGGCGGCGGGGAAGAAACCATTCCGGTGGAAATCAACCTGGATCGGGTGCGGCGCGAGCGCGAAGTCGGCATTCGCGGTTTGGGGCAGCCCCTGAAAAGCTTCCGCGATCGGCCGGTGGATTTTCCGATTTACCAGCGGGGGAGTGGTTTCTCCGAAGATTATTTGCGCGGCCTGGGTCCGTTGGCCAAGCCGGAGCGGGGTTCCCGGGCCGGTTTAAAGCAGGACGCTACGCCACCCGTGGCCGGGCAGGACGGCTATAAGCCCTTGGCTTAAGAGGACAGCCGGCCATTTTTTCGGGCATGTAAGATAATTTGTTATTTAAAACAGATAAATGCATTTTGTGGTGACTACAGCCGCCGCATCTTGATGTCGAGAATTTGAATGCGGTAGGCGATCTGGCGGGGCGTCATGCCCAGCAGCCGGGCCGCCTTGGCCTGCACCCAACCGGCCTGTTCCAGCGCGGCGATAACGCGCTCCCGCTCGTCCAGGTCGGTGGCATCCAGGTCGATCCGGGGCGTCGCGGAAGCTGGCGCCACGCTGGCGCCGCGCGGGCTCAGGCCGCTCAGCTCCATCACGTCCTGGGCGATCACGCCGTTGGCGCTCATGATCGCGCCGCGCTCCAAGCAGTTTTCCATCTCGCGCACGTTGCCGGGCCAGTGGTGCCGCATCAGCAGGCGAATGGCGCCGTCCGTGATGGCTAGCTTGCGAGCCTGCTGTTTGCCGATCTTTTCCACCAGAAACCGCGCCAGATCGGGAATATCCTCCTGGCGCTCGCGCAACGGCGGCATGAAAATCGGCATCACGTTGAGCCGGTAGTAGAGATCCTCGCGGAATACGCCTTCGTCCACCGCCGCTTCCAAATCGCGGTTGGTGGCGGCGATGACTCGAACGTCCACCCGCAGAGTCTGGCTGCTGCCGACCCGTTCCATCTCGCCTTCCTGGATCACCCGCAGCAGCTTGGCCTGGAAAGCCGGGGAGATGTCGCCGATCTCGTCCAGGAACAGGGTGCCGCCGTGCGCTTGTTCGAAACGCCCCTTACGCTGGTTGACCGCGCCGGTGAACGCGCCTTTTTCGTGCCCGAACAGTTCCGATTCCAGCAGATTGTCCGGCAGCGCCGCGCAGTTCAGCTTGACCAGCGGTCCGCTGGCCCGTGGCGAGTTGTAATGGATGGCGCAGGCGATCAACTCCTTGCCGGTGCCCGATTCGCCGCGCACCAGCACCGTGGTGTTCCATTTCGCCACCTGCCGCACCTGCTCGAACACTCGCTGCATCGGCTGGCTATGGCCCACCATGCTGTCGAAGCCGTGCTGACCGCGCACCGTCCGTCGCAGGCTGTCGCGCTCGGCGGTCAGCGCCCCGCGCTCGCGTTCCGCGGCCAAGGCGGCGCGCACGCTGCGGGCGATCAGGTTGGCGACCATTTCCAGGAAGCGGGCGCGTTCCGCCAGCCACTCGTCGCGGCAGGGCGGTTGCGCCGCCAGCACGCCGCTGTATTGGCCCGAACCGGCTCGGATCGGCACCCCGATCAGCGGCAGTTCGCGGTCGTAGAGCCGCAGGCGGTCGAGAAAGCGCGGTTCGTCGGCCAGACGAGGCAGCACCAGTCGCTCGCCGCGCTCCAACACCATGCCCAGCACCCCTTCTCCCGGCAGGTAGCGCACCGGTTCGCCGGTCGGCGGCTTGGGTTGGTCGTGGATGGCGCTGACCAGCAGGGCGCCGCTGTCGGGATCCACCAGCGAAACCACGCCACGATGCAGTTCGCCGTATTCGTGCAAAACCCGCAGAACCTGATCGAGCGTTTCCCACAACGGGCAGGGACGGCTAAGCACCTGGCTCACCCGGAACAGCGTGGCCAGTTCGACTTCCAGCAAATCCGATCGGTCCATGACGACGTTCTTCGCGCTAACGGCGGTCAAGAATCGTCCTCGTATTTGATGGGCAGCAAGACGCGCCAGCGGCAGCCCGCGTCGTAGTCGGGATCAAGCGTGATCATGCCGCGCTGCTCGTTGACCACTTCCTGGACCATGGCCAAGCCCAGGCCAACATGGGTGGCGGCGCGTTTGGTGGTGAAGAACGGCTCGAAAATCCGCCACTGCAAGTCCGCGGCCACGCCGGGACCGGTGTCCTCGATCGCCACCGATACCGCCTGCTCCTGAGTGGCGGTGGTGATGCGCAGTTCGCGCGGTTGGTGACGATTGCTGTCCATGGCGTCCAGGGCGTTGTCGATCAACTGCTTGAACATGCCGCGCAAGCGGCTGGCCCGCGCGGTGACGGCGGGCAGCATCGGCGCGGGCTTCCAGTCAACGACGGTGCCGCCGGCCAACAGACGCTGCTTGCACAGCTCCAGCACCTCGCGCAGCAACTGATTGATGTTGACCGGCGCCGCCGCTTCCGGGGGCACCGCCGGCACCAGCGCCCGCAGCCGTTCCAGCGCCGTTTGACCGGTCGCGGCGGCCTGATTCAGGGCGTGGCGCAAAGCGGGATCAGCCTGGGCGCCGCGCCGTTCCAACAGGTCGCGGGCGGCGGAGATCAGGTTCATCGGTCCCTGCATCTGGAAGATGGCGGCTTGCAGCGCCTCGCGCATGCTGCGCACCCGTTCCTGCTCGGCCAGCAGAGCGCGCATGGCGTTCATGCCCACGGCTTCCTGCTGGCGCTTGAGCGCGGTGATTTCGTTGGCCATGAGCAGCAGATAGGTCTGCCGCACCGGCTTGAAGAAGGTGGCGGCGCTGCTGTCCTGTTCGCGGAACCACACGCCCGAGCAGGAAAACCAGCGCGGTTGCCCCTTGCCGCCCGGGTCGAAACTGACCTCCCGATCGCGAAAGCCGTGCTCGGCGTTCGCGCCCCACGGAAAGGTTTCGCCCAAGGTTTCCCGCAGGGCGCGCAGGAATTCGGCCGCCGGTTCCCGCACCCGCAGGTCGCCGACCAGCTTCTTGTATTCGTGGTTGTCGAGGATGACCCGGCCGTTTTCATCGAGCAGGGCGATGACCGCCGGGGCGGCATCCACCATCGATTCGATCAGCGCCTTTTGATAGTGCACCTGTTGTTCCAAATGGTGCATGGCGGTCACGTCGCGATGAATGCCGAGAAAGCAGGCGGTTTCCGTCCGAAGATCCTGGATCGGAATGACGGTCAGTTCCGCCAGATAGACGGTGGAGCGCTTGCGGCGGTTGACCAGCAGCCCGGTCCAGGGTTTGCCGCGCTTGATCTGCCGCCACAATTGGTCGTAGACCCGGGCCGGCGTGCAGCGATCGGAGAGCATGGCGGTGTTCTGGCCGACGACCTCGCTGGCGGCATAGCCGGTGACTTCGGTGAAAGCCGGGTTGACGTAGAGGATGTTGGCGTCGATGTCGGTGAGGCAGACCGCGATGGTCAGATGGTCCACCACCTTGGCGAACACCCAGGGCGGCAGGGCTTCGGCGGTGGATTGCACTGCCTTCGGGTCGCCTTGGGCGGCGGAGAGATAGCCGAATGTTCTCTGATCGTTCTGGGCCATGGGGGTACTCGGCATGGTGGGAGGCTAAAACCATTGAAAAATTGTATGCAAATTCATGGCCAGTGTGAGGGATGCGAAGAGTAAGGATCGAGCATGAGGCGAGGCGACGGAGGGATTCGCTTCGATCTTCCATGGCCTCTTTTCATCCGCAATGCGGCATTCATGACAAGCGAGCCTCGTTTCCCCTCGTCATTGTCGCGAACCTCACAATTGCTCCGCGCTCGCTTGGGGAGAGTCGTGATCGGCAAGGCATTGAACGTTTAGGGAATGGTATGCCTTCAATGCTGTTGGCACGATTGCTGCCGAGTAGCGAGCCAGGAACGCGGAGGGCTGTCATGCGGGATTACCTGTTCATCCTGTTGGGCGCGGCGCTGGTCAACAACGTGGTGCTGGTGCGGTTTCTCGGGTTGTGCCCGTTCATGGGCGTGTCGAACAAGATCGACTCCGCCCTGGGCATGGGCATGGCCACCACCTTTGTGCTGACCTTGGCGGTCGCGGCCAGTTGGCTGTTGGAGCATTACCTGCTGGTTCCGCTCGACATCGAGTTTTTGCGCATCCTGGCGTTCATCCTGGTGATCGCCGCTCTGGTGCAGTTCACCGAGATGTTCGTGCGCAAGGCCAGCCCGACGCTCCATCAGATGCTGGGCATCTACCTGCCGCTGATCACCACCAACTGCGCGGTGTTCGGTATCGCGCTGCTCAACGTCCAGCAAAAATATAATTTTATCAGCAGCCTGTTGTACGGCTTCGGCTCCGCGCTGGGATTCACCCTGGTGATGATGTTGTTCGCGGGGATTCGGGAGCGGCTGGCCATGGCCAACGTACCGGCCACTTTTGCCGGCGCTCCCATCGCTTTCATCGCCGCCGGCTTGCTGGCGCTGGCGTTCATGGGTTTCGCTGGGTTGCCGGTGCGTTAGCCGTCGGCCCCGATCGGGAGTTCAACAAAATGATTGCCGCCATGATGACGTTGACCGTGCTGGGGTCGCTGCTGGGACTGCTGTTGAGTCTGGCCGCCCGCTATTTCCAGGTGCCGAGCGATGCCTTGCGCGAGGACATCATGGAACTGTTGCCCGGCGTGAACTGCGGGCAGTGCGGTTATCCCGGTTGCGGTGGCGCGGCGGACGCACTGGTGGCCGGCACTGCCGCGCCGACGCTATGTCCGCCCGGCGGCGCGGCCTTGGCGCGGGCCTTGGCAGCCAAGCTGGGTCGGGCTCTGGATGTCTCGGCAGGTCCGCCACTGCTGGCCGAGATCGACGAAAGCCTGTGCATCGGTTGCGCCCATTGCGGCAAGCTCTGCGCCACCGACGCCATCATCGGCGCACCCAAGCAGATTCATGTCGTTTTGCAGGAAGCGTGTACGGGCTGTGGTGTGTGTGTCGATGTATGTCCGACCGAATGCCTGCGACTGCGTCCCCAAAAACCGACTTTCGAGAGCTGGTGCTGGCCCAAGCCGGCACTGGCGGGAGTGTGAGCGATGCGTCTGCATGACTTCCGTGGCGGGGTCCATCCGCCCAGCCGGAAACATCTCAGCGCCGGGCGGCCGATCGAGTCCCTGCCGTTGCCGTCGCGTCTCCATATCCCGTTGCAACAACACGCCGGCGCCCCGGCGCTGCCGGTGGTGACGGTCGGCCAGCAGGTCGGCAAGGGCGAATTGCTGGCCCGCGAGCAAGGCGTCACCTCCGCGCCGCTGCACGCGCCCAGTTCCGGGCGGATCGCCGCCATCGGCGAGTTCACCGCGCCGCACGCCTCGGGGCTGCCGCTGCCGACCATCATCCTCGACACCGACGGCGAGGAACGTTGGGCCGAGCGCGAGCCGCCCGCCGATCCCTTCGCGCTGAGCCCGGAAGAAGTCGCGCATCGGGTCGGCGCCGCCGGCATCGTCGGCATGGGCGGCGCCAACTTTCCGGCGGCGGTCAAGCTCAGCAAGGCCCGTCAGGCCGGTGTGCATACCCTGGTGATCAACGGCGCGGAATGCGAGCCGTATGTGACCTGCGACGACCAGCTCATGCGCGAACGCGCGGGGGAAATCGCCGACGGCATCGCCATCATGCTGCACGCCTTGCAGGCACCGCACGCCGTGGTCGCCATCGAGAACAACAAGCCGGAAGCGGTCGAGGCCATGAGCGACGCCTGCCGGCACGATGCCCGGATCGAGGTGCTGAGTCTGCCCAGTCGCTATCCCGCTGGCTCAGCCAAGCAGTTGATTCAACTGCTGACCGGTCTGGAAACGCCGGCCGGAGGGCGCGGCACCGATACGGGACTGCTGGTGCATAACGTCGGCACCGCCTATGCGGCGCATCGGGCGCTGCGTCACGACCGACCGCTGATCTCGCGCATCGTCACGGTCAGCGGCGGGGCCGTGCCGGAGCCGCGCAACCTGGAGGTTC
This sequence comes from Candidatus Competibacter sp., assembly GCA_029624815.1. Lineage (GTDB taxonomy): Bacteria > Pseudomonadota > Gammaproteobacteria > Competibacterales > Competibacteraceae > Competibacter. The sequence continues at coordinate 62,587 of JARSSH010000045.1, forward strand.
CCATCGGCGCGCTGGCGGCCGATCTGCTGGCCTACTGCGGTGGCGTCAGCGACGAGCGCGCCCGCCTGCTGATGGGCGGGCCGATGATGGGACAACCGTTGCCCGGACCTCAGGTGCCGGTGATCAAGGGCACCAACGGCATTCTGGCGCTGACTCCCGACGAAATCGGAGAGGCGGTCGAGCCATCGCCGTGCATCCGCTGCGGTCGCTGCGTGGACGCCTGTCCGATGGGCCTGCTGCCGCTGGAATTGTCCAAACGGGCGCGCGGCGAGGATTGGGAAGGCATCCAGGCGCTGGGATTGAACGACTGCATGTCCTGCGGTTCCTGTGCTTACGTTTGTCCGTCGCACATCCCGCTGCCGCAATACTTCGCCTACGCGCGCGGCATGTTGGCGGCGCAGCGGCGCGAGGAACAGAAGGCGCGGCGCACCCGTGAATTGATGGAGCAGCGTCAGGCGCGGTTCGAACGGCAGGAGCGAGCCAAGGCGGAAGCGGCGGCGCAACGGCGGGCGGCAAAGAAACCACGAACCGCGGTTCTGGAAGCGGATGAAGACTAAAACCCTAACTTTTGAATCGAAGGTCTGGGCATGAGTGCGAATTCATTCGCTGGCGCTCCCCATGCCCACGACCGGGACAGCGTGCCTCGGTTGATGGGGGCGGTGTTGCTGGCGATCCTGCCGGCGACCGTGTACGGCTTCTTTTTGTTCGGCTGGCCGGCGTTCAATCTATTGGCGATCACCGTCCTGGTGGGTTTGCTCTGTGAAGCGGGCTGCCTGTGGCTGGCGGGGCGACCGATCCGGCCAGGAGTCATGGACGGTTCGGCGCTGCTGACCGGGGTGTTGCTGGCCTTGTCGCTGCCGCCCTGGGCGCCGTGGTGGATCGGCGCCATCGGCGCCGGTTTCGCCGTCGTGGTCGGCAAGCAGGTGTTCGGCGGCACCGGTCAGAACATTTTCAATCCGGCGATGCTGGCGCGAGTGATGCTGCTGGTGTCGTTTCCGGTGGAGATGACCACCTGGTTGACGCCGCACCCCTGGTGGTCCGGAACGGCGCCGGGCTGGTTGGACGGCTGGCTGATCACCTTGGGGTACTCCACCGCGACCGATGGCGTAACGGGCGCCACTATCCTGGGCCACGTTCGCACCGAACTGGGCATGAATCATTCCCTGGGCCAGATTTTACCGGGGCATTATCAGGCCGGCGCCGCCGCGCTGGGTTGGACCGGCGGCAGTCTGGGCGAAACCGCCGAATGGCTGGTGTTGCTGGGCGGCTTGTGGCTGCTGCGGCGACGGGTCATCACCTGGCACATCCCGGTCGGAATGCTGGGCGCGGTGCTGGTGCTGGCCAGCGGTTTCCACCTGCTCGATCCCCAGCGCTTCGCCGACCCTGTGCTGCACCTGTTGTCGGGCAGTCTGATGCTGGGCGCGTTTTTCATTGCCACCGACCCGGTCACGTCGCCGATCGCGCCGCTGGGGCAGATCGTGTTCGGCGTCGGCTGCGGGGTGTTGGTGTACATCATTCGCACCTGGGGCGGCTATCCCGAGGGCGTGGCGTTCGCGGTGGTGCTGATGAACGCCGCCACGCCGCTGATCGATCATTACATCCGCCCGCGCGCCTACGGTCGAACTTGGAGCGGCAAGCCGCGACCGGTGCCGGCTCGCGCCAAACAATCGCCCCTGGCGCGGAAATCCGGAGTGGATGCGCGTGATTAGCCATTGGCTGAAACCGGAGATTCGGCACGGCGCGGGGTATCCGATCCTGCTGCTGGGCGGCGTGGCGCTACTGGTCAGCGCGGCGATCGGCATCGCCGACCGGACCACTCGCGCCGACATCGCCCGGCGCCAGTTGGAGGATTTGCAGGCCACCCTGCAACAGGTGGTGCCGGCCGAGTACTACGACAACGATCCGGTGCGCGATACGGTGACCGTCCAAGAAGGTCATCGGTCGGTGCAAGTTTACCGGGCACGGCGCAAAGGCCGGGTGCAAGCGGTGAGTTTCCGGACCACGGCGCCGGGTTACGGCAGCTCGGAGATGGTGATGATCGTCGGGGTGGACCGCGACGGCAAGCTGCTGGGAGTGCGGGTAATCAGCCACGCCGAAACGCCGGGGCTGGGCGACAAGATCGAAACGAGTAAATCCGACTGGATTCTCGGGTTTGCCGGTCGTTCGTTGAGCGATCCGCCGCCGGCCGGCTGGGGTGTCAAAAAAGACGGTGGGGTGTTCGACCAGTTTACCGGCGCCACCATCACGCCGCGAGCGGTCGTCAAGGCGGTCAAGGGTGGATTGGAGTTATTCGCCCACCATCGTGCGGTGTTACTGGATGAATCGAGCGGAGGCAACGATCGATGAACGACTATCGCGGCATCTTCGCCGACGGTCTGTGGAACAACAATGTGGTGTTCGCCCAGATGCTGGCGCTGTGCCCACTGATGGCGGTGACCAGCACCGCCACCAACGGGCTCGGCATGGGGTTGGCGACCACGGCCGTGCTGTTGGCGTCCAACGTTGTCGTCGCCAGCCTGCGGCACTGGATCGCCCCGGAGGTACGCATTCCGGTGTACGTGTTGCTGATCGCCTCGCTGGTCACCTTGGCCGACATGGCGATCAACGCCTGGTTGCACGAGCTGTATAAGGTGTTGGGGCTATTCATTCCCCTGATCGTGGTCAACTGTTGCGTGTTGGGTCGGGCCGAGTCCTTTGCCTCCAGGCAGCCGGTGTCCGCCGCCGCCGCCGACGGTTTGGCGATGGGGTTGGGCCTGACTCTGGCGCTCGTGATGATCGGCGCTTGCCGCGAGATCTTGGGCAGCGCCACCTTGTTCTCTCACGCCTCCCTGCTGTTGGGGCCGGCCTTCACCTTTCTGGAAATCACGCTGATCGAGGATTATCGCGGCTTTCTGCTGATGTTGCTGCCGCCGGGCGGTTTTCTGGTGCTGGGGTTTTTGCTGGCCGGCAAACGGGTGATCGAGCGGGTGGCTGAAAAGCGTGAAGTCAAAGAAGAATTTCATTGCAGTGTCCAGTGATTCGCGGCTTGTGATTGCAGCAAAGACCGTGTGAAGGAGGGGTTATGCAAGTCAGCGTCGCTTACGCCGAGTCGGGTCATCAAATCTGGCTGTCCCTGGAGATGCCCGAAGGGAGTACGGTGCAACAGGCCATCGAATTATCCGGTGTTCTGAGCCGTTACCCGCATCTGAATCTCAAGAAAAACAAGATTGGGATTTTTGGCAAACTCGCCAAGCCGACCGCGCCGTTGGAAGCGGGGGATCGGGTCGAAATCTACCGGCCGATCACCGTCGATCCCAAGACCGTGCCGCAACGGAAAATCGCGCTCGTGGACGAGGACGAGGACGACGACGATTGATTGGGATCCGGTTTTCCTTTGCGTGAATCAGCGCGCCTCGGGCCGCAGCGTCAGCCGATGCCGGGCCGGGCCAGGCAGGAACGGCAAGGGTTGGCCGCCGGCCCAGGCGTCGAATCCAGCCCGGTAGAAAGGCGACAGGGGATGACCGCTCTGGCCGCCGGGCATGTGCAGGATGCCATCCGCCTCCCGTCCCGGCGCGACCGCCAGCCGTTCGGACGAACCGTTTTCGGCGGTTTGCACCCGTGGCATGTACAGGTCGCCCGGCAGGGTGCGCGCCGGCATGTCCAGCCAGGAGCCAAGCCAGGGGAGAATTCGGCTGAAAGGGTGCTGGATGCGGATCGTGTTGTAATTGCCCCAGCTTTTCTTACTTAGCGACTGGCCGTCGGCGTTCAGTTCCGCCAGCGTCGCGTCCGCCGCGTCCAGCAGCAGCGCCGACCAATCGGCATAGCGGGGATCGAGCAGGTGCGGTGGCTGCTGGACGACCAGTTGCCACAACGGACCTTCGTGCTGCCGGATCAAGGTGTAGTCGAAACGCAGATCCGCGTGCAGGCAAGCAACGGTCAGCGGTGCGAACACCCGTTCCCGGACGTTCAGGCGGAAAGCGCGAACCAGCCGGTAGCCGACCGAATCCACCGCCGCCCGGCCGCCCCAGTCGGCGACCCATCGGCGCATTTCCTCCCGCCGTGGGTTGGCGCGTGTAGCGCTTGGAGTCAACACCGCCAGCAGCAGGTCGCGCCAGCGCTGGAGAAACAGCGCGCGATCGTCGAGTTGCAGGGTCAGAAAACTGGTTTCGTCAAAACGTTGCGCCGACCGCAGGCCGTCGCGAATCTGGCCGGCCCGGGCGCCGAGCGCGTAGCCGCCGTCGCCCAACCGCTCCAGCCACGTCCCATCCACCACCCGGCCATTGGCGGTCCACAGCCGGCCGTCGGGCGGATCGACGATGCGTGGGTACTCATCCGGCTCCAGCCAACCGTTCCAGCCGCGCCGGCCATCGGCCCAGGAAGACGGCACGCGGCCCGCGTGGCCGAAACGGCGCGGGATCGGGCCGGCGATGGTCCAGGCGATAGGCCCGTCCGCGCTGGCCAGCAGGATGTTTTGCGCCGGCATTCCGGTCCGGTTGGCGACCGCCAGCGCCGCCTCCAGCGTATCGACCCGTTCCAGCCCCTGCGGTCCCAGGTTGAACGCTCGCGGCCCGTGCGCCACCCAGCGCAGCGCTCGCCGCCGGCCCCAGTGGTCGCGGTCCACCACCGGTCCCCAGACGGTTTCCAGCACCTCCAGCGTTTCGGGCGACCCGTCCTTGACGGTCAGCGTTTCCCGGACATGGGTAAAGGCGCGCGGCCCGTCGGGGGTCGGATAGTGGTCGTCATCCGCGCCGGGTTCCAGAATCACCAGATCGGCCCAGTCGCCCTCGCTGTTGGTGAAACCCCAGGCGATATGGCCGTTGCCGCCGGCCGCGATGGCGGGCGCTCCGGGCAGCATGACGCCGGTGATGCGTCGTTCGCCGCCAGCCTCGGGATAGGCCAGGGTAGCTCGATACCAGATGTTGGGGACGCGCAGCGCCAGATGCATGTCGTTGGCCAGCAAGGCGCCGCCGTGCGCGGTCAACCGGCCGGCGACCGCCCAGTTGTTGCTGCCGCTAGCCGCTTCGGATTCATCGGTCGGGACGGGCGGAAAGAGGGCGAAGGCCGGTGGCGGGGGCGTTCGCGGGTTCGGCGGAACGATATCGGCGACCGACTGCCGGCGCAGGTCGAACACCTCGGGACTGGGTATCGGCGGCGAGGGGAGCGCTTCCCCCCGCAACGGCGCGTCCCACTCGGTGCCGGGCGGATCGAGAAAATCGGCCAGGGCGGGCGGTAGCCGGTCGTGCAGCAGGCCGCGGGTCGATTCGCGCGGCCATTGCTGGCCTTGCAGGTTCAAATACATCGCATACACCGCCAGCGGCGTATCCTCGGCTCGCCAAGGTTCGGGCGCGAGCCGTAGCAACAGGTATTCGAACGGCGGGGCGGCGAGGGCGGCCAATCCGGCATTGACGCCGTCGGTGTAGGCGTCGATCAAGGCGCGTTCTTCGGCCGCCGCCGCCGCCAGCGCCTGGGTGGCGCGATGGCGGAAGCGATGCACGCGGTGGGTGCGATCCAGATCCAGCGCCATCGAACCGAACAAGGCCGCCAGTTCGCCGGCCGCCGTGCGCCGTAGCAGATCCATCTGAAAAAACCGTTCCTGGGCGTGGACGAAGCCGGTGGCGCGGGCGACATCGAGCCGGTCCTCACCGCGAATGACCGGCACCCCCAGCGCGTCGCGTTCGACGCTGGCCGGCGCGCTCAGTCCGGCCAGCGTCGCCGAACCGTCCAGTTGGGGCAGACTGCCGCGCAATTGGCGGTACAACCAGCCGGCGCCCACCGCCAGCAGCGCGGACAGCCCGATACCGGCCAGTAACGCCCGGCGGCGCCAGCGACCGTTAAACCGCGCCCTGCCAGCAGCCATGGGCATAAAATACCGCTCCGGAAGGGAGGAAATCGCTCGTTGTCATTGTCGGATGTCAAGCTACCTCACAGTAGTCCATGCTATCATCCGAACGCTCGCGCGGGTGTCGTTTGCGCGGGTTTTCACCGGCTCATAACAACCTCCGAGGAAATCACCATGGCCCATCATGTCCCCGACAACAGCCGCCGCCGCTTCATCAAACTGACCGCCGTCGGCCTGGCCGCCGCGCCGTTCGCCAACGCGCTGTTGAGCGGCGGAACCGCCCGAGCGGCCGATCTGATCAGCGAGACCGATCCCACGGCGTCGTCGCTGGCTTACGTGGCCGACGCCGCCAAATCCGACAAGCGCAAGGATGCAACGGCATTATGCAGTAATTGCGGCCTGTATACCGGCAAGGCGGGTGATGCCAGCGGCCCCTGCGCGATTTTCCAGGGCAAGCTGGTCGCCGCCAACGGCTGGTGCACTGCTTGGACCAAGAAGGCGGCCTGAGCGAGTTCGGGGGGCGGGGTTCAAGTCTTGCGCCACCCCTGCTCCCTCACTTCCCCCGCTTGCGATCCAGCCGCCAGACAATGTCTTCGACGATGCTGCGGTACAGACCTTCCTTGAGCACCGCGTCTTCGATGCCTTGATCGATGTTGGGGTTGTCGTTGACTTCGATCACCACCACGCCCTTGGCGGTCTGTTTGAGATCCACGCCATATAAGCCGTTGCCGATCAGGCTGGCGGCCTTGAGCGCCGTTTTCACCACCACCTCCGGCGCATCCTCGACCCGGAAGGTTTTGAAATCACCGGCGCGGGCGCCGGTCTTTTGGCCGGGCTCGTGGTTGTAGATCTGCCAGTGTTCCCTGGACATGAAATACTGACAGACGAACAGCGGGGTCTTGTTGAGAATCCCGACCCGCCAGTCGAATTCGGTGTAGAGAAATTCCTGCGCCAGCAGCAGGTCGGATGACTTAAATAATTTACCGGCCATATCCAGTAGTTCGGCCCGGTCGCCGACCTTGAATACCCCGCGCGAGAACGAGCCGTCGGGAATTTTCAGCACGATGGGGTAGTCGATCTCGCTGTCCACCCGTTCCAGATTGTCGCGGCGGACAATCACGGTTTTCGGCGTGCGAACCCGGTGGTTGCGCAGCAGTTCATCCAGATAGACCTTGTTGGTGCATTTGAGGATGGAGTCGGGGTCGTCGATCACCACCATGCCTTCGCTTTCCGCCTTTTTGGCGAAGGTATAGGTGTAGTGGTCGATGCCGGTGGTCTCGCGGATGAACAGCGCGTCGAATTCGGCCAGCCGGCCGAAGTCCTTTTTCTCGATCAGTTCGACGTTGACCCCGCACTCGCGGCCGATCTTGACGAACTGTTGCAGTCCCTTGGGATTGGACGGCGGCATGGCTTCCTTGGGGTTGTGCAGCATCGCCAGATCGTAGCGGTAGTTGCTGCTGCGAACCCGCGGCTGCCGCCAGCGCCGGCTGAGATAGGCCGCCAGCGCCCCGAGAAACATCTCCCCCTGCTCGGCCGACAGCGAATGCAGGTGCAGCGCCTTGAGGGTGGCGATGCGCCACTTGCCCTGTAGCCGGAACTCCACCCGCAGCAGCGGCGAACGGAAGGCGTCGAACAGTTGCCGGGCCAGTTCCTGGAGTTCCTTGGCGGCGCACTGGCCGAAAAAGATATCCAGTTCGAAGGCGGTGGCGGTGAAGCCGGGTCGGGGTTTGCCCAGCACCTGCTGGACGTGGTCGTCCAGATCCTCGACGTCCAGGCTGTAGATCGATTTGCGGCTGAGGTCGTTGAGGGTGCGCACGCTGGGGATCACCCGGTGACGCCGGGCCTCGGCCAGCAGCGAGCAATAGTAGCCGACGCTCAGATAGCGGTAGCTGCGGCACAGGTTCAGCACCCGCAGGCTGCGGCCGGTCGAGTATTCGGGCCTGGCCAGATAGTCCTTGGCGGCGACGACGGGCAGGTTGGGAAAATGAGGTTTCCAGTCGGTGGGATTTTCCACCAGGATGATGTGATCGGCCATCGGTGCAAAACGTCCTGATAAAGCGAGTGTGCGGTTAAGGTGGTTAAGGCGCTGGCGATTCGGAGTGGCGGTTGGAGCGATAGAGGATCAGCACGGCTTTTTGCGCGACCTTGCCATAGCGGGCCATCCGCTGGAACTCCCGGTGCGAGATCGGCATGTTGACGGAATCGGTGACGGTTTCGTCGGTCTCGACATCGACGAACGGATCGTGAACGTAGATGTAGTGATCGTCGAAGCCGGTAACGACCACCCAGTGCGGGAAGCGCTCGCCATAGATGCGATAGGAGCTGATCAGCACCAGCGGGATGCCGCCGGCGTCGAATTTCCGCCGCAGTTCGTCCACTCCCAGGCTGCCGCAACGCAAGACCACCGGCAACTGGCGCAATTCCTCGATCCAGTCTTCCTGCACCAGACGCATCACTTCCTTTTTTTCCGGGTTGCGCACCGAGTCGACCAGGAACACGCCGTCTTCGTTGACATGGATCTCCAGATCGAAACCGCGCCGGTGGGCCGACAGCGCCAGTCCGTAGGGACCGCAACCACCGTGGCCAGCGGTCATGAAAATAGTGGTGGCTTCGCGCCACAGCCGCAGTTCCAGTTTGCGGTCCAGATCGAGCGCCGGGTCCAGCGCCTTCATGGCCATCATCAGCGCCGCCGGGCCACAGGTGAAATCGAGGGTCTGCTGGTAGTACGGCACCTTGACCAGGTCGATCCGGAGCTGCGGGACCAGCCGCTTCTCGAAACGGAGCGCGGTCATATGGTCCTCGTAGTAGTCCAGCACCTCCTTGAACTGGCGATAGCCGTGGCGGCGGAACAGGTTTAGCGACGGGGGGTTGTCGCGACGGACTTCCAGCCGCATCGATACGCAGTCCTGCTCCAGCGCCGCCGCTTCGGCGGCTTCCAGCAGGCGGTCGCCGATCTTGCGGCGGGCGAAGTCCGGGTGGACGGCGATGGAGTACAAGCGGGCCATCGAGGCGCCGCGCGAGAACAGCACCAGTACGTAACCGCGAATTTGGCCGGCGTCTTCTTCGACCAGGGTGATCGCATTACCGCGGGTCAACAGGTGACGGAAGCTGCGGCGGGACAGGCGGTCGCTGCTGAAGCAGCGGGTTTCAATGGCCAACAGGGCCGGAATATCGTCCGGGATAGCGGCGCGCGGCATGATGGTTTAGAGCGGTTCCAAACCCGGAAATCGGACGGGCGAACGAAGATGGGCGAAGCGGCTTGGCGACGGCGGCCAGGACAAGCGCGGGATACCAACCGGTGAATATTGTTATTATCTCGCAGTACCCACCTCCATCGCCAGTGAAAACTCATGCCGACCTTGTCGCCCCTGCTCCTGGATCGCATCCGTCAATTGATCGCCACCCCCTCGGTGAGCAGTGTGTCGCCGCAGTTCGATCAGAGCAACCGGCCGGTGATCGATCTGCTGGCCAACTGGCTGGAGGATGCCGGCTTCGCGGTGCGCGTCGAACCGCTGCCGGAGCGGCCCGACAAGGCCAATCTGATCGCCACGCTGGGGGCGGGGCCGGGCGGGCTGGTGCTGGCCGGGCATACCGATACGGTGCCGTTCGACGCCGGGCGCTGGCGCTTCGATCCGTTCGGCGGGGAAGTGGCGGACGGACGGATTTACGGCCTGGGCACGGCCGACATGAAATCCTTCCTGGCGCTGGCGCTGGAAGCGGCGCGGGAATTCACGGCCGGTTCCCTGCGCCAGCCGCTGGTGATTCTGGCGACGGCGGACGAGGAAAGCAGCATGCATGGCGCGCGGGCGCTGGCGGCGGCTGGCCAGCCGCTGGGTCGGCACGCGGTGATCGGCGAGCCGACCGGGCTGAAGCCGGTGCGGATGCACAAGGGCATCCTGATGGAAGCCATTCGACTGGAAGGCCGCTCGGGGCATTCCAGTAATCCGGCGTTGGGCGTGAGCGCCCTGGAAGGCATGCACCGGGCGATCGGCGATCTGCTGCGTTGGCGGGCGGAATTGCAGGCGCGTCATCGCAATCCGCTGTTCGAGGTCGAGACGCCGACCCTCAACCTGGGGCATATCCACGGCGGCGACAATCCCAACCGGATCTGCGCCAACTGCGAGTTGCACATCGATATCCGGCCGCTACCGGGGATGTCGTTGGCGGATCTGCGCGGCGAATTGCATGGCCGGTTGGCTCACCTGCTGGCGGACAGCGGGTTGAAGCTGGATTTCCTGCCGCTGTTCGAGGGAGTCGAGGCGCTGGAAACGCCGGCGGCGGCGGCCATCGTGCGGGCGGCGGAGGAACTGACCGGTATGCCGGCTGGGGTAGTGAGTTTCGGCACCGAGGGGCCGTACCTTAATATCTTGGGCATGGAGACGATCATTCTCGGTCCCGGCGACGTGGAATGCGCCCATCAGCCGGACGAATTCCTGCCGCTGGCGGCGATTCGGCCGACGCTGGATCTGCTGCGGGGGCTGATCGGGCGGTTTTGCTTACCATCGGCATGACCAGCCTCCCCCTGATTTTCGGCGCGCTGGGGCCGATCTTCGCGCTGATCCTTCTGGGCCTGGGCCTGCGGCGGTTGGGATTTCCGGGCGATGGATTTTGGCCGGCCGCCGAGCGACTGACCTATTTCCTGCTGTTTCCGGCCCTGCTGGTGAACCGCCTGGCGCAGGCGCGGTTGGAGGAGTACGCGGTCGGGCCGGTGGCGGTGGTGGTGGTGGCTTTGTTGTTGGGGATGACGGCGCTGGTGTATGCGCTGCGGCCCTGGCTCAGGGTGGATGGGCCGGCCTTTAGCTCGGTATACCAGGGCGCGATCCGCTTTAACACCTATGTGGGGTTGGCGGTGGCGCTGGCGATGTTTCGCGCCGAGGGCGGCACGGTGGCGGCGCTGGTGATGGCGCTCATGATTCCGATGATCAACGTGCTGTGCGTGCTGGTGTTGAGCGCGCACGCCGGCGGATCGGCCGGCGTGACCGGAATGCTGCGAGGTTTGATCGCCAACCCGCTGATTCTGGCCTGTCTGGGCGGAATCGGCTTGAACGCGAGCGGGATCGGTTTGCCGTGGGGATCGGCGGCGGTGCTGGATATTTTGGCGCGGGCGGCGCTGCCTTTGGGTCTGCTGGCGGTGGGCGCGGGCTTGCGGCTGGCGGCGTTGCGCCAACCGGGCCTGCTGGTCACGGTCAGCGCGCTGAAACTGTTGGCATTGCCGGCGCTGGCGGCGACGCTGTGCTGGCTGGTGCAACCGGGTCGCTTGGAAACGGCGGTGTTGCTGACCTTCGCCGCATTGCCGGGGGCGTCCACCGCCTACATTCTGGCGCGGCAACTGGGCGGCGATGCGCCGCTGATGGCGGCGATCGTGACGGTGGAAACGGGATTGGCGCTGGTGACGCTGCCGCTGGTTCTGGTATGGGTGGTCTAGTGTGGAATACGGTGGAGCGGAGGCATCATGACCGCGACGGTGCGAGTACCGCGACATAAGCTGACGGTGGTCGATTTTCAGCGGCTGGGCGCGGCGGGAGTTTTGAGTGGGTCCGAGCGGGTTGAACTGATCGATGGGGAGTTGATGGACATGGCGCCGGTTAGCAGCCTGCATGCGGATTATGTGGATCGGTTGGCGCAAATTCTGACGATACAGAATTGTGGCGATTATCGGGTGCGGGTTCAAAATCCCGTGCGACTGGACGATGACAGCGAAGTAGCGCCGGACTTGGCACTGGTGGTGAACCGAAGTTATCGCGACGCGCATCCGACCGCGGGAGATGTGCTGCTTCTGATCGAGGTGGCGGATGCGGCGGCGGCTTACGACCGTGAATTGAAGATCCCGCTGTACGCCCGGAACGGCATCCCGGAGGTATGGATGTTGGACGCGACGGAAGGGCGGGTATCGTGCTATCGGGAGCCGATGCTGGGGAGTTATCGGGAGAACCGGACGGCGGAGCCCGATGAGACGCTCACTTTGGCGCGGTTGCCGGAGGTTCGGGTGCATTTGGCGGCGCTGTGGCGTTGAGGCATCACCAAAGCCGATCGTGAGCGCGAACATCTTTCCACCGGTCAAGAACGAAGCGGCCAATCTACCGCCGTTATCGGTCGAGCCGAAGGCGTTGCATCCGGCGGCTGGTTAACCGGATCTGCAAGCGATTGACATCGGTCATGACCGTGGAGATCGCGCTTCCGGGTTTCGCGCGATCCGTGCCCGCCATTTCCGCACGCTCCTCTGGCGTGTTGCTCAGCGGCTTCAAAATCGGCGCTCCGTTCTCGCCGATACGGTTTTTTCTATCGCTGAGCCCGGTTTTTTCTCGTGGTCATCGCTTGTCGCGGTTGCGCTTATGCCGCCACGCGGTTTCCAAAAAACTATCTTTTGGCCATGTAAAAACTTCCAGACGGCAATAGCACACGCTATATTCAGCACGACAAAATAATAGGGAATCAGCAGCTTGGAGGCGGTGCGAGGCAATCGCCTCAGTAAGTGGCCCGATGCGGCCCATGCATAGCACAGTAGTTGCAGAACCAAGAATCCTGAATAGAACAATTGCTTTTCCACGACCAGGACGTTAAAGAACAAAAGTCCAATCAGTGGGAAAAATGCGCAATATCTAAGCACCTTATGGGAAAACAACTGCCATGCGAATATCGGAAAACGAAATGGATTAAGCAAATTTTTCTTGTCATGCAAGGCCCATAATGCGCGCAGGGAAACGCGCACGCGCATCCGAAATTCATCGCTGGGTACCGGCAGGGCGGCCTCATACAGTAGAGCTTCCGGTTCGTAAACCACTCGCTTGCCCTGTTCGACCACATTCAGTGGCAACAGGAAGTCGGGTAATTGATCGGGTTGCATGGAAACGTAAAGATCTCGGCGAACCGCATCTATTCCACCATCGACGCCGACCACGGAACCCACTTGCGTTTCCCATGCCCGTAACGCATTTTCATAGCGCATGTAGGCGCCAGAACCCTCCGCGAAGCCAGTTCCGTTTGGATTCGTGTAAATCATCTGGCCCGTTACGTATCCAACGGAGGGATCGGCGAAATTACGGACGATTTTCCGTAAGGCATTCGGCGCATGGATGGAGTTTGCATCGGCAAATACCAGAATTTCGCTAGACGTTCCACCGACCGCAAGATTGAGCGCTTGGGTTTTTCCTTGGCGAGGTTCTTGACGCAGGAATTTAAGTCGGCCTTCACTGCTTTCGCAGAGGGTTTGAATGATCTCGTCCGTCCGATCGGTCGATCCATCGGAAACCGCAATGATTTCCAAGCGATCTTGAGGATAATCCTGCGTCAATTTATTGGTGATGGTGCGTTCGATTTCTTTTTCTTCATTGAACGCAGAGATGATAAGAGTAACCAGCGGGTAGGCGTCACCCTTTCGAACCGTGCGGTGGAGAACCCGCGACAATACGAAAACAATCGTTGGATATCCTACATAAATGTAGAATACCAAAGCCAGACAAATCCAAAATCCTATTTCCACTAATTCTTGTACTCCTGGATAGCGTTATGCAGTACCGCACGGGTGTTGGGGGCGACGCCGCCGGGAGCGGTGTTCGCGGCGAAATGATTCCTCAGGTAAAGCGATCGATCTGGTCCCAGCGGTCAGCGCGGATCAGCCCAGCATTTTGCAGAGCCCAAGCATGAAAATCTTGTTCATACAATTCCGATTACGAAAACTTCAACCAGAGGGAGGGTCAAGCTGTAACCGTTCGCCTCCCGCCTCAGCCCTTCCCCACAGGCGGGGAGGGAGTCTTGTGAAACAAAGAATTGCTGAACTCCCTCTCCCGAAGGGCAAGGGGAGCGAACGGTGACCTGCGGGTATTTTTATTGAGGTAGAAATTCCATATCTTGCAGTTGCTCCCAATTGAACGGGCAGGCTGTTGGAAAGGAGTCTAGTCCCGTCTCTTTCTCAGCCAGAATCAGGGCGTCACCATAGGCCTCTTCGAGGCTTTCTTCCACTTGGTATTGGAGGCTGGGGTTGCGGCGGAGGAGGCGTGCGATTTGTCGCCGTTGTTCGATGATCGTGAGTTGCCAACTTCGAGAACGCAGAACGGGCTGGTGTCGCCATTTAAGCAAGTGCGCCAGTAGTACCGCTAACCGGTTTTCCAGTTCAGCCCGCTCGCTTCGGCCCATGCTTTCAATCTCCTCGATTAAATGTTCCCGGTCGATCTCGCCAAACCGCCCGGCGCGCAACAGGGACACCTGATTTTCAGTCCAACCATAAAAATCTGTCTCATAGCTAAATTTCATCGGTTTTATATGGACGCCTCCCGTTTGCCAAGGACGATGTGGGTGTGTTGGAACAGATA
>JARSSH010000046.1 GCA_029624815.1 Candidatus Competibacter sp.
CGGCCGTCAAAGCCTTCGGCTTTTCCGACCTCGCGGCTTATCCGCCGCCCCGTTATGCCTATCAACGAAAAGGAGAAATCGCAATGAAAACCAGGTTTCTGTCTCTATTGGCCGTGGTTGTTTTAACGGTTGGTGGGTGTGCAGGCACTACACCAATTAAGAATTTGCCATTGCCCCCGGTAACCACAATCGAGGGAACTGTCACACAGCTTGATGAGAATGGTTTTACTTTAACGGACAATTCCGGCTCAATCTTTGTTAGAGCCAAGTTGCCGGACAACAAAAAACTTGGGCTTTCTATGGATGAAAAAGTGAAAGTGTACGGCAACCTACAAGGCGGACAGGAAAAAATATTTGACGGGTATGTGATTAAGAAATCCTCGGGAGAGCAGATTATCGTAAGCAATCCAACGCCCCATTTCGGCTTCATTATTCAGAGTTCCTTTAAGTAATGCCGAACAATATCATCAACCCGTCGACCGAATAGGACAGACACATGCGTGCAGTATTTACTATTACCCTATGTGCCAATCTTAGTCTTCTCGCAGGGTGTGCCAGTAACGAACGCATCTATGGCAATATTTACGAAGGGTTAAAGACAAGAGAGGCCATTGTTCACCCTTCAGCAGAACAAAAGTCGCCTGAGAAATCCATGTCGTATCAAGAGTATGAAGCTGAGCGGAAAAAGCTGCTGGAAAGCAATGACAAGAAATGAATACACAGAATAGGCTCCGGCATAACAACGCCATCAACACGGACGTGCAAAAGCGCCGCTTCGCTCTGCTTTTGCACGCCGGTTATGGCGAACGTTAGATTTATATGAACTCCGAATTAGATATCATCAATAAGTTAAAAGAATCCATGAGGACATCATGTGATGATGCCTTCTATTTCTCTGATGATGAAACGCAGCTGATTGATGCTGAATACCTTCTGACGGTAAATGCGGCCAAAGCAATTAAAAAACTCAATCACTATTTTGGGTCTCCGTACAAAATATGTCTTGAAAATGACACAAAGAAATTTGCTTCTGCTTGCACACCTCTAATGACTAAGGTAAAAGCAGATAATTTTTTAGGCTACAAATCAGTTATACGAACGCCCAACAATACAAGTAGGTCGGGGAAGATAGACATTGCTATTTACACCGAAAGTAACAGTTTCGATGTCCCGCTATGTGCAATTGAAGTAAAGGGGTTTAATCCAAGTAAACCCCTAATAATTAAAGATCTTGAGAGAAACGCAGAGTATTTTGAATTAAAGTCTCCTACTGGTGGTTCAACCTTGCCTTTTGCAGTATTTATAGCCCTCCATAGTTATAAGGGAGTCTGGAATGATAAAAAAGAGCAGTCTAACCTTTCAAAAGTAAAGAATCGCTATCAAAGCTATATTGATGGCAATAGCAAGTTAAATAGCCTGTCTCAGTGCGTGGATGTCTTTACAATTCGGCGAGGGGTTCTTCCAGACCCCAACGATCCTCATATTCAAGAACATGGGTTGCAAGGTGATGAAGACTATCTCTTTATAGGCGCGGTAGTTACAACGAAGAAAAATCTAACAAATCAAAGCACTCGGACGCAGAAAAGCTGCGCCGGTGTTTGAGGCGTTATGGTGTTCTGCCTTTTTGTCTTGTCGTTCTAAGGTAGATCGTGCCAATATCGAGTATCTCGGCATCAAGGACGTGCTGGCTTCAATCCCTTCCCGTTCGTTCCTGGTGCCTCTCAGAAAGTAAGAAGAATGTGGCTATTTCTGATTTCTATTGTGGTGTGCCTCACTCCTGTAAGTTGTGGCTTCAAGGGCGGTTTTCCTAACCCTTGGTGCCTTATTTGAATTGGTGGTCACTTCAAGAATTCAGTTCTTATCTCAGTGCCACATTTGGAATTAACGGTATCGGCAAGTTCACAGTTCTTGCGGGTGCCATTTATAAACTATGGTTCCGCTAGCGCTGCACAACGTAGTGGTTGGGTCGTGTTGGTGTCACACCATAACAAGGCCATCAAGATTGACGTCTTTTCCGTTGCTTGGTTTGTGGCTTAACGCTACGCTACCACAAACCAAACAACTCCAAAGCCGCAACTTATGGCGGCGTTGATGCGGATACGCGACCGCAGCCGCGCTCATTCGTTAAGGATTTTTGTGATTTTGTCAATTTTTCAAGGATAAAAATCCACAGGCTGCGGATGAACCAGGAGATCGAGCGGACTCCGCTTCGCTCCGCCGCTCATCTCCTCGTTATGTGCTCGATAAAGAGGAAATGTCATGAAACTCAAAGTTGTAGTACACGAAGCCGAAGAAGGTGGCTACTGGGCGGAAGTTCCATCAATACCGGGGTGCGCGACTCAGGGTGAAACCTTTGACGAACTGTTGACCAATATTTACGAGGCAGTGGAAGGCTGCTTGTCCGTAGATGTTCAACAGATCGCAATATCTGAAAAAGACAAGGTAATGGAGATCGCGGTTTGAAAGCTGTCAGTGGCAAAGAGTTTTGCAAAATCTTGGAAGGTAAGGGCTGGGAACTGAAGCGCATTAGTGGCAGCCACCATATTTATGCCAAAGCTGGAGAAACTGTGCGCATCTCTGTGCCAGTACACGGAAATACCCCATTGAAGCTGGGTCTTCAGCGCCATTTGATGAAAATCGCCGGGATTGCCGACGATGAGTTATCGGTTCGCACATAACACGGCGCTCCAGCCGACGTCAGGCCGCGACGCGGCCTTCCTCGGCTGAGCTTGGTCGTTGGGCACCAAGAGCATGTACGTATTCAATGGATAAAAATTGGGATGAAAAAAGAGGCAGATAATCAGCTTGAACGTCCAGTTTCGTTGAAACAGTTAGCAGAAGAATTGGGTTTTCATGCCTCATCAGTTCGAAAAGCAGTTGTTCGTAGAGGTTTCGTACCGTTTACTTTGTCAGAGGGCAAAAACAAACCCCTTTTCTTAAAACCAGAAGACGCTGAATCATTTAAAAAGCAAATAGAAAATGAACGTAACAATTCCATAGTTTCAAAGGTCAGTATTTCTCCATTGAGAATCAGGGGGGTATATTTTATTGAAGTTCCAACATACGAAGGAAAAAATAGGGTTAAAATCGGATGGAGTGATAATCTTTCTGATCGTATTTCCACCTATCGCACAATCGTCCCGGACCTTCATATAAAAGCCTTTTGGCCAACCACCGACGCATGGTGCGAAAGAGCTGCACTTAAATGCGCTGAGAGGTTGGGCAAGCGTGTTCATCAGGAACTATTTGAATTAGATGACATTGATGTTGTTCTATCCGAGCTTTCTGATCTTTTTTTGAAAATGGGTATCGAGAATAAACATCAACTAATAGACGGCGATGCCCAACCATCGCTTCCAGCCGATGCTCGTACCTCGCGCGGCTGAAGCGCACGTTAAAGAGTGGACCCAATGAGCATCTCACTTTCGTCCAAGACCTTTCCGCCCTTGCCGACAGTCCATCAGGGCACTGGCCGGCACCGCGGTCGCGAGCATGCCGCCAAGCCGGAATCGGTTCTCGGCCCCTACACGCAGCCGTTCGAAATGCCGCACGAGACCTACGACATCCAGGTGCTGTCGCTGGAGGCTGACCCGGCGGGGTCGGCACCCAACTGGTTCGGCGTCAGCTACAGCTCCGCGATCAAGTCTTTCGACACCATCCACATCTTCGCTCACCCGCATCCAGGCAATGCCGGAATGAACGACCCGCAGTATCCGACGCGGAGCGGTGAGTGGCCGAAGCTCTTCCGCTATGCGGAGATCTTAGGGCGGCAGATCTCGATGGCAGGCACTAACCACATCACCGTGGTTCCATTCTTCACCAACACGACCTACGGAAGTCTAGGAGTTTTCGCCGACGACTGGCTCGACATCCTTGAGCAGATCGTTGTACTCGTCCGCAACACAGCGGCCAACGCCGGCCAGTCAACGCCTCCAGCATCGGGAGCGCGCGAACCGCACACTGCGGTAACCGAGATCAACCGCTTGGTGACATCGGGCGCGACCCGGAAGAAGGGCGATAAAGCGCCGTCGAAAGTCAGCTCCAACTACGTCAAGAACATCGTGCTCTCCGGCTTTAGCCGGGGGCGGGTTCTTGCTTCCAGCATTGCCAAGGGTGCCAGGGGGATGAGTGGCCTGATCCGGGAGTATTGGGACTTCGACGGCATAGGCGGATCGATGCCCCCGGCGCCTCGCGTAATCACGTTCGATCAGATGAAGATCACCACGAAGACCGCGACCACAGTCCATGCGCCGCCCGAGCGCTTCGTCAACTATCACAAACGAGTCGTCGTCAACGCTCACGGCGACATCCCGGCACGGATGGCTTGGCACGCCGCGAAGACAAGCTACGTGGGCAAGTAGTAGTCGGCGAGGATATGCCCGACGCGGCCGGGTTGTGAGAAGGACGGGGTCAGGTCTTTTAATGATGCATCAGCCTAACCAACCCATCCAGCCGACGCCAAAAAGCGGCGCGGCTGAGCCACACGTTAGCGACAGCGTAACCCGCCAAACTTGGCGCTAGTGGAGACTGTGCTATTGTCTGTTATGAGCGATGCAAGAAACAATCTTAAATTAAGCAAGTTACAACTAAACGACATGAGGATTTTTATATGACAAAACTTCTTGAAAAAGCTTTTAATGAAATTTCTAAATTGACCGAACCACAGCAAGATTCTTTTGCGCGTTGGCTGCTAGACGAAATTGCATCCGAACAGCGTTGGGATAAAGCATTTAGCGATTCCCAAGATTTATTAAGTCAACTGGCTCAAGAAGCATTAGAAGAACATAGGGCAGGTAAAACCAAGTTACTTGATCCTGACAATTTATGATTTCTCACACTACGCAAAATTTCCGTAAGGCGCTTGTAAAACTACCTGATTCTGTCAGGTCACAAGCGAGGATTGCCTACAGGCATTTTATAACTGACCCTTACTATCCTGGTTTACAGTTCAAACGGGTTCACGAAACCGACCCTATATATTCAGCCAGAATCAATATCGATTATCGTGCCGTAGGTATCATGAATAACAATGAAATTGTTTGGTTTTGGATAGGCCCACACACTGAATATGAAAGACTGCTGAAGCGGCTTTAAGCTAAAGCCAAAGTAGGCATTGCATCTGACCCCGCTACGCGGGGCAGGCGAACGAAATCGTTAACCGATTGCCTATAGCTCTCCTTTCTGCCTATCCACCAGAAGCAGCCCGACTCACCGCCCGCCGTTCCAGCCGTCGCAAGCTCTTGAATGCAATGGCTCGAATCGCGCCGTCCTCGTTCTTATTAGCCAATATCCCCTGCAGCGCGGTTTGCGCCGCTTCGCCGCCCAGCCGGCCCAGGGTCGCAATCGCGCTCGACCGCGCCGCTGCTTCGCCATCAGTCGCCGTGGCGCGACGGACCAGAGCCGCCACCTCCCGTTGTTCCAGATAAACCGGCAGCGCGGCTTGCCGCTGCTCGGCGCTGGCCAGCAAGCGACCGTCCGCTTTGGGCAGAACCACCCGTAGAGCCGGGCGCAAGGCCGCGCCATCGACGCTCTTGGACCGCTCCAAATGTTGAAGCGCGGAGTCGCCGCCCAGCCGGGCCAACGCGGCGCTGGCCGCCGCGCGCATGCCGGAATCGACATCTTCCAGAGCTTGCAACAACACCTTGCTGTCCTTGGCGTCGCCGCACTCAGCCAGACAACGAATCGCTTCGCAACGCACCGTGACCGGATGGCGGGGATCGGCGAGCGCGGCCCGCGCCGCAGGCGCGACGGCCAGTTGCAGTTGACGGGCAGCCCACAGACTGGCCCGCCAAGCGTGCGCTTCCGCGCCGGCCTGTTCTCCTAAATGCCGTTCGTCAGCCTGTCGCCAACCGTTCGCCGCCCGCTCCAGCGCGGCTTGCACGGCTCCCGCCAAATCCCGGTCGCCACTGTTGCCGGCGATCCAGGCGGCTTCGGCCCGCGTCGCCGCTGCATCGCCGCGCAGCAACTCACCCAGAGCATCACGGGAGAAGGCTTGGCGACGAATCAAGCCACGCCGCAGGCGTTGGCGAACCTGTTGATCTTTCACCACGCCAAGCCGCTGGGTCAAGGTAACGGGATCGCCCTGCCGGGCCAGAAAGCGCGCGGCCGGTTGACTGATCTCGGCGTATTCGCTGTTCAGAGCCAGCAGGTTGACCTTCGTGGCGTCGCTGGGATAAATCCGCCGCAATGCCTCCAGACCGGCCTTGCGCAGATTGGCATCGCGCTGGTGCAGCAGCGACTCCAACACCGGCTCGGCAGCGGATGCGCCCAGTTGACCCAGTTCGGCGGCGGCCCGCTGCCGGGCGGTTCCATCTTCGTAAGGGTCGCTGGCGAGGCGTTCCAGCAAGGCACGGCTGCGCTCGTCGCCGACGCGCCGCAAACCGCTCAGCGTCCGCCAGCGCAGTTCGCCCACACCCTCGCGCGCCAGCCGCTCCAAATTGTCGCGCACTCGTTGGTGCTCGTCGGCATCGGTCAAGCGGGGCACTAGCGCGCCGAGGGCTTCGGCGGCGTCCGGCGCTAGGGCGCGGTCGTCGGCGGGTAGATCGGCGCGTCGATCGAGCAACGGTTCCAGATATTCCAAAGCGCGCCGGTCGCCCAACTCGCCCAGCGCGGCGACGGCGCGTTTCCGTTCCGTCTCGGTGCCGGCGCTGAAAGCCAGCAGCAGCGGTTGAAAAGCTTCCGGGCGTTGCTGTTTGGCCAAGCCTTCGGCGGCGACCAGCAGCAGTTCGCGGCGACCGCCGATCAACGCCCGCGTTAGCGGTTCCAAACTCGCGCCCGGCATCCCCGCGACGAGGCGTTGCGCCAGTTGCGCGCAAGCCAACGCCCGAATTGCTTCGTCGCGGTCGTCCAGCAGCCGAACCAGCAAGGTTTCGGCCGATTTCGACTCCAGATTGCCCAGCGCTTCGACGACGCGGGTCCGAATCGCGGCGTTGTCGTGATCGAGCAACGGCGGCAAGGCTTCCAGGGCCAATTCTTCCCGATAGCGCGGGTATTGCCGCCCGTCCGCCCGCTTTTGCTCCGGCTGAACCCGGTCGCGCAGCAATTGCGACAGCACATCCAAAGCTTGGCCGTGATAAGTCGCTTTCTCCTTGTCCAGCAACCAGCGGCCCAGCAGCGGCGCGGCGGCGATGTGGCCGATGCGACCCAGGGCGCGCAGCAGGGCCGGTCGGTCGGCGGTTTGGTCGGGGTCGTCTTCCAGCCGCGCCATCACGGCTTCGGCCGCTTGCGCCGCGACCTGCTCGTTCGGGCGGGCGTGCGCCAGCGCGACCAGCGCTTCCAACGCCCGGTTGGCAATGCGCGCTTCGGCGTTCAAGGCGGTCGCCAGAACGTCCAGGGCCAGCGGCTCGCCGCGCTGGGCCAAGCCCACGGCGGCGCGCAGACGTAACTCCTCGTGTTCGCTTTCCAGAGCGCGGCTTAGAGCAGCGGCGATGCGCGGATCGTTGGCATCGAGCAGGCGATCCACCACCGTCAGCCGCAGATCGTCGTGACGACTGTTCAGGGCCAGCAACCAGGGTTCCAGACTGCCGGCGGGATACAGGCGAGGCAATTGCTCCAGGGCGTGGCGACGCGTCTCCGCGTTGGCGGCGTTGACCGTGCCACGGGCCAGTTCGGCGGCTTTGGCGTCGCCGGTCGTGGCCAAGGTCAGTAAGCGGTCGAAGGCATTGCGGCCAAGATCGGCGGAATCCACGTTCAGAGCCAGGGCCAGCGGCTCCAGCGGCTCGCGCGGATTTAGTTCGGCCAACGCGTTCAGCGCCGCCTGCCGCACCAGATGATGCGGGTCGCCCAAGGCTTGGCGCAGCACCGGCAACACCGCTTCCCGGCCGATGGTGGGTTGCTGGGCCAGTGCCGCGAGACGGGCGATGCTGTCGCGCCGCACCCGTTGATAATCGTCCGGCCCCTTGGCGACTGGCGCTTGCCGAATCAGACCGGCATACGTTCCGAACGCGAGCCGCCACAGTTCGGACGCGCCGGCTTGATCCTGCTCCCTGGGCGGCCGTCGCCCGCCCCCGGCGAAGCGCAACACCGTCAGCAGACGTTGGGTGGCGGAGTTGTTCGGCTGTGGCTTGCGCTGGAATAGACCTCGAATCCAGCCGGTTTTGCGTTCCAGCGCCATTTCGGTTTCGGGCGCGGTTTGCGGCGGCGCTTGATCGGTGGCGATTTCAGCCAGACGTTTGGCCTCGCGCCAGAAGGTTTCGGGTTGCGGGCGCAGGCCGAGAACCTGGGCGGCGGCATAGCGCCGCGCCGGAGAATCGCTGGCCAGGGCGTTGACCACGGCGTTGAGCAGGCGTGGCCGCCGTTCCGGTTCCGGCCAATTGCGCATGTCGCTGGCTTTCTCCGGTTGACGCGGCCCGATCAGTTCCAATCCCCATTGTCCCAGGTCTTCGTCGCTCAACCGCGCTTCCAAAACGCGGGCGGCCGCAAAGCGGATTTCCGGCTGTCCGGCGCTCAGGGCGCTCAGTAGCAGATCCGGCTCCAGTCGCGCCCGCGCCAAGGCAATATCGCGGGCCACGATCACGGCGAAGGTCAGTTCCTGAAGATCGCGCTCGGAGTCTTCCAAACCTTGTAGCAAGCCTTGGACGCCCGCGCCGCCCAGCGCGACGAAGCTGTACAGCGCGCCGCGCCGGATCGGCGGATGCTCGTGACGTTGAGTGCCGGCCAGCACCGGCAGCGCCCGCGTATCGCCCAGCTTCGACAGGCCATCGGCGGCCCAACTGCGCACCGCCAGATCGGCGTGAGCCAGCGCGGCGACCAGCGGTTGCTCGTTGCCGTTTTGGCAGGCGGTGGCCAAGCCGCGTGCACCGTGCTCCCGCACTAGGGCATCGTCGTCGCGCAAGAGGTTGGTTAAAAACGGAATGCTGGCTGGGTCGCCCACGTCGGCCAGAGCGCTGGCGGCACGCTGGCGCAGCGCGTCGGAAGGGCGGTCGCGGTCGGTCTTGGGAATACTCAGCAACGCCTGCATCGGTCCGACCGCGCGACTGTCCCGGCGTTTGCCGCACAATTCGCCGGCCCGTACCCGCAACAGATAAAACGGGCTGTCGAAAGCGAGGGTAAAGGCGTGCGCGTCGCGGGGCAGCAATTTGTCGAGCGCCTCGATGGCGGCGAGAAACTGGGCCGCTTCCTCGGTTTGCAACAATTCGATCAAGCGGTTCCGCAGCGGAGTCGGGTCGGTCGTCTCCAATGCCCCTTTCAATCCTGCCAGACGGACCTCGATGGCGGGCGAGTGGATCGCCGCCAAATGGTAATCGGCGCGTTTCTTGTCGGTTTCTTCCTGGGTCAGGGCTTCATAGGCGGCCAAACCGACTGCGGCGGCGCTATCGCCGACTCGCTCGATCAGCAATTCCCTGGCCCAGGCGCGCGACTGGCGGACTTGGCGGGCCAACTCGTCCACCGCCCAGCGGCGCACGTCGGGATGAACGGAGGTCACCGCCCGGCGCAAGGTGATTTCCGGGCGCTTGCTGTGCCAGGCCCACAGCGTCCGCATGGCTTCCCGGCGCACGTCCTCGGCTTCGTCGTCCAGGGCATGGCCGAGCAACTCGTCGATGCGGGCGGCAAGTTCGCTTTGCGCGGTCGCGCCGTGTTTGACCAAGAGTTGCAGGGCGCGGGTCCGAATCTCACCGGCCTGGGTACGCAGCGCCAGTTCGGCCAGTTCGATCTCGCCGGCCGGACCTTCCGGTTCGGCCAGTTTGAGCAGCCCGTCGAACGCTTCGGCGCGCACTTGGGCGCCGTCGTCGTTCAACAGCCATTGCAGGCGCAAGCGCAAGCGTCGATCGCCGGCCAGATTGATGATGGCGTTGGCCATGAAGCGGACGACCTGCCGCCGAGTCTGGGCGTTGGGTTCCCGGCTGAGTTGCAGCAAGGCCCCGCTGGCGCGGTCGTCGCCAAGCCAGCTCAGACACAGGGCGCCTTGCAGGGCCATGTCCGGGTAACGGCAAACCAGGGCCGCGAACAGCGGTTCCAGCTCCTGGTCGGTCGGGGTTCCGACGGTGCTGGTTGCCGCGCCGACGACGCCTAGAGCCGCGTACTCGTCCAGTATCTTGGCGATTTCACCGCCGCTGGCGCGCATCCGGGCCGCCAGCGCGGGCCGGGCCGCGACCGCGATCCAGAACGCCGCGTGACGCACCGCGAACGCATCGTCGTTGATCGCCTGGCCGAGCAGTTGGCGGCCTTGCGGTGTGTCGCCCAGCCGCAGTCGCCCGAGACGGATCAATACCGCGCGGCGAATATCGGGGGAACCGCGCTCGAAAGCGCCGCGCAACGCGACGCCGGCATCGGGTTCCAGGGCCAGCAAGCCATCCAGGGCGGATTCGCGGACTTTCTCGTCCGAATCGTTCAGCCGTTCGCCGAGGAGTCTCGGCGCCAGCGGCGACGCTTGGCTTAACCGGCTCAGGCGTTGCACCGCAACGAGCCGGATGTCCGGGTGACGGCTGCCCAGCGCCAGTTGCAGGGCCTGCAAGGGCGTTTCGGCGTCGATTTGCTCCAGCGCTTGCAGGGCGGCCTTGCGCACGCCGACGTGATCGTCGTTCAGCGCCTTGGCCAAGACTGGCCGGCCGCGGCGGCGTTGGCTGGCGCCCAGCTTTTGCGCCGCCTCGATGCGTTGCCCCGGTCGGGAATCCTGATTCAGTACATATTCCAGGGCTTCTCGCGCCTCATCCTCGGCCAGTTGCGCCAAAGCGTCCAGTGTGGCCGACGACGAGCGCGTGGCTTTGACTTCGTCGAGCAGCCGTTGCAACCGGGAATCCCAAACCTCGCCAGTCGCGGCGGAGTTGCCATCCTGATCCACTGGACTCAGCCAAATCAGCCGGTTTTCCGTGACCGCGACCAGCAGCCCGCCGCGCTGTTCCAGTTTGGCTTGCGGCGGCGGGTCGAACAGCGCCAGCGCGCTGGCGTTGCGTCCAACGGGGACGGTGCGCGGCTTGCGGCGTTGATCCAGCGTCCAGACCTTGAGTTCGCCGTCTTCACCGAGCGAGAACAGCCGGCGGGGTAGCGGTCGGCCCTGTTCGTCGTTCAGCGCCGCGCTGAACAGCAGGCCGCGCACTGGCCCCTGATGGGCAGCGTCGCCGCTGCGATTTTCCTCGTCGATGGCGCCTTCCAGAAAGCAAACCCGGATCGAACCGTCGCCACAGCCGGCCACGATACGGCCATCGCCGGTGAAGGCCAGGGCGAAGATGCCGCGTTCGCCGCAGGGCATGACGCGGGGTTCGGCGTCGCCGATATTCGCCAGCGGCAGGACGTAAATCGTGTTGTCGGCTCCGGCGGCGGCCACGCTGCCGCTCTCTGCGTCCAGTGCGACGGCGCGTAACGGCTGTTCGCTCAAATGGCGTTTGGTTCGTTCGCGCAAGCACGGCCGGTCGTCGTCCATCTCGACGATGTGTAGCGCCAGAACCCCGTCATCGCCGACGCTCAAGACCTGCGAGTCGGACGCAACCAGCGCTCGCACCGGGCCACTGTGAACAGCCTGTTGCCAAGCCGGGGTTTTGCCGTCGCCGCTCGCGCGCCAGATTGCCAGATCGCCCTTGGCGGTTCCGGCCAGCAAGCAATCGTCGCCGCAAAAGGCCAGCGCGGACACGGCGGCGTTCAGTGGCGCACTGAAGCGGGCGTTCAGCTTGGGCAGTTGCAGCAGGTGAACGCTGGAGTCGGTGACGCCCGCCGCGTCGCGGCGACCGCCGACGGCTAGGAGTTTGCCGCTGGCGGCGACGGCCAATAGGCGTTCGATGTGGGGCGCGTATTGTTTAGCCACGGGCGGCTCCTTCTTCAAATGGCTTAAAAACTAATGAAAGCGCGTATTATGTAAACTAAGTTGGTCGAAAATTTCTCACTCGAACTAAACCTGCTGCTTTAGCCAGAATAGGGTATTCATTTTGCACTTGCTCTAGTGTCAATGGCGGGTCATATTCATCCCATGCATTTACGCCTCGAAGAGATGAAATGAACCAATCACAGCGATGGTTGTGTTCGCTGTACACGATATATCGCCCATTATGTAGAATATATAGCTCATAGTGGGTTGGTCCATTTATATCTTCCTCATTAGCGGTACCAACCAGCTTGCCCTCAAATCGAATAATCTCACTTTGTTCTGGCATGTTGGCCCAATGAGACCACAGAGTACCGATTTCTTTTTCAATAACCTTGAAAGACCCATCAATGCGTTTAGCATTTGCCTGATATTTATATTTTTCTGCTGGAGTTCGTCCTATTTGGCTATTGTTTTCACAAGCCAACCACCAGTTATTACGGTGTTTGATTAGCTCACTAGGCGAGTACTTTGATCCGCGTGGATGTTGAGGATTGTAGTGTCCTGCATCTGTATGGCAATTAAAACCACCCGATTACCCACAAAGTCAGCCTGACGCAATGAACGCCTGTTTGGCG
>JARSSH010000047.1 GCA_029624815.1 Candidatus Competibacter sp.
GCCGATCTGGCCGAAAATTCCACCGAAAATCAGCAATCGTCGCATAGAGAACGGTAGAGTTTTTCGTGACGGCTCCACATGAGTTCCAGCGAAAATTCCTGTTCCACCCTTTGTCTCGACTCCCGCCCCATATTCGCTCTTTTACATGGATCGGCATGAAGAAAAATCAGAGCTTGGCGCAATGCATCGATGTCGTTCGGTGCTATGACGAACCCATTCCGTCCGTCGGTCACTGCTTCGGCATTCCCGCCGATATCGGAAACGATTAGCGGAAGACCTGTGGCCATCTTCTCCAGTATGGCATTGGAAAACCCTTCATTTGCCTTCGGAATCAAGCACGCAACATCCATTGCGTACAAATGGCGTTGCACATCGTGAACGCTGCCAGTGAAAATAACGTCAAGATCTCCGCGGGCAGGGCGCTCGTAGCGTGCGCGATAGCGCTCGAATAGCGGCCCCCCTCCGACCAGCAGCAGCTTGAGTTCCGGAATGGACGGTTTAGCCTTGAGCGCTCCGGCGAATAAAGCCTCATGATCTTTCTCCGGGCGGAAGTTCGCAACCATCCCGACGACGAAATCGCTCGGGGTCAGCCCGAGCGACCGTCGTGCGCAAGCCGCCTCTTGTGGATCGGGTGGCCGGAATATTTGGCTGTCCACACCGTTGTATATTTTTATGATACGACGACGATCAACCCCTTCTTTCTTCAATAAGGCATCTTCAACTCGATCGGAAACGACAATGATTTTATCGAACCACGATTCAATGAGGCGGCTGATAAAAACATAATATGATTTTTTATAATCTCCCGTATCGCGTCTACTGGATACAATATGTTTGATACCCGCCAAGCGAGCAATGATTGCGCCATAAGTATCCGCTTTTTGATGGAATGTTTGGACGATATCGATTCGTTTTTCTTTAATGAAACGCAAAAATCGCCACGCTTGAATCATTGCGTTCGGCGTATAGATGCGCGCTACCGGAAGCTCAACAACCGAGGCGCCCGCATGGCGCATCTCGTCGATCAGTGGATTGGCGCCCAAATCGAACACCATAACCGTCACATCGAACCCATGCCGACATAACTTGCGCACCAACAAGGATAAATGTCGTTCCGTACCCCCGGAACCATGAAAGAAATCGATCAGAAAGAGTATATGGCGGTTACGCGTCAAGATGGGCTCTTTTCCACCACTGCGGTGGCCAGATCATGGGTCGGGGAGGCCGCTCCCAATATCCCCGACTGCTTGAATCGCTCCGGGAATCTCGGAGGCTGTTTGGCGTTTGACTCGATTCGCCCGGCCGAGACGCTGCTACAGCTTGTGTGTTTCCGGCGCGCGGCCCTGCTCGCGGTACTGCCGGAACCGCTCGCGCGATTGCGCCAGTACGTCGGGGTGCTGGTCGACCAGTTCCACGACTCGCTGGTAGCGCTCGAAGCCTTCGGGCAGGGAGTCGCTCAGGTTGATCAGCACCCGCGCCTCCACTATCGCCGGCGTGGTCGTGCCGACCAGCACCGGCGAGCCTTCGTCCCCCACCAGTGGATAGCGCTCGTGCGGGACGAAGCTGTCCTGCCGGAAAGTCCATAGCAGATCGTCCAACGCCGCGGCCCGAGTCTCGGACGCGACGAAAAGATAGACGGTATGGCCGAGGCTGTACGCCTTGTCCGCCAGCCGGCAGGCCAGCAGCGCCCGACCGTTCTCTTTGTGGTCGGGCAATACGTAGAAATCAATGCGCGGCACGCCCATCCTCCCGTTGCGCCTCGG
Organism: Candidatus Competibacter sp.; assembly: GCA_029624815.1. Taxonomy (GTDB): domain Bacteria; phylum Pseudomonadota; class Gammaproteobacteria; order Competibacterales; family Competibacteraceae; genus Competibacter. Next base: position 1,764 of record JARSSH010000047.1, read on the forward strand.
CGACCCGGTCCAGCAAATACTGGGTCAGTAGCGGCACCGGCCGTCCGGTCGCGCCCTTGGCCTTGCCGGTCTTCCATGCGGTGCCGGCGATGTCCAGGTGCGCCCAGTGGTATTTTTTGGCAAAGCGGGACAGGAAGCAGGCGGCCATGATTGCGCCGCCGTCCCGGCTGCCGGCGACATTGGCCATGTCGGCGAAATTGCTATCTAATCCCTCCTGGTAGTCTTCCCACAACGGCAGTTCCCACACCCGGTCGGCGGCGGCGTGGCCGGCGGTGGCGAGTGCGTGCGCCAGCGGCGGATGGTTGCTGAACAGGCCGTGCGGATGACGCCCCAGCGCGACGATGCAGGCCCCGGTCAGGGTGGCGATGTCGATCACCGCCGCTGGCTCGTCGCGTTCGGCGTAGGTCATGGCGTCGCAGAGGATCAGCCGGCCCTCGGCGTCGGTGTTGAGGATTTCGATGGTTTGGCCGGACAGGCTGGTCACGATGTCGCCCGGTCGGGTGGCCCGCCCGCCCGGCATGTTTTCCACGGCTGGAATCAGGCCGGTTACGTTGAGCGGCAGCTTCAGTTCGGCGCAGGCCCGCAGCGTCCCCAGCACGCTGGCCGCGCCGCACATGTCGTATTTCATTTCGTCCATGCCTTCGCCGGGCTTGAGCGAGATGCCGCCGGTATCGAAGGTGACACCCTTGCCGACCAGCACGTAGGGCTTAAGGGTTTCCGGTCCCTGCCGGTAATCCAGGCGGATCAGCTTGGCCGGCTGGACGCTGCCGCGCGTCACCGCCAGCAGCGCGCCCATGCCCAAGCGCTCCATATCGGCCTCTTCCAGCACCTCGACCCGGAGGGCCGGGAATTCCCCGGCCAGCGCCTGAGCCTGCTCGGCCAGATAAGTCGGCGTACAGAGGTTGGCGGGCAGATTGCCCAGATCCTTGGCGAATTTGACGCCGGCGCCGATGGCAAGGCCCTCGCCGATCGCCTGTTCGCCGCCGGGCAGTTCCCGCCGGCCGGGCACGCTAAGTATGATCTTGCGCAAGGATCGGCGCGGAGTGTCCTTTTTGCTTTTGAGGAGGTCGAACCGGTATTGCGACGCCACGACCGCCTCGACCGCCTGGCGAATTTTCCAGTTGAGATCGCGGCCCTTGACCGCAAGGTCGGTCAAGTACACCACCGCCTCGGTGGCGCCGGTATCGTTCAGAACCGTGGCGACCTGAGCCAGGGTCTGTTGGAAGCGGCGGTCGTCCAGATCGCGCTCCCGGCCGCAGCCGACCAGTAGCACCCGTTCGCACAGCGCATCGGGCACGTTGAACAGCAGCAGCCACTGACCCGGCTTGCCTTCCAGGTCGCCCCGGCGCAGCAGGTTGCCCAGATAGCCGCCGCAGGCGGCATCGAACTGCTCGGCGGCGGCGCTCAGCCGCCGGGATTCGTACACGCCCAGCACCAGGCAGGCGGTGCGCTGCTTCTCCGGGCTGCCGCTCTTGACCGTGAATTCCATCGGGGGACTTCCTCCAGGTTTGGATGGGTGATGAGTCCGGCCGGACCTGTCGCTTGGCGGCTGGATCGAGCATTTCCATCCCGCTCCCAAGCCGCTTGCCGGTGGATGTTGCGCAAGGCGCCGGGCGCGATGCCCTTGCGTGGGTGCGGCACGATCGCGTTAGCCGGGTGGGATGTTTGACTGCCGCATCGTCCTTGCCGTCCGCATGCGTAACTCTCTCTCCTCGGCCTCGTTCCAACCGCCTGATCATCGTCACGCTGCTGACAATGCGTAATTTTACACGCCCTGTCCGTTTCTCATTTTCGCATGAATCCTCGAAGAACCCTGTTATTGGTGCGCGAAGCCGCCCCGAGGTTGACCCATGGCGACAGGCAGACAAAGCCTCGATTAGCCATTGCCGCGGCCGTACACGTCCTCGAAGCGGACGATATCGTCTTCGCCCAGGTAGCCACCCGATTGCACCTCGATGATTTCCAGCGGAATCTTGCCGGGGTTGGTTAAGCGGTGCTGGACGCCGACCGGAATGTAGGTGGATTGGTTCTCGGTCAGCAGGAACTCCTCGTCGCCCCGGTGCACGCGGGCGGTGCCGCTGACCACCACCCAGTGTTCGGCGCGATGATGGTGCATCTGCGCGGAGATGCAGGCGCCGGGCCGGACCATGATGCGCTTGACCTGAAAACGCGCGTCCAGATCGATCGAGTCGTAGCAGCCCCAGGGACGATAGACCTTGCGGTGCATGGAGCCTTCCGGGCGGCGGCTGGCCTTGAGCCGATCGACAATGGCCTTGACCTCCTGCACCCGGTCCTTGCTGGCCACCAGCACCGCGTCGGCGGTTTCGACCACCACCAGATGCTCGACGCCCACGGTGGCGACCAGCCGCGAGGCGGCATCGATGTAGGAATCGCGGGTGTCGATGTTGATGACGTCGCCGCGTTCGATGTTGCCGTCGGCGTCGCGCTGGCCGACCTCCCACAGCGCCGACCAGGAACCCACGTCGTTCCAACCGACCGCCAGCGGCATTACCACCGCATGGGCGGTTTTTTCCATCACCGCGTAGTCGATCGAATCCTTGGGACAGGCGGCGAAGGCTTCCGATCCCAGCCACAGAAAGTCCCGATCGGCCTGTTCGGTGGCCAGCGCCTGCTGGCAGGCGGCCAGCATCGCCGGGGCGAAGCGCTCCAGTTCCGCCAGGAAGGCCGAGGCCCGGAACATGAACATGCCGCTGTTCCAGTAGTAATGGCCGGATTCCAGATAGCTCCGGGCGGTGGCGGCATCGGGTTTTTCGACGAAACGCTCCACCCCGCAAATGCCGGAATCGTCCAGCGGCGCGCCGGCCTTGATGTAGCCATAGCCGGATTCCGGCGCCCTGGGGACAATGCCGAAGGTAATCAGCCGGCCGGCTTCGGCGTGGGGGACGACCCGCCGCACGGCGGCCTGGAAACCGGCGACATCGGCGATGACGTGATCGGAAGGGAGCACCAGCAGGATCGGGTCGTCGCCGGCGGCTTGGGCGTGCAGGGCCGCGACCGCGACCGCCGGCGCGGTGTTGCGGCCGACCGGTTCCAGCACCACCGCCGCCGGCCGCACGCCGGTGGCGCGCATCTGCTCCGCGACCATGAAGCGGTGTTCCTGGTTGCAGACCACCAGCGGCGCGGCGACATCGGCCAGACCGGCCAGCCGTAGCGCGGTGTTTTGCAACATGGTGTTCTGATCCACCAACGGCAGGAACTGCTTGGGATAGGCCTCGCGCGACAGCGGCCACAGCCGGGCGCCGCTGCCGCCGGACAGGATGACGGGAACGATCATGCTTGTTCACCTCGACCGATGGCGTAATAGACGAAACCCTGTTCGCGCAGGTAGTCGGGATCGTACAGATTGCGGCCGTCGAAAATGACCGGCTGTTTCAGCGCCTGGCGGATGGCGGCGAAGTCCGGGCTGCGAAACAGAATCCACTCGGTGACGATCACCAGCGCATCGGCGTCGGCCAGCGCGTCCATGGGTTGCTCGCACAGGTGAAAATCGGGCCGCTCGCCATAGATGCGCTGGGCCTCGCCCATCGCCGCCGGATCGTAGGCGCGCACCGCGCAACCGGCATTCCACAACGCCTCCAGCAGATTGCGGCTGGGGGCCTCACGCATGTCGTCGGTGCCCGGCTTGAACGCCAGCCCCCAGACCGCGAAGGTCCGCCCGCGCAACTCGCCCCGAAAGTGGCGGCGGATCTTGGCGAACAGCACGTTTTTTTGCCGCTCGTTGACCGCTTCCACCGCTTGCAGCAGCGCGGCCTCGTAGCCCGCCGCGCGAGCGGTGTACTCCAGGGCCTTGACGTCCTTGGGAAAGCAGGAACCGCCGTACCCCGCGCCCGGATAGATGAAGTGGTAGCCGATGCGCGGATCGGCGCCGATGCCCACCCGGACTTTCTCGATGTCGGCATCGAGCCGCTCGGCCAGGTTGGCGATCTCGTTCATGAAGCTGATCTTGGTGGCCAGCATGGCGTTGGCGGCGTACTTGGTCAGCTCCGCCGAGCGCACGTCCATTTCGATCAGCCGGTCGCGGTTGCGGTTGAACGGCGCGTACAGGTTGCGCAACTGCACGGTGGCGCGGTGGTCGTCGCTGCCGACGATGATGCGGTCCGGGCGCATGAAATCCTGGATCGCCGCGCCTTCCTTGAGAAATTCCGGATTGGAAACCACCGAGAACGGAATGTCCCGGCCGCGCTCGGCGAGCACGCCCGCGATGGTCTCGCGCACCACGTCGGCGGTGCCCACCGGCACGGTGGATTTGTTGACCACCACCCGGTACTCCTCCAAGTGCTGGCCGATGGAACGGGCCACGGCGCGCACATGCTGTAAGTCGGCGGAACCGTCCTCGTCGGGCGGGGTGCCGACGGCGATGAACTGGAACAGGCCATGCGCGACGCCCTCGGCGAGGTCGGTGGCGAAGCGCAGCCGACCGGCGTCGCCATTGCGCCGCACGACCTCGTCGAGGCCCGGCTCGTGAATCGGGATCTCGCCCCGTTGCAGCATTTCGACCTTGCGCGGGTCCACGTCCACGCACAGCACGTCGTTGCCCACTTCGGCGAAGCAGGCGCCGGTGACCAGCCCGACATAGCCGGAGCCAAAAATCGTGATTTTCATGCGTGCGGCACTTTCCGTAGGTTGAAAAACGCGGGTGCTTGGATATCGGCGGCCCGATGGGACCGGAATCCTAGGGCAATATTCACTGTAGCGCCACCGCATAAGGGACGATCGGTTTTGCTAGAATCGTTTGCCATGGACGTTTCCTGGATTCTCGACGATCTCAACGAACCCCAGCGCGCGGCGGTGACGGCGCCGCTCGGCCCCTTGCGGGTGCTGGCCGGAGCCGGCAGCGGCAAGACCCGGGTGCTGACCCGGCGCATCGCCTGGCTGCTGGCGGTGGAACACGCCTCGCCCTGGTCGATCCTGGCGGTGACCTTCACCAACAAGGCCGCCGCCGAAATGCGCGGCCGGGTCGAGGAACGGATGGATCAAGCGATTGGCGGGCTTTGGATCGGCACTTTTCACGGCATCGCCCACCGCCTGCTGCGCCAGCACTGGCAGGAGGCTCGATTGCCGCGCGCCTTCCAGATCCTCGACAGCGACGATCAGACCCGGTTGATGAAGCGGGTGCTGCGCGGCCTGAACCTGGACGAGAAAAAATGGCCGCCGCCGCAGGCCGCCGGCTTCGTCAACCGCTGCAAGGACGAGGGCCAGCGCCCGGCCGATCTGCCCGGCGACGACCCGGTCCAGCGCCAGTACCAGCGCATCTACACCGTCTACCAGCAGGAATGCGAGCGCGGCGGGCTGGTGGATTTCGGCGAACTGCTGCTGCGCGCCTACGAACTGTGGCGCGACAATCCAGACTTGCTGGCGCATTACCGGGAGCGGTTTCAGCATGTGCTGGTGGACGAATTTCAGGACACCAACACCATTCAATACCAATGGGTGCGACTGCTGGGCGGCGGCCGGGGCGACGTGTTCGTCGTCGGCGACGACGATCAATGCGTCTACGGCTGGCGAGGCTCGAAGGTCGAGAACATTCAACGCTTCGCCGAGGACTTCCCCGGCGCGCAAACCATCCGGCTGGAGCAGAATTACCGCTCCACGCACAATATCCTCAAGGCCGCCAACGCCCTGATCGCGCAAAACACCGCCCGGCTCGGCAAGAATCTGTGGACCGCCGACGGCGACGGCGAACCGATCCAGATCTACAACGCCCTGAATGAAGTGGACGAGGCGCGTTTCGTCGCCGGGCGCATCCGCCAGTGGGTGGAGGCGGGCGGCCGCTATCGCGACGCGGCGATCTTGTACCGCTCCAACGCCCAGTCGCGGTTGTTCGAGGAAACGCTGATCGGGATGGCGATGCCCTACCGCATTTACGGCGGGCTGCGCTTCTTCGAGCGAGCCGAAATCAAGGACGCGCTGGCCTATCTGCGGCTGGTCGCCAACCGCGACGACGATCCATCCTTCGAACGGGTGGTCAATGTCCCGGCGCGCGGCATCGGCGAGCGTACCCTTGATTTGCTGCGCGAGGCCGCGCGCGCCCAGGGTGACTCGCTGTGGCAAGCCGCCCTGCGATTGCTGGCGAACGGCGGGCTGAGCGGGCGGGCCGCCAATGCCGTGCGCGGTTTCCTGCACCTGGTCGAGGCGCTGGACCGCGACAGCCGCGACCGGCCGCTGCCCGGCCGGATGGAGCATGTCGTCACCCACAGCGGCCTGTTGGCGATGTACGAGCAAGACAAGGGAAACAAGGGCGAGATGCGGGCCGAGAATCTGGAGGAACTGATCAAGGCCAGCGGCGATTTCACCGCCAATACCGACCCGGTCGTGGTCGGCGCCGATCCGACCGAGCCGGACTGGTTGAACGCCTTTCTCGCCCACGCCGCCCTGGAATCCGGCCAGGGGCAGGGCGCGGCCGGCGCGGACTGCGTGCAGTTGATGACGCTGCACATGGCTAAGGGTTTGGAATTTCCGCTGGTGTTCCTGGTGGGGATGGAAGAGGGTCTGTTCCCCCACAGCCGCTCGATCACCGAAACGCGCCAGTTGGAGGAGGAACGGCGACTGGCCTATGTCGGGATCACCCGCGCCCGCCGCCAATTGTACGTGTCCCATGCCGAGCGGCGCACTTGGTACGGCCGGGAAAACTATCCCTCCCCCTCGCGCTTCGTCGGCGAAATCCCCGAGGAACTGACCCGCGACGTGCGCGCCCGCGCCAAACGGCCGGCGAAGATCCCGCCGCCAACGCCCGCCGCCGCTCCCACCGGCCTGCGGCCTCGGCAGCGGGTGCGCCACGCCCGCTTCGGCGATGGGGTGGTGCTGGAGGTCGAAGGCGCCGGCTACCACGCGCGGGCGCGAATCGACTTCCCGGCGGCGGGCGGTCCCAAGTGGCTGGTGGTGGCCTACGCCAAACTGGAAGCGCTGTGAGCCCACCGGACTTTCCCGCGCCGGCGTTCCGTCCCGCCCCGAACGTCGAGCCCCAATCGGGTCCATCGTCCCGGCCGCGCGTGCCGCCGCATCGCCTGGGCCTCAAGGAAGTGCTTGGCGAGCTGGTGGCCGACGGGCTGGTGGCCCAGGTGGACGCCGAACGGGCCGGCTTGAGCGCCCGGCTGGAGCGCAGCGAACCGCATCCGCTGGTGGTGATCGCCAACAAGCAGTTGCGCCAGCTTCAACCGCCGCATCGGGTGCTGAGCCTGGAACTGCTGACCGAATGGCTGGCCGGCAAGGCCGGGCTGCCGTATCTGCGCATCGATCCGCTCAAGCTGGACATCGCCGCGGTCGAGCGGCTGCTGCCGTTCGTGTCCTACGAGTACGCGACTCGCTATCAGATCCTGCCGGTCGTGGTGGACGCGAATCGGGTGGTGTTCGCCACCACCGAACCCTATCTGACCGAATGGCGGGACATCCTGCGGCAGACCCTGCGCAAGGAGATCGAGCGGGTCATCGCCAATCCGCTGGACATCAACCGTTATCAGATGGAGTTCTACGGCGTGTCGCGCTCGGTGCGGGGCGCGATGCAGGGGGCGATGGAGCCGGTTTCGGGCATTCTCAATTTCGAACAGTTGCTGGAGCTGGGCCGGCGCGGCGAGTTGAGCGCCGACGAACGGCCGATCGTGCAGATCGTGGACTGGCTGCTGCAATACGCCTTCGCCCAGCGCGCCAGCGACATTCATCTGGAGCCGCGCCGCGAGCAGGGGCAAATCCGCTTTCGCATCGACGGCGTGCTGAACACGATCTATCAATTGCCGCCGGTGGTCATGAGCGCGGTCACCAGCCGCATCAAGATTCTGGGGCGGATGGACGTGGCCGAAAAGCGCCGCCCGCAGGATGGCCGCCTCAAGACCCGCACCCCGGCCGGCCGGGAAGTCGAACTGCGGCTGTCCACCATGCCCACCGCCTTCGGCGAAAAATGCGTGTTGCGAATTTTCGATCCGGACACCGTCACCAAGGGTTTCGGCGATCTGGGTTTTGCGCCGGCCGAGGAAACGGTATGGCGCAAGATGATTGCCCGGCCGCACGGTATCGTGCTGGTCACCGGTCCGACCGGTTCCGGCAAGACCACCACCCTGTACACCACGCTCAAACAGTTGGCGGTTCCGGAGGTCAACGTCTGCACGGTCGAGGATCCGATCGAAATGATCGTGCCGGAACTCAATCAGATGCAGGTGCAGCTCGCCATCGATCTGACCTTCGCCCAGGGCATTCGCACTTTGCTGCGGCAAGATCCCGACATCATCATGGTCGGCGAAATCCGCGACCTGGAGGCCGCGCAGATGGCGGTGCAGGCGGCGCTGACCGGACACCTCGTGCTATCCACTCTGCACACCAACGACGCCGTTTCGGCGGTCACCCGCCTGCTCGATCTGGGCGTGCCGTATTACCTGATCCAGAACGTACTGATCGGCGCGATGGCGCAACGGCTGGTGCGCACGCTCTGCCCCCATTGCAAGACCAGCGGCGAAATGGAGGACGGGTTGTGGGAAACGCTGGTCCGGCCCTGGCCGCTGCCGAAACCCGCCGCCGTCGGTGTGCCGCACGGTTGTCCGGAATGCCGCAACACCGGTTATCTGGGCCGCGTGGGTTTATACGAACTGTTGATGGTGACGCCGGAACTCCGCCGGCTGTTTCGGACGGAAACGGATGAGGAAACCGTGCGGCGCGGCGCCTTCGAACAGGGCATGCGCCCGTTGCGGATCAGCGCGGCCTGTCAGATCGCCGCCGGCTTGACCACCTTCGAGGAGGTCATGCAGGTGTTGCCCCCGTTGGACGACGGACAGGAAAGCCGGTTTTGACTGGATGGATACGCCTCATTTTTTTTTGACTAAAATGTTGCGAATAGCACACAATAGCTCTGCTGCAATGTGGTTTTTAATTGACCATTCACCTACACAATTGGTTCAATAACAACAGGAAGCGCATCATGTCTTCGAAACTGATTAAAAGCGCGGTGGCGGCGGCCCTGGCGGGCGCTTTTCTGGCGGGCACGACGGCGCAGGCCTATGAGGCGGGCGATTGGCTGGTTCGGGCCGGCGCTTGGGGGGTGTTTCCCAAATCGGACAACTTGACCAATGTCTTGGGCCAGCCCGGCGTCGATATCGAGGCGGACGACGGCTACAGCCTGGGCTTCAACTTCACTTACATGGTGAATCCGAATATCGGTATCGAGTTGCTCCTGGCCCTGCCGTTCAAGCACGACATCGAATTGACGGGCGCCGGCAAGGTCGCCAATACCTTGCAGTTACCGCCGACGCTGTTCGTGCAGTATCACTTCATGCCGACCGGCAACATTCGTCCGTATGCCGGCATCGGTTTGAACTACACCTACTTCTGGGATGAAAAGACGACTGGCGCCCTGTCCGGCACCAGCCTTTCCCTGGATTCCTCCTGGGGTCTGGCGGGGGAATTGGGGGTCGATATCGATGTGACGCCGAACTGGTTCGTCAACGGCGTCGTCGGCTACATGGACATCGACACCAAGGCCAAACTAAACGGGGTCAGTCTCGGCACCGTCGAGATCGATCCCTGGGTCGTCGGCATCAACATCGGCACGCGCTTCTAAGCGCCCCGTCGCGACGGCGGGAGAGGCGGCGCCGCCTCTCCCGCCGCGTTGGTTCAAGCGATTTTCTCGGGGTATCCCAACGCGTGCAGCGCCGCGCGCAGTTCGGCGCCGATGTCCTCTTCGCTGTCCACGCTGACCCGGCCGGTGGGTACGTCCACCGTGACTTCCCTGACCCGGGCATCCTTGCTCAAGCCAGTTTGAATCGCGTTGGCGCAGCCGCCGCATTTCACATTCTGAACCAAAAATTCGACTTTCATTTCGGCTAACCTCGTGACGATGGTGTTCCTGATGGGCGGGAGCATCTCGGCCAGGCCCGAGGGATTGGGATCACCGAAGGCGCGGTCGCCGGCGCTCCCGCCGGGTATCACCGGAAAATGTACCACGAAGCGCCTGGACGGGGTTCGGGCCACAAAGCCGGCGGCAATTCTCGTTGTGACGATGGCTGGTTAGAAACCGCCGCGAACTCACCGCCCCCGATGAAAAAGCAACGTGTTGTATCACAAAAGATTTACAAGATCCTTGGCGTTCGATGACCGTTGCTGGGCGTGCTGATCGTCGCCGACGCGGCGGCGCGGCGCGGCCTTCGCCTCGATTGGCGCGTTC
>JARSSH010000048.1 GCA_029624815.1 Candidatus Competibacter sp.
CATCACCCACCGCATCCCGTCTCCTTTTTTCCAGCAACAATAAGACTTGACCAAAGTTTCGCCTGTCATCTTCCAAGGTCTCCAAAGCCGAAATGACAAGGGGCGGCTCCTGTTTCGCCACAGGGCCGCCCCACTTCGTTTCTACGGTACTGCTCTTTCCCCCCACCACCCACACCTTCACCGTGCCCGCCGCGTGCCTTGTAGGGCCGCTACGGGCCGAATATCGCCGCGTTCAGCGGTACACGTCGCGGCGATTGCCAACGCGGATAATCTCCACGGTCAACGTGTTCCCGATCACCTTGTAGATGACGCGATAATCCCCCTCGCGAATCCGCCAAGTATCTTGCATCGCCGTCATCTTGGTGGCGCTCTGGGGGTAGGGATTGCGCCGTAGTCCCTCAATCCGTTCCACCAGCCGGGCGATGATGGGCCGGGGCAGCTTGCGTAACTCCCGTTCCGCCGATGGTTTCCATGTCAGGTTATAGGAGTCCATCCGCTTTCAGCCGGGCTACCACTTCGTCATGGACCATCGTCGGTTCATCGCGCCGTTCCACCAGCGCCGCCAGGTCCGCCAAATCTTCCATTAGTCCCTCAAACTCGCTCACGGGCAAAATGACAGAGACTTTTTGCCCGGTATCGTCAACCACGTATTGAGCGTGGAGCGCCGTTGCCGTCATACATCCATCCTCATTGGGGGGGTTAGCCGAATATCGCCGCGTTCATCCGTTCCACCACGCCGGCCTTATGCGACTCCGACAGGTGGGCGTAGCGTTGCACCATGGCCAGGGTCTTATGTCCCAGCACCGCCGCGATTTCGTTCAAGCTGGCGCCGTTCATGGCTAGATAGGACGCCGCTGAATGCCTCAAATCGTGAAAGCGGAAATCCTGGATGCCCGCCTGTTTCAGGGTTTGTTCCCATGGCTGGCGCAAGTCCATCGGCTTGTTGGGATGGATGCCGGGCCACAACAGCGGGGTATCGACACGCCGCCGGGTCCGGGCGTGTTCCTTCATCAGTTCCAGCGCCCTACCCGTCAAGGGCACGCCGCGCATGGTTCCGTTCTTCGTTTCGCGCAAGGTGAGCCAGCCGCGCGCCAAATCCACGTCCCGCCATTCCAGCGCCATGATTTCGCCCGAACGCATTCCGGTGCTCAGGGCGAGCACCACCACGGGGAGCAGGTAGGGGTTCGGGCTGGCTTCGCACGCCGAGAGCAGGGCCGCCCGCTCCTCATCCGACAGGAAGCGCACCCGGCCGCGCGGTTCTTTCGGCTTGGAGACTTTCCGCATGGGCGAATCGTCCAACCACTGGTATTCCTTCACCGCCACGGACAAGCAGTGCGAGAGCGCCGCCAGGTAGCGCACCACGGTTGCCGGGCCGCGCGGTTCGGTTCCTGGAAATCCGGCCAACAGCTTGTCCCGGTATTCCGCCAGCAACGGCGGGGTCAGGTCGGACAGAGCGAACGCGCCCAGTTGTTCGCGCCACCACTGAAGTTGCTGGCGTTGCTTGGGACCGCCCTTTTTCCGGGGGAGCGCGTCCAACGTGTAGCGGTCAATCAATTCCGCCAGGGTGTGGCGTTGTGCTTCGCGGGTCTTGAAGTAGCGCCCTTCCCGAATCGCCGCCTCGGTCTGTTGCGCCCAGCGCCGGGCATCCGTGAGCCGGTCGAAGCTGGCGGTTTGCAACGGGCAACCCTTCATGCGGATGCGGACCCGGTGCGTGATTTTGCCGTCGTTCGCTACGTGCTTGTCGAAGGTTGCCATGCCCAAATCCCCAAGGTTCAAGCCATGGCAAAAGTGTACGAAAAGCGGCGATAAATGGCAACAAGTGATTACATATCACCTGTTGTTATGATAAAAAGATAATAGATTCATTTATTTGGTAAAAAGTATTTCGGTTATTGTCCATTAAAAGTCCATTGCCACCAGCCAACGTTATTTTGAACGCTGTTCTAATAGTTTGAGCATATCGGTTTTCATGGAATTGATAGCATGACATGCCTTATGGGAAGATAGTTATATCGTTGTCCACTGGTTGTCCACTCAACCGTAAATAACGGCGTTATTTTAGGTAATTGCCATTTGTTGCTATTTGTTCAACCAATTGATAATATTTGGAAATTGCTTGAAAAATCAAGCAAATGAAACGAATGCTTTATGACTGTTAATCACCGGGTCCGTGGTTCGAGTCCGCGCTGGGGAGCCAGATCAAGCAACGCCCCGCCATCCCGTGGGGCGTTTTCGTTTTTGAGCCTAAATCGTTGCCCGTCGTGCTTTTTCAACGCTACCCTATAGGGACAAGCGACAAGATGCATGGGCTTCGCGCGGCGCCGGCATCACATAACTATCATTGCAACCCATTCCCACGAGTCGAGTCATGGCAAAACCGATCCCTCTCAACGAGCGCATCATCTTCGCGCTGGACGTGGATTCGAAAGATGAAGCCGAACGCTGGCTGGACCGCTTGGGCGATCAGGTCAGGTTCTACAAAGTCGGACTGCAACTGTTCCTGGCGGGCGGCTTCCCCACGATCGATATGATCTTGCGGCGCGGTCACAAGGTCATGGTCGATCTGAAGTTCTTCGACATCCCCGAGACCGTGGCCCTGGCGGTTCGGGAACTGAAGAACAAGGGCGCAACCTTCATCACCGTGCATGGCAACGACCCAATTCTGCGCGCGGCCGTGCAGGAACGAGGCAGTGCCCAAATCCTGGCCGTGACCGTGCTCACCAGCTTCGACGAATCCGACATGCGGGAGATGGGCATGACCGGCAGCATCGAGGATCTGGTGTACCACCGGGCCCGCAAAGCGCTCGCCCTGGGCTGCGATGGCGTGGTGTCCTCCGGTCTGGAAGTCCCCCGCTTGCGGGACGGGTTGGGCGACAAGTTCCTGATCGTAACGCCCGGCATCCGCCCAGGAACCAACGACGCGATTCAGGACGACGATCAGAAACGGGTCGCGTCCGCCCATGCCGCCATCAGGAATGGAGCCGATTACGTGGTGGTGGGACGCCCCATCCGTAATGCCAAGGATCCGATCAGCGTCGTCAAAGCCCTGCAAGACGAAATCGCCGCCGCACTGTAGACACCGCTCATCCTTCGCTTTCCCCCACATCGTTCCGGCGAAGTTTTTCACGGTGGTCGCCCGCCGTTACCAGCGCCTCGAAACCGGCGACCACATCCAGCAGTTCGGCGGTGATCGCCTCCTGACGCTGCTGGCGATAGGCGGTGTTCAATTCCGCCAAACGGTCCGCGATGTTGCGCTCGGCGGCCTGCATCGCCAATAGACGGCTGGCGTGTTCGCTGGCCAACGACTCGGCGCAGGCGCGGAACAGTTCCACGAACAGCCATTCTTGCAGCAGGGCGGCCAGCAGATCGGCGCGACCGACCGCGTAACCGGGCAGGGAACGCGACGGCACGGACGGCTCGCGGCGCAGGGCATCCGGGTCGAGCGGCAACAGCCGAGTACTGGCGGGTTCGTGGCTTTCGCTACCCCGATGGCGGTTGTGGAATAGCAATACCTGGGTCACACCCTCCGTGCGCCATTGCTCCAGTAACGGCAGTATCGGCCGCATGGTCTGGTGGATGGCGCTGGCGGCGGCCGGCGTATAAAACCGCTGCTCGGGGGCCAAACCCTGCTCTTCCAGCGCCGCTACCTGGCGCACCCCGACCGCCAGCACCCGACAGATCCCCGCCGATTCGCGCAGCGTTTCGGCCACATACGCCGCGAGCACTTCGTTAAACCGGCCGCACAAACCGTGATCAGAGCCGAACACGACGGCGCCGGTGACCGGCTTGTCGCCGGGTGGCGCGTCGTCCAGCGGCCCCACCAATCCGACGCCGCGCGCTCCGGCCTCCGCCGCCAGATCCTCCAATACCACCGCCAACCCGCGCCGCACCGCACGATCGTAGTCGATCAGCGCCACGCCCGCCCGCTCGTACTGATGGATGCTCACCGCCGCCAGCGCCTTCATGGTCCGCACGATGGATCGCAACTCCCCGACCGTGGCGAGGGTATGACGTAGCGCCTCCAAAGCCGGCATGGAATCACTCGGGTCGAGCAGCGGCGAGACCGCCGACCGCATGCCGCGCTACCGTCAGCAGCGCCTCCCGGTCGGCGTCGCTCAGCGGCTCCCCAGCGACGATCCGCTGGCCAATGTCGGAACAGCGGACGGCGACCTGCTCCCGCACCGCCCGTTCCGCCGCCGCCACCCGCTCCAGCGGAATCCGGTCGAACACGCCCTCGGTCACCGCCAGCAGCGCGGCGATCTGATCAACGACCGGCAGCGGCTGGTACTGCGGCTGCTTCAGCACTTCCCGTACCCGATGGCCGCGTTCGATGGTTCGGCGGGTGGCCGCATCCAAGCGGGTACCGAAACGAGCAAAGCTTTCCAACTCCTCGAACTGGGAATAGGCCAACCGCAGTTCGGCGGCAATGGCGCGATAGGCCGGCAATTGGGTTTTGCCGCCCACTCGCGATACCGACTGACCGACATCGACCGCCGGCAGAATGCCTTTTCGGGCCAAGTCCGGGGACAGGACAATCTGGCCGTCGGTGATCGAAATCAGGTTGGTGGGAATATAGGCGGCGACGTTTTGCGCCTCGGTCTCGACGATCGGCAGCGCCGACAGCGAACCGCCGCCCTGCTCCGGGCGTAGCCGGGTGGCTCGTTCCAACAGTCGTGAGTGCAGATAGAACACATCGCCGGGATAGGCTTCCCGCCCCGGCGGACGGCGCAGCAACAACGACAGTTCCCGGTATGCTTGGGCGTGCCGGGTCAAATCGTCGTAGACGATCAACACGTCGCGGCCCTGGGCCATGAACCATTCCGCCATGCTGGTGGCGGCGTAGGGGGTGAGCACTTGCAGGCCGGGCGGATCCTCGCCGGCGGCCACCACCAGAAAAGTGTAGCGCAAGGCATCGCGCCGCCGCAGATCGTCGAGCACTCGCGCCACCGCCGTGCCGCGCTGGCCGATGCCGCAGTAGACGCAGATCACGTTCTGATCGGCTTGGTTGAGGATGGCATCCACGGCGAGCGCGGTCTTGCCGGTCTGCCGGTCTCCCAGGATCAATTCCCGCTGGCCCCGACCGACCGGGATGGCGGCATCGATCACCTTGATGCCGGTGGCCAGGGGCACGCTGACCGGCGCCCGGTGCATGATGGCCGGCGCCGCCCGTTCCAGCGGCCAGCGTTCGGCCGTAATGACCGGACCGGCTTCGTCCAACGGTTCGCCCAAGGCATTGACCACCCGCCCCAGCAGAGCGGAACCGACCGGCGTATCCACCACCCGCCCGGTACGCTCGACCAGATCGCCGGCCTTGAGGCCGCTGCTGTCGCCGAGCAGCACCACGCCGACCTCATCGGGGTCCAGGTTGAAGGCGATGCCGAGAATACCGTTGGGGAAACGCACCAGTTCCATGGCCTCGACGCCCGGCAAGCCGTTGACCTGGGCAATGCCATGGCCGAGCCGCTCCACCACCCCGGTTTCCACCACATTGACCGCTGGCCGATAGGCGGCCAGCACCGTATCAAAGGGCGTGAACAGTTCAGGATCGGGCATGGTCATTGGCCACGATGGCTGCTTGGGCATTCAACACTTGGGCGAGCGCTTCGCCGAAACCGTCGAGATAGCTGTCCAGGGTCCAAGCCAGACGGTGACCGGGCATCTCCAGGATGATGCCGCAAGCGGCGTTCGGATCGTGATGGAAGTCGAGCGATGTTTCGATACCCAGCAGTGAGTGCAGCACCGCCCGCCAGTCTTGTTGTAGCGCCGTGTCCAGAGGAAAGGCGGTGGTGACGGTGCAGCCGCCCAATGCGGCCTGCGCCAGCGCCGCGCGTTCGCTCGCATCCAGGGCGCGCAGCCGCGTCAGCAGCGGTTCGAGCATCCGTCGCTCCAGATCGGCGTCCGCCAGTTCGCGCAAGGCGTGGCGGAGGGCTTCGGTCAAGCGGCGGACGGCTTCCCGTTGCAGCGCGCGCTGGCCTTCCGCCTGCTCCCGCCGCCAGGTCGCCAACCAGTCGGCGCGCTGGATCTCCACCTCGCGCCGCGCCGCCGACAGCCACTCCTCGCGCCGCGCCGCGACATCCTGACGAGCCTCGGCCAACCATGCCTCGCGTTGGGCTTCCAGCGCGGCCTGTCGCTCTCGACAAGCTTGCGCCGCGACTTCGGCCTGCTGGGTCTTGGCCTGAGCCGCTTCCAGAGCCGCCGCGATGTTCTGTTGGCGGGCGGCCATGGCATCGAGCACCGGACGATACAAAAACCGCTTCAGCAGCCACACCAGCAGCAGGAAATTGACGATCTGGGCGGCGACGGTGAACCAGTCGATCTGCATGGCTACTGGCCGGCGGCGGCGATGAAGTGGTTCCAGAACGGGTTGGCGAAAATCAGGATCATCGATACCACGAAGCAATAGATGGCGGTGGATTCAATCATCGCCAGACCGACGAACAGGCTGCGGCTCAAGGTCGCGGCTTCGTCCGGCTGCTGGGCGATGGCGGCCAGGGCTTGGACCACCGCCCGACCTTCCGCCAGGGCGGGGCCGATGGTGCCGATGGCGATGGTGAAGCCAGCGGTGACAATCGAAACAAGGCCAATGAGAAGGGCGGCATCCATGGGGAAAGATCCTCCGTCAGGGTTCGTTGATTTTCCTCTCGCCTCCAGAGGGCGAGGAGTCGGGGGTGCGGGATGAAGTCTCATGCGCCGCCGTGGCCGCCGCCAGATAGACCGTGGCGAGCACCGCGAAGATATAGGCCTGGATGATTCCGGTCAGCAGCTCCAGCGCGTGCATCAACACCGGGAAGAACAGCGGCGTAATGATTAGCAGAATCGCTCCCACCACGGCGCCACTCATCACGTTACCGTAAAGCCGGACCGCCAGCGCCAAGGTGCGGGCCAGCTCGCCGATCAGATTCAAGGGCAGCATGATCGGGGTCGGCTCCAGGTAGTCTTTCAGATAAGCGCGCCACCCCCGCCGTCGGATACCGAACAGCGGCACCGCGACCAAGACGCATAGCGCCAGCGCGGTGGTGGTGGACAATGAGCCGGTGGGTGGTTCGAAACCAGGGACGATGGCCAACAAGTTGCAGGTGGCGATGAAAACGAACAAGGTGCCCACGAACGGCAGATAGGGCACGAAGTCCCGCCGGGCGATATCGCGGATTTGGCCCTGGATACCCTCGACCAGCACCTCCAGCAGGTTCTGCCAGGGCGACAGCGTGGCGTCAGTGGCCAGCCGGCGGGTGATCCACCGGGCCAACAGCACCAGCAGCGCCATGACCAGCCAGGTAAACAGCAAGGTGGCGCTGATGCGGATGAAGCCAAATTCGAACCAGACGGTTTGATCGGGGCTGATGGTCATGCTCATGACTCCGGCGTCGGTCGCAAATAGCGTGTCAGCACGACTCGCGCCGCAATGAAGGTCAGCAGCGCGATCCCCAGCCGGATCAGGTTGCGATCCGGGCCGAGAATCAAATAGAACCCGGTCAGACTGACGGCCAGCCGCAGGACGAAACTACCGGTCACCCACAAGGCGGGATGAGGATGACCGGGCAATTGTCGCAGGGTGAACCACAGCCCGGCGAAATAGAACAGGCCCAGCAGCCATCCACCCAACGCGGCCAACAACCCCAGCCCATTCTCAATCATGGGGTTCCTGTTTTTTCAACCATTGCCAGGCGGCGGTGCAGCCAAGCACCAGCCCCGCGACCAGCAGCGTCAAGGTCCAGGAATGCCGGCCGGCCCAGTTCCGGTCGAGCCACAGCCCCAGCAGCGCGCCCAAAACAGCCGGCAGCGCCACCGTCCAGCCGACGATGCCGAACAGGCCCAGGCCGAACCAGACGCTGGGCCGATCCGTCTCGCGCGCGCGCAGCTTACGCGCCGCCTTGCGTCCCACCTGTTCCGGCAGCGAATCGGGTAGCGGGGATGAAGCGGTCGGCAGGCTTTTGACGTTGCCACTTTCCTCTTTTTTTCCCTCGGAAGGATCAAGGCTGTGAGGTTGAGTCATCGCCTACCCTCCCCCAATTGCAGAAACCGCCGAATCATCCCCACCTCCAGTCGGGCCAAGGCGCCACGGGCCGCTTTCTCCTGATCGTCGAGTTGCCGGAACTCGGTGTCCACCACCTGCCGTAATCGGCGAAGATCGCCCTCCCGCACCGCCCGCCGCGCCGCGATCAGCACTTCGGCGCCGCGCTTGCTCAGCACGCCCTGATCCACCGCCACGAACTGTTCCAGCCCGGCGGGCGTGGTAAAACCGACGATGCCCGGCACCAACGCCGCCACCCAGTCGCGATGCCGCGGCAGCAGGCAAAACGCGCCTTCCAAGCCTTCGGCGCACACTTGGGTCGCGGTTTCGTCCACCAAGGTCTGGGTCGGGGTCAGCACCTTCAACTGGATCATCGCCGCGCCTCGTCCAAGGAACCGATCATGTACAGATCCGCCTCGGCCCAATCGGCGCACCCGTCGTTCAGAATCCGCTCGCAGTCGTCCAGCACTTGCGGTAGCGGCACGTTCTTGCCGGACCGGCCGGTGAAGTGTTCGGTGGTAAAAAACGGCTGGGTCAGATAGCGCTCCAACCGCCGGGCGCGGTTGACGATGCGCCGATCGGCCAGCGACAGCTCCTCCAGACCGAGCATGGCGATCAGATCCTTGAGTTCCTCGTACTCGGCCAGGGTTTTGCGCACCGCTTGGGCAATCCGATAATGACGTTCGCTGACCAGCACCGGGGTCAGCAGCTTGGAATCGGAAGTCAGCGGGTCCACCGCCGGGTAAAAACCCTGACTGGCGCGCTTGCGGGAGAGGGCCACCGAAGCCGAGAGATGGGCGAAGGTATGGGCGGCGGCGGGATCGGTGAAATCGTCGGCGGGCACGTAGACCGCCTGCACCGAGGTGATGGAACCGCCGGCGGCGTTGCAGATGCGCTCTTCCAACTCGGCCAGTTCGGTGCCCAGGGTCGGTTGATAGCCGACCCGCGACGGGATGCGGCCCATCAGACCGGAGACTTCGGCGCCGGCTTGAATGAAACGGAAGATGTTGTCGATCAGCAGCAGCACGTCGCGGCGGGCGCTGTCGCGGAAATACTCGGCGAGGGTCAGCGCGGCGTGGCCGACCCGGAAGCGCGCGCCCGGCGGCTCGTCCATTTGCCCGAACACCAGTACCGCGTCCTTCAGCACGCCAGCCTCGCGCATCTCGCGATACAGTTCCTCCGCCTCACGGCAGCGCTCGCCGATGCCGCAGAACAGGCTGACGCCCCGATAGCGGCCCACCATGTTGTGAATCAGCTCGGTGATGACCACGGTTTTGCCGACCCCGGCCCCGCCGAACAGTCCGGCCTTGCCACCGCGTTCCAGCGGGCACAGCAGATCGATGACCTTGATGCCGGTCTCGAACATCTCCAGACCGACCCGACGTTGCGCCAGCGGAATCGGCGGTTGGTGGATCGAGCGCCACTCTTCGCCGACCAATGGCGGGCCATCGTCGATAGTCTGGCCAAATACGTCGATCATCCGGCCCAACAGTCCCGACCCAACCGGCACGCCCAATGGACCGCCGCTGTCGCGCACCGGATCGCCGCGCGCTAGCCCCTGGGTGGAGGTCAGGGCGATGCCGCGCACGGTGTCGGCCGCCAGGTGGTCGCCAACCTCGATGATGACCGCCTGGTTTCGCCCGGCGCGCAGTTGCTGGCGCAGGGCTGGCAGGCGATGGGGAAACCGCGCGTCCACCACGCTGCCGCGCACGGCGATCACCGTGCCGCGCGCTTCGGCAACGGCGTCGCTTGGCATTGCCGGAGATGAAACAACGGACACCGGCATGACGGCTCGCTCTCCTCTGGGGCCCAACTCCGTGTCACCTCCTAGGTCGGATCCGCGTCCTCCGCGTCGGTCAAGCGCACGCTGGGCTTGATCGCGATGCCGCCCCGCGGCCAGAAATCTCCCCGCACCTCCAGCCATTTCGGTTGCAGGAACCGAAACAGATCGCGGGCGATGCAGTTGACGCTGTCCTCGCTGAATTCGCCCTTGTTGCGGAAACTGAACAGGTAAAGCTTCAGCGATTTCGATTCCACCAGAAACTCGCGGGGGCTGTAGCGGATGCCGATGTGGGCAAAATCGGGTTGCCCGGTCAACGGGCACAGACAGGTGAACTCGGGACAATCCAGCTCCACCACGTAATCCTGCTGGGGATAGCGGTTGTGGAACCGCTCCAGCACGGTCGGGCTATAGGTTTGAGGGTACTCGGTCTTGGACTGACCCAGCAGCGTCAGGTTTTCGGTATCGGACATGGCAAGCTTCCGGCGGTGAAGGTGTGAGGGATGGCCGGTTCGACCGCTCTGCCGGACAGCATAACGCAATCCCGAAAAAAGCGGGGCGGCCCGAAGGCCGCCCCGCTGGCTTGGGTGCGAATCCGATAAAGGTTAGCCGAGATCCTTGATGCCCTGGATCAGTCCCGCCGTGACTTTCTGCGCATCGCCGTACACCATCCGGGTGTTGTCGGCGAAGAACAGCGCGTTCTCGATGCCCGCGAAGCCCACGCCCTTGCCGCGTTTGATCACCTGCACGTTCTTGGCGTAATCCACGTTCAGGATCGGCATCCCGTAGATCGGGCTGGACTTATCGGTGCGCGCCGCCGGATTCACGACGTCGTTGGCGCCGATGACCAGCGCCACGTCGGCGGTGGAAAACTCTTCGTTGATCTCGTCCATGTCGAAGATCAGATCGTAGGGAACGCCCGCTTCCGCCAGCAACACGTTCATGTGGCCCGGCATCCGGCCCGCGACCGGGTGAATGGCGAACTTGACGACCACATCACGCTCGATCAGCAGCTTGCACATTTCCCAAATCTTGTGCTGCGCCTGGGCCACCGCCATGCCGTAACCGGGCACGATGATGACCTTGCTCGCATACGCCATCTGAATCGCGGCATCCGGCGGCTCCATCGCCTTGAGGCTGCCGGTCACCGCCTGCGCCTCGCCACTGGCCAGCGCCGCCCAGTTGCTGAACAGCACGTTCGACACCGAGCGGTTCATGGCCTTGGCCATCATCAGGGTCAACAAGGTACCCGACGAGCCGACGATGATACCGGCAATGATCATCGCCGAGTTGCCCAGCACAAAGCCTTCCAGCGCCACCGCCAAACCGGTGAAGGCGTTGAACAGCGAGATGACCACCGGCATATCCGCGCCGCCGATCGGCAGGGCCATCATCGCGCCAAACGCCAACGCCAGCAGGAAGAACACCGAGATCAGGGCGCCGTTGGAGCTGTGAGTGAGCGCAATGACCAAACCGAGCACGACCGCCGTGCCGAACACCGCCGCATTGAACTTCTGCTGCCCAGTGAAACGAAACTTGGCGTCATCCTTGAAAAATTTCAGTTCCTGCAGCTTGCCGAAAGCGATCACCGAACCGGAGAAGGCCACCGCGCCAATCAGCGCGCCGGCCACCGCCATGATCAGAACATGGGTTTCCGGTCCGCCGCCGCCATGATCCTTGAGCAACTCCACGGCGGCAATCGCCGCCGCCGCGCCGCCGCCCATGCCATTGTAAATGGCGATCATCTGCGGCATGGCGGTCATCTCTACTTTCTTGGCGCCCCACCAGGCGATGACGCCGCCAATGGCGATGGCGATGACCATCAGGACGTAATTACCCGGT
The DNA here is from genome assembly GCA_029624815.1 of Candidatus Competibacter sp. Classification (GTDB taxonomy): domain Bacteria; phylum Pseudomonadota; class Gammaproteobacteria; order Competibacterales; family Competibacteraceae; genus Competibacter. Next base: position 11,634 of record JARSSH010000048.1, read on the forward strand.
CCGGCCTGGATTTGCGGGTGGGCAAAGCTGAACAGCGTCGCCAGCACCATCCCATAGCCCGCCCAGACGATGCCGCTACGGGCGGTCGTCGGATGCGACATCCGCTTGAGGCCGACGATGAACACCACCGCCGTCAGGAAATAAACCGTTTCAATCAGATAACCCATGACTTACTTCTCCTGACCCTTGCTGCTCTTGAACATTTCCAGCATCCGCTCGGTGACGAAGTAGCCGCCGACCGCATTACCCGCGCCCAGCAATACGGCCAGGAACCCAATCGCCTGTTCCAGCGGGGTCACGGCCTGGCCCAGGGCCACCATGGCGCCGACCAGCACGATGCCGTGAACGAAGTTGGTGCCGGACATCAGCGGAGTATGCAGAATCACCGGCACCTTGCCGATAATTTCATAGCCAAGAATGGCGGCCAGCATCAGGATGTAGATGGGAGAAAAAAAGCTAACCACTGCTTCCATCGTGCGTCTCCGGGTTATTGTTCGAGCAGTTTGCGGGTCGGTTCATGGACGACCTGCCCATCGCGGGTCAAGGCGCTCTTGGCGATCACCTCGTCGTCCCAGTCCAGATTCAGCGCGCCATCCTTGATCATCGGCGACAGGAAGTTGTACAGATTCTTGGCGTACATTTCGCTGGCCGGGACCGGGAAGTTGCTGGGAATGTTGAGCGGACCGTCAATCACCACGCCGTTGTGCTCGTAGGTTTCGCCAGGGCGGGTCAAGTCGCAGTTGCCGCCGGATTCCGCGGCCAGATCGACGATGACCGCGCCACGCTTCATGTTTTCCACCATGGCCGTGGTGACGATCTTCGGCGCGGGCCGCCCAGGAATGGCGGCGGTGGTGATGACCGCATGAGCGGCGGCAATGTGTTTGGCCAGCACATCGGCCTGCTTCTGCTTTTCCTCCGCTGTCAGTTCGCGCGCATAACCGCCTTCGGCAGCCGCGTTGACGCCGGTGTCGATCATCTTCGCGCCCAGCGATTCGATCTCCTGCCGGGCCGCTGGGCGGATATCGTAGGCTTCCACCATCGCGCCCAGCCGCTTGGCGGTGGCGATGGACTGCAATCCGGCCACGCCGGCGCCGACAATGACCACCTTGGACGGGCGGATGGTGCCGGCGGCGGTGGTGAGCATCGGAAAAAACCCACTGGCCAGGCTGGCGGCGCGCAGCGCCACGAAGTAGCCGGCCACGGCGGCCTGGGAGGACAGCACGTCCATCGACTGAGCGCGGGAGATGCGTGGAATCAGCTCCATGGCGAAGCTGGTGATCTTCTTGTCGCGCAAGCGCTTGACCACGTCCGGGTTGCGATGCGGCGACAGCACGGCCAGCAGAACCGAACCGTCCTTGAGCGACTCCACCTCTTCCAGAGTCGGTCCTTGGACCTTGAAGACCACATCGGCCTCGGCATACAACGCCTGAGCGCCATCCACCAGTCGGCTGCTTTTACCATAAGCTTCATCGGTGAAGAAAGCGCTGAGACCCGCGCCTTTTTCCACCAGGATCTCCACGCCGAGCTTGGTGAAACGCTCGGCCATCGTCGGGTCCAGCGCGACCCGCTGTTCGCCCGAAACGGTTTCCTTCGGGACGGCCATACGAACAGGCATGATGTTGTCCTCCTGATTGTGATTTTCACCGGGCTCCCGCCCGCCCGGAAATTGACACGAAAAAAAGGCTTTATTAAAGCCTCTTTGGAGTGCCGGGGTGCTAAGGTGGGCATGCGCGCCGTCAGCGGGTAACGCGCGATACTCGTAGAATAGTAGCCTAGACTTTCAACATCACAAATGGGCAGAGTTCGAAATATGTCCAATACTCCGGGCGTCGCCCCTGCAACCCGACACCGGGTTTCGTGTCCATGGAGTGTCAACGCGGATTCATGTTGGCTGGCGACAATGGGATGGCGACACGGATACAGGCACAGGTGAAGCATGTACGGATTGGAGCAGCAGGTTCTGCACACGGATGTGACAGGAATGCCGTTGGAATGGATTAACTACCAGCAAGCGGTGCGCTTGTACCACGCCGAGCAGGTCGCCTACACCTGCGGCATGGCGCTCTACACGGTGCGCGGTGGCACCAACACCCTGAGCGGCCGGCGCAGCGCCATTACGGTGAACTCCATTGTCGCCACGCAGGGCGGCGCCTACGCCCGTCTGCGCGCTCGCCATGACTATGTGCCACCCCTCTCGAACGCCTCGCTGTTCCGCCGCGACTGCAATACCTGCCTGTACTGCGGCGGGACTTTCACGATTCGCGACCTGTCCCGCGATCATGTCAGGCCACTCGTGCAAGGCGGCGCCGATCACTGGAACAACGTAGTCACGGCGTGCAAGCCCTGCAACCACCACAAGGGCGGCAAGACGCCGGAGCAGGCCAGAATGCAGTTGCTGGCGATCCCATTCACCCCCAATCACGCGGAATACGTGTATTTACAGGGCAAGCGGGTGCTGGCCGATCAGATGGATTTTCTTCGCGCTCACTTTCCCCGGTCCAGCCCGCTGCATCAACGGCTGGCGCGGCTGTCCTGATCCGGCCAAGATGCACAATGACGGACGATCAGGGTTTTTTACACGAGGTTTACAGCGCTTTCGGCGGCATCGCCGCCTTCGCCCAGCACCACTTGGCCGAGCATCGCTTGCGCCAGGAGCGGTTGGCGCTGCTGCGGGATTCCATCGAGCAAGTGGTGGACGCCAGCGAACCGCGAATCCGGCTCGTGGGCAACTACGCCGAAAAACTGCTGGACGCTGTGGAAATCGGGCAGCGCCATTGCGACGGCATACTGCGGCGTTTGCCGCCGGCGCTGACACTCGGCGGTCGCGCCTGGGCCATGGACCCGCGCGTCAACGCCTTTTTCGCCACGACGGACAGCCTGCGCGCGACCCTGGACCTCGATCCTCAGGTGCGGGTCTTTTTCAAGGAGAGCGGGCAGGCGGAGTGTTTCGCCCTGCTGCTCATGGTCAAGCGTGAAACCGAGACTTTCGGCGCGGCATTGGAAAGTGGCCTGCTGGTCCGCGACGTCCGCCAAATCCGGGTCAGTTTCTCGGAGCACCAGTTCTTTTTTCTCGTCGCCAGCGAATCCGAACTGCGCAAGGAACTGCGGCGGCGGATGCTGGTGTTTCTCGCCTCGCGGGCTTTGGAGCGCATCAACGAACTGCGCGAGCGGCGCGGAACCTTGGAGGAGCAACGACGGCAACTGCAAGCGCAATTGCGCGCGCTGCGAGGCCACGCGCAGGGCTTGCGGCCGTTGCTGTCCGCCACCGATACCGACGAGCGTCGGCTGGCGACGCTGGAGCAGCGACTGTCCCAGGCCGAGAGCGAAGTGATCGTCGCCCGTAAACAGTTGGGCACGCTGGACGATTACCTGGAGCAAGTGCGGCAGGTGCTCGGCCACCCGGAAACCTATCTGCAACTCCACCCGTTGACTCTGCGGCTCAACCGGCTTGGCGTCAAACTCGATCCGGACTCGCCGGAGCCGGGGGAAACCATCACCCTGATCGAACTGGCCTCCCTGGACGAACAACGGATCGGCGCGCTGGTTCGTTTCACCCGCGACGAACTGCCGCCGGCCGAGGCTGCTTAGGCACGCGCGCCAGCCGACCCGGAACCGATGCCGACCGATCTCCAGCATCCAATGGCCACTCACTCTCCGCCCAGCGGCACCGAGAAAGCGACCTGATAGCGGTCCGGAGCTTCCACGATCTCCAACTGGCAGGCGGCGCCGAAGGCCAGCAGCAGGCGCTGGCGGATATTGTCCTGAGCCAGGCGCTGGCCCGACCCGCCGGCTGGCCCACCGGCCACGACCCGTCGAGGGTTGGCGATGGTAAAACGCAAGGTGTTGGACCGCAGGTCAATGCCGATGGTCAGCCGACCACCCTCCGGCAGAGTCTGGATACCGTGCCGGATGGCGTTTTCCACCAATGGCTGCAACAGCAGGGCCGGCAGCGGCACGGCCAGCGGCAATCCGTCGGCCAGACGCCACTCCACTTGCAGCCGCTCGCCGAGGCGCAGTCGCTCAATGGCGATAAAGCGCCGGGTCAGTTCGAGTTCCTCCCCCAAGGTGATGCGCTCCTGATGGGCCAGCGCCGAACGCAGCAGATCGGCCAGATCGAGCACCGCCTGTTCCGCCTGTTCCGGTCGAGCGGGAATCAGACCGGCGATGGTGTTGAGGGTGTTGAACAGGAAGTGCGGGTGGATGCGCGCTTGCAGGGCGCGCAGCCGGGAGCGAGCCTCGGCCTCGACGTTGCGCTGCCACTGATGGCGGACATAAAAATAGCGCAGCGCCAACAGAGTAACGATACCGCCAATGGCGAGATTGCGAGCGATCAGACCGACCGGTGGCGCGGCGAACCCGGTCGGTTCCTGCCCCGGCGCCAGAAACCACCAACCGAGAGCCGAGAAGAGCAAGGTGACCAGTTGGGTCAGGCCGAACACGGCCCAGGTGGCCGCGCTTACCCCGAGCCGATTGAGCCAGCGCCGGCTCAGACACAAGGCGGCGGCGGCGCCCAGCACCACCCACTGTACGAACAGCGAGATCAGCGCCAACCGGTTCCAGAAATCGCCCAAGCGGTCGGCTTCACTCAGCGCCAGCACCAGGGCAAACAACTCGGCCAGCAAAATGGTCAGGAAGACGGTGGGGTTCGCACAAAAATCGGGCAGAAAGCCGGATGCGGGCTCTCGGGTACGGGAAACTCGGTGTGGCGCTTGTCGCATGGGCGCCTTCAGCAAATTCCATGGGTGAAGCGCCGCCACCGTCTTATCGCGGCTGCGTCAAAAAACAGCTTTGGCTTGGATGACAACGCCACCCTCCCCTCAACCGCGCCGATACGACAGGATGACAACGCCACCATCCCCTCAAGCACGCCGATACGACAATTGCCCAAGAACCGGCGATCTCCACATTGTCGCGCATGGACGCCACCACCGAACCTTGGCACACTATTAATAATAACGTAGCCGGGAACCGCGGGCAGTGTCGAACGGCCTCATGCTCAGGCAACCGACCCATCCGAAGTTCAACCAGGACCGCCGTTCCGCCACGCATGATCGCCACCCTCCATAACGACCGGCTGCTGCGCGCCCTCCTGCGGCAGCCGGTGGACCGCACCCCGATCTGGCTGATGCGCCAGGCGGGTCGCTATTTACCGGAATACCGAGCCACCCGCGCCCGCGCCGGCAGCTTTCTGACGCTGTGCCAAACTCCGGAGCTGGCCTGCGAAGTCACTCTGCAGCCACTGGAACGGTTTCCGCTGGACGCGGCGATTCTATTCTCCGACATCCTGACCGTGCCCGACGCCATGGGGCTGGGGCTGTCGTTCAGCGAAGGGGAAGGCCCGCGGTTCGCCCGGCCGCTGCGCGCGGCGGCCGATATCGTCCGCTTGAGCGTACCCGATCCAGAGATCGAGCTGCGTTACGTGATCGACGCGGTGCAACTGATCCGCCGCGAACTGGCCGGCCGAGTTCCGCTGATCGGCTTTGCCGGCAGCCCGTGGACGCTGGCGACCTACATGGTCGAGGGCGGCTCTAGCAAGGACTATGCCCGCATCAAGGGACTGCTGTACGACCAGCCGGAACTGTTGCACCGACTGCTGGACGTGACCACTCGGGCGGTGACCGCTTACCTCAACGCCCAGATCGCCGCCGGCGCGCAGGCGGTGATGGTGTTCGATACTTGGGGCGGCATCCTGGCCCCGCGCACCTACCGGGAATTTTCGCTGGCCCACATGAACCATATCGTCGCCGGGCTGACCCGCCAGGCCGAGGGGCGGCCGGTGCCGATCATCCTGTTCACCAAAGGTGGCGGCGCCTGGCTGGAAGACATCGCCGCCAGCGGTTGCGACGCGGTGGGGGTGGACTGGACCGTGGATTTGGGCGACGCCCGCCGCCGGGTCGGAGCGCGGGTGGCGCTGCAGGGCAACCTTGACCCGGCCGCCCTGTACGCCGCTCCCGAGCGTATCCGCCGGCAAACGGCCCAAGTACTGGCCGATTACGGCGCTGGGCCTGGTCATGTTTTCAACCTCGGCCACGGCATCCAGCCGGGGATCGATCCCGAACATGTCCGAGTGCTGGTCGAGGCAACGCAGCAATTGAGTGTTCCCTATCACAATCGCGCCGGCACGAGCGGCGTGTGATGACCTCGATGCCGAATCCCAGGCCAGCCAGCACCCGAATTCTGTCATCCGGCGTGGTGGTGGTGCATTGGAACGACGATCATTACGACTATCTTTTACTAAGAGCCTACAATTACTGGGACTTTCCAAAAGGGGTGGTGGAATTGGCCGAATCGCCGCTGCAAGCGGCCGTTCGCGAGGTCGAGGAAGAAACCACGCTGACCGGACTGCGGTTCCGCTGGGGCGATCTCTACCGGGAAACCCACCCTTACAACCAGGGCCGCAAAGTGGCCCGTTACTACATTGCTGAATCGGCGAGCACCGAGGTCAGATTGATGCCCAATCCCGATCTGGGACGGCCGGAGCACAACGAATACCGCTGGGTCGACCGCGCCGAAGCCTGGAACCTGCTGACGCCGCGAGTGCGGGCGATCTTGGAATGGGCCGACGGTGTCATGGCTCGATCCGGCCGGCGCCGCTGAGCCCCCGCGCTGGCGTTTTCGATCGACCCCCTTTATAAAACGCCTCAAAGTCAACCGCGCAATTCCATGGAGGCCACTCCGATGACCCCTAGCTACCAACCGCTCCCGTTTCACCATTTGGAAGCCGGCGCCGGTTATTTCCGGCCAAAGCAGCACCTGCCCGACCACGTCTCCGCCGACGACCCGGCCGTGCAGGTCATGACCGACCTCAGCCAGGTCACCGCCTACACCACCGAACTGGACGCACCGCTCAGCAAGGCGCTGGAAACCATGGTCAAGCGTGGGGTGCGCATGTTGCTGGTGCGCGACGGCGACGGCCGAATCGTCGGGCTGGTGACCAGCCGTGACATCGATGGCGAAAAGCCGGGCCGTATCCTGGCCAAGGCCGGCGGCGACTGGGAAGACCTGCGAGTCGCCGACATCATGACGCTCAAGCCCAAGCTGGAAGTACTGCTGATGGACGATGTGCGGAACGCGCGAGTGGGCGACATCATCTCCACTCTGCGGCGGATGAACCGCCAACACGCGATGGTGGTGGACACCGATCCCGCCACTGGCAAGCCGGCGGTGCGCGGTATTTTCTCGATGTCGCAAATCGGTCTGCTGCTCGGGCTGGACATCGATCCCGCGCAGCAGCCGACCACGTTCGCCCAACTGGAGCGGGCTGGCATCGATTATCCGATCGCCAACACCGACCCGCTGCCCTGACTTCGAGGCGGCGGCTCTCTAGCGCCGCACCTCCAGGGTTGCCCGCAAGCGGACCGGATCGACGTCGTCGGCGATGACGCCCTGCCCCAACCCGCGCAGCAGGATCAAGCGCAAGCGGCCATCCTGGACTTTCTTGTCCACCGCCATCAGCCGCAGGAAATCGTCGGCGGTCAGATCCGGCGGCGGCGCTGACGGCAGGCGGGCGCGGCCCAGCAAGACCAGTATCCGTCCGACCGACTCCTCGCTCAGCCAGCCCAACCGCGCCGAGAGATCGGCCGCCAGCGCCATCCCCGCCGCCACCGCCTCGCCGTGCAACCACGCACCGTAACCGGCGCCGGTCTCGATGGCGTGGCCGAAGGTGTGGCCGAGGTTGAGCAAGGCGCGCTCGCCGGTTTCGCGCTCGTCGGCGGCGACGATCTCGGCTTTGTTGCGGCAAGAGCGCTCGATGGCTTCGCTTAAAGCGCCGGCCTCGCGCGCCAGCAACGCGTCCAGATTCGCCTCCAGCCACTCCAAAAAGGGTAAATCGCGGATCAGGCCGTACTTGATGACCTCGGCCAAACCGGCGCTCAGCTCGCGATCCGGCAGGGTGGCGAGCGTATCGGTATCGGCCAGCACGCAGCGCGGCTGGTAAAAAGCGCCGATCATGTTCTTGCCGAGCGGATGGTTGACCGCGGTCTTGCCGCCTACCGAGGAATCCACCTGCGCCAGCAGCGTGGTGGGAATCTGGATGAAATGCACGCCGCGCTGGTAACAGGCCGCCGCGAAACCGGCCATATCGCCGACCACCCCGCCGCCGAGCGCCAGAATCGTACAGTTGCGATCGAAGCGATGCCGCAGCAGGGCGGTAAACACCTCATCGAGCACCGTCAGCATTTTATATTGTTCGCCGTCGGGCAGGATCGCCGCTTCATGGCGCAACCCGGTCAGCGCGGTGCGGACCCGTTCAAGATACAGCGGCGCGACCGTGGCGTTGCTGACCACCAGCACCTGCCGGCCGGGAATATGAGGTCGCAGCAGATCGGGCCTACCGAGCAGGCCGGGACCGATGTGAATGGGATAGCGGCGGTCGCCGAGTTCGACGTGCAGGGTTTTCATAGAGCGTTTCCAATCGGAGATCAAGCGGGATCGGCGGATTTGGTCAGCGCGGGCTGCCCTGGCGGTTGAGGGCGCCGAGAATTCGCCCCACCACCTTTCTCACCGCTTGACCGTCGCTCTGAATCACGAGATCGGCGGTGGCGCGGTAGAGCGGATCGCGCTGTTCGAACAGTTGCGCCAAGCGAGCGCGAGGATCGGCGGTCTGCAACAACGGGCGGTTGCCATCCAGGCGGGTGCGCTGGAGTTGTTCGTCCACCGTGGCCCACAGATAGATGACAAAACCGCGCTCGCGCAAGCGGTTGCGATTGTCGGGGTCGAGCACGGCGCCGCCGCCGGTGGCGAGGATGAGGTTGGAGCGTTGAGTCAGTTCGGCGATGACGGTCTTTTCGCGGGCGCGAAAGCCGGCTTCGCCTTCCAGTTCGAAGATAAGGGGGATGCTGGCCCCGGCGCGCTGCTCGATTTCCTGATCGCTGTCCACGAACTCGCGGTTCAGCACCTGCGCCAACCGGCGGCCGACGGTGGTCTTACCGGCGCCCATCGGGCCGATCAGGAACAGGCGGGAGATGGTGGGATTCATGGCGGCGGACACCGGTCAACTCCACTCAACGGGTCGCATCGCCACCACACTCTCCGACGCGCCTGCTCCAACAGGTCCGAATAGGCATAAGCGGTCACCGGCGGTGGCGCCAAAGGCAAAGCGCTGACTATCCACTTCACGGAGCTGGGCGACACTGAGGGACATGGAGCGGTTTCCTGATTCGATGCCGTGGCAAAACAGGTACGGCGATTCGCTGAAGTCGAGTTTTCGCCAGTATAAACACCGAAGGAGGCTTCCCGCATCCACAATCCGGCCCGCATCCCGAGATCCATGCGCCGACCGCGGCGAACCGATCAAATCACCCAATTCGAACCACCGTACCCAAATTCGGGCGTGCATCGATGTTTGCCAGCGTCATAAAAAGGCTATACTTGCTTATCTATAAGGAAAGGGCGTTGTAAGGGAGGGCGGCACGGTTTCCAAAACGGTGTCTTCCTGCAAAGAGAGCGAATGCACCTGTGCTGTAATGCCTTGAAGCGTGGAGCTTTTTATCATGAGATCAAAAACCGGTTTTTTTTCCACGTCGTTCCTGCTGATTTTTCTAGGCTTTTTTCTCATTTATCCACGGATCGGCGCGGCGGCGAATGTTGCTGTCCCGAACGTGGTCGGCCAGACCGAGGCGACCGCCAAGGCTACAATCACGGGAACGTGTGATCTCAGCCCTGACGACGATGGATGCCTATCGGTTGCCGTCACCTATGCCTTCAGCACCACCGTCCCCGCCGGCACAGTCATCAGCCAGAATCCGGGGCCAGGGCTCGCTCCCGCCGATACCACGGTCAACATCGTGGTATCCAACCGACTTACGGTGCCAGACGTGGTCGGCCAGCCCCAGCAAACCGCCACGCTGAACATCACCAATACCTGTGTGCCCGGCAATTCCGCCCAATGCCTGAAAGTCGGAACCGTCACCCAACAGGGCAGTTCCACCGTTCCCAAAGGCAACGTCATCAGCCAGGATCCAGCCGCTGGTTTTCTGACTCCCGCCGGCTCCGCCGTCAACCTGACCGTATCCTCGGGCCCCCCGTTGCTTGCCGTTCCGAACGTGGTCGGGCAAACCCAACTGGATGCCGAAATTCAGATCAAAAACACCTGCGTGACCGGCACGACTCAGTGCCTGACCGTCGGCAACGTGATCTTCCAGACCAGCGAAACCGTCGCCGCCGGCTCCGTCATCAGCCAGGATCCTCCCGCTGGTTTCCAAGCCGCCGTTGGCGCCGCCGTTAGCCTCGTGGTGTCGTCGGGAAAGGCGCCGGTTGCAGTACCCAACGTCGTCGGCCAAGCCCTGGCCAGCGCCAAGACCACTCTTGAGGGTGACGGCTTTAAGGTCGGCACCATCAGCTTGGTTGCCAGCGACACCGTCCCGGCTGGCATCGTCACCAGCCAGAATCCGGCCGGCGGTGCGCTGGTCGCGCCCGGCTCCACCGTTAACCTGACCATTTCCTCCGGTCCCGCGGCGCCGGAAGTGCCGCCGGTAACCCCGGGCGACATCACGGTTCCCAACGTGGTCGGGCTGACCAAGACTGGCGCCAGCACGGTCATCCGCAATTCCGGGCTCAACGTTGGGGCCACCATCCCGAAATTCGACGACAAAGTCCCTGCCGGCACGGTCATCGACCAAAGCCCGGCGGCCGGTTCCAAGGTGGCCGTCGGCACCGCCGTCAACCTGACCGTATCCCAGGGTCCGGCCGGGGTCGTCACGGTCCCCGACGTGACCGGCCAACCGGAAAGCGTGGCGCAATCCAACCTGCAAAACGCCGGACTCACCATCGGCGCCACCACCAAACAGCCCGATCCCACCATGCAAGCCGGCAATGTCATCCAAACCACGCCGGCGGCCGGTCAGCAGGTCGCGGTCGGCACGGCGGTCGATCTGGTGATCTCCGAGGGTTTTTCCGGACCGCAACAGTGTGTCGTGCCCGACGTGACCGGCCAAACGGTCGAGAATGCCGGCGAAATCCTGTTCGCAACCTGTCTGTCGGGGATCGGCTCCATCACCGTGCAGCGCGACAGCACCGTGCCGGCTGGTCTAGTGGCCGCGCAGTTCCCCGCCGCCGGCTCGTTGATCGGCTACAACACCACCGTGAACGTGATCGTCTCTTCCGGCTCGCAACCGCCGGTCGTCACCCCGCGCGTGGTCGGGCTGACCCTGCCCGACGCCACCGTTCTGCTCGAAAGCGTCGGTTTAAAGGTCGGTTTCGTCTCCCACCAGACCAGCAACACCATCAAGGAAGGTCGCATTATCAGCCAAAACCCGCTGATGACGGCCTTGGCGCCGGTCGGCTGGGCGGTCAATCTGGTGGTATCGCTGGGTCCGGTGCCGGAAGATCCGGGCGCCAGCCCGCAAACCCAGGTTCCGGACGTGGCGAATCTGACGCTGGCGGCAGCCACCGCCAAGCTGATCGCCGCCAACTTGCGGGTCGGCGTGGTCTCCAACCAGCGCAGTTCGGACGTACCCGCCGGCCAGATCATCCGCCAAAATCCGCAGCCGGAAACGACCGTGCCGGTCAACAGCCGGGTTAATTTGGTGATCTCCTTCGGTCCCTACGCGTATGGCCTGCTCAGCGGACCGGCCTATATCACCAACTACTACGGCAACACGGTGTCGATCCTGAATCCGGATATCAATCAAGTCGTCGATAACATGTCGGCGGGCATCAACAACAGCGGCCCCAGCGGCATCGCGGTCAGCCCGGACGGTACCCGGCTGTACGTCGCCAATCGCCCGCAGTACGGTCGGCGCGCGGGTACACTCTCGGTCATCGATCTGACCGAGCGCCGGGTGATCGCCATCATCCCGGTCGGTGTGGCGCCGCTGGGCGTTGCCGTCAACCCCACCGGCGAACGGGTGTTCGTGGCCAATGAAGGCAGCTTTAGCCTCTCGGTGATCGATGCCACCACCAATAAGCCGTTCATCGACCTGAACGTGCCCAATCTGGCGGCGAACCCCTACCCACGCGGCGTGGCGACGCACCCCAACCCCACCATCCCGCTGGTGTACGTCACCAACCGGACGGTCAACTCGTTCTCGGACGATGCGACCAATCCTTATCCCGATCAGTGCGACGGGCTGGTATCGCGGCCCCCGGTGAACGTCAATCCGGACCAGTGCGTCGGCTCGCTGTCGATCTTCGACGCGGATCTGAAGACGCAGGTCGGCTCGGTGGCGGTCGGCTGGGCGCCGGAAGGCGTGGCGGTCCATCCCGACGGTATGCTGGTGTACGTGGCCAATTCCGGCGACCGGACCGTTTCGGTCATCGAAACCGTGTTCAACCGGGTAGTCGGCGTCATCACGCTGGACAATTTCGGCGGTGCGCCGCAACCGCTGGTGCCCCGTGGCGTCGCGGTCAGCCCGGACGGCAACCGGCTGTACGTCACCGATGGCGCCGGCAATCGCCTGTTCGTGATCGACACCACCGCCAACCATAGCGTGGTGGACATCGTGCCGGTCGGCAAGAAACCCTACGGCGTCGCGGTCAGCCCGGACAGCAAGCGAGTGTATGTCGCCAACTCCAACGACAATACGGTCTCGGTCGTTGAGGCGATCACCAACCGGGTAATCGCTACAGTGCCGGTGGTCTCGGGAATCAACGCCAACGGCCAATGGGCGCCGTGGGCCTTTGGTCGATTCGTGGGACCGCTGGCCACGGTGGCGACGCCGACCTTCGATCCACCGGGCGGAAACTTGGCCGTATCCGTCAAGATCAGCTCCACAACATCGGGCGCTTCTATCCGCTACACCATGGATGGCAGCACGCCCACATCGACCCATGGGACGCTACTCAACAATGGCGGTTCCGTCTCGCTGGCTGGGCTGAACAGCACCTCCGTGGTTCTGAAGGCGATTGCTTTCAAGGACAACTGGGCGGATTCCGCAGTTGCGGAAGCGATCTATTCCAACGACTCCACGCAGCTTTTACCCGGTGGAGGTAGCAATCCACCGGGCTTCGACCCAAGTGGGGGTGGGAAAAGCCCTGGTGAAGAATGATAACGATTGAGTAGCCTGAAAGCCGCGATTCACATCGCGGCTTTTTTTTGCCCGTTTTATAGACGGCGGCACGAAATTGTCCGGCACATACGAATGGGCGGCGGAGCTTTCCGGAAACATCCGTGTGCTGGGTTGGGTAACGGCAGGCGCGGCATCATAGCCAGTGCTTGGTGGAACCCACTCCAGATTGTAGAGACTGCGCCATGATCGAGCTGCCGTTATGCCTCGCTCTGGTCGGGCGAAGGGGTGCGGCCCAAACAACCCGGCCTGTGAGGGTGCGATGGAACGCTTATCCGCATCTTGAGTTTGTGGGATGGCGAGCCCGACTTTCCCAGAACCTCCCACTTTTGAATCGATAAAGTATTCCCCTGAAGCATGGGAGCGGGTGGTTCGGATGGTAAGAGTATCGCGCCAGTGCAGGGGGACACCGTCAAACTCTCCACAACTCAAGCTTCAATGAATTTTATGAGAACCCTTATGGGTGATTCATGGGATTGGGTCACACCTCACACATAACACGGCCAACGAAAAACCGGCGGGATCACCGCCGGTTTTATTAGGTAATGGCAGGGAGGAAAGCTTACCCATCCCCCCGCATTTAAGGGTTACTGCGTTGGAGTCGCTTGCGGCGGCTGCGGCGGTTGCACCCTGATCTGGAGCGTTTGGCTTCGAATTTCGGGGCCAATGGTGGAGAAAAGGAAGTCAACGCTGCCATCCGTGGGCAGGTCGTTGACTTGCAGCACTAAACTGACAAATCCACCCACACCAGTAACCAATGTTGTTGGAACCACTGACGCCGTGGGCGTATGCAGGTTGGCAATTGCGCGCGCCTGAGCGGCGGCAATCCGCGCGTTCTCCAACGCAGTCGCCAGCTCCTTTTGCTTGGCGCATTTTTCCGGATCCCGTTCAACTGGGGTTTCCTGACCCTGCTCCAGGATCAAATCGCAGACCCCCGGATTGGCGGCGACGAATACATCCAAAGCAACTTGTGCCGTTACCAAAGCCTCCTCCGCCAGAATCGCCGCTGTTTCACTCGGATCATTGATGGTGATATCTACCGCGATCGGTACGCCCGGGATCGGAGTACGAATCACGCCTTCGGGAGGATCAGGAGTAGTAGGGTCTACAGGACCCGTGCAATTTCCGTTTCCAATCCCACCATCCAGCAATTGCAGAGTAACAGCCTGAGTAATCGTTGCACCTGGCATTATCTCCAGAGTAGCCGTTGTTCCCCCGTCTACTCCCTCAAGACGACAAGCTATCTGTAGTGGAGGCATCTGCTGAGCAAGCGCCAACGGAGAGGTGATCGCAATAATACTTCCATCAGGATTTCCGAGATACCAATGCGTCATCACCGCGCCCACTTTCCCACCATTAGATTCGGCCACCAACATAAAACGTCGCCCCACTTGACTGGCCGGATAATTGATAATGGTACGGGCAATACCATTGGTATCCGTCATGACAATCATCTCGTTTAACCCGAATACCGGGCTGTCCACGAAATTGAAATTCATGACGTTTCCCTTGTGCGGTGGGCAACCGACTGTATACCAAACATTGGCGCCAACATTCTGACTGACTTGGTTGAACGGCGAATTAACGGTCAACATATTACCCGCCCGCCCGGTGATAAGCCGGCTACCGACATGGTATTCCAAGCGACCCTCGGAAGGTAAGGCATTGATCGTGCTTGGATTCGGGTTAATGACTTCCGGGTCTTGCAACACCAGTAAACACGGCCAATCCGCTAGGGCATACGACACACCGTTCGGTACCACGAATGGATTGAGGGTATCACCAGTGGCCCGCGATACCGTCCGATTGGGGGCGAAAAACTCCCATCCACCCTCTTGGGGATCACCGTTGTAACCCGTAATCGCAAACTGGCCATGCCCCTGTTCGGGATAGCGGTTTACGAGCATGTCCAACGGCGAGTCGATCAGCCGGAACGTAATCGGCGTACCCGCTGGCGGTGGATTACCATAAGGGTCGGAGGCAATCACATTGATGTAACGAATAAAAGTCCCGTCCCATAACACATCAGCCCAGCACCTAACATCAGGTGGCGGCCCTATATCCGGACAGGGATTGAGGGTGGTCGGATCAACCAACTGTGCCGCCAGCGAATTCCAACGTCCATTCACTGCGTCAGCGAATGGACCGGTAAAAGTCAGCGACTTGATTTCGCCCGTCCCAATCGGCACCGAAGCGTAATTGGTGATCGGCATCTGAATGCCGTTATCCACATTGTTATCGGCGCGATCCGCCGTCGCGGCGATCAGGACCGTGCCGGGCACCGTACCGCTATGCAAAGTCACGGTTGCCGCGCCACCGATGGGATCGGTCAGAATTGTCGCTCCTTGCTGGGTATTGCCGGCGGCATCGGTCGCACTCAACCATTCACCGCCGTTCGGCCGGTTCGGTAGCAACTCGATCCGCAGCATGTGACCTCCGCTGGGACTAACCGACTGAGCGAAATCGTCCAGCACGAAAAGCTGGAACAGCTTAAAGTTCCGCTGCGGCACGGTGGTGGTGCCGTCGGGGTTGGTGCGAATATAAACCGGCGTGGGGTCCATGACGAAATTGACCATGGCTGGTTTCCCTCCACCAACGCCACCGGTACCACCGCCAGTCACATTAATGGTCAAATTGGCGCTAATGGACTGCCCGGTATTCGGATCGGTGGCCGTGGCCGCCAGCACCACCGTGCCCGGCGTACTGTTGGCATGGAAGTGCGCCGTGACAATCCCGTCGGTATCTTCAAACGTCAACCGGCGGAACGCCAGCGGATTGCCATTATCATCTTCGTGCTCCTCGTTGCCGTCCAGATAGAACAACGCGCCGCTGGAAAGACCCGAGACGATACTGATCGCCACGTTCGGCGCCGGGAACAAATTGCCGTTCTGTTTGACGACCACAGTGATCGTATTGGTATACGGACCGCTCGGATTGATTCCCGCATTGGTGATATTCAGCGGCAACGTGGTCTTGTCGGCGGTCATGCCGACGGTAATCGTCGCCCGGCCGGTAAATCCTCCGGTGAAACCGCCACCGCCACTACCATCAAAACGAATGGCGTCGCTGCTACCCCCCCAACCGACCAACATCGCGGCCAGCAACAACAATTCCGTAAACCCCGTCAAACGCCTCAGTAATCGCATGGCTTATCTCCCCGCGATGAAATCATGTTGTCCTTCGGATCTTCAACGTTCGGCCAACGCGCCGTTCTTCAAGATCTGCGGTGTCACGAAGATCAGCAGTTCGCGCTTGGTATTGTTTTTTCCCGTAGTCCGGAACAAGTACCCCAACAAAGGAATATCCCCCAGCAGAGGCACCTTGCTGACATCATCGCGCTTGGTTTGCTCGAAAACGCCGCCCAACACCACCGTTTCACCGTTGTTCACCATGACCTCCGTTTCGACTTCGCGTTTATCGATGCTGACCTGTGGCCCGGTCGCGGTCGCGACGGTGGCGCCCTGCTCATCCTTGGAAACCTTGAGATTCATACGGACGCGATCATCCGGCGTGATTTGAGGCGTCACCTCCAATTTCAGGAAAGCATCCTTGAACTCGACATTGGTTCCTTCCTGGCTGACCGTTGAGTAAGGAATTTGCCGGCCTTGTAGAACCGTCGCCTTCTTCAGGTCGGCGGTCACAACCCGGGGATTGGAAATGATTTCACCCTTGCCCTCGACTTGTAGCGCCGACAGTTCCAAATCCACCAGATAATCCGCTCCCAGAATCGACATCGCCAACCTCGGTCCACCCACTGGGAAGTCCACGCCTATCCGCTGATTGAGTTCCGGAATCGCCACCGGAAAGGGCTGGCCGGTGCTGATCAAATTATTCGCCGCGCTATCGACGATGGTATTGGTTCCCTGCAGGCTGCCGCTCAAGGCATTCACGCCACTGCCAGTTTGATTGACGCCCGTCACTCCAAAGCGGACACCCAAATCCCGGCTGAAGTCGTCGCTGGCGATCACCACCCGCGAGTCGATCATCACCTGCCGGGTCGCTACGTCCAGCTTGCTTACTAGATCGCGGACCTCTGCAATCTTATCGGGCACATCCTTGACGATCAGGGAATTGGTTCGCTCGTCGAACACCACATCCCCACGCGGCGACAACATGGTTTGTCCCTTTTCGCCAGCCTGCTTGAGCAGAACCGCCAGCTCCGCCGCCTTGGCATAATTCACCTGAATAATCTCGGTTCGCAACGGGATCAACTCCTGCACCGTTTTGCGCGATTCAAGATCCAGTTTTTCGCGAGCCGCAATCTCTTCGGTCGGGGCGATAAAGATCACATTGCCATTCTGGCGCATGGCCAAGCCTTTGGTGCGCAGAATGATATCCAGCGCCTGGTCCCAAGGCACGTTCTGCAAGCGCAACGTCAGGTTGCCCTTTACGCTGTCGCTGACCACGATGTTCAGCCCCGTGAAATCCGCCAGAATTTGCAGGATCGCCCGTACCTCGATATCCTGGAAATTCAGCGACAACAAGTCGCCCTTGTACTTCTTCTTGGATGGATCGAGCCTTGCTTCCTTCTCTTCCTCCTCCACGGATTTCTGCGGCGGGCGCACCTCGATCACATATAAATCATTGGCCTGATAGGCCAGATACTCGAACGGCGGACTGGGAAGAATGCCCAAGCGGGCGCCGCCCCCCTGGTTCAACGCTTCCACGGTCGTAACCGGTGTGGCGAAGTCGGTGACGTCCAGACGCCGTTGCTGGCCTTTTTGCAAGATCGCCCCCTGAAAATCGGCGACGATCTGATTACCCTCCTGCCGCACGTCCACCGGAATTCCTGGGTTCGACAGTTTAACGGTGATCACGCCCTGCCCGCCCGGACCGCGCCGGAAGCTGACATCGCTGACATTGCGTGGCGACGCGACCGGCGCTTCGCCGCGCCGTGATGCGGCGGCTGCCGCCACCGACGCCGCCGGGGTGGGCGCCGGGGCCTTCGCGGCGCTTGCTCCCGCGTTCTCCAGCGTCAACAACACCGTGTTGCCCTGTAGTTGCACCTTGTAAGGCACCAGCCGCGCCAAATTCAGCGAGGCCCGGGTCCGGTCGGACCCCTCCAGCACACTGATCCGGTCGGCCACGCCGACGTTGATGGATTGCTGTCGTGTATTCAGGCCGTTGCGCGTGTCTAGAAAATCCAGCACGATGCGCGCTGGCTCGTTGATCGTGAACGTGCTTGGGGGCTGCGCGGGTGCTTCCGAAAGCCGGAAGCGGAGCTGCAGGCGGTTGCCAGCCAGCGGGCTAATATCCACTGCCTGTAACACCGGTTCCCGTTCGGGGACAGCCGCCAGCGCCCCGGTCCACCCCCCCCACAGCATCCCTCCAATCAAAAAAGCCGTAACCGCCAACATTGGCGGCAGCCATCCCCCGCCCGGTCGCCGGTCATGTTGGCCTTCGCTCGTGGACCTGCTCGTCATGACACTTCCCCCTCGATCATTGGGTAAGCGACAGAAACGCATCCCGTTCCTGCCAGCGCCCGGGTCCATCCGGAACGATCTCCCGCAAATCTACTTGCTGCTCCGTGATGTCGACAATCTTGCCGTGGTTGGTCCCCAGGTAATTATTGTTCTGCACCCGGTGCACGACGCCATCGGGCGCCAGGATCAGCGCCCATAGTTCATTGTTACCCCCCATGCGAAAAGTACCCATCATCTTGAGTGAGCCTAACGAGTACTTCTCCAGTTCCTCACGCACCCGATTGGGGTCAGGCCGCACACCGGTATAGCCACCACCTTGCTGGGCCGCTAGTACCTGCGTTACCTCAAGCTCCTCCTCCTGGGCAAACGGCGCCACGATGAACGGATCCTTGATGCCCTGCGCGGTATAGGCAAACGGTGTGTAGGGCTTGATCTCCGGCGGAGGGTCTGGCTTTTTCATCGGCGTGGTGCGCTTGGTGGTCTCGACGAACTGTTGCAAGTCGGTCATATCGCGCTGCGCGCACCCCGCCAAGGCAGCCAGAACCGCGCCCAGCAGAATAGCGCGGGCGGGCACGGCGACATTCGGACGAAAGCACGGGTTCATTTTTTGCCGGCCCCCTTGCCTTGTTGCTGGCCCGCGGACGGCGCATTGGCTTCATCCATATAGCGATACGTCTGCAAGGTGGCCTGGATATCGAGGGTTCCCACATCGTTTGCTTTCTTGCCACCTTTCGTTGCCTTATCGCTGGTAGCGGTCAGCGTCGCATTCTCCAGGGTCACAATCCGCGACAGCGCCGCAACCCCGCTGACGAACGCGCCGAACTGATGATAAGTCCCCTGCGCCTTGACGGTGATCGGTTTGGCGGCATAAAAATCCCGAGGCTGTTCGGCCTCGGGTTTGAATAGTTCGAAGTCCAAACCGTTTTTCTTGCCGGTGTTGGACACGTCCTCCAGCAGATCGGGCATCTCCGTACCGGTCGGCAACTGCCGCAACATGACTTCCAGCTCGGCCTCCATCTGCTTGAGCTGCGCCCGAAATAATTCCAAACTGGCCGCAACCCGCTGCTTTTCAATAAACTCCTGCCGCAGTTGCTGCTCCTCGCGGGTCACCCGATCCAATTCTTCCAAGCGGTCGCTAGTGAAGAAATAATAGCCTGCTCCCAGCACGGACGCGATGACCAGAACGGACAGCACGATCTTGCCGATCCATGGCCAGTCGCCGGCTTCTCGCAGGTCGAAGTCGCTGAGGTTGATTTCCGACAGATTCATGTTTTATCCCCCGCGCCTGCCTGCTCCGCGTCCAGTTTTAGCGGAACAAGCAGTTCGAACACTCGCGCCTGCACGTTATTCAGATTTTTGGTCTGAATCACTTGCAAGACCGGCTCGCCAAACAGCTTGGTATCTCGAATACTACGCATGAATTCGGAAATAATCAGGTCGGAGCGGGCAATGCCGTTGAGAGTCACCTGAGTATTGGTGGTCTTGAAAGCGCTCAGATAAATATCCTGCGGAACCAGCCGGACCAGCTCGTCCAACATCCGCACCATACCGGGACGGCTGGCCTGCAACTTCTGGATTACAGTCAGTCGCTCCACCAAGCGGTTTCGGGTTTGTTGTAGCGCCTGGATCTCCTCGGCGGCCTTCTTGAGCCGGGCCAGTTCGCCGCGCAGATAGTTGTTGCGCTCCTGCTGATGCTCGATGCGGTTGGCAATTTCGGTTTGCACCAAAAACACGATACCGGCGGCAAGCAATGCCGCCGCGACCAGCATCGAAAGCAACTCGCGCTGTCGCTGGGCACGGCGCGCCTCACGCCAAGGCAGCAAATTGATGCGCGTCATATCAGTCGAAGCTCCTTAGGGCCAACCCACCGGCGACCGCCAGCAAGGGCGCGTCGCGCAATAAGGCGCTGCTGTTCACTTTAGCGGCGCTCCCCATGTTTTTGAAGGGATTCGCGACCACCGTGGCGATGCCCAGTACGTCCGCCACCACTCGGTCCAGACCTACGATCATGGCGCCGCCTCCCACCAAGGCGATCGTGGCTACATTATAGCGGCCCGAAGCATATTGGTCGGAGGAAAAAAAGAACTGCAAGCCGTGTCCAATCTGCTCGGCCAACATGTGCTTGAAAGGTTCCAGCACGGCCGTGGAAAAATCATCGGCCACCGAATCGGTGGCGCGCTTGGCCTGTTCGGCCTGCTCCCGTGATAGACCATAGGTCTCGGCGATCCGAAGGGTGAGTTGATCGCAGCCGAAGCCTTGCTCACGGGTAAAAATAACGCGATTCTGATGCAGGATGTACAAATTGGTGATGGTCGCTCCAATATCGACCAGCGCGGTCAGCTCTTCCCGTGGTTTGTCCAGGCTGATCGAGCCACCGCCACCAGCCTTGGGCAGACCCTCCATCAGCAGAAGAAACGAGTTTTCCAAGGCATAGGCCTCGATATCCACGATCACCGGAATCAATCCCGCACTTTTGAGCGCGGCCTCCCGGGTGTCCACGTTTTCCTTACGGGTGGCCACCAACATAATGTCCTGCATTTCGCTGCTAGCCTGGGACAAACCCTTTATCTCAAAATCCAGATAGATTTCCTCGACGGGGTATGGAATATATTGGCCCGCCTCAATTGGAATATTGATCTCGACATCGCTTTCCTTAAATTCCGCCGGCATCGGTATGGTGCGCGTGATCACGCTGGATGTAGGCACGGCAACGGCAGCGCGGCGCAAGCGGGTGCCCGATTTACGGCAGGCTCTCTTGATCGCCTCCCCCATCGCATCGGGATCGGCGGGGTTGCGATCCTCCATCATTCCCTCACCCAGCGGTTCGATGGCGAAGGATTCGACCCGGAACCGCGGCCCGGAACGACTCAGCTCGATCAGCTTGATCGATGAGGGGCTGATATCGATGCCCAGAATAGGTTCTTTACGCTTGAACAGAGCCAAGTTACGCTTCCTCAACTGATCTGATTGAACGAATCAAACCCGTACCACGGAAATATAGCAAACAAACTGGCTTGAAGTGTCGGGGAATGCCATACCCGCCGCCATCGCCCCACCGGAATCTGCTCATGGCCCGACGACAACGCGACACCCCACCACGACTCAAAACCCTCGTGGCGCAGGAAAGCGCCCGGATCATGGTCGAAGAAGGAATCCAGGATTTCCGCAGCGCCAAGCGCAAGGCCGCCATCCGCCTGGCGGTGACCGACAAGTCCGCCCTGCCGAGCAACGCCGAGATCGAACAGGCACTGCTCGGCTATCAAAGGCTGTTCCATGCCAGCCGCCAGGCATCGCACTTGCGCGGCCTGCGCGAAACCGCTGTGGAAGCCATGCGGCTCCTGGCGCGTTTTCGACCGCGGTTGGTCGGCCCAGTACTGAGCGGCGGCGCCAGCCCGCATGCCGATATCCACCTGCACCTGTTTGCCGATACGCCCACGGAAATCCTGCTGTTTTTGATGGAACACCGCATTCCCTTCGATACCACGGAACGCCGTCTCAAACTAAGCAATGGCGATCCGGCCTGCCTACCCGCCTTCCGGCTCGACGCCGACGGCAGACGCATCAATCTGACCATTTTCCCGTCGCTAGCCGAACGGGAAGCGCCACGCAGTCCGGTCGACGGACGTCCCATGCGGCGGGCGGGCTTGGCCGAGGTTCAGGCTCTGCTAGCCGAAGAGCGGCAGACGCCACCAGCCGCCGCGCCTGAGCATTGAGATCGGTCCGCCGCCCTGACTACTATGCTTTGCTGGCGGCAGCGTTTGGATGGGTGTCGACAAAGTGCTTGAGCACCAGCTTCAACCGCAAGGCCTTTTCGGCATGCCCGCGCCGACTCGCGTCCTCGATATCTTCCAGAATGATGCGCTTGATCATCGGTATGCCTTCCGGCGTATGCACCAGATAGCTGCCCAGTTCCAAAGCCGCCATTTCCGGCAGATGCTCGTGCTGGGCGATGGCTTCGATCTCTTCCTCGGTCAGGTCACTCAACTCCAGACAGTCTTCATAAGTCAACATGGATGTTCCCTCCTGAGTTGTTATTCGATGGATCAAACCCCGCTATCAGACCCCACCGCCAAGCAGGATCAACCCCGCTCCGATGCCAGTTATTAAAGGTTAAACCCGGCGATGCGTCCATACAAGTACAAACCCTACGACTGTTGTACTTAATTATATCCTTTTCTATCTCAAACCTTCCGTATCCGTGATTATCCATGAAAAACCTAGCTCGATAGGCCATGGATTCGAATAGACGATGCACTGTATCATCGCAGCCTGGTCCATGCCGCAAGCGATCGCCACGCAACAGCCTTATGAGCCACGATCCTTCCGCCACACCCGGCGAGCCGCCGTCCCCGTGTATCGGGGTCTGCGTCATCAACCCGCGGACCCAACTGTGCGACGGCTGCTACCGTACGCTGGAGGAAATCGCTGCTTGGTGGGACTACACGCCCGCGCAAAAGCACGCGGTGCTGACTCGGCTGGAACAGCGGCTGGCACGAATCGTGGACGGCACATTCTTCGACTAACGGCGCTCGCTACCCAACTTCTGCCCCTGTGAGGACTTCTCATGCCGCTGCCCGCTCCCCGCCAATTACTGCACAAACGCGTCGTTCAATGCTGGGGCTACCGACGCGCGGATGGCTTGTGGGACATCGAAGGGCGGATGGTTGACACCAAAACCTACCCCTTTCCCAACGAAGATCGCGGAGGGGCGATTCAGGCCGGCGAACCGCTGCACGACCTGTGGCTTCGCTTGACCGTCGACAGCCAGTGCCTGATTCACGCCGTCGAAGCCCGCACCGATGGCGCGCCGTTCGCCCTGTGTCCGGTGATCGCCAGCCGCTACCAGGAATTGATCGGCGTACGGATCGGGCCGGGCTGGTCGTTAAAGTTGAAGGAATTGTTCGGCGGCACGAGTGGTTGCACGCACATGACCGAACTGTTAGGGCCCGTGGCCACCACGTTTTTTCAAACTCTCTACGGTCAGCACTACGACGAGGAAGACGCCAAGCCCGCCATCGCCCGCAAGCCACCGCCGGTTCTAAACACCTGCCACGCGCTGGCCAGCGACAGTCCGGTGGTCAGGAAGCGCTGGCCGCGAGCTTACACTGGCCCGGACCGGGAAACGGGCGATCGCAACCGCCCGTTGCTGGAAGGCTGCATCACTTAAAGCCGCCGTTTGGCTGATGGTGGGTTTGCCCTCAGACCCCTTCCGGCTTTGGATCGCGCGCCAACAGATTTTCCACCGCCCGACGTGGGCTTTGGCCGTGGTATAGCACCGCATTCACTTGTTCGGTGATCGGCAATTCCACGTTATACCGCCGCGCCAGCCGCAGGGCTTCCCGCACCGTCGCGGCGCCCTCCACTACTTGGCCGATGGCCGCGCAAGCCGCCCCGACGCTATCGCCCCGGCCGATCGCCAAGCCAAACCGCCGGTTGCGCGACTGGTCGTCGGTGCAAGTCAGCACCAAGTCGCCGATACCAGCCAGCCCCATGAAAGTTTCGCGTTGGCCACCCACCGCCACACCCAACCGCACCATCTCCGCCAACCCACGCGTGATCAGCGCCGCCCGTGCGTTGGCTCCGAAACCCAGACCGTCAGCGATGCCAGCGGCGATGGCCAGTACGTTCTTGACCGCGCCGCCTAGTTCGACACCGATCACGTCGCTGCTGGTGTAGGCGCGCATGTTGGAACCATGCAGCACGGTCGCCACCCGGCGAGCATGTGCCGCATCCCAGGAGGCGACCGTAACGGCGGTCGGCAAGCCGCGGGCCACCTCCATCGCGAAGCTGGGGCCCGAAATCACCGCCGTTGGCCAGTCCAGGCCGAGCGCCTCCAGCGTGACCTCATGCAAAAACCGGCCGCCACCATGCTCCAGGCCCTTGGTGGCCCAAGCGAAACCAGCGCCCACCGGCAACAGCGGTCGCAATTGGGCCAAAATCGCCCCGTAGGCATGGCTTGGCACCGCCACCAGCGCCAGATCGACGCCGGCGAGCGCTTCGGCCAGATCGGCGCCGGCGCTCAAGCAGGACGGGAACGGCACACCGGGCAAATAGCGACGGCTCTCCCGCTCCCGACACAAGGGCGCGACTTCTTCCGGATCGTGCCCCCACAAGCGGACATGGTGCCCGTTGCGCGCCAGCAGCAACGCCAACGCGGTGCCCCAGCTTCCCGCTCCGAGCACGGCAACCCGCGCGGCAGCGGGCATCCGTCAGGAAGTGGTTGGAGCGGAGGAGGACGGGGAAGCAGCAGCCTGCGCCTGCTGTTGCTGTAAACGTTGCAGGTAGAGGCTATCGAAGTTGATCGGATTGAGCAGCAGCGCCGGGAACCCGCCCTTGCCGATCAACGAAGCCAGCTCCTCGCGGGCGAAGGGAAACAGGATATTCGGGCAGTACGCATGCAGCATGGGGCCCATTTGTTCATCACCGAAACCCCGCAGCGCGAACAAGCCACCTTGCTGCACCTCAACCAGATAAGCGGTGCGGTCGCCGAGCTTAGCGGTAACCGTCACGGTCAGCGACACTTCAAAAAAATTCTCGGCCAGCGGCTTGGCGCCGGTTTCCAGGCGCACTTCAGTCTGCGGTTGCCATTGCTCGGTAAAAATCATCGGGGAATTAGGGGTCTCCAGCGATACATCCTTCAGATAAATTTTCTGAATTTCGAACTGCTGGGGAAGCTGTTGCTGGTCGCTCATGCACAATGCCTTAGTCTTGTGGGTGGGAAATATCCGGCATTCTACAGGGTCCGCGCCATACAACCCAACAATCCACCCTGAGTCGGCCGTTCTTACGGCGTAAAGACCGGACGCCAACGGCCTACCAGGGTATCCCCTGGAAAAGCGGCTCGCCGCCGGATCGATGGAGCAACCGCGCGGGTTCGGTTGCAGTCGCGCAACAGCCGGGCCAACTCACCGCGCCGCTCCAGCTCGAACAAATCATCGCAACCGCCGACATGCCGGTCGCCGATGAAAATTCGCGACACGGTGTGGCGCTCGGTACGTCTGACGATTTCCTCCCACAATCGCGGGTCGCGATTTACATCCAGCAGTGTGTGAGCCGCGCCCTCGCTATCCAACAGCGCGCGCGCCGACAGTACGGACCATACTCAGAGGCGTATATCGCGATGCGCGCCGCGCCGGGTCTGGCTGGAACATCAGGATTTCTTATTGCGGCTGATCGGCAAGTGGGCCTCCTGCCAGCCCGATAACCCGCCGCTCAGGCTGTGGACGTCGGCAATTCCGCTCTTTTTGAGCTGTGCGCAAGCCGCCTGGGAAGTGGCGCCGTTGCGGCAGTACACGACGATGGGCTTGTCCTTGGCCTTGGTCAGTTCGCTCAGTCTGTCGCGCAGAGCGCCGAACGGGATATGGCGCGCCTGCGGAATGTGGCCCTCCTTGTATTCGCCGCCATCGCGGACATCCAGAACCAAAGCATCCTGATCGTTGATCAGGCGCAGAGCTTCGGCGGCACTGAGGTTGTTGACCCCGCGCATTTTGCGCAAGACCTCGCCACCGATCAGCATCCCCGCGATGGCGAACAGCGCCAAAAACAACAGCCAATTCTGTGTGGAAAATTCGATGAAATCGCTCATCAATAATTGCTCGAGGTTCCGTTAGTTCGAACAACCGGCCGGAGCGCCGGGCTTTTTAACGCCCAGCTTCCACAGGATCTGCTCAGCCGGACAGAAGCAGGTGAAGCCGCTTTGAAAGAGGTTAAACCCGACGAAGGCGGTGAACCAGAGCCAGTAACTGCTGTGATAGAGCGGGCTGGCCGAAACCCCCAACGACAATGACAGCAGGATAAAGGAACCGGCCATGATCCGGATAATCCGCTCGCTACTCATGCTTGACCTCCGATAAGCGCTGAAAATATCGTGGCGTCAGGTTTGCCACCGGACGGTGACGATGAGGAACCATCGAACCTCGCTCCGGCGGTTCAAGCTCGTGCACAGAAAACATCCCGCATCATGCCGATTAGACGCAAGGTGCGGCCGTCTCCCACCTGGTAATAGACTCGGTTGGCATCCTTGCGGCAGGTCAGGATGCCCTTGTCGCGCAGGATCGCCAGGTGCTGGGAAATGTTGCTTTGCGAGGTGCCCACGCGCTCGACGATTTCCTGGACGCTAACTTCCTGATCGCCCAAGGTACAGAGTATCTTAAGCCGCAGCGGATGCGACATCGCCTTGAGCGAACGCGAGGCTCGCTCGATATCCTCATCGCGGGTCATCAGCAATTCCAGCGCCAAACCACCGCCACCATCCCGCGCAATACCCACAACCCCATCATGCACCATAAAGCCGACAACGCCTTGTCCGGGAATCTTGCGCATTAGCATAGCTTGATATAGCGATACTGAGAAGCCACTTCACGACCAGCGGCATAAATGCCGGGTGGCGAAACCAACCGGTCCGGCGTATGATCTTTCGACAAATTTTTCATAATCGCTTCAAGGGATCGGCGCGCTGCGAACCTACGGCGCCGCCCCATCCCAGACCAGCGCGTTTCAAGCGCTGGCCGACACACCCAATCCGATGACGACCACGACCGCCCTGAACCAAGGAGGCATTTTTTCATGTACAAAATCGTGCTCATCCGCCATGGCGAAAGCCAATGGAACAAGGAAAACCGTTTTACCGGTTGGCATGACGTCGATCTGTCCGAGAAGGGCCGCGAAGAAGCCCGGAAAGGCGGACAAACCCTAAAGAAGGAGGGTTATGTTTTCGATGTTGCCTTCACCTCGGTGCTCAAGCGCGCCATCCGCACGCTGTGGACCGTGTTGGACGAAATGGACCTGATGTGGATTCCGGTGCATCGGACCTGGCGGCTCAACGAGCGCCACTACGGCGGCCTGACCGGCTTGAACAAAGCGGAGACCGCCGCCCAGCATGGCGAGGAGCAGGTCAAGATCTGGCGGCGCAGTTTCGATATTCCACCCCCGGCTCTGGACCCGACCGACCCGCGCTTCCCCACCAACGATCCGCGCTACGTCGATCTCGACCCGCGGGTGCTGCCGGCCACCGAAAGCCTCAAGATCACCATTGATCGAGTGCTACCCTACTGGCACGACACCATCGTACCCACCATCCGCGCCGGTAAGCGCGTGGTGATCGCCGCGCATGGCAACAGCTTGCGGGCACTGATCAAATATCTCGACGACATGTCCGACGAGGCGATCATCGCCCTGAACGTTCCGACCGGCGTGCCGCTGGTCTACGAACTCGATGCCAAGCTGCGGCCCACCAAGAGTTACTACCTCGCCGACCCCGAGGAACTCAAAAAACTGATGGATGCCGTCGCCAATCAGGGCAAGGCCAAGTAGATCCGGCCCGCTTCCTCGCTGCAATCACTCCCGACACCCGCCTCGGCGGTCGGCGTCGGGAGTGTCTGGTCCACCCGTGTTAGAAGCCTACCGGTAAATTTTTCCTGTCCAACCCCGATACTTGAGCCTATTCGGTTGTCCTATGGCAACCACCGGTTAATTTATTTAGCATCTTCCCTGTGATAAAGATATCTGGAGCAAAGATGAGTGCCGCAACCCGACACGGTCTAGCGCTGGCGCTGAGCTTTTTGGTGGGTGTTTCGCTGATGACAGTGCACGCCGTTTGGGCCGAGAAGGAAACAGCGACCGAAAACAACACGCTTCCCCTGGATGAGTTGCGCACCTTCACCGGCGTACTCGACGCCGTCAAGCAAGACTACGTGGAGCCGGTCAAGGACAAGGATCTGCTGGAAAACGCAATTCGCGGCATGTTGAGCAACCTCGATCCCCACTCCGCCTATCTGGATGCCGAGGCGTTCCAGGACTTGCAGATCGGCACATCCGGCGAGTTTGGCGGCCTAGGCATCGAAGTCGGACAGGAAGACGGCTTTATCAAGATCATCGCCCCGATCGACGATACGCCCGCCCAACGGGCTGGTCTCCGCGCTGGCGACTTGATCATCCGTCTGGATGACACCTCGGTCAAAGGCATGCCGTTGCCCGACGCGATCCAGCGGATGCGAGGCAAGCCGAATACTTCGATCACTCTGACCATCGTCCGAGAAGGCTCGCAAAAACCATTCAAGGTCAAGCTGGTCCGGGAAGTCATTCAGGTCAGGAGTGTCAAAAGCCGCCTGTTGGAGCCGGGTTTTGGCTATCTGCGGATCACGCAGTTCCAATCCAAGACCGCACAGAACTTGGAACAGGCACTGCAAGAACTGGAACAACAGAACAAGAAACCGCTACAGGGACTGGTGCTGGACCTGCGCAACAACCCGGGCGGAGTACTGAATGGCGCCGTGGATGTGGCGGATGATTTTCTCGAAGACGGCGCCATCGTCCAAACCAAGGGGCGCGGCAACGGCTCCGATCAAAGTTTCAAGGCCACGCCGGGTGATTTACTCGAAGGCGCGCCGCTGGTCGTACTGGTCAACGGTGGTTCCGCGTCAGCCTCGGAAATCGTCGCGGGAGCGCTACAGGATCACCGTCGGGCGCTGATTCTGGGCGAACGCACCTTCGGCAAGGGCTCGGTGCAAACCATTTTGCCCTTGGGCAACGGCACGGCGGTCAAACTGACCACGGCCCGTTACTACACACCGAACGGCCGCTCCATTCAGGCCGAGGGCATCGAACCCGACATCAAGCTCAAATCGCTAAAGATCGCCGCCGATGCCGACGCAAACTTTATCAAGGAATCCGATCTGTCGGGCCACCTGAGCAACGACCGCAATAACCGGACCGACAGTGTGCCGCCGGACGGTACCGGCTCCACCACCGCCGACGGCGAAGCCGACGCCGCCCAAGATGATTACGCGCTCTATGAAGCCCTGAATCTGCTGAGGGGGATGTCCTTGCTGCAAGCTCGTAAAAACGGCTGAACGCCAGCCTACATCCCCCGAACCCGCATCCCCCCGAAAAAGGAGTTTGCCATGACCACCGTACTCGTTCCGCTCGCCCAAGGCTGCGAAGAACTGGAAGCCGTCACCATCATCGACCTGCTGCGCCGTGCCGGCGTTACCGTGGTGGTCGCGGGGCTGGAAGCCGGCACGGTAACCGCGTCGCGCGGGGTCATGCTGCTCCCCGAAACCACGTTGGCCGAGATTCTGGATCAGGATTTCGACATGGTGGTGTTACCCGGTGGTTTGGGCGGCGCACAACGGCTGGAAGCCGACCGGCGGATCGCGACACTGCTGCGGCGGATGGCGGAACAGGGCCGCTACATCGCCGCCATTTGCGCCGCGCCGCGGGTGCTCGCCGGCGCCGGTTTGCTGGATAACCGCGAAGCCGCCGCTTACCCAGGCATCCTCGACGGTCAGGAAGGCATCAAGACCAGCAGCGCCGCCGTGGTGCGCGACGGTACTTTCATCACCTCGCGCGGCCCCGGCACCGCCATGGACTTCGCCTTGACCCTGATTGAAATTTTGTGCGGACGCGGCCAACGCGACACCGTGGAAGCCGCATTGCAACGCTCCTGAACGTCTTCAGGCATCCGTCGGCCAGGCGCCGAGCAACAAACCGATGCCGACGCCGCCCAGCAGCCAGACCAGTAACGGCGTTTGCCAAACATCGATGCTGTTTTGCGCGTTGAACCCCAGCAGCACCGCCGCACAGACGATCAGCGCGGCGCCCACCACGGAATGAAAATTGCGCCGGTTGGCACGGCGGAGATCGCGCCGCAAATAGTCCATTTCTTGTTTATGCAGTTGTACCGTCAGCCCACCGGTACTTGCATGTCGAAGCAGAGAATAAACCAGGTTTGGCAGATCCGGCGTCTGGTCGATCCAGCGCGGTATATGGGATTTGACGCGCCTGATGAAGGATCGTGGGCCGACCCGGTCGCGCATCCAGCTTTCCAGGAACGGCTTGGCGGTCTTCCACAGATCCAGTTCAGGATCGAGCTGTCGCCCCAACCCCTCGATATTGAGCAGGGTCTTTTGCAGCAGCA
This sequence comes from Candidatus Competibacter sp., assembly GCA_029624815.1. Classification (GTDB taxonomy): domain Bacteria; phylum Pseudomonadota; class Gammaproteobacteria; order Competibacterales; family Competibacteraceae; genus Competibacter. Next base: position 41,978 of record JARSSH010000048.1, read on the forward strand.
TCAGTTGCGGCTGCACCTCCATGTTGAAGCGGCGGGCGGTCTGGAACAGCGTCAGTAGAAAAACGCCGAAGGAAATATCCTTGAGCGGACGGTCGAAGATCGGCTCCGATACGGTGCGGATGGCCGACTCGAATTCGTCTATGCGGGTTTCCGCCGGCACCCAGCCGGATTCGATATGCAGTTCCGCCACGCGCCGGTAATCACGATGGAAAAACGCCAGAAAGTTTTCCGCCAGATACTGCTGGTCGGTGGGGCTCAAGGTACCGATGATGCCGAAGTCCACGGCGATGTAGCTGGGATTGTCCGGATGTTCGGCGTTGACGAAGATGTTGCCAGGATGCATGTCGGCGTGAAAGAAACTGTCGCGGAATACCTGGGTAAAAAAAACTTCCACCCCGCGTTCCGACAGCTTCTTCAAGTCCACCCCGCGCCGCCGCAATTCGGCGATGTCGCCCACGGGGATACCGTGGATTTGCTCCATCACCAGCACCTCGCGGCGGGTTTCCGGCCAGAACACTTCAGGTACGTACAGGATCGGCGAATTCTGAAAATTGCGTCGCAGTTGACTGGCGTTGGCGGCCTCGCGGATCAGATCCAGTTCATCGAAAATGGTCTTCTCATACTCGGTCACTACCTCGATCGGCCGCAGCCGACGCCCCTCTCGCCAGTAGCGCTGCGCTAGGCTGGCGATGATGTACAGCAATTCGACATCGCGGCGAATAATCTTTTCGATGCCGGGCCGCACGACCTTGACCACCACCTGCCGACCGCTGTGCAAGCGGGCGGTATGCACTTGGGCAATCGAAGCGGAAGCCAGTGGCTCAAAGCTGAATTCTTCGAAAAACGCCTCCAGCGGTTGACCGTAGGCCTTCTCGACGATGACTCGCGCCTGTTCGCCGGGAAAGGGCGGCACCCGATCTTGCAGCTTGGCCAATTCCAGGGCGATATCGTCCGGCAGCAGGTCGCGGCGGGTGGACAGCATTTGTCCGAACTTGACAAAGATCGGCCCCAAGTCTTCCAGCGTCAGGCGGATGCGGGCGCCGCGCGGTAGATCAAGATGCTGACGAGGCACCCAGTTCCACGGCAACAGGTGCCGCAAAAAACCGATGGGCCGAAACAGATGGGTCGCCAGCACGATCTCGTCCAGACCGTGACGCACCAATACTCGGTTGATGTGCAGCAAGCGCAACAGTTGAGCAGGGCCGAACAGGCGGAGTTCGCGCATTGTATGGAGGAGACTAGCGCGGTTCGCCGACCATCGACCGCCGGCGCAGGCGTTCGACTCGCGCGGCCAGCCGATCGGCGTCCTCGCGCAGGAGATCCACGGCATGCAAAAACTGCCCGATTGCCTGGCGCGGCGGCAACAAACGCAGCTCTCGTTGCACATACTCGCCGCCATCGCGCAGCAGGACATCGCCAGTTCGTCCGCTCCAAGCCCGCAGGCCACCCCACAAACCGCCGAGGCGACGAGCGACCACATCCCCAACGACTCGCGACAGATGCTCTTCCCAGTCGATGTCCAGCCGCGCCAGAACGGCTTGGAACTCCCGCCCCACTCCGGCGTTGCCCTCGATGGCGATCTCGTCGCCGCCGACGCGCTGACCACGCCATTGTCGGAACAACGCCGCCGGCGTGGCACGAATCCGCACGCTGGGCTTGGTCTCACAACGACCGGTCACCTGAATGCCATCAGGCTTGGGCAACAGATAGAAAGTCATCGCCATACCGCTCGGTTCGATTGCAATGACATGTCCGCTCAGTGCCCCCAAACGGGGGAACACCTCGGGATCCAGGCGCAAAGCCAGGTTGAGCACGGTCTCCAGACTGGCGGCGATCGCGGTGGGCGTCACGCGAGGCTCCTGGATAGGATGGGGTAAAAGATGGAATGAGAAAGGCTCAAAACTTGTAGCCGCGATGCACCGCCACAATGCCGCCGGCCAAGTTGAAATACTGGCAGCGCTCAAAGCCCGCCGCCTCCATTAGCCGCAGCAGGGTTTCCTGATCCGGATGCAGGCGAATGGACTCGGCCAGATAACGGTAACTGGCGGCATCGCCGGCCACCAACTTACCGAGAACGGGCAGTACCGTGAAGGAATACCAGTCATAGGCCGGTTTCAGGCCCGGCGCGATCGGATGGGAGAACTCCAGGATGAGCGCACGCCCACCCGGTTTGAGCGCCCGATACATATCCGCCAGCGCCCGCTCCTTGCGGGTGACGTTGCGCAAGCCGAAACCGATGGTGATGCAATCGAAAGTCTGATCGGGAAACGGCAATTGCTCGGCATCGAGCTGGGCGTAGGCGATATTGCCGGTCACGCCCTTGTCGATCAGCCGCTTGCGTCCCTCGCCCAACATGCGGGCATTGATGTCGGACAGCACCACCAGCCCCTTCGGTCCGACCAGAGGCGACAATCGACCGGTCAGATCGCCAGTGCCGCCAGCCAGATCCAGTACTTGCTCGCCCGGCCGCACGCCGCCGACACTCACCGCGAATCGTTTCCATATGCGGTGTACGCCGAGCGACATCAGATCGTTCATCAGATCGTATTTGCCGGCGACGGAATCGAACACGTCGGCCACCTTGCGGGCCTTCTCGGCGGTGGCCACTTTCTGGTAGCCGAAATGCGTGGTTTCGGGGTGTTCCATGTTCGGTGTTCCTGAGGCAAATACCGGATCAGGTCGGGCGCTGGTGGCCGGCTTCGGCCAGCCGCCGCAGATAATCCCGCCAGTTGCGCTCCTGATTCGCGCCAAGATCGTACAGGATGTTCCAGGAATACAGGCCGGTCGAGTGACCGTCGTCGAAAACCAGCTTGACCGCGTAATGGCCCACCGGTTCGATGGCGCTGATGTTGACCGTTTCCTTGTCGATCACCAGAGTGGCGCCACCGGGTCCATGGCCACGGACTTCGGCCGAGGGCGAAAACACCCGCAGGTACTCGCAGGGCAACTGGAAACGCGCGCCGTCCTCGAACGCGACCTCCAGAACGCGGGACGCCTGGTGCAGTTTGATCTCGGTGGGATGAGTATTCATGGTCGGGCTTCACAGAATGTAACGAGTCAGATCTTCGTGCTTGATCAGTTCGCCCAAATGGGCATCGACATAGGCCAGGTCGACGATCACCGCCTGACCGGAACGGTCGGGCGCTTCAAAGGAAATCGTTTCCAGCAGCCGTTCCATGACGGTGTGCAGCCGACGGGCGCCGATGTTTTCGGTACGTTCGTTGACCTGGCAGGCGACTTCGGCCAGGCGGCGCACCCCATCCGCCACGAATTTCAGTTCGACGCCTTCGGTGTTCAGCAGCGCCGTGTACTGCTCGGTGAGGGAAGCATCCGGTTCGGTCAGAATCCGCACAAAATCCTCCGTGCTCAAGGCACTGAGCTCCACCCGGATCGGCAAGCGGCCTTGCAATTCGGGAATGAGATCGGACGGCTTGGCCAAATGGAATGCACCGGAAGCGATGAAGAGAATATGATCGGTACGCACCATGCCGTATTTGGTGGAGACGGTGCAGCCTTCCACCAGCGGCAGCAGATCCCGCTGCACACCCTCGCGCGAAACGTCCGGGCCGCCGTATTCGCCACGCTTGGCGACCTTGTCGATTTCGTCGATGAAGACGATGCCGTTCTGCTCCACCGCCGCCAAGGCTCGAAGCTTGAGTTCGTCTTCGTTGACCATCTTGGCCGCTTCTTCTTCCTGTAACAGCTTGAGGGCGTCCTGCACCTTGAGCTTGCGGGCGCGGGTGCGACCGCTGCTCAGATTTTGAAACAGGCTTTGCAACTGACTGGTCATTTCCTCCATGCCGGGCGGCGCCATGATCTCCACGCCCACCGGCCGGGCCGAAACCTCGATTTCAATTTCGCGGTCGTCCAGATCGCCCTTGAGCAGACGCTCGCGCATCTTCTGCCGGGTCGTGGAGTGATCCGCTTGCTGCGGCTCGTTGGCGAAGCCGACGCTGCGCGGCTTCGGCAACAGCGTATCCAGCACTCGCTCGCAGGCGGCTTCCTCGGCGCGGTGACGAACCTTGTGCATCTCCTCCTCGCGCACCATCTTGACCGCCCCATCCATTAGATCGCGGATAATGGACTCCACATCCCGGCCCACGTAGCCGACCTCGGTGAATTTGGTGGCCTCGACCTTGATGAAGGGCGCGCTGGCCAGTTTGGCCAACCGCCGGGCGATTTCGGTCTTGCCCACCCCGGTCGGACCGATCATCAGAATGTTTTTCGGGGTAATTTCGTTGCCCAGTTCCGGGGCGACCCGCATCCGCCGCCAACGGTTGCGCAAGGCGATGGCCACCGCCCGCTTGGCGGCATCCTGCCCGATAATATGCTTGTCCAGTTCCTGGGCGATTTCTCGGGGGGTCATCTCCGACATGCTGGGCTACCGTTTGGACGTGTGAGGTAAAGATAAACCGGCGGACGCACCGATCCCCAACCGCGCATCACGCGGTCGCCAGTTCTTCGAGAGTCTGATTCTCGTTGGTGTATATGCAGATACCCGCAGCGATTTTCAAGGCCCGTTCGACGATGGTCCGCGCGTCCAGTTCGGTATGCTCCAGCAGCGCTTGGGCGGCGGCCTGGGCGTAGGCGCCGCCGGAACCGATCGCCGCCAAGTCGTTTTCCGGCTCGATCACGTCGCCGTTACCGGAAAGAATCAGGGTGGCGTGGGGATCGGCGACGATCAGCAGCGCCTCCAAACGCCGCAACAAACGGTCGGTGCGCCAGTCCTTGGCCAATTCCACGGCAGCACGGGTCAGGTTACCGCCATGCTTTTCCAGCTTGCCTTCGAAACGCTCAAATAGCGTGAAGGCATCCGCGGTACCGCCCGCGAACCCCGCGATTACCTTGTTCTGATACAAACGCCGCACCTTGCGGGCGTTACCCTTCATCACGGTGTTGCCCAACGTCACCTGACCGTCACCGCCAATCACAACCCGGCCGTTGCGGCGCACGGCCAGCACCGTGGTGCCATGCAATGATTCCATGCAAGTGCCTCTTGATTATATGCGGGATTGTACACGATATCCGGGACACGGCAGGGGGAACCAAGCCTGCCCCGACCGCCGTAAAACGAAAAAAGAAGCCCCGGTTACAAGGGGGAATGGAACCGGGGCGAATCGATATCCGGTTTGGCTAACCGGACATAGCCCGCTCAGGGAGGGAAGCGGACAGGCGTAAGGGCTTACGCTTACTTCATGAGATAGGGACGATTCGAGAAAGTTCAATGGCGCTCAGCACGATTTCTGGCGAATCGGGGCTCAAAACCATGGTCGTCTCCCGCGGCGACAGAAAATTTCACCGCCGTGTCGTCAACGGTCTAGACGTTCTCCAAACAGATCGTGTTCGTCGGAATCCACAATCCGCACCGGGACAAACTCGCCGACTGGCAGTTCCGCGCCATCCTCGATATGGACAACCCCATCGATCTCCGGCGCATCGGCGCTGGAGCGGGCAATGGCCGTTCCTTCGTCGTCGATGGCATCCACCAAAACGGTCAAGGTACGACCGATCTTCCGCCGCAACCGATCGGCGCTGACCGTTGCCTGCCACTCCATCAACCGGGACAGTCGTTCCTGTTTGACCTCCTCCGGCACCGGATCCGGCAACCGGTTGGCCGTGGCGCCTTCCACCGGCGAGTAGCTAAAGCAACCGACCCGATCCAACTCCGCCGCCGCCAGGAATTCCAGCAAACGCTCGAAATCATCCTCGGTCTCACCGGGAAAACCGACGATGAAGGTGCTGCGTAGAGTGAGATCCGGACAAATTTCCCGCCAACGGCGAATTCGCCCTAAGGTGTCGCCGGTATTGGCTGGCCGCCGCATGGCCTTGAGCACACGCGGACTGGCATGCTGCAACGGCACGTCCAGATAGGGTAAGATTTTGCCTTCCGCCATCGGCGGCACCAGATCATCGACATGCGGATATGGGTAAACATAGTGCAGCCGCACCCAGACGCCCAATTCGCCCAATGCCGCCGCCAAACTGGTCAGACCGGTCTTGAGCGGCCGACCGTTCCAAAAATCCGTGCGGTAACGCATGTCCAAACCATAGGCGCTGGTGTCCTGAGACACGACCAGCAGTTCCCTGACTCCGGCCCGGACCAGATTTTCCGCCTCCCGCAGCACCTCGCCGACCGGTCGGCTGACCAGATCGCCTCGCAGTTGGGGAATGATGCAAAAGGTGCAGCGATGGTTGCAACCCTCGGAAATCTTCAAGTACGCGTAATGTCGAGGGGTCAGCTTGATACCCTGCGGCGGCACCAAATCCACGAACGGATCGTGCGGCCGAGGTAGATGGGTATGGACCGCCGTCATGACGTCCTCGCAGGCGTGCGGCCCGGTCACCGCCAGCACGCTCGGATGCAGGTCGCGCACTACGTTGCCCTTCGCACCTAGGCAGCCGGTCACGATCACCCGGCCGTTTTCAGCCAGCGCCTCGCCGATGGCCTCCAGCGATTCCGCTACCGCCGCGTCGATAAAACCACAGGTATTCACCACCACCAGATCCGCCGCTTGATACGTGGGCGCCAGATCGTAACCCTCGGCGCGCAAACGGGTCAGGATTTGTTCGGAATCCACCAGCGCTTTGGGACAGCCGAGGCTGACAAAACCGATTTGAGGGGGACGGCTCATGGGATCATGCATGCGGGTGGGTCCGAAATGGAACGGTGGCGTCGGGCCACCGGCCGGAAACCTGGGAATTTGAAGCAATGCGCTCTTGCGAGTCAAGCTGAAAAATAGCTATATTGTGAAGCTTTAATAATCCATTGGAGCATCGCTACCCGCACGTCGGCGACGATGCGTCTTGGATCGGTCAACAGCATCCTCAAGGTTTCGGCAACCATGAAAAAAGATATTCATCCCCAGTACCGCGACGTGGTGTTCCAGGACATCTCCACCGATTTCGCCTTTCTCACCCGCTCCACCATCACCGCCAAGGACACCATCCAATGGACCGACGGCAAGGAATATCCGCTGGTGAAGGTGGAGGTCTCCAGCCAATCGCACCCCTTCTACACCGGCAAACAGAAGATCGTGGATACCGCCGGCCGGGTGGACCGCTTCCGCCGCAAGTATGGCTTGTCCTAAAGGCTCTGGCTCAACCCGCGCAAGGCATCTCAAGATGCCTTTTATTTTGCCCATCGCTGGCTATTTCCCCTTCGGTTGAGAGGATTTTTCGGCAAAGCAGTACGGCTTGGGTTATCATGGCCGCTGCTTCGAAAAAAGTGCGTAAGACGCTGAATCACTGCCGGATTACCGTCGGCCAGCCAGAACGCGGCAACGGATGGCCAGACGGTTCCTGGCTCATCAACCCACTTTGGAGGTTCTAAATGGCAACAATTACCTTTAAGGACGATCTCACTGGAAAGGCAGTGCAAATGCCAGTACTGGAGCCGACCTACGGCAATCCCGTGGTGGACATCGGCAAGCTGGCCAAGGAGTTCGGTTGCTTCACTTACGACCCCGGCTTCATGTCCACCGCCAGTTGCCAGAGCGCGATCACCTACCTGGACGGCGACAAGGGCGAACTGCTGTACCGCGGCTTCCCCATCGAGCAACTGGCCGAACAATGCAATTTTCTGGAAGTCTGCTATCTGCTGATTTACGGCGAGTTGCCCAACGCCGAAAAAAAGCAGGTTTTTGAAACCAGCATCGCCCGGCACAATCGGATTCGCGAAAACCTGCGGCGGTTCCTGCACGGCTTCAACCACGACGCCCACCCGATGGCGATGATGGCGGCGGTGGTCAGTTCGCTGTCGGCTTTCTTCCACGACCGCCTCGACATCCGCGATTACGAGCACCGCATGGTCACCGCCCGCCGGCTGATCGCCAAGATGCCAACCATTGCCGCCGCCTGCTACAAGCACAGCATCGGCGATCCCACGATCTACCCTCGCGACGACCTGAGCTATACTGGCAACCTGCTTTACATGATGTTCAGCCTTCCCGGCAAACGTTACGAAGTGGACCCCGTCGCCGAGCGGGCGCTTGACATCCTGTTCACCCTGCACGCCGATCACGAACAGAACGCTTCCACCTCGACCGTACGACTGGCCGGCTCCTCGGGAACCAATCCCTATGCCGCCATCGCCGCGGGTATCACCTGCCTGTGGGGTCCAGCGCATGGCGGCGCCAACGAAGCCGTATTACGCATGCTGGACCAAATCGGCGACATCAAAAATGTCGACAACTACATCGCCAAGGTCAAGGACAAGAATTCCAATGTGCGGCTCATGGGCTTTGGTCACCGCGTCTACAAAAATTTCGACCCGCGCGCCAAGATCATCAAGGAAATCTGCCATCAGATCCTGGACTCCTACGGTCACGACCCGCGGCTGGATCTGGCGATGCGCTTGGAAGAGATCGCTCTCAACGACGATTACTTTGTCGAACGCAAGCTGTACCCGAACGTCGATTTCTATTCCGGTATCATCTACAGCGCGCTGAAGATCCCGGTCGAGATGTTCACGGTCATGTTTGCCATCGCCCGTACCGCCGGTTGGATCACCCATTGGATGGAAATGATCACCGAAAAAGACCAGAAGATCGGTCGACCGCGGCAATTGTATATCGGTGAAACACGCCGCGACGTGATCTCGCTGCAAGAGCGCGCATAAGTTGGGTTCTCGCGGTTTTTGATGAAAAAAGGCGATTCAAGCATCGCCTTTTTTCATTAGCCGTCTTGCTCGCGCCGGCCGGTGGCGAGGAATCCGGCTCAGATCCGCTGCTTGCCGTTCTTCTGTGGCTTGCTATTGGATTCGGCGGGAACGGTGGCAACCTTGGTTCCCGGCTTGACTGGCTTGGCCGCGACGGCACTCGCCGGTTTCTTGCCCGGATTCCCGCGCGCTACTTTACCGGATACCGGCTTGGTCACCGTTGCCTTTGCGACCGGTTTCGTCTTGGCGGCTTGCACCCTGACGGCAGTGGCTTTGAAGGATGTCGCCATTCCGCCCCTAGCGGCCACGCGCCTTCGTTCGCCCGCCCGCGCCGGTCGAATCGCGACCGCCCGCGCCGCCGTCGGCGTGATCACCGGCATACGTCGAACCATGACCGGTTCCGGCTCCACCCACGCGGGCGGCGGCGCCAAACCATATCGGGCAAATCCGAAATCGAGTAGATTACGGGCATCCTGCCATAACGAGCTTCGACTGGGGCTGTTGAAAATCGCCACAATTAACGGGATACCGCCCCGATCCACCTCGCCGACGAAGCAATGCCGGGCCTTGAAGGTAAAACCGGTTTTACCGCCGCGCGCGCCTTCGTAGGATACCAGCAACCGATTGTGATTCTGCACTGGCACCATCCGCCAGTTGCTGTATAAACCCGGCCCCGTTTCGATTCTCAGGGCTGCATCGCGGGTGCGCACGATGTCCGCGAACAACGGATGATTCATGGCTTGGCGGAAAATCAGCGCCAGATCGTAGACGGTCGAGTAATGCTCGTCGTTCGGCAGGCCATGTGGGTTCATGAAGTGACTATCGCGAGCACCAATCCGCCAAGCCTTGGCGTTCATTAACCCGGCAAACCCGAAAATCGAACCACCCGCCGCTTCCGCGAGCGTCTCGGCGGCGTCGTTGCCGGACTTGAGCAACAATCCATACAGCAAGTCTTGGGTCATGACAGCCTCACCGGCGCGCAGGCCAACGCGGCTCGGCGCGACGCTGGCGGCCTGCGCGCTGACGGGCAATCGCATGTTCGGATCGAGCCGGTCCAACACCACCAGCGCGGTCAACACCTTGGTGGTGCTAGCCGGTGGCAGACGCAAATGTGGCTCCTTGGCGAACAGAATTTCACCGGTTGCGGAGTTCATCAGCACCGCCGCGCGCGCGGCCACTTCGGGCGCTGGCGACGAGAGCGGGACTTGCTGCGCCGACAGTGGCCCCGCCGCCATCCACAAGGCGGCGCCCAGTATCCAGAGACGAGGCGACCAAGCCCGCAATGCACGAAAGGATAATTTTGAAAACATGCGGTTAACTCCATTGCCATTTTGAGTTTGGGCCGGTCCACCCAAGGTTCCCAGCGCTAAAAGCTCTATCACCAGGCTCGCATCCAGCAGCGATTCGCATATTTTGGGCAATAATTGGACAACCGGCTAGATCTTGGCTTGAAATCCTCGGAAAAGCCAGGCGCCGCCGGCAACGGAACCCAAAAGCGAGTCACTGTTGCCGTTACCCGAAAGACGTACTGCTTTATGCCTCTGACTGGGATCGGGCAAACAGCATGTCCCAAACTTCATGACCCAAGCGCCGACCACGCCGTTCGAATCGAGTCAAAGGTCGGTACGCCGGGCGCGGGGCAAATCCGTCGCCATCCACCATATTTGTCAATTCGGGAGCGACACGCAACACGTTCAGGATCGAACGGGCGTAATCCTCGCAATCAGTGGCTACATGCAGTTGCCCGACCCACTTTAGCTTAGGAATCAATAGCGCAATAAATGGCGGTTGGATCAGGCGACGCTTGTGGTGCCGTGCCTTGGGCCATGGGTCGGGAAAATAAATTTGAACGCGCTCCAAGCTTTGGTCCGGTAGCCGCCGCAATACCTCGATGGCATCGGCGCACATCACCCGAAGATTGCTCAGGCCCAAAGCCTCGGCGCGCAGCAGCACATGTCCGATTCCCGGACGATGAACCTCAACCCCCAGATAATCCATCTCGGGATGAGCCATCGCCATGGCGGCTAAGGATTCGCCATCACCGAAACCGATTTCCAACACCAATGGCGCATGGCGACCGAACAGTCGCTCGGGTTCCAGCGCCGCGCTAACGTCAGATCCGAACCGCGCCCAACATTCCGTCAGCGCCCGCCGCTGGGCGTGCGTCATTCGGCCCTCGCGCCGGACAAAACTGCGTATCCACCGCGGCATGGCGGATCCACAGTGCTTCGAATCATCCGCAATGGGAAGGATCGACGAAGAAGATTTCATGGTATTGTCAGAATTCATTGGATTTTCAATCCATGGCACGGTGGCATTTGGAATCTTTAATGATGAGAGTGGCCAGCCATCTGAAAGATGGTCTCACCAAACCGCCATAGGTAGAGTTAAAATCATTGCAGTCATAAAAAAAAATGCTTTACAATAATCGCGTGGTCCAAATCAAGGGCTCTATAACAGCGAACATTAACAACGGCAAATGAGAAACCATGAGCGACAACATCGAAAACCTCATCAGTTCCTACTCCGTCGAGCAACTTAAGCAGTTGATCCAAACAGCCGAGGATGCCATTGAACAAAAAAAGACTGGTGAAATCGAGGCTCTTCGCGATCAAATGTTCAAGATGGCTGATCAATACGATATGACGCCGGAAGAGGTGATCAACTATTCGGGTCGCCGGAAGAGAGCGCCGGGCAAACCTAAATACCGCAACCCCAATGATCCGGAGCAAACATGGACTGGGCGCGGTAAAAGGCCGGGCTGGCTGAAACAGGCGGATGACATCGAGATTTTCCGAATCCCCGAATAGATTTTGCAGATAAAACCCGCGGAGAGCATGGGCTTTATCTATCTTGCAACCCGCATACTTTATCTCTATGATCGTCGAACTATCCGCTTGATTGGGTTTAAGCAGGAAAGGCGCGAGATCATGCGGCGGGTGTAGTTCAATGGTAGAACCTCAGCTTCCCAAGCTGATGGCGTGGGTTCGATTCCCATCACCCGCTCCAAGGCCATAGGGTTACGCAGTAACGCGTAACCCTTGTCTTATATAGAGAAATCCCACAAATACTCCTCGCGGCAAGGCATCAAGGCCGGCGCCAACCCAGTCGCTGGCAGCGTCTAACCATCCCACGGGAGAACACTCCTCCATGATTCACGTCGCGATCGCCGGCGCCGCTGGCCGCATGGGACGACAGTTACTTGACGCGTGCGGTCGGGTCGAAAACATGCGCTGCTCCGTAGCTTCCGAACACCCTGACAGCCCATTCATCGGCGCCGATGCCGGCACAGTCGCCGGCATCGGCCAGCTGGGCGTCCCCATCACCGCTGACCTGGCGTCACTGACCGACCACTTCGATCTACTGATCGATTTTACCCGGCCGGCGGCGACCATCGCTCATCTTGCGCTGTGCCGATCCACGGGTAAAGCCATGGTGATCGGCACCACTGGTCTGTCGGTGGAACAAAAAGCGGAAATCACCGCCGGCGCGGCCCAAATTCCCATCGTATTCGCCCCCAACATGAGCATTGGGGTCAACCTCTGCTTCAAACTGTTGGAGCTGGCGGCGCGGACCCTGGGCGACAGCGTCGACATCGAGATTATCGAAGCCCATCACCGCCACAAGGCGGACGCGCCCTCCGGCACGGCACTGGCAATGGGACAGACGATCGCCGGAATACTCGGTCGTGACTTGGCGCAATGCGCGGTGTACGGCCGGGAAGGCGTCACCGGCGAACGCGACCGCAATACCATCGGCTTCGCTACCCTCCGCGCCGGCGACATCGTCGGCGACCATACCGTCTTGTTCGCCGACGACGGCGAACGCATCGAAATCACCCACCGCGCCTCCAGCCGAACGACCTTTGCCAAGGGTGCGGCGCGCGCGGCCGCCTGGCTGGCAAATTGCCCCCCCGGCCTGTACGACATGCGGGACGTGCTCGGCCTGCGCTGACCGTTACCCCACCGGCAGCCCGGCCCTCCAAAGCCGCCTAGAGCCGCACGGCATGATTTGCTAAACTCCGCGCCAGTCCCAGCCATGCTTTTTCCGCATCGCATCCCCGGGGGCGGCCCGTGCGCCGCTCCTCTTCTGTGTGTCCATTCTGGAGGTTCCCTTGAGGAAACCCGCGCTTCTGGCCTTGGAAGACGGCAGTCTGTTCCAGGGCGAATCCATCGGCGCCGATGGCCACGCCCAAGGCGAAGTTGTTTTCAATACCTCGATCACCGGCTATCAGGAGATTTTAACCGATCCTTCCTATTGCCGGCAGATCGTGACTTTAACTTATCCTCACATCGGTAATGTCGGCACCAACCGCGGCGACGAGGAAGCGGGCCACATTCACGCCAGCGGCCTCGTGGTGCGGGATTGTCCGCGTCGCGCCAGCAATTGGCGTAATCGGCAAGCGCTGGATAGCTACTTGCGCGAACGCGGCGTGGTCGCCATCGCCGGCATCGATACCCGTCGACTGACTCGCCTGCTGCGGGAAAAGGGCGCGCAAAACGGCTGCCTGATCGCGGGCACCGCCCCCGATGCCGACCTGGCTCTACGCCTGGCTCGCGAGTTTCCCGGATTGAAGGGCATGGATCTGGCCCAAGTGGTCAGCGCCGACACGCCCTATGAATGGCGAGAGGGAGTCTGGCGGCTGGCCGACAACGTTTTCCCAACCATGCATGCCACCCGCCATCACATCGTCGCCTACGATTACGGTGTCAAACGCAACATCCTGCGGATGCTGGCCGAGCGGGACTGCCGGATCACCGTCGTGCCGGCACGGATGCCGGCCGCCGATGTCATGCGCCTGAATCCCGCCGGCGTGTTCCTGTCCAACGGACCGGGCGACCCCGAACCCTGCGATTACGCCATCGCCGCCATTCGCGAACTGCTGGATGCCGGAGTTCCATTGTTCGGAATCTGCCTCGGCCATCAATTGCTGGGGCTGGCCAGCGGCGCGCGCACCGTCAAGATGAAGTTTGGCCACCACGGCGGCAATCATCCGGTGCTGGATCTCGATAGCGGCCGAGTAATGATTAGCAGCCAGAACCACGGCTTCGCGGTGGACGAAACCACGCTGCCGGCCAACTTGCGCGCGACGCACCGCTCACTGTTCGACGGCTCGCTGCAAGGTCTCACCCGCACCGATCGACCGGCCTTCAGTTTCCAGGGCCATCCGGAAGCCAGCCCCGGCCCGCACGACGTAGCGCCGCTTTTTGATCGATTCATCGATCTGATGGCGGCGCGCCGGCCCGGTGCATGAGCCGAAGCGCCAAACGCTCTCCCGCTACTGCCCGTACCTCGTTGTCCGACACCCGACACGCGACACCTAAGAGCCATGCCCAAGCGCACCGATTTGCACAGCATCCTGATCATCGGCGCCGGTCCCATCGTGATCGGTCAAGCCTGCGAGTTCGACTACTCGGGCGCCCAGGCCTGCAAGGCGCTGCGGGAGGAAGGTTACCGGGTCATCCTGGTCAATTCCAACCCCGCCACCATCATGACCGACCCCAACATGGCCGACGCCGTGTACATCGAGCCGATCCACTGGCGAACGGTCAGCCACGTCATCGCCCGCGAGCGCCCGGACGCCCTGCTGCCGACCATGGGTGGCCAAACCGCACTGAACTGTGCGTTGGATCTAACCCGCCACGGCGTATTGGAGCAATATGGCGTGGAAATGATTGGCGCCTCTCCCGATGCCATCGATATGGCCGAGGATCGCGAACGCTTCCGTCAAGCGATGCACGAGATCGGGCTGGCCACCCCACGCTCGGTGGTCGCGCGCACTGTGGAGGAGGCGCTGGCCCAGCATCACGAGATCGGCTTTCCGACCATCCTCCGTCCCTCTTTCACCTTGGGCGGCAGCGGCGGCGGCATCGCTTATAACCGTGAAGAACTGGTCGAAATCCTCGAACGCGGCCTGGATTTGTCGCCGACCAGCGAAGTGTTGCTGGAGGAATCCGTGCTGGGCTGGAAGGAATTCGAGATGGAAGTGGTCCGTGACCGGGCCGATAACTGCATCATCGTCTGTTCGATCGAAAATTTCGATCCGATGGGCGTGCACACCGGCGACTCGATCACCGTCGCTCCAGCCCAGACCCTGACCGACAAGGAATACCAGATCATGCGTAACGCCTCGCTGGCGGTGCTACGCAAGATCGGTGTCGATACCGGCGGCTCCAACGTCCAGTTCGCCATCAACCCCGACGATGGACGCATGGTCATCATCGAGATGAACCCCCGTGTCTCGCGCTCCTCGGCGCTGGCCTCCAAGGCCACCGGTTTTCCGATCGCCAAGGTCGCGGCCAAGCTGGCGGTCGGCTACACCCTGGATGAACTCAAGAACGAGATCACCGGCGGCCGCACCCCCGCATCGTTCGAGCCGAGCATCGATTACGTCGTCACCAAGGTGCCACGCTTCAACTTCGAAAAATTTCCGCAAGCCAACCAGCGCTTGACCACCCAGATGAAATCGGTCGGCGAGGTGATGGCCATCGGCCGAACCTTCCAGGAATCGCTCCACAAGGCCCTGCGCGGCTTGGAGATCGGCGCCGACGGTTTCAACGAAATCCTCGACCATCAACACCCCGACCCACATGTCGTGCTCAAGCATGAACTGGGCATGCCCGGCCCACAGCGATTGTGGTTCGTCGCCGAGGCCTTCCGGCTGGGATACTCGGTGGAAGCGCTGTACGAACTCACGCGGATCGATCCCTGGTTCCTGGCGCAGATTGAAGAACTGGTTCAGATCGCCGGCGAGGTGCGCGCCTTGGGCGCGGCGGCCTTGCAGGATCGGGAGCGACTGTATTTTCTCAAGCGCAAGGGCTTCTCCGACAGCCGACTGGCGACCCTGGCCGGCGTCACCGAAACCCTGGTCCGCCAGCGGCGCAACGAATTCGACATCCACCCGGTCTACAAGCGAGTCGATTCCTGCGCCGCCGAATTCGCCACCAGCACCGCCTATCTGTATTCCACTTATGAGGAAGAGTGCGAGGCCGAACCAACCGACCGCGCCAAGATCATGGTGTTGGGCGGCGGCCCCAACCGCATCGGTCAGGGTATCGAGTTCGACTACTGCTGTGTCCACGCCGCCCTCGCCCTGCGCGAGGACGGCTACGAAACCATCATGGTCAACTGCAATCCGGAGACGGTATCCACCGACTTCGACACCTCCGACCGGCTGTATTTCGAACCGCTGACCCTGGAGGATGTGCTTGAAATCGTTCGCAAGGAGCAACCCAAGGGGGTGATCGTCCAGTACGGCGGACAAACGCCGCTCAAGCTGGCCCGGCCACTGGAAGCCAACGGCGTGCCGATCATCGGCACCACGCCGGATGCCATCGACCGTGCCGAGGACCGCCAGCGCTTCCAACAGATGATCGCCCAACTCGGCTTGCTGCAACCGCCCAACCGCACCGCCCGCGAACCCGAGGAAGCGGTGCGCCTGGCCCAGGAAATCGGCTATCCACTGGTGGTGCGCCCTTCCTACGTGCTGGGCGGCCGGGCCATGGAAATCGTCCATCGGGAAGAGGATCTGCGCCGCTACATGACCAATGCCGTACAAGTCTCCAACGATTCGCCGGTGTTGCTGGACTGTTTTCTCAACAATGCCGTCGAGGTGGACGTGGACGCGCTCAGCGACGGGCGCGAAGTCCTCATCGGCGGCATCATGGAGCACATCGAGGAAGCCGGCGTGCATTCCGGCGATTCCGCCTGCTCGCTACCGCCCTTTTCCCTCGGCCCGGCCATTCAGGATCGGCTGCGCGAACAGGTGCGGGCGATGGCGCTGGAGCTGGGCGTAGTCGGGCTGATGAACACCCAGTTCGCCATTCAGGGTAACGACATCTACGTGCTGGAAGTCAACCCCCGTGCTTCCCGCACCGTGCCTTATGTCTCCAAAGCCACCGGCCGGCCGCTGGCTAAAATCGCCGCCCGCTGCATGGTTGGACGCGGACTGGCCGAGCAGGGGGTATCCGGCGAGGTGATTCCCGCCTATTATTGCGTGAAGGAAGCCGTGTTCCCCTTCGTCAAATTCCCCGGCGTCGATCCCCTGCTAGGGCCGGAAATGAAATCCACCGGCGAAGTCATGGGCGTCGGGCGCACCTTCGGCGAGGCTTTCGCCAAGGCCCAGCTCGGCGCGGGCGATCAGCTACCGCGCGGCGGGCACGCCTTCATCAGCGTGCGCGATGCCGACAAGCCCAAGGCGGTTGAAGTTGCCCGCGAACTGCAAAGACTTGGCTTCAAGCTGGTCGCCACCAAGGGAACCGCGGCAGCCTTGCACGCCTTCGATCTCGCCTGCGACACCGTCCACAAGGTAGGGGAAGGCCGGCCGCACGTCGTGGACATGATCAAGAACGATCAGATCGATCTCATCATCAACACGACGGAAGGCAAACAGGCGATCGCCGATTCTTACTCCATCCGTCGCGAGGCACTGATGCACAAGATCAGCTACACCACCACCATCGCCGCCGCGCGAGCCACCTGCCAGGCCTTGCGCGAACTCGACAACGGAAGCGTGAACTGCCTCCAGGATTTGCACCGGGAATTGCACGCATGACTCAGAAGGTACCGATGACCACCACCGGCGCCGAAAAACTGCGCGAAGAGTTGCTCCAACTGAAAACGGTGGCCCGACCGCAGATTATCGCCGCCATCGCCGAAGCCCGCGCCCACGGCGATCTGAAGGAAAATGCCGAATACCACGCCGCCCGCGAGCAGCAAAGCTTTACGGAGGGTCGCATCGCCGAAATCGAAGCGAAGCTGGCTTATGCCCAAATTATCGACGCAACGGCGCTGCCGCCCTCGGACAAGGTGGTGTTCGCCTCCACCGTGCTGCTGACCGAGGAGGACAGCGAGGAAGAAAAACGCTACCAGATCGTTGGCGAGGACGAAGCGGATATTAAAGAAGGTAAAATCTCATTCAGTTCGCCTATCGCTCGGGCGTTGATCGGCAAATTCGTTGGCGACATCGTCGACGTCCAAACGCCCGGCGGTCTGAGAACCTACGAAATCGTCGACGTGCAATACATCTGAGTGGAAAATCGCGATGCGCGCACCGCCTCTCATTCCTACTTACCGGAAACCGGAGGGCCGTCGGTTCGCGCTTGGGGTTCCCGCCGGAGAATCGGATAAGGATGCGGCAAGCGCTTGTCAGAAAGGGAGCCGCTGTTTATAATTCCGACCCCGTTTAACGGGCGATTAGCTCAGTGGTAGAGCACTACCTTCACACGGTAGGGGTCGCTGGTTCGAACCCAGCATCGCCCACCATCAACAACCTGATTTATCTAGGATTTCTGCTCCTTCAAACCCCACCTCTTGTTTCGATTTGTCGCCTGCTAGGGTTGTTCGGGGTGACAGCAGGGTGACAAGCTGTCGGGGGGTAAGGCTATCACAGTCTTACCCTTTGCTTATCCTTGTCCCGCCAAAAACCCGCCAAATTTGGCCTTGGAGGGCTGTTACAGCCTCTTTCTCGCCTTGCTTATGGGTATCCCCCTCTTAGCCACCAAACGCCTAGATTCCTACCCGAATGGAATACCAATAGTTTTTTGCTATTTACTTATGAGTTTTGATAGTTGCAATCAATTGCACTGAGATAGGGATGATTATTTTTCTTGCTGGTGTCTGAATCCCCGAAAAGCCACTATTTGCTTAGCTTCCTTGCTGGAAAATTCAAGATTAGAGAATCCTTCGGAACTTGACACCTAAATTCCCTATTAGTCATAATGTTTTCTGACTTCTTATCCTAGAAATTCAAGGAGCTAAAAGGTATCTGTAATGAAAAAAATTAAGATTACCATAGCATTAGTATTAAGCAATTTTGTTGCCATACCCGCGATTGCAGCCGACGTTTATCGGTGGACTGATCCTGAAACGGGAAGTGTTTTAGTCATGCCTTCCCCACCCCCGTACCCGGTTAAAGAAAGCCGTAGCATTGGAAGTTTACCTAGTGGTGAAATGATAGAGTTGATACTTGATACTAACGCCCCATCAGTGAAAGCTCTTATTGAAAAACGCAAAGTAAGGGAAGCGGAAGAAACAAAAAAGCGAGCGGCACGGGAAGCGGAAGGAAAACGGATTGTTGCGGAAGAACCTATAAACCGGGCAACAAGTGAGGATAAACAAAAAGAAATAATAAAAAACAAGGTAGCCAGAATGAAAGAAAGCCATGATAAAGATGTTCTTTTTATGATAAGTATAATGGGCGAATTTCTAAAATCTAATAATATAGACTTAATTGCTAGTAAAAAAGGCTTTATTATAATAGATAAACTACAAAATATTAAAAATAAACTCGACCTTTATGAAGTGTCAAAGTGTTATAGTCTGTCAAAAAGTCAACTACAAGATTGGATGGATTATAATATTAAGTCTTCCTATAAACTGTTTGTGCAATCAAACTCGGATTCGCCAGATAATAGAGAACTCGCTAACGCCATAAAATTAAAAGAACTTGGCAAAGATATGTCTGATCTTTTCTGGCTAACAATACCTGAGTCTTGTAGTAAATTTTGATTACTCAGATGATTAAGGATAGCTTTTAAGATATTTTTTGGTGAAACAACCTTTTTACGTGCCATACGTCAAGATGAGTTCAGCGGCTTTGATAGCGGTACGGGAATCCTTGCTGTTGAGCATGGCTTTGAGCGTTTCCAGTGCTAGAGGTTTCAATGAAAACAGGTCTTGATAAGCCTTGTTCTCGTTCAGCATGAGCAATTCATTCACGTAAGAGTTGAAGGCTGGTATGTGTTTCCACTTATAGACCACAGATAAGCTAACTCCTACCTTTTCGGATACTTGTTTGAACGGTAGACCATCCGCTAGAAGTTGAGCGGCTAGTAATTGCTTGGGAGGTAGTTGTTTTTCCATTGGGTATCTCTCTTACTGGGTTACTTTAGAAACCATAGTCCCACGAAATTTTAGAACTAAAGGCCCATAGTATGAGACTTGATAGCACTAAAATTGTGGGACTATATTACCTTGTGGTGAACATTTAACCTTGAATACCTCTCATCCGAATGGTATGAGCATTAGGGTGGTGTGGAGATACTGGTTCAGTAGACTGAACGGGTTTATCTCGCTTAAAGATATGGGCATAACCCTTTTTCACGGTAGGACGGTCTAAACGGTCTGTATTAACAGACTTTGCTACCCGTCTATCTTTTTTCGAGAAAAGATTTGGAAAACCAAAATACATGAGATTTACTCCTAAATGGCGAATGATTGAACTTGAAAACCAAGCCCCCCGACATTTTATAATAAAAATTCCTGAAAGTGTAATTCTCCTATTTGCCCCCCAACCCCACGGGGGGCTTTTTTATTGCTTGTTGTTTGAACCCTTTCAGGGTTTGGAGAGAATTGAAAAAAAATAGTCCGGGTTTTAAAGAGGGAGGGGCGAAATTTGAAAAGACACCCCCTTAGAGATTTCGGGGAGAAAGGCAAAGCCTTTGTGGTGGTGGTGGAATAAGAATGAAAAGGTCTAGGGGTGTTAAACACAGAAGGATTGAATGGAATCAATAAGTTAGTATTTTTATGGTGGTATGGAGTCAGTACAATTGATTCCACTGACTAATTGTTTTTCTTCTTACTCTCTATTCTAGTCTCATAGTATCTAACTTTGTTTACTGAATCATAGTCCACCGCAAGATTACGTCTTTCAGGCTAGATGTTATGCGGGTTGTATTTTTAGGTGATTCACCCTCAATCTGTATTCGATTCATACTAAAAAATCTATTTCTTTATCTCGGTAATAGACTTAATAAGTCTGCATGTTATGAGGATACAGGTAATTGAGTACTGTATACACTCCCTCTTCTATATACCCTCTTCTATATACTTCCCTCTCTTCTATCTCTTCTATTCCACAACAAGGTTATATGTTTTAACTTTTTAACTGAAATCCAGCAAAAATAGGCTCATGAAGCCTCTTATTATGCGGATTCTAATATACTCTCTATATAGCCGTTATAAAAACAGTCCACACAAAAAACCCGCTTATAGCGGGCTGTATTCGGGCTTGTAGGAAACCCCCCGATATTGATAACCCTACATAGGGAAAGTGCCTTAGAAGGCTTTATAGGAGGTTTGGGGGGGGGGTTTTTACCAGTCCAGTTCAGTGATATAGGTTCTAGGATTCGGATTAAAGTGCTTTCGGTAGAGTTTGGAATCCGAATATGAAGTGGTTGCTTCTTCTTTGGAACATTGCTTTCTGGCGAAAGGTATTGTGGGATGCCTTTTCGTGTAAATGCGATCAAATTCAGACTCAAAAACCGGAGTTAATTCATAACCTTTGAAAATCATAGTTATCTCCACTGGAATGATGGTGGTTATGCAATATCACTGTTCATAAAACGAACATAGTTTTGAATCCAGCGTTTAGCATGTTTTTGGAATGATAGATATAAAATCCGTTTGGATTCTAGTTTTTCTAATCGTTGGGTTATCTCAATCGGTATTTCACACTCTATATCCGGGTCATCGGGGTAATAAGAATCGAGTAAAAAAGACACTTGAATAGAAATATCCTTAAAAACCCTATCAATCTCACTCGTTAAAAAGTTGATTCTAATTTTGGGTGTTTTGGAATTTCTATACTTCGTTTCCCACTGGCGCTTAAAAGCTTCAGGCCACGGATGATCACGGGGAATCCTGAGTTCAGGAAGTATAAAATCCGGTTTAACGCCGGTAATGATTCCCTTGGTATCCCATCCCGCCTTATGGCGCTTGAGTAACGTTGACTTATCTTGGTAAGTTGATTTTGCCCACTCAGTGAGTGTTTTCTTTTTCCCTTCGTATTCCAGCCAGATAACATTATCCCGGTTTTCGGATTGTGTCTGTTTACTAGCCCATCGGATGTTATTTGGCACATAACCGAGTTTATTCACAATTCGATCTATCGTGTGTTCTTTCGTAGGAGCTAAGCCCACATATTCCAGAAACACAGAAAAGACATTCCAATCGGGATGAAACGGAATGTTGTGCTGTTTTGCCCATAATCGTCTGTTTCTCCAAGAATTGAATTCTTGTGGGTACTTCTTTTTCAAGGAAGCCTCAGTCTCCATTCCCGATGAAACTAGCTCAATCGAGTTTATGGGCTTTTTAGAGACTACTAAAGTTAGATGACTCATATAAACCCCGTACTGTTGTGGATTCACTTGCTCATTTGCTTCTTAATTTCTTATTTGCTTAGGAAGTTGTCCGCGCACTTAGCAAATTTGTCAAACTTAAAGGATTTCCCAATAAAATCATTTGGTTACACAGCTACCAGCAATGCGGGCTTTTATTGCCTATAGTCCTAACGCTTCTCTCACAGTTGACGTTTTCCAGTGAATTCTTTTGGTGTTGGGTAGCTTGATCGGTTTCGGGAACAGCCCCGCGTTCATTCGATTGTAGATGGTCTGTCTTGACCATCCGGTAATCGCCATGATGTTAGCGATGCTGTAATAACCGGGGGTTGTGACGGGGAATAGTGGGACTACGGGCTTGTAAACGTGTTTCGTCTTCATATTCGGTACCTCACTGTTCGATAAAACACAACTGGTTGTGCAATTGATTGCAATCAACCACTACAGTTAGTATTTTATGGTAATGAATCGTATAAGTATGTCAAGTGTTTTTCTCTCTGCTCAATTACCCGCCGTTGTTGAGGCTTAAAGGCTCATGGAATGGGGCTTAGAGCGTTGATAACTTATGAGCAAGGTCACTTGCATCAATCGAAACATACCGTTGCAGCATATTGGCCGTGGTATGTCCCGATATTGCCCTTAGCTCTAAGATATTCAATCCCAGCTTGGCTAGGCGGGTTAAAGCATCGTGTCTGAGGTCATGAAACGTGAAATCTTCGATTCCTGCTCTAGCTACAGCCCTTTCGTAAGCTTGTTTCAGCGTTTCAATGGTTACCGGAAACACCTTACCGTCAATACTACGTGGGAGTGTTTTGAGGGTTGATATGCAAAGAGGGGATAGGGGAATGGTTCGGGAACCTGTTTTACCGCTGATTTTAGCGGTTCTACGTTGAAGGTCTACATCTTTCCATGTCAGATTGAGGATTTCTCCCCTTCGAGCCGCTGTCTCCATTGCGAAGATAACCACGGGATGAATCCACGGGTTTTTACATTGCTTGCAGGATGCAATTAAGGCTTGGCGTTGTTGATCGGTAAGAACTCTATCGCGTGGGGGGTTTGAGGATGGTTTTCTGACAAGGCTTATGGGATTGTGATTGAGTGCAAATCCCCATTCCTTGATGGCTACGGTGAAAACATGGCTTAAGAGGGTCAATTCTCTTGATACGGAACTACCTGATACTTCTTTTAATCGCATATCCCGCCATTTTGCTATCAGTTGACCCGTGATAGCTGCTACTGAATATTTGGCGATTTCGGATTTCTTGAACGTATTGATGTAGTAAAACTCGATATTTGCTCCCCGCTTGGTAGGGGAGATTTCACGCTGGTAGCGGTCTAGGAGTTCTAGGAGAGTGGTTTGTTCGGATTCTGTACGGTCTACCCATTGACCCGCATCTATCAGCCTTTCTTGCAGTCTCCCCCACTTTTCAGCGTCTTTTCGGAGTTCAAAGGTCTGGGATTGTGGGGGGTATCCCTTCCGTTTGATGATGACTTGCCAGCGATTGCCTCTTTGACGAATGGTTGCCATGTTCCTGCTCCGGGTGACAGCAGGGTGACAAGGCGAAAACAAGCAGGAATTTTGAAGGATAACCAGTTGTTTTTGGTGGGGTTGTTGGATTAGCTCAGTGGTAGAGCACTACCTTCACACGGTAGGGGTCGCTGGTTCGAACCCAGCATCGCCCACCACTCCAAGACGAAAAAAAGCCGTTCTAACGAACGGCTTTTTTTCGTCCCGCCGGACAACACACAGCGCATTGAGCTCAAGCCGGCTCCAGATCCGCTACTTGGCTTCCTTGTCGTGCTCGATCATGGCATAAGCCGAGTGGTTATGGATGGATTCGAAATTCTCCGACTCCACCGCATATGCCGTAACGCGATCATCCCGATTCAGCTTGGCGGCAATATCGCGCACCATGTCCTCGACGAACTTTGGATTGTCGTAGGCTCGCTCGGTGACGTACTTCTCGTCCGGGCGCTTGAGCAATCCGTACAATTCGCAGGACGCCTCCTTTTCCACCAAATCGATGATGTCCTCGATCCAGATAAAATTCTGGGCACGCACATTGACCGTCACATGCGAGCGTTGATTGTGCGCGCCATATTTGGAAATTTTCTTCGAACAGGGGCACAGACTGGTCACCGGCACCACTACCTTGACGTTCATGGTCGGTCGGCTGTCGCGAATCTCGCCGATGAAGGTCACCTCATAATCCATTAGGCTCCGCACCCCGGATATCGGCGCCGCCTTGGTGACGAAATACATGAAGGTCATCTCGATATGGCCGGCTTCCGCTTCCAAGCGGCCGGTCATCTCCGTCAGCATCTCCTTGAAGGAATCCACCGAGATTTCCCGGCCCGGCACGTTCAGAATCTCCACGAAACGCGACATGTGCGTGCCCTTGAAATTGTGGGGTAGGTTCACGTACATGTTGAACATGGCAATGGTGTGCTGTTCGCCACCGCTGCGGTCGCGGACCCTGACTGGATGACGAATGTCCTTAATCCCCACTTTGTTGATCGCCAACCGGCGGGTGTCGGCGCTGTTCTGCACGTCGGGAATATGGACTACCGCTGGCATGACCGCGGAACTCATTATCGATGGCTTCATGCAATCCTCTCGGCCGTGCACCTTTGCACGCTTCATTCAAGATCCGGCATTCCGCGCCATTCCACCGGCCACGGAGGTTTCAATGTCACTGATTGGATTATCAAACCGGTAGTTAATTCCCGAGCAAATCACTCGGTATCAAGCCGGAGATGGAACGGGTGGCTTTATCCCCCAATCCGCCAGTTGCCGGAGCACGCCATCCACATCCAGACCACATTCCGTCAGTAATTCGCCGCGTTCGCCCTGACCCACGAAGCGATCCGGTAGCCCGATGTTGTAAACCGGAACCTGAATGCCCTGGGCCGCCACACACTCGTTGACCGCGCTGCCCGCCCCACCGGCCACCGCGTTCTCTTCCAGCGTCACCAGCCAGCGATGTTCGGCGGCCAATTGCGCCACCACAGCCTCATCCAACGGTTTAACGAAGCGCATGTTGACTACGGTGGCCACCATCCGTTGGGCCACGGCCTCGGCCACCTCCACCATGCTGCCGAAGGCCAGCAACGCCAGATCTCGGCCACGACGGCGGACGACGGCTTTACCAACCGGCAACGCTCGCATTTCTCCCTGTCGCACTTCCACGCCGGAGCCCTTGCCGCGGGGATAGCGCACCGCTGCGGGCTGATGCAACTGGAACCCGGTATAGAGCATCTGCCGACATTCATTTTCGTCGGCCGGAGCCATCACCACCAGGTTGGGAATGCAGCGCAGGTAGCTGTAATCGAAGTTACCGGCGTGGGTCGGCCCGTCCGGTCCCACCAATCCGGCGCGGTCGATGGCAAACAGCACCGGCAAATTTTGCAGGGCGACATCGTGAATCAGTTGATCGTAAGCACGTTGCAGGAACGTGGAATAAACCGCCACCACCGGTTTGAGTCCCTCGCAGGCCAAACCGGCGGCCAGCGTGACCGCGTGCTGTTCGGCGATCGCCACATCGAAATAGCGAGCCGGAAAACGCTCCGCAAATTCCACCAGGCCGGACCCTTCCCGCATGGCCGGGGTAATAGCGATCAGGCGCTCGTCCCGCTCGGCCATGTCGCACAGCCACTCGCCAAACACCTGGGTATAGCTCGGCCCACCGCCCGGTTTGGCCGGCTTGAGCCCACACGCCGGGTCGAAAACACCGACTCCATGATAGCCGACCGGTTCATCCTCGGCCGGCGGATAACCCTTGCCTTTGCGAGTGACTACATGCAACAGTCGCGGCCCCTTGAGCGCTCGCAGATTATGCAGGGTTTGAACCAGCGTCGGTAGATCATGCCCGTCCACCGGCCCGAAATAATTGAAACCCAACTCCTCGAAAAGAGTGCCGGGAGCAAACATGCCTTTGACGTGTTCCTCGGCGCGGCGCGCCACCTCCAGCATGGGCGGCACCCGACTGAGCATGCGTTTACCGCCTTCCCGGACACTGGAAAAAAATCGGCCCGACAGCAACTTGGTCAGATGGGCCGACAAGGCGCCGACATTCGGCGAAATCGACATTTCGTTATCGTTCAGCACCACCAACAGATCGGGCTTCAGATGACCGGCATGATTAAGCGCTTCGAACGCCATGCCAGCGGTCATGGCGCCATCGCCGATCACCGCCACCACCTTGCGGTCGCTGCTCGCCTGCTCGGCGGCGATGGCCATGCCCAGCGCCGCGCTGAGCGAGGTGCTGGAATGTCCGACGCCAAAGGTGTCGTAGGGGCTTTCGCAGCGCTTGGGGAAACCGGCGATACCGCCTTTGCGCCGCAGGGTTCCCATCCGGGTCCGACGGCCGGTCAGAATTTTGTGCGGATAGGTCTGATGACCCACATCCCAGACCAAGCGATCCTCGGGCGTGTCGAACACATAATGCAGGGCGATGGTTAATTCCACGGTGCCTAGATTGGCGGCGAAATGTCCCCCGGTCCTGGCCACGGTTTGGATGAGAAACTCACGCAGTTCGCGGGCCAATTCCGGCAAGCGCGCTTCAGGCAACTGCCGCAGGTCGAGCGGCGTATCGATCTGTTCCAGCAGCGGAAAAGCGGATCCGGTGGTCATCGTGACAAAATCCATGCCCGTTCGTGGTCTTACATATGGGACACGTCGGAGGGCTTCAGCTACCCAGCGTTTCTGGCTGGCCAATAGCTAATAAGCACGCTCGACGATGAAAGCGGCGAGCCAGCGCAGCGGATCGGCCTCGGCTCCCAAAGGTTCAAGGCCAGCCAACGCTTCCTGGTGCAGCGCGCAGACATGCTCGCGGGCACCGTCCAACCCCAGCAATCCGGGATAAGTCGGTTTGTTGAGCGCCCGGTCGGCCCCCTGGGCTTTACCGAGGGTCGCGGTGTCTCCGACCACATCGAGAATGTCGTCACGAATTTGGAAGGCCAGACCAATGCATTTGGCATAGCGGTCCAAGCGTTCCAACACCGCGGATTCGACCGCCGGCCGGCTAAGCGCTCCAAGCAGCACGCTGGCGCGAATCAGCGCGCCAGTCTTGTGGATGTGCATGTTCTCCAATTCCGCCAGAGTCAAATCGTCCCGACCGACTGCCGCCAGATCGATAGCCTGGCCACCCACCAATCCGCGAGAACCGGCGGCTTGGGCCAACAGGCCGAGCATCCTGATGCGGATGGCGGGACCGGGAATCATGGCGGGATCCTGGCCCAGTACCTGGAACGCCAGCGCCTGCAAAGCGTCGCCGGCCAAAATCGCCAGCGCCTCGCCGAACGCCCTGTGGCAAGTCGGCTGACCGTGACGCAGTTCGTCGTTATCCATCGCCGGCAAGTCGTCGTGAATCAGGGAATAGGCATGGATGAATTCCACCGCGCACGCCGGACCATCCAAGGATTCGAGCACCGCGCCAACCGCCACGCCGGCCGAGTAAACCAGCATCGGCCGGATACGCTTGCCACCCCCCAGCACTGCGTAGCGCATGGCTTGGTGCAGGTCGCCAGGATGGAGATCGACTGATGGCAATCGTTGGTCGAGCGCCCGGTTGGCGCGGCTCTGATAGTGCCTGATCCATTCGGCATCCATAACTATCGCGCCGCCGTTTCGCCAAACGGCAGGATTTCCAGGCCACCGTTTTGCTCCAGTAACTGCTCCACCTTCTGCTCGGCCAGTTGCAAGGCGGTTTGGCAGGTTCGCACTAGGGCAACCCCCTGCTCAAATCGCTGCAACATTTTTTCGAGGCTCAGTTCGCCTTGTTCGAGCTGCGCAACCACGCTTTCCAGCTCGGTCAACGCCGCTTCGAAGGAAAGAGGAGAGTGTTTTTTGGCCGTCATACCTGCCCATCCGCTTTTCGGTAGGCGCTTACGTTACCTTGCGGCCGGCAAACGGTCAATTTCGTACGCAAGCCCGAAGCGAGAGCCGCGAACGTCGAAAGGGTCAAGTCTTATTGTTGCTGGAAAAAAGGAGACGGGATGCGGTGGGTGA
>JARSSH010000049.1:0-12245 GCA_029624815.1 Candidatus Competibacter sp.
GCGCTCCGAACCGCGTATCTGTGATGCCTTACACGGTTAAAACGAACACAACCGTGAAGAGGCAGTGGCGCGGTCATTAGGGATTCTCCACTTTCTGAGCTGCCTATTCGGCAGTGAAGACACCTCGGTTTCACCCGACTCTTCCGACTCGTTTCTGAGCTGCCTATTCGGCAGTGAAGGAAGCGCTGGCCAGCGCGGCTCGGTCGGATCATTTCTGAGCTGCCTATTCGGCAGTGAAGATGGTGAGCGGCGCGGATCCGTGACCGCGACCCTTTCTGAGCTGCCTATTCGGCAGTGAAGTGCGCTGATTTCATCCTCCGTTCGGACCCGTTTTTCTGAGCTGCCTATTCGGCAGTGAAGTATGCGGACACATCGGACCATTCGTCGTGCGCTTTCTGAGCTGCCTATTCGGCAGTGAAGCTACGTTGAGAGCTATAACGGCTCTCGCGGAATTTCTGAGCTGCCTATTCGGCAGTGAAGTTCGATCATGGGTGTGGATGCGGGCACGATGATTTCTGAGCTGCCTATTCGGCAGTGAAGAGCTGGCCCAGGGCGCGGGCGAGTTCGATCATTTTCTGAGCTGCCTATTCGGCAGTGAAGATCCAAGCGATCCGGCAGGCCGAAAGGGTCAATTTCTGAGCTGCCTATTCGGCAGTGAAGCCGGACGGTATCGAATTCCCTCTCCACCTGGATTTCTGAGCTGCCTATTCGGCAGTGAAGGCGGCGGAATAAGCGATCTCCGCCACCAACCATTTCTGAGCTGCCTATTCGGCAGTGAAGGTTGGCTGGCGAGATCAATGAATCGGACTGGGTTTCTGAGCTGCCTATTCGGCAGTGAAGATTCCACGACCTGCGCCACACATGGGCCACGCTTTCTGAGCTGCCTATTCGGCAGTGAAGTGCTCCAGCAGTTCGACTAGCCGATTCCTGCTTTTCTGAGCTGCCTATTCGGCAGTGAAGTTGCGGACGAGCGGCGGTCGGCGATGGGGACTTTTCTGAGCTGCCTATTCGGCAGTGAAGGAAAGCCTTTCTGGAACGGCAACGACGGAGCATTTCTGAGCTGCCTATTCGGCAGTGAAGCCGATAAATTAGCGGAGGCGGCGAGTAAATATTTTCTGAGCTGCCTATTCGGCAGTGAAGGGCCTTCTGACGGATTCGGATTTTCGGCCGATTTTCTGAGCTGCCTATTCGGCAGTGAAGCTTACTCACTGGCTTCCATCTGCTCGGAAGATTTTCTGAGCTGCCTATTCGGCAGTGAAGGCTCCGGAGTTCTATGATGGTAGTTCTATCTCTTTCTGAGCTGCCTATTCGGCAGTGAAGATTGGGAACTAGGTCGTCCAGGCCCCAATCAATTTCTGAGCTGCCTATTCGGCAGTGAAGAACCCAGTCTGCTTGGCGATCGGCGACAAGTCTTTCTGAGCTGCCTATTCGGCAGTGAAGTCAAGACCCGCCCGGGTTGACCAATGCCCGCTTTTCTGAGCTGCCTATTCAGCAGTGAAGGCTGAGCGCGATGTCCAGCAACAGCGGCGCTGTTTCTGAGCTGCCTATTCGGCAGTGAAGCCCAGCAGCTCCTCGACGATGGCCCGCGCCGATTTCTGAGCTGCCTATTCGGCAGTGAAGGCGCGCCGCTGCGCTTCAGCCACATTCTCGAATTTCTGAGCTGCCTATTCGGCAGTGAAGTCTTTGCTATTTCGAAGGCAGCGTCGTGGAGCTTTCTGAGCTGCCTATTCGGCAGTGAAGGCCGCCCGTCGCCGCGCCGGCTCGTTCGGCTTTTTCTGAGCTGCCTATTCGGCAGTGAAGGTGCTCACCCGCTACCTCAATCAAGCCGAGTTTTTCTGAGCTGCCTATTCGGCAGTGAAGATGAGCTCCTCCAGGGTGTCGCGGTCGGCGTATTTCTGAGCTGCCTATTCGGCAGTGAAGCGCAGATAGCGCAGCACCCGCGAACCCAGGCTTTTCTGAGCTGCCTATTCGGCAGTGAAGGTGCGTCTTGCGGGCTATGCGGTATTTGTGCTTTTCTGAGCTGCCTATTCGGCAGTGAAGCATCCACTGACGTGGATGTGGGGCAACTTTCTTTTCTGAGCTGCCTATTCGGCAGTGAAGGAGAAACATCGGCGTTTCCCGCTTGCATTCTGTTTCTGAGCTGCCTATTCGGCAGTGAAGCAAGACCAAGATCGACGAACAGCAGGCTTACCTTTCTGAGCTGCCTATTCGGCAGTGAAGCGAAGTCGGTTGGCCCTTTCTGGGATTCCGGTTTTCTGAGCTGCCTATTCGGCAGTGAAGAACCAAGCCGTTTATCTCTGCAAGGGCTGCGATTTCTGAGCTGCCTATTCGGCAGTGAAGGGAAGGTGCAGGTCCACCCGCACCGATCCGATTTTCTGATCTGCCTATTCGGCAGTGAAGCGCCCCACCGGCCCGCAGCGCGGGCTAAATCATTTCTGAGCTGCCTATTCGGCAGTGAAGCCCAACAGGAGCTAGCCACAAAGCTATCGGTTTTTCTGAGCTGCCTATTCGGCAGTGAAGCGCTGCTGCGGCCTCCGCGTTCGCGGCGGCTTTTTCTGAGCTGCCTATTCGGCAGTGAAGGTGGTGGGCGGCGCCTGGTCGCATCTGTGGTTTTTCTGAGCTGCCTATTCGGCAGTGAAGGCCTGGAGTGGTCGCGGGTCGATTTCGAGAACTTTCTGAGCTGCCTATTCGGCAGTGAAGCGATTGTGTACGGGCGCATCGCCATGCGGGAATTTCTGAGCTGCCTATTCGGCAGTGAAGTTGGGAGCGCTGAACGATGAACAAGTGTTGCTTTTCTGAGCTGCCTATTCGGCAGTGAAGACGAGCCGGCGTTTTTTGACCGCTACATCGCCTTTCTGAGCTGCCTATTCGGCAGTGAAGCGGTCAGTCGCCGGAAATCCGAGCCAAGGCGCTTTCTGAGCTGCCTATTCGGCAGTGAAGACGGGAGTGAGTGGACGCTTTCCAGCGCGAATTTTCTGAGCTGCCTATTCGGCAGTGAAGATGAACCCCGAATTCGTTGCCACGTTCCAGGATTTCTGAGCTGCCTATTCGGCAGTGAAGTCCCGCTGGCGGGACGGCGCGGGAGCGGAACATTTCTGAGCTGCCTATTCGGCAGTGAAGAGCCGCCGACGCAGGAAACCCGCAACGGCAGCTTTCTGAGCTGCCTATTCGGCAGTGAAGTGCCACCAGCCAGCGGCCAGCGGCCGGCAACGTTTCTGAGCTGCCTATTCGGCAGTGAAGTCAATGTCGCCCAGGCTGTAATCGCGCGGCTTTTTCTGAGCTGCCTATTCGGCAGTGAAGTGCTGTAAATGCCGCGTCTGCTCGGCCCCGATTTTCTGAGCTGCCTATTCGGCAGTGAAGACCGATGCCCAGATCAGCGGCTGGCTGACTCTTTTCTGAGCTGCCTATTCGGCAGTGAAGCAGGTAACAGCCATGGCTCAACCTTGCGTCACTTTCTGAGCTGCCTATTCGGCAGTGAAGACAACGGCACGACCGTCGGCGTGTGGGCTTACTTTCTGAGCTGCCTATTCGGCAGTGAAGGGTTTGAATGCCTCGCCCAACGCATGGGTAACTTTCTGAGCTGCCTATTCGGCAGTGAAGGGGACTGATGAGCTGGAAATCAAGCGACTGTTTTTCTGAGCTGCCTATTCGGCAGTGAAGATTCATCGCCCTGATTTGCGTTGCCCCAAGTCTTTCTGAGCTGCCTATTCGGCAGTGAAGGATGACCAGGTCAGATCGTCGAAATCGATATTTTTCTGAGCTGCCTATTCGGCAGTGAAGAGTAACGTCTTGACGCCCGCGGTGCGCAACGATTTCTGAGCTGCCTATTCGGCAGTGAAGGCATTGGCTTCGGTGGAGCGCGTCGCGTCGCTTTTCTGAGCTGCCTATTCGGCAGTGAAGATGGCCCTTCCGGCAACTTCAGTTGGCGAGCCTTTCTGAGCTGCCTATTCGGCAGTGAAGGCGGCGGAATAAGCGATCTCCGCAACCAACCATTTCTGAGCTGCCTATTCGGCAGTGAAGGCGCCCGCACCGACTTGGCGACCGACCCGGTATTTTCTGAGCTGCCTATTCGGCAGTGAAGGCACTGGTCAGCGGGTTTTACGTGCGCACCAATTTCTGAGCTGCCTATTCGGCAGTGAAGATCAGCACGCCCAAGCGCGGCATTTTGCTGCGTTTCTGAGCTGCCTATTCGGCAGTGAAGTGTCGGCCGCTTACGTTCGCGAGCGGCTGAAATTTCTGAGCTGCCTATTCGGCAGTGAAGGATGCCGTCAAGCATTTATTGCTGGACATGAATTTCTGAGCTGCCTATTCGGCAGTGAAGTCGATAGCATCCCGACCGCCCTGATCGGCCCATTTCTGAGCTGCCTATTCGGCAGTGAAGCCAAACATGTTCGAGATGATCAATCGAGGCCATTTCTGAGCTGCCTATTCGGCAGTGAAGGCACTGGTCTGTTTCGCTTTCAACGTCGGGCTTTTCTGAGCTGCCTATTCGGCAGTGAAGGCTCAGGGCGCCGCTGACAGCTCGCAAGAACTTTTCTGAGCTGCCTATTCGGCAGTGAAGCCGCTACCAAGGCGCTTTCGTGCAAGCCGTCTTTTCTGAGCTGCCTATTCGGCAGTGAAGAAGCCGGCCCGGCTGGCCTGGACTGGCGGGAATTTCTGAGCTGCCTATTCGGCAGTGAAGGCGAGCGGCTTTTCCCTGCCCGTTTCCACGCTTTTCTGAGCTGCCTATTCGGCAGTGAAGCGGCAATTGGCAATTGCCGCTTTCCGGCAATTTTTCTGAGCTGCCTATTCGGCAGTGAAGGTGCTCTTGGCTTCGCCGCGCGGCGCGGCCAGTTTCTGAGCTGCCTATTCGGCAGTGAAGGTCGGGGTGGCAGAACTTCCAGAACTCCGGCATTTCTGAGCTGCCTATTCGGCAGTGAAGACCGGCGTGGATCGGCTGGAATGGCTGACGGCTTTCTGAGCTGCCTATTCGGCAGTGAAGTGGCGATGCCGTGAATGCCGGCGGGTCGGTGCTTTCTGAGCTGCCTATTCGGCAGTGAAGTCATACCCGGCCGGGGTGAGCACGTACCCATCTTTCTGAGCTGCCTATTCGGCAGTGAAGGAAAGTTTTTGGCGTGTTGCAGGTCTGTCATGTTTCTGAGCTGCCTATTCGGCAGTGAAGCAAGCGATCGAGGCGGGGATTGACGCTTTGTTTTTCTGAGCTGCCTATTCGGCAGTGAAGCGGACCGTCGTCACCGTGCCCGCGGCCGATTTTTTCTGAGCTGCCTATTCGGCAGTGAAGGTGTTCACCGCGGCGGCGGCGGCGATTATCCGTTTCTGAGCTGCCTATTCGGCAGTGAAGATCAGCGGCGTCAAACCTTTCAGCGGCGTGAATTTCTGAGCTGCCTATTCGACAGTGAAGCCGTCATCCTGCTCGATGGCCAGCACTTTCCATTTCTGAGCTGCCTATTCGGCAGTGAAGTAAAGCCATGCTCCGATTGACACTTTCAAGGATTTCTGAGCTGCCTATTCGGCAGTGAAGAGGAATTCGACAATGACACGTCCACCCTTGATTTTCTGAGCTGCCTATTCGGCAGTGAAGGTGAGTAAGTGATCGGGTAGTGATTAATTGATTTTCTGAGCTGCCTATTCGGCAGTGAAGGCGCGGGATCGATATCGCGCGCCACGCCTGGCTTTCTGAGCTGCCTATTCGGCAGTGAAGTGCATGATCTTATCGGCGAAGCCCTTCCGGGCTTTCTGAGCTGCCTATTCGGCAGTGAAGCGGGATTGCCCACCGGCGAACGGGTCGCTTATTTTCTGAGCTGCCTATTCGGCAGTGAAGATAATTCTTTGTTGTTTTGGGAACGAGTAATCTTTCTGAGCTGCCTATTCGGCAGTGAAGTAAAACACTGAACGATGTCTTAACGCCGGATTTTTCTGAGCTGCCTATTCGGCAGTGAAGAAGAAGCGTTCCGGCAACTCTTCCAGGCGCTGTTTCTGAGCTGCCTATTCGGCAGTGAAGAGCTTGGTCAGTTGGCCGGTGACCGCGTCGTATTTCTGAGCTGCCTATTCGGCAGTGAAGTTCCCAAATCAAATTGCGGCTGGAAACGTTGCTTTCTGAGCTGCCTATTCGGCAGTGAAGCCGTGGAATCGCGGACATCAAAAAAGGCGAGTTTTCTGAGCTGCCTATTCGGCAGTGAAGCTCCAAAACGCAAAAAGCCGGGCTCCCGATCGTTTCTGAGCTGCCTATTCGGCAGTGAAGGCTTACTTCGACAGATTGGCGAGCGAGGAAGATTTCTGAGCTGCCTATTCGGCAGTGAAGAGCGCCGGCCAGCCGACCGACACCATCCCGCCTTTCTGAGCTGCCTATTCGGCAGTGAAGGTAACGGCTCCCGTCGAATCGACAGTTATGCTTTTCTGAGCTGCCTATTCGGCAGTGAAGCCGGGTTGCGCGGCGGCGTGCGGGTTCGGGTTTTTCTGAGCTGCCTATTCGGCAGTGAAGTTCAACGCGGCCGGGCTGGCGGCGCACTCGGGTTTCTGAGCTGCCTATTCGGCAGTGAAGACCTGGCCCGGTGTGGGGTGTTGCGGCTGGATTTTCTGAGCTGCCTATTCGGCAGTGAAGAAGGCCGAAGCGGCGGCGCTCAGTCTGGTCTTTTTCTGAGCTGCCTATTCGGCAGTGAAGTGCGTGATCTACTGCCCACGGTATCGTGGCCCTTTCTGAGCTGCCTATTCGGCAGTGAAGCGGCGTTCCAGGATTTCCTGCTGGCGCTGCAATTTCTGAGCTGCCTATTCGGCAGTGAAGGCGTCGGGACGCGATCCGCCAAATCGTCCGCGTTTCTGAGCTGCCTATTCGGCAGTGAAGGCTTCATCGACCAGCGGCATCAAGGTTTCCGTTTTCTGAGCTGCCTATTCGGCAGTGAAGTCGGCCCTGGGCACGGCGTTCGCGGCGGTCAATTTCTGAGCTGCCTATTCGGCAGTGAAGAGGCAACTTGCCGATGCAGTGGGTCATCGACGATTTCTGAGCTGCCTATTCAGCAGTGAAGATCGATTCGCGTCGAAACCAACGCGGCGTTCCATTTCTGAGCTGCCTATTCGGCAGTGAAGTCTTCGAAAACGCGGTGGCGTGATGGCCGGCGTTTCTGAGCTGCCTATTCGGCAGTGAAGGACAGCGCAACGGACGTGCTGCGGCGCTGCTGTTTCTGAGCTGCCTATTCGGCAGTGAAGGGGTGGCGCGATGGACATGGACGTTACCGGCTTTTCTGAGCTGCCTATTCGGCAGTGAAACCCTCGCGGGCCGGGTGGTGAGCGTCGCCGATTTTCTGAGCTGCCTATTCGGCAGTGAAGATGAGTTCCTCCAGAGTGTCGCGGTCGGCGTATTTCTGAGCTGCCTATTCGGCAGTGAAGAGCCAAATTCAACAGCCGGGTCGGCACGTACTTTTCTGAGCTGCCTATTCGGCAGTGAAGCCATACCGCCACGCCCATTCGGCCAGGCTCTCTTTCTGAGCTGCCTATTCGGCAGTGAAGCGATGCCGGCGCGTGGCAACCCTTCTGCCCGTTTTTCTGAGCTGCCTATTCGGCAGTGAAGGCCCGATGCAGCTCGGTGCGGGCGATGCGATTTTTCTGAGCTGCCTATTCGGCAGTGAAGCAGCACAACCAGGATTCCGAACTGCTTGCGGTTTTCTGAGCTGCCTATTCGGCAGTGAAGGCTGAACTATCCGCCGGATTCGCGGCCTTCGCTTTCTGAGCTGCCTATTCGGCAGTGAAGTCTCCGGTCGGGTAGATCGCTACGTCCTGCCGTTTCTGAGCTGCCTATTCGGCAGTGAAGGTCACCTTGCTGCGAACAGGGTGCGAGTCCATTTTCTGAGCTGCCTATTCGGCAGTGAAGGAAACCGAACTGCCCAGCGTGGGCTTGCGCCTTTTCTGAGCTGCCTATTCGGCAGTGAAGACCTACGCCAAGTTGCCGCAAACCGTCGCTCATTTCTGAGCTGCCTATTCGGCAGTGAAGTACGTGCGCATTCAGGCCACTCCCGATCTGTCTTTCTGAGCTGCCTATTCGGCAGTGAAGTGGAACAGCCGCGCCAGCAAAAGCGCGTGATCTTTCTGAGCTGCCTATTCGGCAGTGAAGAGCACTGGCCAACGCGGGAGGATCAGCGGATTTTTCTGAGCTGCCTATTCGGCAGTGAAGTACGTCCCCGAAGAGATTATGGACCTGCAGGCTTTCTGAGCTGCCTATTCGGCAGTGAAGGTCATGTCGCCGTCCTGGCAACACTCGCGGATT
Source organism: Candidatus Competibacter sp. (assembly GCA_029624815.1). Taxonomy (GTDB): domain Bacteria; phylum Pseudomonadota; class Gammaproteobacteria; order Competibacterales; family Competibacteraceae; genus Competibacter. Next base: position 8,258 of record JARSSH010000049.1, read on the forward strand.
TTCTGAGCTGCCTATTCGGCAGTGAAGACGGTTTTGCTGGCGGCGCCGTAGTCCGGGCATTTCTGAGCTGCCTATTCGGCAGTGAAGATTCGCCAAGGCAAATCGGGCCGCAAGTCGCGTTTCTGAGCTGCCTATTCGGCAGTGAAGCTCGAATTGCAGGGCAGTCGCCCGGTGATCGATTTCTGAGCTGCCTATTCGGCAGTGAAGCCCTGGAGCACGCCCACCGCACTCGCGCGAAATTTCTGAGCTGCCTATTCGGCAGTGAAGGTGCGCACCGCGTCCATGCCGACAATGACGATTTTCTGAGCTGCCTATTCGGCAGTGAAGGCTCAGTCGATTTCAGCCGCTGTTCTTCAAGTTTTCTGAGCTGCCTATTCGGCAGTGAAGTCCCATACCACCGCGCCAGCCAATGCTCTGACTTTCTGAGCTGCCTATTCGGCAGTGAAGCTCAGCAGCCGCGCCGCGCGCGACCAGCTCAATTTCTGAGCTGCCTATTCGGCAGTGAAGCCTCCGAGCGCATGGGCCACAACCCGAAAACCTTTCTGAGCTGCCTATTCGGCAGTGAAGCAGCGCCTTGCTGGCCTTGAAGCGCACCCGATTTTCTGAGCTGCCTATTCGGCAGTGAAGGAGCGCCTCCATCGCACGGTGTGGGTGCAATTTTTCTGAGCTGCCTATTCGGCAGTGAAGGAACTTTGCCGGTTTCCGGGTCGGTGATTTTTTTTCTGAGCTGCCTATTCGGCAGTGAAGGTCAATCCCGCCAGTGACGAGCAGCTTCCAGATTTCTGAGCTGCCTATTCGGCAGTGAAGGAAACCAACGCGGCGTTCCAGGATTTCCTGCTTTTCTGAGCTGCCTATTCGGCAGTGAAGTTTGTGGCGCAACCGCATCGGCGCCGAACAGGTTTCTGAGCTGCCTATTCGGCAGTGAAGGACCAGATTGCCTCCGCTGTCGTACTTTCGTATTTCTGAGCTGCCTATTCGGCAGTGAAGTCGGCATCAATGGCCATGCCCCGCGTCATCCATTTCTGAGCTGCCTATTCGGCAGTGAAGGACCGCGACGATTACTTGGTACGCCCATGCCTTTTCTGAGCTGCCTATTCGGCAGTGAAGACTCGGCGTCCAGGGCGGTCAAGTTATCAATTTTTCTGAGCTGCCTATTCGGCAGTGAAGCCGAGTCCCGGCACCCCGGTGAGCAAGACCCATTTCTGAGCTGCCTATTCGGCAGTGAAGATTACACCGACGCGAACAGCCTGGCCGCCTATTTTCTGAGCTGCCTATTCGGCAGTGAAGATCCCGCCGTGTCGGTGGTCGCATTTTCCACCTTTCTGAGCTGCCTATTCGGCAGTGAAGAGCAAAAGTCTGAAAGACGCCGCCTCCTTGGATTTCTGAGCTGCCTATTCGGCAGTGAAGCAAAAAGAGATTGCCGCACTACAACTCAAACTTTTCTGAGCTGCCTATTCGGCAGTGAAGACGAGGTTGCGCAATGCGCTGGCGTTGGTATTTTTCTGAGCTGCCTATTCGGCAGTGAAGGTCATGCGCTGGGATTGGCGGATTTTCAGGTCTTTCTGAGCTGCCTATTCGGCAGTGAAGCTGGAGCGCTGGCGGCAATCAGCGGCGCTGGCTTTCTGAGCTGCCTATTCGGCAGTGAAGGACATGACACCATATTTGGAGGATCTGCGCGATTTCTGAGCTGCCTATTCGGCAGTGAAGGTGACCGCGACTTGGAGCGGAGATCGTCTCCATTTCTGAGCTGCCTATTCGGCAGTGAAGTGATTTCGCACATGCTGCGCGTCAACGACATTTTTCTGAGCTGCCTATTCGGCAGTGAAGTACGCGCCGAAATCGATCTAGCCAACGCAAAATTTCTGAGCTGCCTATTCGGCAGTGAAGGCCAGCGTTGAAGCAAAAATCGCGGCGCTACATTTCTGAGCTGCCTATTCGGCAGTGAAGAGCTCAATTTCTGAGCTGCCTATTCGGCAGTGTTTCTGAGCTGCCTATTCGGCAGTGAAGCCGTGACGCACTGGCAAGCCCCGCGCTTTCTTTTTCTGAGCTGCCTATTCGGCAGTGAAGATAATGGCAACGCGCTCCCTGCTGGCTGAGCTTTTCTGAGCTGCCTATTCGGCAGTGAAGATCGCCACGCTGGAAAAGCTGCGCGACATCCATTTCTGAGCTGCCTATTCGGCAGTGAAGTTCGCCTACGTCCGAACGTGCCCCTTCCTCATTTTCTGAGCTGCCTATTCGGCAGTGAAGGCCTCGCCGCCATCCGGCCGCTTGACTTCCAGTTTCTGAGCTGCCTATTCGGCAGTGAAGATCGCGGCTACGCCGATCTGCACGGCATCTATTTTCTGAGCTGCCTATTCGGCAGTGAAGGTGAATTCAAGAAATTCGGCTTGCGCCGCGTTTTTCTGAGCTGCCTATTCGGCAGTGAAGGCCCGCCGCTGGGGATCCCAGTGCCGCATCCATTTCTGAGCTGCCTATTCGGCAGTGAAGGCCGTTGATGCTGTGTTCGGCCTCGGATACGATTTCTGAGCTGCCTATTCGGCAGTGAAGACGATTTCTTCCTCGAACCGCACCGGGAACCCTTTCTGAGCTGCCTATTCGGCAGTGAAGGGTCATCAGTCCGATGTGATCGACCACCACCATTTCTGAGCTGCCTATTCGGCAGTGAAGGAAATCGCCGAGACCCAGGCGCTGCTCGACAATTTCTGAGCTGCCTATTCGGCAGTGAAGCTGGTTGCCGACCCCGCCACCGAAGATCGACATTTCTGAGCTGCCTATTCGGCAGTGAAGTCCAGGAATTCCGGCAGGGTGCGGGCACGCTTTTTCTGAGCTGCCTATTCGGCAGTGAAGGAACAGGTTGCTTCCCCGCGCACAGGGAATTTTTTCTGAGCTGCCTATTCGGCAGTGAAGCAGCGCGGCGGGAAAACCGGCGTCGTCCCGGTTTTCTGAGCTGCCTATTCGGCAGTGAAGCGCCGCGGCGGAACGGCGGAACGGCTCCTGAATTTCTGAGCTGCCTATTCGGCAGTGAAGTTTGGGTGTCGTTCTACCGGCTGTTTATCGGCTTTCTGAGCTGCCTATTCGGCAGTGAAGGATCGGTGCCTGGCGGTCATGGCTGGCCTCTTTTTCTGAGCTGCCTATTCGGCAGTGAAGAACGGCGGCAAGGCGCGGATCAATGGCTTTTGTTTCTGAGCTGCCTATTCGGCAGTGAAGACGCCGACCCAGGAGCAGTCCGCGATTCTGGATTTCTGAGCTGCCTATTCGGCAGTGAAGGGTGAGGTGGCGGCGGTGGACGTTGGCGGAAATTTCTGAGCTGCCTATTCGGCAGTGAAGCGCGCCGTGCTGTCTGGATGCGCTTCCAGCGCTTTCTGAGCTGCCTATTCGGCAGTGAAGGCAAAGGATCTCGACGAGTCCATTTGCTACGTTTTCTGAGCTGCCTATTCGGCAGTGAAGCTGAAAAAAGAGGCGCTGTCCGGCATCCGTGATTTCTGAGCTGCCTATTCGGCAGTGAAGTCGAGGTCAATAAATCCACTCACACGCCATGCTTTCTGAGCTGCCTATTCGGCAGTGAAGACTGATCGAGCACCCGCGTGACCCAAAGATATTTTTCTGAGCTGCCTATTCGGCAGTGAAGAGCCAGTACCCTCCGACATATCGATGCGGCATTTTCTGAGCTGCCTATTCGGCAGTGAAGGGCGCTGACCACCAGCCCATCGTTTTCGATCTTTTCTGAGCTGCCTATTCGGCAGTGAAGGTCGTCGCCGTCGTCCCGCCCACCGACGCGTTTTTCTGAGCTGCCTATTCGGCAGTGAAGTATCGACGTTGCGCTCAAAAGCATCGAAATAATTTCTGAGCTGCCTATTCGGCAGTGAAGTCGCGCTGACGCAAGCCAAGGTCCTGGAACTATTTCTGAGCTGCCTATTCGGCAGTGAAGGCCTCTTGCTGCATTTCCCGAAGCTTGTCATTTTTCTGAGCTGCCTATTCGGCAGTGAAG
>JARSSH010000049.1:12345-69441 GCA_029624815.1 Candidatus Competibacter sp.
TTTTCTGAGCTGCCTATTCGGCAGTGAAGTAGACCATGGTCCTGGCAATACTCTAATTGTTAAAGAAAAATCCCACAATCGCCCCGAAAACCCAAATCATGACTACCTATCTAACTCATTGATTTACATGGTTAGATTTGGCCGTCGAAAAATTAGGGTTCAGAACCACGGAATCGTTGCGGTCGGACTCAGGCCATAGGCACTAAATTTGCCGTTCGTCGGTTGCTCTCGAACAGCCAGATGCTCCACGAACAAGCGAAACTGTTGGCCGGTGCTCTGGCTGGTCAAAACTAGGTAGGGCAGATTTAACCGTTTCGCCTTACCATCTGGAATCACCTGGATGGCTTGCTCGATGGTCACACCTCTTCGGGCGATCAATCGCCGCCGTTGGCGTTCCGGGTTACTCTTGACCTGCACGCGACGCACCACTCGCTGCTTGGCGTGAGCAGGAACCTCGGTAATCTCGCTCACGGCTGCATGATCCCGCATCCCCACCAACCAGTTGGAGAGCATCAGCTTTTCCAGCCCAACCCTGTTACTGTGCAAGCGCAAGCGTTCACCTAAGGATCGGCCATTCTTTCCGACATCCGGGAAACTCACGCCGATGTTGCGCCCGCCATGCGTGACCAATCCACGGTGCAACTTGCCGAAAAGGACGTTCATCAGGATCGGGGCAGAGAATTCCGGATCGAGCAGGAGCCGGATATCGATATAACGGTCCATGTTCAACCGGCCTCGCCGAAGACCCCACCGCGCACCAGGGTGGCGATGACGAAATGTTGCTGTTCCAGTTCCGGGATCTGATCCTTGATAATCCAGTTGTGGAGCAAGTTATAGAAGTCCTGTTTGGGCTTTGGTTTTCCGTTTTCATCTTTGCCAGGATTAGGTTGTCGGTAGGCTTTCCCCTGGGTCGTGACCGAACCATAGGGTTCTACGGCGATAGGCCCGAGTTCGTCGGCGCCGTCATACCAAGTATCGATGGTACGCAGAGCATTGCCGACCTTCTGCGAGTGGATGCCGGCGATGCCACCCACTGCATAGAGCGTCTTGCTCTTGTCGCCCCGGCCACGATCGAGAATGAGTTCCTGCGAGGGGAACACTTCCTGTCCAGCGCCCATGCGGACAAAGGCGGTAATCTCCAGCAGTACATGTTGCTCGCCGGCAAGCCCTCCCGCGATCAGGGTGGCGAGAGCGTCGAGCGCTGCACCTGCTTTGGCGCGGTGTTCAAAGCTACGCAGCGAGAGCGATAAGGCATCGAAGATCCAGCTCTCTTTCGCAGCACCGCCGACGAGGTGCGCAACGTGCACTTCGACCTGTTCGGCGCCGATGCGGTTGCGCCACAAAAAGCGGCCATTGGCAAGATTGAAAGCATAGCGGCGGGCCAACTCGCCAAAACCGTTGGTCTCGGTGTAACCGTGGACCGTGGCCACCAGTTTATTCCGGTAATCTGCATCGTTGCAGGCCGAAGGCTTGCCGGTGCCGCCCAGCACACGCAGGGTGAAACTCACTTTCAGCGTATCGGCATCGCTGGGCAGGGCGGCGACATCCACCGTTTGCAGGTTGGGGTTCTCGATAGCGGCATCCAGCTTAGCCGGATCCTGATCTTTGGTCTTGAGCCGGTTGGAGATGGTGCCGCGCACGGATTTTTCGCGGATCGCGACGGCGGACCAACCGGTACTGTTGCTGCGCATGTCCCAATTTCCGGCATGGAAAAGCGCGTCGGAAGGGTCCAGCTTGCGTTCAAAAGCAAGGACGGAAGCGGTTTTGAGATCTTCTTTTTTAGCCATGATGAGATTCCTTTGGTTGGGGTCAGGCTGAAAGTGGAGCGGTATCGTCGGTGTCAGCGACGTAATCGTTGCGGCAGCGATAAAGGCCAGACTCGGTGTCAGTCGTGGCATACCAGAGCAATTGATTCACATCAGTCAATCGGTGAGGGCTGACCCACTGGCCGATGGAATACAGACTTTCGACGAAGCGGAACCAGGTTTTGCCATCGCGGGCGTTTTGTACGTGACCCGGAGGGAACAATTCGGACAGAGCGCCGTAACCAACCGGAATGGGAACGATCCAACCATCCCTGGGCTCGGGTTTCCACTCAACTCGCTTCGGCGTTGCATCCGATTCGTTCGCTATGGATTCAGGCCGTACCGGTTGCCAGTTGAAGCGTGCAAGATCGAGAAGCGCATCCAGAGCGGTGGCCGTGGGCGACGCTTCACGCAGGCGTGTGAGCCGATCGCGTAGCAGATCGTCCCTGCTGACCAAGGCAAAACCAGGTAGCCAGCGGCGGCGGAGATAACGGAAGCTGCGGCGCATATCCTCAGTCTCCCCACCTAGCAAAATAATCTCGGGGCGAGAACGCCAGTCTCGACCGGGGAGCACGCTGCCGCCCGCGACCCGCATGCAGGACAATTCCTCCAAGGTCGCTTTCACGATAGCGGCTTGCGCTTCGCGATCCAGCCTAACAAAACCGCCGCTTACGCCGAACGCCAAGGTGATCTCCATGTGCATGCGGCCCTCTTCGACGATAGCGACGGTACTGCCGTCTTTATCGATGGGGTTGCGCGTCAGGCAAAATGTCTTGACGTAGCTACCTGAGGTAACTTGTTCTTCGAAGTCATGGCAGATCACGCCGATACTGTCCAAAGCCAGCGGGAAATCATGGCGCTCCAACCGACGCGCAAGCGCCCACATCAACCCGAGGAATGCCGTCATTGCCGGGAAACCATGCGTCAGCGGGCTGGAGATGGCGTTGGCGTTCTGTACGCGAAGGTGTGGTAACACCAGTAACCCATCGCTGTGGGGCAAGGTGCTCATTGCTTGGCTCCCCGCGTGGCAATGTAAGTCGGTGCTTCCGCTGCAACCCGCTGATGGTGTAGCACGCCCGCCCACTCGGTATGCAACAGGAGTTCATCGCGCCATTGACGGCCTTCGATATCGCCGAGCGGCAATGTTTGACCAAGTGCGTGGTTCAACCAATTACCGAAGCGCCGGCCAATACCCATCGGCCAATCCATCCATTGCCAATGACTACAGAATTCCGCATCAGCGGCATCCTCGGACTCGGCCCGGCGTGGATCGAGCCAGAGTTTTTCATCGTCCGCGAGCCGGCAATTAAGGTTTCGCGTCCATCCCGCAGACAGGGTGGCCTGCCGAGAATGGGCAAAATCGACCAATTCATCGATCAAGCGATCGATTAAAGCAGTGCGCCGGTCACGGGTGTCCTTGTTGGGTGGTGGATCGCTCAGCAGAAAATCGCGCAGTATCTTGGCTGTTTGCCGGACTTCCGCGATGCGACCAAAGAATGGGAAGACCGAATCGACGAATAAAGGGGCTTTGACAGGTTGGGTTTTCCAGTTGGGTGGACTGGAGGCTAACAGGTAGTTGTTGCCCCCTCGTTCGCTGTTTAGCTGACTAATGTTCTGCGGCTTGGTGCCGCCAAACTTTTGTACCGCCAAACTGGGATATTCGTGGTAGCCGGTTTCATGATCGCGATGTTCACGCCGCGCCTGCCGGGCGAGTTTGCCAGCTTCGCCAAAGCGATCTTCATTGATCGTTTGAAACACGGTATGCGCTAACGTGCTGGAATAAAGCGGGGCCAGTAGATGGTAGGCGGTATCGTCGGCCGGATCTTCGTCAGCTAGCCAGTAGATCTGTTTGGCGAGTGTGTGGGAACCAGGTTTGGCGCTACGTGGGGTGGTAATGCCACGAAAGGCATCGGCCCAATTCTGGGCTTGCTCGGCGTCATCGCTCAGTGCAGCCAGCAAGTCCAGGTCGCACTCCTGTAGCCAGTCGAGCAGCGATCGTCCGCTGACCTCCAGCTTCAGCAGCTTATAGACGTCCAAGGCTGCGGCGTTGCCGACGACATCACTGCTGAATGCGTCACCGAGCGCATGGCTGCCAACTTCATCGCGAGGCTTCAACTCGCTTGGCACACAGAACAGATTGGTGCCGCGTGCATCGGGGTGGATGGGTTTAAGCGTATGGGTGACAACCTGAATCCACGCAACACGCTTTGCCGCTTCAGCCAGCCAGGCTTCGCGTGCAAACTGAGCGATCAGTTCATCTCGCTTTGGGTCGTCGGGCTGCAGCTTGTCGAGCTTGCCATTGAGCCGATCCGTGAGGAAGGTCTCAATGGCATTGCGGAAAGCTGCCCGGCGTTCGTTAGAAATACCAGTCATGGGATTCTCTCGTGATTACGAAAAACGTAGAATCCCCAGAGCGGTGCTCCGGGATGTGGAAATATCTCGCGTCAGACTCTTCTGACCAGGTGGTAGTCATTCACACCTGTATCCTCCTTCCTGCAACATTTCCTGTAGGTGGAGCCACTTGACTTGGCTTTCGTACCGCGCGCCCCATCAAGACGGCCATCTTGGTGGGGCATCAAATTATAGATCCCTAGTCACTGTTAGGTGAGCTAGTAACAAGAAGATAATGAAGTACTGGAGAGGCTACGCTTTCTGATAAACTTTTGCAACTGCTGAAAAGCAGCTCAGAAATAGTCTCTATTTGGTGATCAAGCCACGTTAACTGCCGAACAGGCAGCCATTGCCTCCATGAAATCTTCTCTCGTCCTTTCCTCCTACAGCGCGGGCATTCGCGATCTGATATCGCGCCATCATGTTGTAAACCCTAGGGTATTCGGTTCCGTCCTGCACGGTACCGACGAGGAGGGCAGCGATCTCGACCTATTGGTCGATCCGCTTCCAGGCACGACCTTGTTCGATCTTGGCGGTTTGCAGGTCGCGCTTGAGGACTTGCTCGGGGTTCCGGTGGATGTGGTCACGCCGGGCGATCTGCCCGCGCGGATTCGTGCGCGGGTCGTGGCGGAAGCCCGGCCCTTGTGAGTCGGCCGCAACGGAACAATCTGCTGCCGACCAACCAAACACCGGATGCCGGCTGAGCAGCGTTGCGTGAGGGCAGGATTCATCAGCGTTTCCGCGTAAAACCCAAGGCGGGATGAAAACGCCAGCCCTGAGCGTTTTCGGGCAGGGTCACGGTGCCGTAGCGCATGGCGCATTCATCCAGCGAGCGGTCGAATTCCGTCGCCAGCGCGGCGAGTTCTTCCATGTAGTCGCTGCCGCCCCACGGCTCGATGCGAATTCCGCTCACTTGCTCGTCGGGAATGCGATGGTTCAGGTTTTCCTCGACTTCGACGTAGAGCTTCCGATAGCGCTCCTTGCTGGGGGCGATACGGTGCAGGACATAGTCTTCGCCTTCCTCGTCGGGCAGCAGAACCAGTTCCACCCGCGGGATCGGATCGAAACGAAAGGGTTGCTGCTGCGGCAAGACGCCCGTAAGCGAGACTCCAGGCCGCAGCCAGTGGGTCGTGGCATTGAGGGGCGGCGCCGGGAGCGCGCCCTTGCGCCGCTGATAGGCACTCAGCTCGGCTTCGCCGGACTGCGGCAGCATCTGGTACTGGATGCGCGCATGCTCAAGATCGACCAGCCGCTGCGTTGGCCGCAAGGTGTCATTCGGTCTGGGCAGGATGCGAGGCCGGGCGTCGATCACCGTGCGTTCGTCTTCCTCTAAAAGATCCGCGAGCCGATAGGCTTGTAGGCGGAAACGGACATCGGCGGTCTCGAAACCTGGCTTGCAATAGGCAGGTTCATTTGGGTGCTCGAAGTGGCGCAGGTTGCCATCGAGCACCATCAGATTGGGCTTCTCCACCGTGCCAAGACGATGGCGGCGAATGCGGCCCGCTAACTGGATGAGCGAGCGCATGGAAGACGGTTCGACCACAGCCCAATCGTAGTCGTGGTCGCGACCCACCTCAGTAACCGGACTGCCAAGCACAATGAAGATCTGGTCAGGTTCAGGCGCTGTGGCCAGCCTGCCACGGATTTCCGGCAGTGCGAACACGGCATCGGGCTGGCGCCGGTTCAAGGCCGCATCGAGACGCCGTTCGATAGCGGAGCGGGTCAGCAGCGGGAACTGCGAATGGTAGACGCACAGGTGGATGCGCACGCCGGGCGGTGCGCCCAGGGTGTACAGGGCCAGCGCGACGTCGATGAGCGGATCGATGTTGGCCATGCGCAGGAGACCAAAGCTCACCCGCTTGCCGGATTGCGGATCGATCGCATGATGGTCGGCGTGCAGGCGCAGGGCGGCTGCGAACATCGTGGTGGCCAAGCACGGCCGTAGATCGTCGTAAGGTTTGCCATCCAAGGCGAGCGGCGCCAATTCGGCGCGACGGCGAACCACTTCCCCAGCCAGTCGCGCATGGCGGCGCTGGGCAAATTCAAGTTGCCGAATCGCGAACACCTCTCCATCTCGGCAATCTTGCGTGACTTGGTCGAATTCATCGACCCACATACAGCAAACTTCGGGCGCTTGACCGGGGTGCTCACCCCGATTGCGCTGGAACCAGCGCCGCCCGTCCAGATAGGCCGCGAACAGTCCTTGCACCAAAGCGGGTGGCAAGGTGGCCGAAGACAACAGTACCCGGCTGCCCAGCAATCCCGCCCAGTGCACCAGGCGGGCGAGTGCGGGTAGATCGTCGATATCGAAATCATCCGGTTCGTCGAGCACCAGATCGCTGCTCATCAGACGCAGCATCGGCGCGATCTGCCGGCCGCCACGCTGGCTTTCGGTGGCGGGCACGAGGTGATCGATGGTGCAGACCAACAACGGCGCCGCCAGCAAGGCATGGATGGCGGGCTCGTGGGACAGGCGCTGTAGCAGAGGGTGATCGCGGTTGCCTTCGAATTCCACGCCGCCATCCTCGGCAAGTAGCGCTTGGGTGGATTCCGAGCCGCTGTTTTCGGCGAGTTGGGCGTAGTGTTCGAATAGCTCGCGGCTGGCGGCCCCGCCGACCCGGATCGCGAGCGCGGTGTCGGACAACTGCAAGAGATCACGAAAGGCGCGGCCCGTTTGTAGCGTCAAGGTACGCAATCCAAGGGCGAAAGCGCATCGCATCCCCAAGGCCGGGTCGGCCAGCGCATTCATGATGCGCGCATTAGCCAGAGTCTTGCCGCAGCCGGTGGAGGCCATGTTGACGATGAAAGCGCCGTGCTTTCGAGCCGTTTCCCGTAGCGAGGCTGCCACATCGGCAGCCTTGTCTTGCCAGGCAAAGCGCGTGTTGCCGCTACGCTTGCGCAGACCACGATGATTGACCAGCCGGGGCAGATAACGCTCGAAACCAGGCAGGGCGTGGCTGACGACTCCCGCATGACGGGCAACACCCAGCAGGTGCTCGTCCAATGTCTGATTGAGTTCGCCGGTTTTACGGTTGGTATTGGCGAACAGGGGATAGGTGGGGTTGAGGTCGGTGCGCTGGCTCCGTTCAGTCTGACTGGAGTAATGATGATCGGCCAGCATCAGGCCGAGGCGGCTCAGGTGCATGATGTAGGGATCGTCCAGCCCGTGGAGATGATCATCCTTGCTTTCGAGGTCTTGCAGCCGTTTGGCCGCCCGTGCCGCGCGCTTGCGCCAGGCATCGGTGATGACCGGTAAACCCTGCGGAAACTGCCAATAGGGTTCGATGGCTTTGCGATCGTTTGTGTCAGTGAGTTCGTTCCAGTTCGCGTCGATCTTGTTCAGCAAGCCGTCGAGTTTCACTGAATGCAGGTTTCTTACCCTAGCGCCTAACCGGAGCCACTGTCCTTTGCCGTCTTCCGCAGGCATTACCGGCAACCGATGATGAGTCAGCACCAGCCAGCCGACCGCTTTGGCGAGTGGCGGCATGTGTGCAAAAGGCTTGTTGCCACGCGCGGCGAGGTCGATCCCATCGCGCAGCAATCGCTGGGTCCAGCTTGCGTCGTCTTCGGCTGTCGGGTCGATGAGACGGGCCAGCCATTGCGCGTCGTTGCTTTCGCCGATGAAGGACTGGAACAGTCGCAGCGATACCCATTCATGGCGATACAGGTTGCGATCCATGGGGCCACGAATCGTCAGGCGCATCTGAAAGGCCAGGCAGGCTTTGCCAAGGTCGTGGAGTAGCGCGGCCAAGGACGAAAGCAGGTGGATGGCAGTCAGGCTATGCCAGTCGTTCTCATCCTCGCGGCGCAGCACGTTGCGCCGGGTGATGTTGGTCGGCGTCGCGCCTTGCGCGTTGAACTGCCGGGCGTCGCCCACGATCCACAGCAGTTCGCTGTGATCCTTACCGCGTATCCAATGGCAGGCGACCGCCGTATTCTTGCGAGCGGTCTGTCGCAGCAAACGGTGCAGGGTCTCCAAACCCTGTTGAGTAATAGGCGTTTGCCAGGTCCGGTCGCCGCGTCGTTCGGCGAACTGGTCGAGAATGCGTCGGGTTTCAGTGAGCGCGTTCTTGCTGCACTGGGAAATCAGCAGGACGTTCATTGCGCCCGCTTCCCCATATCGAGGGCGACTGCCTTCACGGTGTCGATCATGAAATCCAGCGCTTCGGTACGGGAAAAACTCTCGATACAGGCGTGGCGAAAGGTTTGCTCGTCATCGCCCCGCGCAGCGGAAATGAAGGCTTGAGGCAGGATCACCGCGTCCTTGATCAGGTCCGCCACGTCGAACACCAGCCCACCCCGGCGAGTCTTGCCGTGCAGAACCGCGAGACCGTGTGGCAGGCCGAGCACCCAGGTCGCGGTAGCCCCCAATCCATAGGCCAGATAGTTGCCGTGATCCAAAAAGCGATTGGCCGGATCGGTTCCCGTGCCGTTCTTGGCACGGACGAAATCGCCGTAATCCACCGCGCGGACCGCGAACTTGAACAGTTTTTTGGTGAGGCGCGCTTCTTCGGTCAACAGGGCCGTGTTATCCATAGCCGCATCGAGCAGATGCCGCGATTCTTCCAGGGCGGACAACAGGGGTTCGCGCGGAACCTGAAAGCCGTTGTCAGCCAGTAGTCGGTTGTCGCACCAGTGCGCGGCGATACGCTCCAATCGGGCGCGTTGAAATGTCTTGGCCGCTTCCAGGCGCAGACCGTCATCGAACCAGAAGCGCACCCAGCTTTGCAGGTATTCCGTCGGGCGGTATTCACTCTGCGGGGCGAACCAGGCGACTTCAATATCGAACTCGTTCGCGCTGTAAAGGGGTGTACCACCGCCCCCGCAAAAACCGACCATGACGCCCGCCTTGGCCAGCTCGCGCATCGCTGCTTGGGTGATGGAAGTGCCCGTGCCGAGCAGCAGGGATGTGGTATTGGCGATGGGAATATTCCAGTACAGGGAGTTCTTCCCTTGATCGGTGACGTATTCCACGCGCCCACCGTTAACCAGCACGCGACAATGTTCGAGGTAATAGAGGTTGGCTCGCTTGGAATGCAGAATGGTTTTTAAATCGGAAGGAGAAAAATTTTCCATAAGAAATATGGCATTATGGTTCGATGACGGGGTCGGTCGCGGCCAGCGGCTCGCATCGACCGAGAATCGTTACAATTTTTCGGGGTCGCTCCTAACGACCAGCATCGTCGTCTGGTATTCGATCACCGGTCGATCACGCTGGTTATAGGCTCGATTTTGGTAGACGAACAAAAACCGCTCCGGGTTTTTGGTGGCGCGCAGATCGACCACTTCGGCCTCCGCGCGGAGGGTATCCCCAAACAATACCGGCGCGGTGATCTTCAGCCGGTCCACACCGATGTAGGCATGGATTTCATAGCCGTCCTGGGCCAGAAACTCGGCGATGGTGTCGGCGTGATGAACCAGGCCGTCGGCGACGGCAAAGATGATCGGTCCCGCCAGGGAGCGCTCTTTAAACCAGGTTCCCTTGGCATATTCGGCGTTGCTGTGAATCGCCATGTTGAACCAGGTGAGTTGATGCAGGAGGGAGAAGTCCCCCCGATCCAGAGTCCGACTGACCCGACAAGGAATTTTGGTACCGGCGGTGACGTTGCCCATCGTACGATGGCTCCTTTTGTCCTATTCAATGAGGGCCGCATCGCCGCTGTTGGGCGATGCGGATTGGATTCAAGGGGAAGTGACGGTTTCCCCTCGGAGTGTTCACTGCATCCAGCAGCGGGATTCGAGCGGAAAACCGCCTTGCGGCGGCGCCGCTGTATGAAGTCAAGGATTTCTCGCGTATAATTTATGTTATATGTTACGGTTGTCAACAAAATGTCTTGCAATAGAAACGTAGGTCGCTTCATGCCGGTAGCATGACGCCACCATTGATACCGAATGGATTTCTGAGCGCCGCCGGACGATGTCAAGCTTGGCCGCGAAGAGGGCGAGGCATCGATCGGACGCCTGCGAACAAACGCTTTGACGAGTGAGGATCGGGGGCCGTCGGTCAAACCGATCCAACTCTTTGATCAGGCATTGACCTTGATCGAACGGGCGCTGGCGGGGAGCGAATTCCCGACAATTTCACCCTATCGAAGCGCCGCCTCCTAAAGTTCCCGCAAGCTGCGCCAGGGGGGGTGGTTCAGGGCCGAGCGCGCGCCTAGCAGTCCGGCCAAGCCCACCCCCAGCACGCCCACGCCGCCGCCGAGCAGCCAGATCCACGGATTCCATTGATAGGGGAATTCGAACACCCGCGTGGCCAGCACATAGCCCAGCACGGTCGCGGCGGCGGCGGCCAGTACTCCGGCCAACAGCCCCAAGGTTGCAAACTCCGCCAGCAGGCTTTGCCGCACCACCGTCCGGCGCGCGCCCAGAGTGCGCAGCACGGCGCTCTCGAAGCGGCGCTCGTCCTGAGTGGCCTGAATCGCCGCGTACAACACCACCAGTCCGGCCGCCAGAGTAAACAGGAACACGTATTCGACGGCGGCGATCACCCGGTCCATGATCTCGCGGACCTTGCTCATCAGCGCATCCACGTCCAGCACCGTCACCGACGGATACTGGCGCACCAGATCCGCCAGTAGCGGCTTCTGGCCAGCGGGCAGATGGAAGCTGGTGATCCAGGTCGCCGGATAGTGATCCAGCACGCCTGACGGGAATACCACGAAGAAATTGGCCCGGAACGAATCCCATTCGACGCTGCGCAGACTGACGACTTTCGCTGGTAACTCCTGGCCGGCGATCTGGAAGCGCAGGGCATCGCCCACGGCGATGCCCAATTCTTCCGCCAGCCCGATTTCCACCGAAGCGACGCCCTGGCCATGATCGTCCGCATTCCACCAGCGGCCGGCGAGGATGCGGTTGTCCTCCTGCAAGCGGTCGGCCCAAGACAGGTTGAACTCCCTTTCCACCAAGCGTTTGGCGCGCGGATTGTCGTAATCGTCCGGTCCCACCGCTTGTTCGTTGATCGCCGTTAGCCGCCCGCGCACCATCGGGAACAGTTCCACGTCGCGCAAACCATGCGTGCGCAGAAAAGCGCGTGTGCCGGCCACCTCGCCGGGCTGGATGTTGATCAAAAAGTGGTTGGGCGCATCGGCCGGCAGACTGGCCCGCCAGTTGGCCAGCAGTTCGGTGCGCACCACGGTCAGCATCAGCAGCGCCATCAACCCCAGTCCCAGCGCCACCACCTGCACCGCGCTGCCGGGACCGCGCCGGGCGATGTTGGCCAGCCCGAAGCGCCAGGCCACTCCGACCTGGCCGCGCAGCAGACCCAGCGCTTGCACCAGCACCCAGGCCGCCAGCGCCAGCGCCGCCACCGTCCCCGCCACCCCGGCGCAGACGTACAACGCCAGTCGCCATTCCCCCGCCTGCCAGACCAGCAGGGCCAGCGTCGCCGCCACGGCGGGGCCGTACAGCGCCAGCAGGCGCGGGTTGACCGGACCGAGATCGCGGCGCAGCACCCGCAACGGCGGCACCTCCCGCAACCGCAGCAGCGGCGGCAGACCGAAGCCGAGCAGGGTCACGAAACCGGTCGCCAGCGCCGGCAGGATCGGTTGCCAGGACGGCGCCGGCAGTTCGCCGTTGCCGACCAGTTGGCCGAGCACGCCGCTCAGGCCGTACTGGGCGAGGTAACCGACCAGCACGCCCGCCGCGCCGGCCAGCAGCGCCAAGGCCAGCAGTTCCAGCAGAAACAGTCGGACAATCAGCGCTTCGGTGGCGCCGACACAGCGTAGGATGGCGACGCTGTCCCAGTGGCGGGCGGCGAAACGACGGGCGGCGATGGCCACCCCCACCCCGGCCAGAATTACGCTGACCAGCGCCGCCAGGCTCAGAAACCGCTGCGCCCGATCCAGCGCCGCCCGCAGTTCGGCGCGGGCGTCGCGCACGCCCTGCAACTTCTCGCCGCTCGCCAGCCGGGGTTGCGCCCAGGCTTTGAAGGCGTCGAGCGCCGCCGGCTCGCCGGCCAGCAGCAGGCGGTATTCGACCCGGCTGCCGGCCTGCACCAGTTGGGTCGAAGGGATGTCGGCCAGATTCATCATCAGGCGCGGCGCGATGCTGAACAGATCGCCGGCCCGATCCGGTTCGTAAGCCAGCACCGCCCCGACCCGAAACTCGCGGCTGCCCAGGTGCACCGCATCGCCGACCTGAAGATTCAACCCCTGCAACACGCGCTCGTCCAGCCAGACCTGCCCCGGATCGGGGATGGAATCGACGGCGCGGGGAGTATCGAACGGCCGGTCGCCGATCTGCACGATGCCGCGCAGCGGGTAGCCGGGGCCGACCGCCTTGACTTCGGTCAATTGGGTCAGGTCGCCGGCCAGAACCACGCTGCGAAACCCCAAAGTCTCCGCGACCCGCAGGCCGCGCCGTCGCGCTTCCTCGGCCAGCAGGGCTTGAATCGGGTTCGGCGCGGACACCACCTGATCGGCGCCCAGCAACTCGCTGGCCTTGCGTTCCATGGCCTGCTGGATGCGGTCGGTGAAGAAGCCGACGGCGGCGACGCTGGCGACGGCGATCGACAGGGCAACGGCCAGCACCCGCAGTTCGCCGGACCGCCAGTCGCGGCGCAGGGCGCGCAAGGCCATGCGGCCGATGTTGCGCCAGTTCGGGGCACTGGTTTCGAGCGGGGAAACCATGGTCGCGGCTTTCGACATGGTTTCAGACCTTGTGGAGGCGTTGCGCCGGCTCGGCGCGCAAGCGGCCGTCGTCCAGTTCCAACACCCGGTCGCAGTAGGCGGCCAGTTCGGGATCGTGGGTAACCAGAATCAGGGTAGCGCCCTGTTCCCGGTTCAGCGCGAACAGCAGTTCGACGATGCGATGACCAGTCTTCTGATCCAGATTGCCGGTCGGTTCGTCGGCGAACAGCACGTCGGGATTGCCGGCGAAGGCGCGGGCGATGGCCACTCGCTGTTGCTCGCCGCCGGACAGTTGCGAGGGATAGTGCCGGGCGCGGGCTTGCAAGCCGACCCGCTCCAGCAGATCCAGCGCCTGCCGGCGGGCGTCGGGCTGCCCGGCCAGCTCCAGCGGCAGCATGACGTTCTCCAGCGCGGTCAGTCCGGTCAGCAATTGGAAGGATTGGAACACGAAGCCGACTCGCCGCGCTCGCAGCAGGGCGCGACCGTCTTCGTCCAGACCGCCAAGATCGACCCCTGCTAGCCACACCCGGCCCTGGCTGGGCGCATCCAACCCGGCCAGCAGACCCAGCAGGGTCGATTTGCCGGAACCGGAAGCGCCGATCACCGCCACGCTTTCGCCCTTGACGATGGCGAAGTTGATATCGTCGAGAATGACCAGCGGACCTTCCGGGCTGACAACCTGCTTGCCCAGCCGTTCGGCCCGCACGATACTCCCGGTGGGCTGATTGTCGGCGGAGGGCGTGGCGGTTACGCTTACCCCGCTGGCCGCTTCCAGGTCATGATCCACGCGCATTGCCAGGTTCTTCGATGATGAATACGAATCGCTCACCGTGTTTACCGATTTTGCTGTTGGGGTTGGTGGTTTTGTTTGGTTCCGCGGCCCGCGCCGAATCGCCGGTGATTTTGGTGCTGGGCGACAGCTTGAGCGCCGGTTACGGGATTCCGGTCGAAAAAGGCTGGGTCAACTTGCTGCAACGCCGGTTGGCGGAGCGCGGTTTCCCGCACCGGGTGGTCAACGCCAGCATCAGCGGCGATACTACCAGCGGGGGTCTAAGCCGGCTGCCGGCGGCGCTGGATCTGCATCGCCCCGCCATCGTCGTTCTGGAACTGGGCGCCAACGATGGCTTGCGCGGCCAACCGCCGATGGCGATGAGCCGCAATCTGGCGGGGATGATCGAACGATCCCAGCAGGCCAGCGCGCGGGTGTTGCTGGCGGAGATGCGTATTCCGCCGAATTATGGCCCCCTGTACGCGCAAAAGTTTCAGGCGACGTTCGGGGAATTGGCCAAGCATTACGCGATTCCCTTGATTCCGTTCCTGCTGGAAGGTGTGGCGGGCAATCCGGCGCTGATTCAGGACGATGGGCTGCACCCACGCGCCGAGGCGCAGCCGCGAATTCTCGACAACGTCTGGACAGTGCTGGAGCTGGTGTTGAAGTCGTGATGGTCCATTGGGTGATCCATCCGCGCCGGTCATGATGGAACGCGTCGATCGCCCCCGAGCTTGGCGGAGGAGACGTTTTCTCATCGCGCTTGCTCGTCGATGCGTTGGCGTTGCTGCTGGACGGTATCCTGGATTTGCGATTCCAGTTGATGCGCTTTGTCTCTAAGCCAAATACGGTAGTGTTCCAGACATGGATTTCATACCAAAACCTCAAATTCATATCGGTTGATAAAGAGGCCAATAACGATGTCATGCATTTTGTCGAGTTTGGAAAAACAAATCGTCTTTCTGACTAATCTTTTAATGCGCGTCCGAAGAGTGAGGTGTTTCCGTTCAATCTTTTGAGTATTCGCCTTATCGACCGTAGGCTGTTCGGATGGCAAGTGGCGTTCGTAGGCTCCCCAGTCATCCATGTAAAATCGGGTAATCCCGAAAGGTTCTAGAAGCGCCTTGAGTTTTTAAGAACACTTCGTCTTTGTGACCACCGAGGGTATACGCCAGAATTTTCCCGGTGTTGTGATCGATGGCATGCCATAGCCAACGCTGATGTTCTTTGCTCTGAACGTAGCTCCACATCTCGTCCAGTTCGGCTTCTGTATCTTCAACCTTTTGAATACCAACAATAATTTCATGCGTATTCAGGCAGTTCAGCACGGCTCGATTGACCGATTCGAGGCACGATTCTTTTTTTAACTCATTGATCACGGTGGTCGGGCTGATTTCCAAGACTCGCGCGGTATCCCGAATGCCACTGCCATTGATGGCCATCTCAACGATCTTGTTTTTGACTTCCGGTAAATATCCGTTGTACTCGTAGTCTAAAATAAATGTCTTGACAAAGGCATTCTGGATGTTGACAAACATAGCGTTGTTTTCCGTTCTCTGTTTTTCCGCGCTTTGAGATTCTATCTTGACCACAACCGGGACAAAGAACAGGAATTAAAACCATATTAAAATTCCATGAATGATTAAAAATACCCAAGTAAATTCAAGATCAAAACATAGCACATCCAAGTCTAGAGCACTACCCACCCCATGCCCAAGATGCGCACCAGTTTTCAAGGTCTGGTCCGGTTGCTGGCCCAGAGCTTGTACCCGGAACCGGACGTGTTCATCCGCGAGTTGTTGCAGAACGCCCACGACAGCATCCAACTGCGGCGGGTCCACGACCCGGAACCGCCCGGCGAAATTCGCATCGACGTGGACGAACGCGCCCGCGCCTTGAGCTTCGGCGACAACGGCGCCGGCATGGATCGGCGGGACATCGAGGAATTCCTGAGCGTCATCGGCGGCACCGGCACCGGCAACCGCGCCCGCGAACTGGCCACCCGCGACGTGGCGGTCGCCACCATCGGCCAGTTCGGTATCGGCCTGCTATCGGCCTTCGTGGTCGCGGAACGGATCGAGATCCAAACCCGCAAGCCGATGGCGATGCAAGCCTGGCGCTGGGTCAATCGTGGCGGCGAAGACTACGAACTGGACGTCCTGCCGGCAAACGCGCAACCACCCGGTACGCGAGTGACGGTCACTCTGACGGCCCATCAAACCGCTTTTCTCGACGGTCGCCTGATCCGCCAGACCGTGCGCCGTTACGCCGATTTCCTGCCCTTTCCCATCCTGCTGAACGGTTTCGGCCCCATCAACGCCGTCAATGCGCCTTGGCATGAACCCAACTGGCGCGATCCCGGTGAGCGAGAACGCTCGTTGAGCACTTTCTTGAGCCAACGCTACGCCGATCCGCCGCTGTTGACGATTCCCATCGATCTGGCGCAACCGCGCACGCTCGGCGGCTTGTTCGTCCCCGCCCGCTACACGCCGGGCGGATCGGCCGGCGGCGCGGTGGATGTGTTCCAGGCCCGGATGTGCATTCGGGCCAACGATACCGAATTGCTACCGGAGTGGGCGCGGTTCGTGCGCGGGGTGCTGGATTGTCCCGACCTGCAACCGACCGCTGCCCGCGACAACGTCATCCGCGATGCCGCCTATCATGCCCTGCGCGAAGCGTTGGGAGCCTCGATCGTCACCGCCCTGCTCGACTTGGCCGCCCGTGACCGGCCGCGCTTTCTGCAACTGTGCGACTGGCATCACGACGCCATCAAGGGCATGGCGGCGCGACATGCGGAATTTGGCGCGGCGGTGCTCGATCACCTGCCGTTCGAAACCAACCAGGGACTGTTGACCCTGCCCGACTATCTCTCGCGCCAACCAACGACGACCGAGGGCAAACGACCGCTGTACTTCTTCACCCACGAAGCCGACGCCAACCAATTCTATGCCCTGTGCCAAGCGCGCCAGTTGCTGGCCGTCAACGCCGGCCGCCCCTTCGACGAAACCCTGCTGCGTCGTTTCGCCAGTCAATCCCCGGACACCGTCACGCTCAAGCCGCTGGATCGCCTGGACGATCCGGCCTTGTACCAGCGACTGGACGCAGCGGAACAGGCCGCTTACACCCGACTGGAACAGGCGTTGGAACGGGCATTGGCGGAGCGGGAAATACCGGTGCGGGCACGGGCCAGTCGCTTCCAGCCCACGAGCTTGAGCGTGGCGCTGCTTGCCGGACAGCGCGTCACTGCTTTCGATGAGATGGAACGGGCACTGGAAAAACCGTTTCTACTGGAGGGGTTGGCCGAATTGGCCGGGGAGGTGCGCGATCGTCTGCGGAGCCAGCCGTTGACGCTGTTGCTGAATGTGGATCATCCATTGGTGCAACGTCTAGGTGGACTACCCGACCCCGACAATCCGCGCTACCGACCGCTGCTCGCCGGCTTGTATCACGGGGCACTGCTCAACGCCCAGCACCGCCTGACGCCCGCCGCCGCTCGTCGCTTCCATGCCGATTTACAGGCGCTGCTGCTCGAACATCTGGAGTTGTGGCTTGGACAGGAACCGCCCGGTCCAACAACGGCCGAGCGGCATTGATTGGATCATTGCGCGGGCGGCTGGTAGTCGGGCACCCGGTTGCGGACCGGAGGAACGGTTTGCAGATACCGGAACATCGCCCGCAGATCGTCCTCGCTTAGATGCGAATACGCCTGCCAAGGCATCGGCGGCATGATCGGCCGGCCGACCCCCGCGTGCTTGCCGGTCTTGATCGCCTGCACGAACTCGCTTTCCTTCCAGGAACCCAGTCCGGTTTCCTTGTCGGAGGTCAGATTGATGGCGTAGCTGATGCCCCAGGGACCGGCGTAGGCGGTATTGGTGGCGGAACCGAACCAGATCCAGGAGCCATCGGCCTTGGGCGGCGGCGAAAGCTTGAGTGATTCTGGATGGCCGGACAACTGACGCGACAAGTCGGGTTCGGGGCCCTTGGAACCCATTTTCATCGGCGTATGGCAATCGGCGCAGCCACCCGTCGCCACCAGATAAGCACCGTGCGAGACCCGGTCGCCGTCGTCGGGCGCCGCCCGGACCGGGAGGCTGGCCGCGCCCAGCACCACGAGGGCGGCTACCGTCAATCTGTTGAAAAACAATTGAAAAACAGTATTCCGACAGGGCAACGCAACACAATTTTTCATCATATTCCTCACGTTCACGACCGGTCAGCTCCGGCAAAATCAGTATAGGTCGTGAATTGAGGCGCGCTGGCAACCGCCAATGAAAATGATTTGCATCACGAATTCATGCGCGCCGCCAGGAAATTTACCCGCCGGCGCGATTCAACCCGGCGGCCAACCCAATTCCCGGCCCGCCAACAAATGCATGTGGACGTGAAACACGAGTTGGCCGGCATCGCGATTGCAGTTGATCACCGTGCGGTAGCCGCTTTCGGCCACGCCCAGTTCCGCCGCGATCTGCTTGCCCGCCAGATACAGCCGACCGATCAGCGCGGCGTCCGTCTCGCTCAGATCGTTCAGGGTGGGGATATGCCGGCGGGGAATCAGCAGAAGATGCACGGGGGCTTCGGGGTTGATGTCTCGAAAGGCCAGTACCTCGCCGTCATCGTACAAAGTATCGGCGGGAATATCGCCGGCGGCGATCTTACAAAAAATGCAGTCGTTCATGACGCTTGCTCCGTTCGATCTCACAAATCGCGGCGGCCGGCAAAGGCGTGCGCCAGCGTGCCGCCGTCCACGGACTCCAATTCGCCTCCCAACGGCACGCCGTGGGCGATGCGGGTGGCGCGGATGCCGCGCTCGCGGGCCAGCTCGGCGATGTAGTAGGCGGTTGCCTCGCCTTCCACGGTCGGATTGGTGGCGAGAATCATCTCGCGCACTTCGCCCTCGTCCAGGCGGGCCTCCAGAATCTCCAGCCCCAACTCCGCCGGCCCGATCCCATCCAAGGGCGACAAATGGCCCAGCAGCACGAAATACACGCCCTGAAAGCCGGTGGAGTGCTCCACGGCCAGCACATCGGCCGGGGTCTCGACCACGCACAGCAGCGAACGGTCGCGGCGCGGGTGACCGCACAAAGCGCACAGATCGGTTTCACTCAGATCGCGGCACAACCGGCAGCGGCCGATCCGGTCCAGCGCCGTCCGTAGCGCCTCGACCAAGCGCGCGGCCCCATCGCGATCCCGTTCCAGCAGATGCAGCGCCATCCGTTGCGCCGACTTCGGTCCCACTCCCGGCAAGCAACGCAACGCCGTCATCAACTGGGCGAGTAGCGGCGAAGCGGCCACGTAAACGGTCAGAACGGCAGTTTCAAATCGCCCATCATGCCCGGCGGCAAACCCATGCCGGCGGTCAGGCCGCCCATTTTTTCCTGCATGGTCCGCTCGACCTTATGGACGGCGTCGTTGAACGCGGCGGCGACCAGATCTTCCAACATATCCTTGTCATCGCCCACCAGGCTGTCGTCGATCCGAATCCGTCGGACCTCGTGGCGACCGGTGATGACCACGCTGACCAGCCCACCACCGGATTCTCCGACAACCTCCATCGCCGCGATTTCCGCTTGCGCCTTTTGCAGGTTTTCCTGCATCTTTTGCGCCTGTTTCATCAAATTACCCAAACCGCCTTTCATCGTTGCTCTCCTTAAAATCAGTAAATCAGTCACGATAGGATCATGGCCGCCGCTGGAGAATCGTCAGCCCTTGGTTTCATCCAGCGGATGGACCGTCACGATTCGCGCGCCGAACGTTTCCTGCATGTCCCGCACATGCGGATCCCGAGCGATCTGCTCGGCGGCGACCTGCTGTCGTTCCGCCTGTTGCTGAAACCGCTGACGGGCGGGGGTTTCCTCCACCGTGCTCCCTACTTGAAACCGCAGGCTAACCGGTGCGCCAAGCTGTTGCTCCAGCGCCACTTTCAATCGATCCTCGATCGATTTATTGCACAATTGGGCATGACCGGGCTCCAGGGCCAACCGAAACTCGTTGCCTTGCCGCTCGATCAGGGCGCAATTCATCGCCACCTGCTTGGCGATGCCGGTCAGCTTGAGCCGCTCGACCAGAGTGTCCCATTCCGAGGTGGCTTGGGTTGGAGCACTGCTCGCGGGCGACGCGGGTCGCGAAGCGGTCGCAACGGCCGACGCTGCTGGAGCGGATCTGGCCTCGAACGAGGGTGACGCCGCGATCTCCCGAACCGCCGGCCGGAAGCACAGCATCCGCAGCAGCACCATTTCGAAGCCGCCGCGCGGTTCGGGCATCAGCGGCAGATCGCGCCGACCCAGTAGGGCAATTTGATAGAATAATTGCACATCTTCCGGCGGCAGGGTTCGCGCCAATTGCTGTAGATCCTCTGGATCGGCCACGCCATCCTCCGGCACGGCGCCGGGCACCGCCTGCGCCAATGCCACCCGCTGCAGCAGCGATAGCAGTTCGGCCAGCACCATCGCATAATCCGGGGCCAGTTCATCCAGTTCGGCCACTTGCCGCATCACCGCAGGCGCCTCACCGGCCGCCAGCGTCTGCAACAGGCTCACCACTCGTCGCCGGTCAATACTACCGAGCATGGCCTCGACCGCGGACGCCTCCACCCGGCCGCCGCCAAACGCAATCGCCTGATCCAACAGACTCAGGGCATCGCGCATGCTGCCGTCGCCGGCGCGGGCGATAAGTTGCACCGCCGCGGGCTCGCGCGGGATCTCCTCACGCTCCAAAACCCGATCCAGATATCCGGCGATCTGGCTGGCCGGCAAGCGCTTGAGGTTGAATTGGAGACAGCGCGACAGAACCGTGACCGGCAGTTTTTGCGGATCGGTGGTCGCCAGCAGGAACTTCACGGGCGGCGGCGGCTCCTCCAAGGTCTTCAACAATGCGTTGAAGCTGTGCGCCGACAGCATGTGGACTTCATCGATCAGATATACCTTGAAGCGGCCCCGGCCGGGCGCGTACTGCACGTTCTCCAGCAGTTCGCGGGTATCCTCAACCTTGGTGCGCGAGGCGGCATCGACCTCGATCAGGTCCACGAAGCGACCGGCATCGATCTCACGGCAAGCGGCGCACCGACCACAAGGCGTGGAGGACACGCCGACCTCGCAGTTCAACGACTTGGCGAAAATCCGGGCGATGGTGGTTTTGCCCACCCCACGCGTGCCGGTGAACAGGAAAGCGTGATGTAGCCGCTGTCGGTCAAGCGCGTTGGTCAACGCACGGACCACATGCTCCTGGCCAATCAATTCGTGAAAGGTGCGGGGGCGCCATTTGCGGGCCAGAACCTGATAGCTCATGAGGTTCCTCTAATGGCGAAGAAAGGCGGTGATCCTGTAAGCCGTCATCCCTGACCACGCATCTTGAGGGGGTGGCGGCCCCTATCAGCCACACCCCGGCGCCCGAGGCCACTGCTGCCGCTGCTCCCTTCCGGGCCTGACGGGGTTCACAGTTTGTCGTCGCGGAGGGACCGATACGGGCCACCATTGCAACCAGAGTGGGAGTGGGTCGATTTGGCGGAGAGAGAGGGATTCGAACCCTCGTTAGAGTTACCCCTAAACAGCATTTCCAGTGCTGCGCCTTCGACCGCTCGGCCATCTCTCCAAAATCTTGCCGTGTTTTTTTACCACGGCAAGATGGAAAAATATACTCGAAGCAACCGCGCCAAGGCAAGAAACCATGGCTGCGGTGGACCGATTTCAGTCCAGACCCTTCATGCTCAAACGCACACGGCCCTGCTTGTCGATTTCCAGCACCCGAACCTTGATCACATCGCCGACCGCCAGTTTATCGCTCACATTCTGCACGCGCTCCTCGCAGATCTGGGAAATATGCACCATCCCATCTCGGCCGGGCAGAATGGCCACGAACGCGCCGAAATCCATGATCCGAACCACCTTGCCCTCGTAGATCTGCCCGACTTCCACATCGGCGGTGATCTGTTCGATGCGACGGCGGGCTTCGTCGCCGGCCGCCTTGTCCACGGCGGCGATTTTCACCACGCCGTCGTCGGTGATATCGATGGTGGCGCCGGTTTCCTCGGTGATGGAACGAATGGTGACGCCACCCTTGCCGATCACATCGCGGATCTTCTCCGGATTGATGCGCAGGGTGGTGTAGCGCGGTGCGTACTCGGACAGTTCCAGCTTCGGCGCGTCGATGACCGCGCCCATTTTGTCGAGAATATGCAAGCGCCCCTCGCGGGCTTGGGCCAGCGCCTGCTCCATGATCTCGCGGGTGATGCCGTCGATCTTGATATCCATTTGCAGGGCAGTCACCCCGGTGGCGGTGCCGGCCACCTTAAAGTCCATATCGCCCAAATGATCTTCATCGCCAATGATGTCGGTCAGCACCGCGAAACGGTCCTGCTCTTTGATCAGGCCCATGGCGATGCCCGCCACCGGCGCCTTGATCGATACGCCGGCGTCCATTAACGACAAACTGGCGCCGCAAACCGAGGCCATCGAGCTGGAACCGTTGGATTCGGTGATTTCCGACACGACCCGCACGGTGTAAGGAAAGTTCTCCGGTTTGGGCATCACGGCCTGCACGCCGCGCTTGGCCAGGCGGCCGTGCCCGATTTCCCGGCGCTTGGGGCTGCCGATCTGACCGATCTCCCCCACCGAATACGGCGGGAAGTTGTAGTGCAACAGGAACGGCTGGCGGTACTCACCCTCGATGGCATCGATGATCTGGGCATCGCGATCCGTGCCGAGCGTGGTGACCACCAGCGCCTGGGTTTCGCCGCGAGTGAACAGCGCCGAACCGTGAGCGCGCGGCAGTACCCCCACCCGAATGGAAATCGGCCGCACCGTGCGGGTATCGCGGCCGTCGATACGCGGCTGGCCGGACAGGATGCGCCCGCGCACGATCGCGCTTTCCAGCGTCGAGTAGGCGCCGTCGATTGCCTGCGTGGTCCAGCGTCCCGGTTCCTGGGCCGTCAGTTGCGCGCTCAGTTGCTCGTGGATTTCATGCACTCGCTGCTGGCGGGTCAGCTTCTCGGGAATTTGATAGGCTTCGGCTAGCGCGGTTTCGGCGCTGGCGCGCACTGCGTCCGCCAGCGCCGCATCATCGGCCGGCGGCTGCCAGTTCCACGATTGCGCGCCGGCTTCCGCCGCCAATTCGTTGATAGCGCGAATGGCGGCCTGCATCTGCTCGTGACCGAACATGACCGCGCCGAGCATGACCGCTTCGGATAACTCATCGGCCTCGGACTCCACCATCAGCACCGCCCGCTCGGTCCCGGCCACCACCAAGTCCAATTGCGAGTCCTTCAACTCGCGGCGGGTTGGATTGAGCAAGTATTGACCATCGCGGTAACCGACTCGGGCCGCGCCGAGCGGCCCCTGGAACGGCATGCCAGACAGCGCCACCGCCGCCGAGGCGCCAAGCAGGGCTGGGATTTCCGGATCCACCTGACTGTTCAACGACATCACGGTGGCGACGATTTGCACCTCGTTGGTGAATCCGTCCGGAAAGAGCGGGCGCAACGGCCGGTCGATCAGTCGGGCAGTCAGGATTTCGCTTTCGGAAGGACGACCCTCGCGGCGGAAAAAACCGCCGGGAATACGACCCGCCGCATAGCTACGCTCCTGATAGTCCACACGCAGCGGCAGAAAATCCCGGTCTTCCTTGGTCTTCCGGTCGGCGACCGCGGTGACCAACACCACGGTATCGGCCATGTTGACCACCACCGCACCGCTGGCCTGCCGGGCAATTTCGCCGGTTTCCAGCGTTACCGCGTGCTGGCCGTACTGAAAAGTCTTTTTGATGGGCGTCACGAAAGCGTCCTATGCAACAAAAAGTCGATGGAAAACCTCAGCGGCGCAGGCCAAGGCGGCTAATCAGATCCTGGTAGCGTTGCAGATCCTTTCTTTTCAGATAATCCAGCAACTTGCGGCGCTGGTTGACCATTTTCAGTAACCCGCGGCGGGAGTGGTGATCCTTCTTATGGTCGCTGAAATGCGACTGCAAGCCGTTGATGCGGGTGGTCAGCAGCGCGACCTGCACCTCCGGGGAACCGGTATCGACGGGAGCGCGCTGAAAATCCCGCACGACCTGAGTCTTTTGTTCGATGTTAAGCGGCATAAGGTACTCCAATTCGGATTCGATAAATTCAATAAAGTGGGGGATGTTAGCTCCATTCAAGGTCGGGCAACAAGCAAACCTTGTCATGGATCCTTACAAACCAGCAATCGACGCGGCGCGACCCGGCCATCGTCAAGGATTTCGCCAATGCCGAAAAAGCTTTGCTCATCCTGATATAAACGCACCCAGCCTTGGGAAGGAGCGCGCGGCGCCAACACGGGCTGGCCTTGCCGCAAATAAAAGGCGGCATCCTCCCCCACCCGCACCGCCGGCCACTGCATCACCGCACTGTCCGAAGGCAACAGATCCGCATCCAGCGCCGCCAACCCCTGCCCGGCCCGCTCGCGCAAGGACTCCAACGTTACCATCCTCGCGGCATCGTAGGGCTCTACCACGGTGCGGCGCAACACCGCGATATGCGCGCCGCACCCCAGTATTTCGCCCAGGTCGGTGGCCAGCGTCCGGACATAGGTACCCTTCGAGCAACGCAGCTCGCATTCCAATTCCTCATCCCCCAGACGCAGCAAACGCAACTCGCGGATGGTCACCTCGCGCGGCTCACGTTCGACTTCGATTCCTTTGCGCGCCAACTTGTACAGCGGCTGACCGTTATGTTTCAGCGCGGAGTACATCGGCGGGACTTGTCGGATCGTGCCCATGAGCCGCCGCAGCGCCGCCTCCACCGATTCCCGGCGTAGCGATCCCACCGGGCGGACGGTCACCACTTCACCTTCCGCGTCGCCGGTCGCGGTGGTCACTCCCAGCCGGCAGGTAAAGCGGTAGCCCTTATCGGCGTTCAACAAAAACCCGGACAGTTTGGTGGCCTCGCCCAGACAAATCGGCAACAAGCCGCTGGCCAACGGATCGAGGCTGCCGGTATGCCCGGCCTTGGCGGCCCGATACAACCCCTTGACCGCTTGCAGCGCCGCATTCGAAGTCCAGCCGATCGGCTTGTCCAGCAACACCACACCGCTTACCGGACGGCGCTGACGGCGTTCGCTCATCCCTGGCGCTCCAGGCCGGCGCCATCGTCCATCGCCGGCTCATCGCGGTGGCGGTCGGCATCGGCGGCCACCGCGGCATCAATGAGCGCGGACAACCGGGCGGCGCGCTCCACCATCTCGTCGTAGCGGAATTCCAACTTTGGCACGATACGGATGCGCATGCGCCGGCCCAGCTCGCGACGCAGGAGCGGCGCGAAGCGATTGAGCTCGGCGACCCGCTCCGCCCGTTCGGCCGGCTTGCCCATCGAAGTGACGTAAATTCGGGCATACGCCAAGTCGCGGCTGACCTCGACGCTGGTCATCGACACCAGGGTCAGCCGTGGATCGCGCAGTTCGGTGCGGATCAAATCCGCCAGTTCCCGGCGAATCTGCTCACCCACCCGACGGGTGCGGGAGGAGGGTTTCATCATCGCTCGATCACTCCGCGGCGCCCGCTACAAGGTGCGCTCCACCTGCACCCGCTCGAAGACTTCAATATGGTCTCCCTGGCGGATATCGTTATAGTTGCGCACGCCCACACCGCATTCGGTGCCGGCGCGCACTTCGCCGACATCGTCCTTGAATCGCCGCAAGGAATCCAGCGCGCCTTCGAAAATCACCACATTGCTGCGCAGAACCCGGATCGGGCTGTTGCGACGCACCACGCCATCCACCACCATACACCCGGCCACCACGCCAAACTTGGGCGAACGGAACACATCGCGCACCTCGGCCAAGCCGACGATCTCTTCCTTGAAGGTTGGCTTGAGCATGCCGACCATCGCGCGTTTTACGTCGTCGATCAGTTCGTAGATGATGCTGTAATAGTGCAGCTTCAACCCTTCCTCTTCGGCCAGCCGCTTGGCGACGCTGTCGGCGCGGACGTTGAAGCCGATGACGATGGCCTTGGAAGTCTTGGCCAGGTTGATGTCGGATTCGTTGATGCCGCCGACACCGCTGGCAATGATCTTGACCTGCACCTCGGTGGTGGACAATCGAGTCAGCGCGTCCACGATGGCTTCGGCGGAGCCCTGCACGTCGGCCTTGAGCACCACGTTAAGGATATTGATTTCCCCGGCCTCGAATTGCCGGGAAATACCGTCGATATCCATCACCGGCTTGCGGGTCTGTTCCTCACGGGCCTTGCCTTGGCGGAACAGCGCGATTTCGCGGGCCTTGCGCTCGTCGGCGACCGCGATGACGTCATCGCCCGCCTTGGGAGTACCGGACAGACCGAGCACTTCCACCGGAATCGAAGGGCCGGCTTCGCTCACGTTCTGCCCGGTTTCGTTGAGCATGGCCCGCACCCGGCCGTATTCGAGACCGCTCAGAATCACATCGCCCTTGCGTAAGGTTCCGTTCTGCACCAGCACGGTCGCCACCGGGCCGCGGCCCTTGTCCAGCCGCGATTCGATCACCACGCCCTTGGCCAAACCGTCCACCGGCGCATGCAGTTCCAGCACTTCGGCCTGCACCAGAATCTGATCGAGCAGCTCGTCCACACCCGCCCCGCTTTTGGCGGATACATAGGTGAACAGAGTGTCGCCGCCCCATTCCTCGGAGATGACGCCCTGCGCCGACAATTCGCTCTTGACCCGTTCCGGATCGGCGCCGGATTTGTCCATCTTGTTGACCGCCACCACGATCGGCACCCCGGCGGCACGGGCATGGTGAACGGCTTCAATCGTTTGCGGCATCACGCCGTCGTCAGCCGCCACCACCAGCACCACGACGTCGGTGGCCTTGGCGCCGCGTGCGCGCATGGCGGTAAACGCGGCGTGACCCGGTGTGTCGAGAAAGGTGACCACGCCTTTGGGAGTACGCACATGGTACGCGCCGATGTGCTGGGTGATACCACCCGCTTCGCCGGCCGCAACCCGAGTTCGACGAATGTAATCGAGCAGCGAGGTCTTGCCATGATCCACATGACCCATGATAGTGACCACCGGCGGGCGTGGCATCGCTTCGCCGCCAGTCTCGGCGGTCAGTTCTTCCTCCAGCGCGTTTTCGTTAAGCAGCTTGTAGGTATGCCCCATCTCCTCGACAGCCAACGCGGCGGTTTCCTGGTCGATCATCTGGTTGATGGTGACCATCACCCCCATCTTCAGCAGCGTCTTGATGACTTCGGTGGCTTTGAGCGACATCTTCTGGGCCAGATCGATGACGCTGATGGTCTCGGGCAAGGCGACCTCGCGCACCATGGGCGCGGTGGGTTTGGCAAAGCCATGTCGCTGCAGCGGCGTGGGCGCGGCGGACTTCGTCCCCCTGCTCTTCCTAAGTTTGCGCCGGTCGGCCTTATTGGAGATTGCCTCCTTCGATTCGGCACGCCCGGGTGGGAACCGTTCCCCGCCACTCCCCGCCTCCCGACGCTGGCCCGGCGCACCGGCTCCGCTCTCGCCACGCGGTTTGTGCGTGCTCCGATCCGGCGCATCGGGACGCCTTCTGACCGCTCTTGGCTCCACTGTCGGCTCCAGCGGCTTCCCAGCTTTAAAGCCCCTCGCTGGCGCACCCGGTCCGGCGTGCCGCTCGATCTGGACCAATACCGGCGAGGTATTATCATCGGTCCGGAGGGCCGTTGTTTCAGCGGATTGGGGAGCGGCAACATGCTCCACCCGGCGGCGGGCTTCTTCCTCGGCTTGGCGGCGGGCTTCTTCCTCGGCTTGGCGGCGGGCTTCTTCCTCGGCTTGGCGGCGGGCCTCTTCCTCGGCTTGGCGACGGGCCTCTTCCTCGACCTCGAGTAAGCGACGGGTTTCCTCGTCCGATGGCCGCGGTTGCACCGTCGTCACCACCGATGGCTCAAGCCGCGCGTCGCTGGTTTCCTCCGCATGGCGGAGCCGTTCTTCCACTTCCGCTGCTGGCGCGAACGACTCGACCAGCACAGGCTCGCGCTGGCGGGAAGTGTCTTCCTCAGCCACACTGCGCTTAACATAGGTACGCTTTTTGCGCACTTCAACGCTGACGGTTTTAATCTGCCCGCCGCCGCCGCCGGCCATCTTGATTTCGCTATGAGTTTTACGCTTGAGCGTGATCCGCTTGGGCTCGGCCGATGCTCCCGGAGTCGGTCGGTTACCGTGGCTCTTGCGCAGGTGCGCCAATAGATCCATTTTCTGTTTTTCCGTAATCGTCACTTCCCCGCCGCTAACCGATATACCGGCTTCAGCGAACTGTTCCAATAGGCGATCCACCGGTATGCCGACGACCGTTGCAAATTGCTTGACCGTTACATCCGTCATTTACCACCCCCAGCCCAAGCTCGTTCCCGTCTACCGCTCGTCATTCGAAAACCAAGGCGCCCGCGCCGTCATGATCAATTTCGCGGCCCGTTCGTCATCCAATCCGGCTATGTCATTGAAATCATCCACCGACAGTTCGGCCAAATCCTCCATGGTCGTGATCCCGCAACCGGCCAGCACAAAGGCCAATTCCTCATCCATGCCGTCCATCCGCAATAAATCCTCGGCCGGCCGGGTGCGATCGATTTGTTCTTCGGCGGCGATCGCGCGCGTCAGCAGCACATCGCGCGCGCGCCCACGCAGATCCTCGACGATCTCCCGATCAAACTCCGGAATCTCCAGCATCTCGTGGACAGGCACGTAGGCGACTTCTTCCAAGCCGGCGAACCCTTCACGCACCAGGATCGCGGCGATCTCTTCATCGACCCCCAATTGCTCCATAAACATACGCGACAAGCCTTCGTCCTCCTGGCCGCGTTTGGCCTGAGCCTGGGTTCGGGTCATCACGTTCAGCGTCCAGCCGGTCAGCCGGCTCGCTAACTGCACGTTCTGGCCGCCCTTGCCGATCGCCTGCGCCAACTGCTTTTCATCGGCGACAATGATATCCATGCTGTGGGCATCCTCGTCGACGATGACCGATTCAACCTCGGCCGGCGACATCGCGTTCATCACAAAGCGAACCGGATCGTCATCCCATTGCACGATATCCACTCGCTCGCCAGCCAGTTCGTTGGTGACGCTCTGCACCCGGGCGCCGCGCATGCCCACGCAAGCGCCGATGGGGTCGATGCGGGCATCCTTGCTCTTGACCGCGATCTTGGCCCGTGAACCGGGATCACGCGCCGCGCCCTTGATCTCGATGATGCCCTGGTTGATTTCGGGCACTTCCAGCGAGAACAGCGCGATCAGAAATTCTGGCGCCACCCGGCTAACGAAGAGCTGGGGACCGCGGCTTTCGGCGCGAACATCCTTCAGGTAACCCCGCACCCGTTCGCCAGCCCGGAACGATTCGCGGGGAATCTGATCCTCGCCCGCGATCTTGGCCTCAACATTGCCACCCACATCCAAGATCGCATCGCTACGTTCCGACCGTTCGCCACGTTCCGACCGTCGATCCCTATCCCGCTCCAAACGCTTGATCACCCCACCGATCAATTCGCCTTTACGGTGCAGGTAGGCGTCCACGATCTGAGCCCGCTCGGCATCCCGCACTTTCTGGACGATGACCTGCTTGGCGGTCTGCGCGGCGATGCGGCCACCGAAATCGGCGTTTTCCAGGGGAACCTCGACCGGGTCGCCAACCCGAACATCCGCCCGAATCCGACGGGCGTCCTCCAAAGTCATCTGTCGATCCGGGCTCTCGATCTGCACGGTATCCTCCACGACCAGCCAGCGCCGGAAGGTTTCGTAACCACCGGTCCGCCGGTTGATCGCTACCCGCACGTCAGGATCACCCTCGTAACGCTTTTTGGCCGCCGATGCCAGCGCAACTTCCAAGGCGCTAAAAATGACTTCCTTGCTGACGCCTCTCTCGTTGGAAACGGCGTCCACGACCAGCAGAATCTCTTTGTGGCCTTCTTTGCTGTCTTTAACGCTGTCTTTAACGCGCATGTCATTCTGCCTCCCAGCTGGAGCCGCATGCTGTCATCCTGCCTTCAGAGTTGGGGTACCAGCCGAGCTTTCTCAATCCGCTCAAGCGGTATTTCCCATTCCTGCCCGTCGCTGCATGTAATCACCACGTCATCGCCGCGCATCCCAAGTAGGCGCCCGACCAGTTTCCGCCGCCCGTCCACCGGTTCTCCGAGCTGGATTCGAACCATCGCGCCGGCAAAGCGCACAAAATGTTTGGCTTCGAACAGCGGACGGTCCAGCCCGGGCGAAGAGATCTCCAGGGTGTACGATCCACTGATTGGATCCTCGACATCCAGCACACCGCTCAGTTGATGACTGACTCGCTGGCAGTCATCCAAAGTAATGGCGTTTTCACCGTCGATATAAACACGCAACAGCATGTTGGCCTGGCGCGGGTGGAATTCCACACCCACTAATTCATAGCCCATCGCTTCCACCGTGGCGGCCACTATCCGCCGGAGCATTTGAAAATCCTGGCGCATCTCGATCACCAAATAAAAAGTGGGCCAGCGGCCCACTTTGTTCGCCCATCTGCTGGATCCCTCACGGCGCAAAAAACAAAAGCTGGGAAAACCCACCGTATGTCCATGCGCGCCGTCTCCTCCATCGGCTTTCACCGACAGACGACGCCGTCAGGCATTCGCCTTACCGTAGCACACCCAATATTATCGGTTCGGACGCACCCTAAAACGGCCCCATAAAAAAAGCCCTTGACGGGCTTCCTTGGAATTTGGTAGCGGGGGCAGGATTTGAACCTACGACCTTCGGGTTATGAGCCCGACGAGCTACCGGACTGCTCCACCCCGCATCAGAGTTAGTCAGCTTAGCATGAACACTTCGAGCTTTGCAAATATATTGACCCTGTCCGCGGGGCGATCACCCCATATCGGCATAACAAATTGATCTTACCACCGGATATTATTTTCGGACGCACCATGCCTTATTTTATTTCAACCAATTGATAACTATTAAGAAAAATACATAGCGCGATTGCCCCGACTCTGTCTGGATTGCAGGGTTCACCGCTTCCTGGGCTCCACCCCGGACTCACCACCTTCAAATCGAGTAGACCGCACACTCGTAACGGGGATAGCGACTGGCCCAGTAGTGGCTAATCGCCATTCCCGAGAGCGGGAGCGGGCGTACAGAACCGCGCCCAAAAATAGCAGTACGCTAAATCCGATTTCAAGCCAAGCCAGCCAAGGACGAACCATGGATCCCGCAGCGTTAAAGACGCCTATCGTAAAATAAAATAATGCGAGGAAGCTGGTCCAGGCATAGGTATAAGGGCGACCGTGCAGCAAGCCCCGCAAAGGCGCCAGCAGCGGCCCCACCAGCAGGATCAATACCAGCGCGGTCGGCAGCCGACCGGACGGCTCCAGCCAAGCATACCAAAGTAGCAACAGGCCGAGCAGGCCGAAGTAACCCGTCAACGCAGCCCCACCCCAAAATCGGCTCATACCCCCTCCAATCGCCGTGCGATCCGCGCCAGCCGCCGGCCCAGGGCGCGACACAACTGCTTCTCCTCGATGGTCAGCACCGCATTGGATTCCGGCCCGGACCAGTGACTCGGACCGTAGGGTGTTCCGCCGCCGCGGGTTTCATGCAGCGCCGCCTCGGTGAAAGGGATCCCCACCAACAACATCCCGTGATGCAACAACGGCAGCATCATGCTCAACAAAGTGGATTCATGACCGCCATGCAAGGTCGAGACCGAAGCGAACACCGCCGCCGGTTTTCCGGCCAGAGCCCCCGCCAGCCAGAGCCCTCCCGTGGAATCCAGAAAATACTTGAGCGGCGCCGCCATATTGCCGAAGCGGGTCGGGCTGCCCAAAGCCAGGCCGGCGCACTCTCGCAGATCGTCCAGACCCGCATATGGTGGCCCACCGGCTGGAATTTCGTCCTCGACCGCCTCGCAAACCGTCGAGACTGGCGGCACGGTGCGCAAGCGCGCCGCCATGCCATCCACTTCCTCCACTCCCCGAGCCACCTGGCGCGCCATCTCGGCGGTGCCTCCAGTGCGGCTGTAGTATAAAATCAATATTTCCGTCATATCTCCCACGCCTTTTCCAGTTCAAAGGTTTGGCCACGACAGTGATCGTTTTCCCAAGGCAATCGCACCATGCGGTTTTATTAATATTTATCAATTAGTTGTAAAATAAAGTCATGGCGCATCGACAAAAAATATTCAGTAAAATCAATTTGTTGTTCCGATACGGAGCGATTGCCCCGATCATTTTCCGCATTGGCTTGACGGCTTCGGAAAGCGGTGCTAGTTTACATAGCGAATTCATTATCTTACTCGTCAGACGCGGCGTTTCCGCTTTCTCAGATTCAAAGCATTGACCACTCGCAGATTCACCCTGTTCGCTGTTACGGCATTGACCCTGGCAGCTTGCGCAAGCGCCCCTGTGCAAGAGATGAGCGACGCCCGACAGGCTATTTGGTCAGCCGAGGCCAGCGGCGCGGCGCGGCGCTCGCCCGATACCTTGCAAGCGGCCTGGATTCTGTTGCAAAGAGCCCAAGCACATTTGGAAGCGGGCGCCTACGAAGATGCGCGCAGGTATGCCATGGACGCGCGCGACGAAGCGATCAAGGCACGGGAGGACGCGGCACGCGATGCCGCGATTCGATCAGATTCCCCCCCAGACTCACCGCTCCACACGGAGCCCTGACAACCGAACCCCCAATGCCCGCCATCGCCCCATGTTGCGCTTACCGGCGCCGGATCGATTTTCGAGCGGCGCTGTTGATACTGGCATTGCTGGCGATAGGCCCGCCCGCCCGCGCGCAAGGTCCGAACTTCACTCTGCCCGGCGTAGATGGCCAGCCGGTACGATTGGCCGATTTCCATGGCCGGTGGGTCATCGTCAATTTCTGGGCGACATGGTGCACGCCCTGCTTGCTGGAACTGCCGGAATTGCAGGCTTTTCACGATCAGCGCCACAAACACGCCATAGTGGTCGGCGTCAATTTCGAGGATATCGCCCCCTCCGAAATCCGCGCCTTTGTCGAACGGCTGGCCATCACCTTCCCCGTGGCGCTGAGCGGCGGCGAACCTTTGCCCGGATTCGAGCTGAAGGGCTTGCCCACCACGTTCCTGATTTCACCCGACGGGCAACTCGCCGACACCCACTTGGGTACCGTAAACGCCGCCATGCTGACAAAACGGTTGGCCGAACTGCAATCGGCCGGCGATTCGTCCCGTTAGACCGGTTCGAGAGGAAAAACACCTTGAAAACCCTGTGCCTCCGCTGCTACGTGACCGGCCGCGTTCAGGGCGTTGGCTTCCGCTACGCCACCGCCGAAAAAGCCCTGGGGTTGGGCGTCAACGGTTACGTGCGCAACCTGCCGGACCGACGGGTGGAAGTATTGGCCTGCGGGGATGAAAAAGCGGTTATCGCCTTACGCAACTGGTTGTGGCAGGGCCCCCACCTCGCCCGAGTCGCTGACGTTCGCTGCGAAACATTGCCCTATCAGGATATTCGCGATTTTCGGATCGACTAGACCGGAAACGATTTTTTATTTTAAGAGAGCTTGACTTATCCACAGGCGTATGCACTTTCTTTCCTTGGTGATTTTCGCCCGCCGCGTTAGGGCAAATTTCTTGCCAAATCATAATTAACAATATAACTTTATGATAATAAAACAAATATTAAATGATTAAAAAGTCATCAAATCGTCATTCTTCTATTCGCGACACGGAGTTACGCGCATCGGACGAAAGTTATCCACAGAGTTATCCACAGGTTCTGTGGATAACGTCCGAATCACTCCCTCGGCGCACTCGACCGATCTAGCGCTGTTCCACCGCCAACCGCTCCCGCAACCAGCCGAGCAGATCCGCTCGCGCCACTTGCGTGTGATCCGGATCGCGCCGACCACGGTACTCCACCCGACCGATGGCCAGATTGCGTTCGCCGACCACCACGCGATGCGGGATGCCGATCAACTCCATGTCGGCGAACATCACGCCGGGACGGGCGTCGCGGTCGTCCAGCAAGACCTCAATGCCCGCGGCCACCAGTTCCCGATACAGCGCCTCGGTGGTTTCGCGCACCGCCGCCGAGCGCGCCGCGCCGATCGGCAGCAGCGCCACCTGGAACGGGGCCATCGCCGCCGGCCAGACGATGCCGCGCTCGTCGTGGTTCTGCTCGATGGCCGCCGCCACCACTCGCGACACGCCGATACCGTAGCAACCCATGGCGACGGTGACCGGCTGACCATCCTCGCCGAGCACCTCGGCCTGCATGGCGGCGCTGTACTTGCGGCCAAGCTGGAAAATATGGCCGACCTCGATGCCGCGAGCAACGGCCAGCGTACCTTGTTCGTCGGGACTGGGATCGCCCTGAACCACGCTACGAATATCGGCGATCAGCGGTTCCGGGCAATCGCGGCCGAAGTTGACGCCGGTCAGGTGCCAGTCGTCCTGGTTCGCGCCGGCCACCATATTGGCCATGTTCGCCACGCTGCGATCGGCGATCACCGTACCGTCGAAACCGACCGCGCCGAGCGAGCCGGGACTGGCGCCAAATGCCGCCCGGATCGCCTCGGGACTGGCGAAAGCCAGCGGAGCCTTGACCTGTGGCAGCTTTTCGGCCTTGATCGCATTCACGTCGTGGTCGCCGCGCACCAGCAGCAGCACCGGCTGCCCGTCCTCACCTTCGACCACCACCGCCTTCACTGTCCGCTCGGCGGGAACTTTAAGGAAATCACACAGTTCAGCAATGGTCTTGACACCAGGCGTATGGACGCGCGTCAGGGTTTCGGCCGGCGCCGGGCGCTCGCCGGGCGGAGCCATCGCTTCGGCCAGTTCGACGTTGGCGGCATAGTCGCTGCCGTCGGAAAAGGCGATGGCGTCCTCGCCGGATTCGGCCAACACATGAAATTCGTGGGAATGCGCGCCGCCGATGCTGCCGGTATCGGCCAGCACCGCGCGAAACCGCAGCCCCAATCGGGTGAAGATGCGCGAGTAGGCGTCGTACATCCGCTCATAGGTTTCCTGTAGCGAGGTCGGGTCCAGATGAAAGGAATAAGCATCCTTCATCAGGAACTCGCGGGCTCGCATCACCCCGAAGCGCGGCCTGACCTCGTCGCGGAATTTGGTCTGGATTTGGTAGAAGTTGACCGGTAGTTGCTTGTAACTCTTGATCTCGCGGCGAAATAGATCGGTGACCACCTCCTCGTGGGTCGGACCGAAGCAGAAATCGCGTTCGTGGCGATCCTTGATCCGCAGCAGTTCCGGGCCGTATTTCCGCCAGCGACCGGATTCCTGCCACAATTCGGCGGGTTGGACGGCGGGCATGGACAATTCCAGCGCGCCGGCCCGGTTCATTTCCTCGCGCACCACCGCCTCGGTCTTGCGCAGCACGCGCAGGCCCAACGGCAACCAAGTGTAGATACCGGCGGCGAGCTTGCGAATCAGGCCTGCTCGCAACATGAGCTGATGGCTAACCACCTCGGCGTCGGCCGGGGTTTCCTTGACGGTGAACAACGGAAAACGGGATACGCGCATGAATCGGCCTTGTGGTGAGTCGATGGATCAGGGGTTGCAGAAATAATCCTGGTCTTTTCGAGCTTTTTGCAATTCGGCCTCGCGCTGCTGGGCGTCGAGCGCCACTTTGTTGCCCTGAGCATCGGTCTTGACCACCGGCCGGTCGCTTTGCAGCGTCTCCACGTTTTTCTTGGCGACCTCGCAATTCTTGGCGCGTAAATCCCCCTCTTTCCGTGCCTGTTCCTGCTGCTGCTGCTGTACCTTGGCTTCTTCCTCGGCCAATTTTTTGGCCAATTCCTCCTGTTCCTTGGCCAAATCGCGGGCTTGAGCGTTTTCCTGTCCGAAACCGGCGGGCTTACGCACCGTCTCATAGGTGACCCCAGCCGGCGGCGGCAGTTCGGAATACTTTATCTGCCCCCGCTCGTCGTTCCACTTGTAGATGAACTGCTGGGCCTGCCCCGTGGCGGCCACCCCGCAGCCAACCAACACCAACACCAACAACAGCATTCGTTTCGACATACAGCCTCCAATCGACCCTGGGATTGCCGGAGAGGCAACAGCACGCCGGGCGCCCGGCATTCCGTGCCCATTCCCCGACCACGGCGAATTTTGCTCGAAAATAAAGTTTATGTAGTATAAGCGGCTCGCAAGACCCGCGCCCAGCGCGTACCGGCGGCTTTCATGACGGGTTGCGCCCGTCGGGCGTCACCCCTTCCGCGCAGCGGTCACCCCGCCTTGTCGCGGACCCGGCACACCACTCACGGACCCGGCCATGATACGCCCGTACTGCGGCGAAAGAATGGTTTTGCTGCCTTGCCTGTCTCTTAACCCCGATTCGCCATGAGGAGTGAACGCTTATGGATCTCATTACGGGTGCTGAAATTCTCGTCCGTTGTCTCAAGGAAGAAGGCGTCGAATGCATGTTCGGTTATCCGGGCGGCGCCGTGCTTCACATCTATGACGCCCTGTACGCCCAGGACCACATCAAGCATGTGCTGGTCCGTCACGAACAGGCCGCCGTCCACGCCGCCGAAGGGTACGCCCGCGCCAGCGGCAAAACCGGCGTGGTGCTGGTCACCTCCGGCCCCGGCGTCACCAACGCCGTCACCGGCATCGCCGACGCCTACATGGATTCCATCCCACTGGTGGTGTTTTCCGGGCAGGTGCCCACGGCGCTGATCGGCAACGACGCTTTTCAGGAAGTCGACGCGGTCGGCATTACCCGGCCTTGCGTCAAGCATAATTTCCTGGTCAGGGACATCAAGAATCTGGCCGAAACCATTAAGAAAGCCTTCTATATCGCCAGCACCGGCCGCCCCGGCCCGGTCTTGATCGACCTGCCGAAGGACATCACCATCGGCAAGGCCGAGTTTCATTATCCCAAGAAGATCAAGCTGCGCTCCTACAATCCGACGGTCAAGGGCCACGCCGGGCAGATCCGCAAGGCGGTGGATCTGATTCTGTCCGCCAAGCGGCCGGTGATTTATACCGGCGGCGGCGTGATCCTGAGCGAAGGGTCGCCGGAATTGGTCGAACTCACCCAACTGCTAGGCTATCCGATCACCAACACGCTGATGGGATTGGGCGCCTATCCGGCCACCGACCGGCAGTTCATCGGCATGTTGGGCATGCACGGCACCTACGAAGCCAACATGGCGATGCATCACTGCGACGTACTGATCGCCATCGGCGCCCGCTTTGACGACCGGGTGACCGGCAAGATCGACAAGTTCTGCCCGGAAGCCAAGATCGTGCATGTGGACATCGACCCGTCGTCGATCTCCAAGAACGTCCAGGTCGATATTCCCATCGTCGGCTCGGTGCCGAGCGTGCTGCGCGGCATGATCAACGTCGTCCGCGACGAAAAGCTCAAGCCCGACGCCGAGGCGCTGGACCGCTGGTGGCGACAGATCGACGAGTGGCGGGCCATGAAGTCGCTGAGCTACCGCCAAAGCGACGAGGTGATCAAGCCGCAGTACGTGATTCAGAAGCTGTACGAGGTGACCGAAGGCAAGGCCATCGTCACATCCGATGTCGGTCAGCACCAGATGTGGGCGGCTCAGTATTATCTGTTCGACCGACCCCGGCAATGGATCAACTCCGGCGGTCTCGGCACCATGGGTTTCGGCCTGCCGGCGGCGATGGGCGCCAAGCTGGCCTTCCCCGATCAAGACGTGGCCTGCGTGACCGGCGACGGCAGCATCCAGATGATGTTGCAGGAACTGTCGACCATGAAGCAGTACTACACGCCGGTCAAGATCGTGAACCTGAACAACGGCTACCTCGGCATGGTGCGGCAATGGCAGGAGTTCTTCTACCAGAAACGCTATAGCATGACCTACCTGGAAGCATTGCCGAATTTCGTCATGCTGGCCGAGGCTTACGGCCATGTCGGCATGCGCATCGAGAAACCGGGCGATGTGGAAGGCGCGCTGCGCGAGGCTTTTGCCATGAAGGATCGCACGGTGTTTCTGGACTTTATTACCGATCAGGGCGAGAACGTGTTCCCGATGATCCCCTCGGGGGGCGGCCAAAACGAAATGCTGCTGGCCGAACGCGACGAAATGGTCTCGACTCACGACGAAGGCATGGTGCTGCTGTGAACAACAACAATCGTCATTTGATTTCGATCCTGATGGAAAACGAGGCCGGCGCCCTGTCGCGGGTGGCCAACCTGTTCTCGGCGCGCGGCTACAACATCGAAAGTCTGACGGTGGCGCCCACCGACGACCCGTCGCTGTCGCGGCTGACCCTGGTCACCTACGGCAACGAACAGATCATCGAG
Source organism: Candidatus Competibacter sp. (assembly GCA_029624815.1). Lineage (GTDB taxonomy): Bacteria > Pseudomonadota > Gammaproteobacteria > Competibacterales > Competibacteraceae > Competibacter. The sequence goes on from JARSSH010000049.1 coordinate 50,142, forward strand.
CAGATTGTCAAGCAGCTCAACAAGCTGATCGACGTGGTCAAGCTGATCGACCTGAGCGAGACCGACGCCATCGAGCGCGAACTGATGCTGGTCAAGACCAAGGCCAGCGGCGAGCAACGGGCCGAGATGAAGCGGTTGGCCGACATTTTCGGCGGGCATGTGCTCGACGTGACCGAGGCGACCTACACCATCGAACTGACCGGCACCGGCAGCAAACTGGATAACTTCCTGCGCGCGATCGAGAAGGAGGCCATCCTCGAAGTCGTCCGTTCCGGCGCCACCGGTATCGCCCTTGGGCAGAAGGCGCTGCGCGTCTGAGATCCCACCAACCCCGCGCCGTCCCCGCCGGGCGCACCGGTCGGGACGGCCTGTTTTTCACCGTTCAGGAAACTGCCCCATGAATATCTATTACGACAAAGACGCCGACCTGTCGCTGATCAAGGGTAAAACCGTCGCCATCATCGGCTACGGCTCCCAAGGCCACGCCCACGCGCTCAATCTGCGCGATTCCGGGGTCGAGGTGATCGTCGGCCTGCGGCCGGGCTCCGCCTCCGCCGTCAAGGCCGAAACCGCCGGGCTGACGGTCAAGCCGGTCGAGGATGCCGCCGCCGCCGCGGACGTGGTGATGATCCTTGCGCCCGACGAGCACCAAGGCCAGATTTACCGGCAGATCGAAGCGAAGCTCAAGAAGGGCGCGGCGCTGGCCTTCGCCCACGGCTTCAACATCCATTTCGGCGGAGTGGTGCCGCGCGCCGACCTGGACGTGATCATGATCGCGCCCAAGGGTCCGGGCCATCTGGTGCGCTCCACCTACACCCAGGGCGGTGGCGTGCCCTCCCTGATCGCGGTGGCGCAGGATGCCTCCGGCCAGGCCAGGGAAATCGCCCTGTCCTACGCCTCGGCCAACGGCGGCGGTCGGGCCGGCGTGATCGAAACCACGTTCCGCGAGGAATGTGAAACCGATCTGTTCGGCGAACAGGTGGTGCTGTGCGGCGGCTTGACCGCGCTGATCCAGGCGGGCTTCGAGACGCTGGTGGACGCCGGCTACGCGCCGGAAATGGCCTATTTCGAATGCCTGCACGAGGTCAAACTGATCGTGGATCTGATCTACGAGGGCGGCATCGCCAACATGCGCTACTCGATCTCCAACACCGCCGAGTACGGCGACTTCACTCGCGGCCCGCGCATCGTCACCGAGCAGACCAAGGCCGAGATGCGCAAGATTCTGAATGAAATCCAGACCGGCCAGTTCGCCCGCGAATTCATCCTGGAGAATCAGGCCGGCGCACCGGTGCTGCGGGCCAACCGCCGGATCAGCCGCGAGCATCCGGTCGAGCAGGTCGGCGAGAAGCTGCGCGGCATGATGCCGTGGATCAAGGCCAACCGGTTGGTGGATACCAGCAAGAACTGAGGTCATACGTCGAGGGTAGGGCGTGGCTTTCCAATTTGCTCGCGCCCTGCTTTTATTTGGTGAGAAATTCCTTACCCCACGGCTTGATGAGTATGGATACCATAACCAGCAAACCATGGAAAATAACTCTCCGTCTCTCATGACCAAAGACGAATCTTCTGAAATCCGCCGTTCGCGCGGCGTTTATCTGCTGCCCAACCTGTTCACCACCGCCGCGCTGTTCTGCGGTTTCTACGCCATCATCGCCGCCTTGCGGGGCCGTTTCGAACCCGCCGCCGTAGCGGTGTTCGTGGCCATGGTGCTGGACGGGTTGGACGGCCGAGTCGCCCGGCTGACCCACACCGAAAGCGAGTTCGGCGCCCAGTACGACAGCATGGCCGATTTGGTGTCCTTCGGCCTGGCGCCAGCCCTGATCATGTACGAATGGGCCTTGGGCGCGATGACCGAAATGGGACCGTTTCTGTCCAAGCTGGGTTGGCTGGCGGCGTTTTTCTACACGGTGATGGCGGCGCTGCGATTGGCCCGCTTCAACGTGCAACTGGGCAGCACCGACAAGCGCTACTTCATCGGTCTGCCCAGCCCCTCGGCGGCGGCCATCGTGGTCGGACTGGTCTGGTTCTGCACCGACCTCGGCCTGACCGGCGCGCGGATGCTTTGGCCAGCACTGATTATCACGGTTGGCGCGGGAGCGCTGATGTTCAGCAACGTCCTGTACTTCAGCTTCAAACAGGTCGACTTGCGCGGACCGGTGCCCTTCATGGCGGTCCTGGCCGTGGTGCTGGTCTTCGTGCTCACCTCGATCGATCCGCCCAAGGTGCTGTTTATCGGCTTCCTGCTGTACGGATTGTCGGGACCGATGCTGTTCCTGGCGCGGTTGCGACAACGCGCCCGCCGCCGCGCTCAAGGCTCGGGGGAGCCGCCCGAGCCTCAGTAGGTTGGCGACGCGCCCTGTCAGCTCTGCACCGACTCATTGACCAGTAGCGCCACCGGGAAATGCTGGAATACTTCCCGCAACCACAACGCCTCCTCGCCCTGCACGGTTTGTCCGGTCAGGACATTGTGCCAGCGCAGGCGGGAGCCGACCGGCGGCAATACCCGGGTTTCATGCCAAACCGCCTCGCCCAGGGGATACTCGCCATCCTTGACCAGGCTGCTCGGGAAGCGCGGCACCACCACCAGCGCCCGCCGCTCGCCCAGCTCCCGCGCGAACGCCACCACATGTCCCTTCAAGCTGCCGATCACCGTCAATTTCTGATAGGCGCCATGCTGGAACAATTCCGATTCGACTCGCCGCGCCTGCAAGGCTCGATAGATCATAAACAGCTTGATCCGGCCATCCTCCGGCGTCGCCAGCAGCTCCGCGATCAACTGCGGAAGGTGTCTCGCATGACCGCCCGTAGGATCCTGCAACGCCTTGAGCAAAGCGCCACGCCGCTCGAAATCGACTGGCCGCCGGTTGTCGGGATCCACCAGGCTTAAATCCCACAACTCCGTACCCTGGTAGAAATCGGGCACGCCGGGCGCGGTGAGCTTGAGAAGCGTCTGGCTGAGCGAATTGAGAATACCGTGGTGCTGGACCCGGCGCTGGAAAGGCAGGAAGGCTTGCAAAAAAGGATTGTCCTTGCCCGGCTCCATCACCCGCTCGGCGAAAGCGAGCAAGGCATCTTCATAGGCGCTGTCGGGTTCCAGCCAGTTGGTATGCACTTTCGCTTCGCGAGTGGCCTTGATCAAATAGGCTTTGACGCGCTCGATAAAGGCGGGGTAATCGGCCAGATCGAAAGGATAGGCACCCAGCAAGGTCTGGTACAGCAGGTATTCGTCGTCGTTCTCGGGCGCCAGCCGATCCCCGACCCGCACCTTGCGAAACAGGTTGGTCTCATGCCACTCCCGCAAGTGGCGCTCCCATTCATCCGGCATTTCCGACAGCACGTTCAATCGGGCGCGCACATCCTCGCCGCGCTTGGTGTCGTGGGTCGCGCTGGCGTTCATCGCATGCGGCCAGCAAGCGACCCGATGCTGGTTGAAGGCGTGAAATTCATCGAGATCAATGCCGAACTGCAACGGTCCCGCGCCGACCTCATTGAGCGACAGCAGCCGATTATAGACATAGAACACCGTATCCTCGACGCCCTTGGCCATCAGCGGCCCGGTGAACTGCTGCAAGCGCATAATGAAATGCAGCCACTGGTTTTTGTCCTCGGTCGCCATGTGCTCGTCGAACTCCAAGCGCAGGAACCGCTCGATGAAATCCAATTCATTGCGGAAATTGGGGATGTTGAGCCGGGCTTGGGCAATGACTTGCCGAATGTACTCCTGGTCCGCCCGACTGGCGCCGGTGCTATCGATATAGGTGCGGTAAACCGGGAACAGCACCAGAATCTCGATCAGGGCCACTTGGAGCCCGTACAGGGTAAAATCGCTGGCGTAACGGTAATGCTCGGAAATGCGCTTGAGCAGGTGCGCCAGGTTGTCGATATCGCCGGCCAGATGCTTATCCACGATCATGCGCTTGTTGTGATCGATCAGCATTTCGCAGGACGTGGTATTACCGATAAACGAGTGATACGTTCTGGTGAACTCCGCCTCGGCGGCCGGTTGGCAGAACAGGCTATTAATCACGCCAAGAAAATCGTAGCCGCTGGTGCCTTGGCAGGGCCACCTTACCGGCAGTTCCTCGCCGTGCTCCAAAATCTTTTCCACCACCAGGTAGACATAGGGTACCTGTTCGCGCAGGCGATGGAGGTACTGCGCCGGATCGTAGAGACCATCGATATGGTCGACCCGCAAGCCGCTGATCTTCCCCTCGGCCACCAGCTTCAGGACCAGCTCATGAGTGAAGTCAAAGACTTTACTGTCCTCGATCCGTAGTGAAATCAGGTCGTTGATGGTGAAAAACCGCCGATAGTTGAGTTCCTCGTTGCCCACCTTCCAGTAGGACAGCCGGAAGAATTGCTCGTCGAGCAGACTGTCCAGCAAATCGAAGCTCCCAGGGTTACCCGCCTCACCGTTGAAAACGCGGATATTCTCCTCGATGAACTCACGCACTTCGGGGCTGCCGTTCCACAGCTCCCACAACATCTGCTTGATAAAGGAAATCTGGTCATAGCGCTCGCGCCCTTCCTCGCCGGAGGGGATGTACTTGAGCAAATAAAGCACCCCCAGGAACTTGACGAAGTGTGGATGAGTACGATCGAGAAGGGCGCGCAACCGCCCCAGATCGTAGGTCAGCAAGCGATAATAGGACTCGATGCGGATTGGAAAGCGGAAATCGTAGTAGTGAACGGCCAATCCCTGCTCGCTGTAGCGCAATTGCAATTCACCGCTTTCCAGGCAGTTACCGTAGAACTTGCCGAGAAACGGCGCCAGCACCCGACCGCGAATCCCCTCGTACAGATGATTCCAGTTGATGTCGAAGAAATCGTGATAGAGCGAATCCGGACCATTCTCCAATACATCCACCAGCACCCGGTTCTGACTGTCGAAGGCCATGTGGTTGGGCACGATATCCTGCACCCAGCCGATGCCCTGTTCCCTCAACACTTGACTGAGCCTCTCGAACCGCTCCATCCCGCCCAGTTCGGGATTGATGGCGTGCGCGTCCACCACGTCGTAACCGTGTTGGCTGCCATGGCGCGGGGTGAGGATCGGCGAGGCGTAGATGTCGGATACTCCCAGTTCGGCCAGATAGGGAGCGATGGCGGCGGCGGCGTCGAAGCCGAAATCCGGAGTGAATTGCAGGCGATAAGTCGCGACGGGAATGCGCATCATGAAAACGGGATCCTTATCGTTGGAGCGTTCAGGCGGGAACATCGGCGATATAACCCACGACGGCGTAAGACGGGAGCGCCAGCGAAGTCGGGCGAGCGCCATCGGCCAGACACGCCGGCAAGGCGGAACCGGCGCCACCCCAATCCGGTTCGGCCGCATCCAGTACTTTGCGCCACGACCCGGCGCCCGGTTCGACGGCCACGGTCGCCGGGTCGGGGGCGAAGTTCATCCAAACGACGATTCGATTGCCGTCGCACCAGCGCCGCAATTCCAATACGGTCGGAGCAACCACGGTCGCGGTCAGGCTGGCATTGTCCAACCGGGCCAGCGCCGGCAGTTCTCGCCGCAACCGCAGCAATTCGCGATAAAAGGCGCGCAATTGCCCGTGTCGGCCGGTTTTTCCGAGATCCCATTGCAGTTTCGAGCCCTGGAACGTCGCTTCGGATTGCGGATCGGGGGCTTCGCCCGCGGCGTGGAAGGCGGCGAATTCCTTTTTTCGGCCCTCGCGCACTCCCTCGATCAACGCCGGGTCGCCGTGGCTGATGAAATACAGGAATGGGCGCGGCTCGCCATATTCCTCGCCCATGAACAGCATCGGAAGGTAAGGCGACAGCAGCACCGCCGCCGCCGCCAACTTCAGCGCCGGAAACGGCAGCAGGCCCGCCAGCCGCTCGCCCAGCGCCCGATTGCCGACCTGATCGTGATTTTGACTGCACACCACGAAGCGCCAAGCCGGGCAATCGCCGGGGTCGTCACCGTGGAAACGCTGGCGGTGCGGGGAGTAGTCCCAGGCATAGACGAACGGCCGACGATAGATCCGCGCCATCTGCTCCAGGGCGCCGAAATCCTCGTAATAACCATGCCGCTCGCCGGTCAGCACCGTGTGCAGGGCGTGGTGGAAATCGTCGCTCCATTGCGCGTCCAGCCCGTAGCCGCCGGCGATCGGCGGGCGCACGATGCGCGGATCGTTGAGGTCGCTTTCGGCGATGAGATAGAACGGCCGGCCCTGGCGTTGTTCGCAGTCGGCGGCGGCTTCGGCCAACTCCGCCAGGATGTGGCGGGCGCCGAAATCGTAGATGGCATGCACCGCGTCCAGCCGCAGCGCGTCGCAGTGGCAGGTCTCGAACCAGTACAGCGCGTTGCCGACCACGTATTCGCGCACGCCGGGACTGTGCGGGCCGTCGTAGTTGACGGCGTCGCCCCAGGGGGTGCGGTAGTGGTTGGTGAAATAGGTGCCCAGTCCCCACAGGTAATTGCCTTCGGGGCCGAGGTGGTTGTAAACCACGTCCATGATCACCGCCAAACCCTCGCGATGGCAGGCGTCCACCAGCCGCTTCAGGCCCTCGACTCCGCCGTAGGAATCCTGCGCCGCATAGGGATAAACGCCGTCGTAGCCCCAGTTGCGATCGCCGGGGCATTGCGCGACCGGTAGCAGTTCCAGGGCGTTTACCCCCAGTTCCCGCAACTCCGGCAGGCGGGGGATGATGGCGTCGAATGTCCCTTCCGGGGTAAACGTCCCGACATGCAGTTCGTACATCACCCATTGCGTCAGCGGCGGCGATTGCCAGCGCGCGTCGGTCCAGGCGAAGGACTGGTCCACCACTCGCGATGGGCCATGCACGCCTTGCGGTTGGCCGTGGGACGCCGGATCGGGGCGGTCGGTTTCCCCGTCCCATCGGTAGAAGTACAGCGCGCCAGGTTCGATGTCGGTGACGGTGGCGCGCCAGTAACCGCGTTGGTCGCGGGTCATGGGAACCAGCCGCTCCTCGGGCGCGACCAAGTGGACCGCCGCCTGCTTCAGCAAGGGCGCCCATAGGCTAAACGCGCATTGACGGTTGCCGCGATAATCGGCGCCCAGTTTGGAATGGTTCATGGGAATTATGCCTCCGTGGCTGGTGGGTGGGTTGCGGTTTTTTTGGCAACCCAACATGCATCTGGAAAACCGAAACGGTCTTTGTAGCGTGAGACGGGTTGGGTTGACGGGGCGTCCGCCCAACCTGCAAGGATTTTACGCCGAAGCCGTTGCACTGGATGGTTGTTGCAGGACTACCAGAGCCCGGCCCGCCACCGGCACGGTGGGCGCCTCGGCCCCGTAACCACGACCGCGTTGCAGAAAGCGGGGTTGAGCGGTATCCATCACGGTTCGCCATTCCCTGGCGAGCAACGTCTTGGGCAGGGTGAATTCGACCGGCTCGTGGTCGGCGTTGAACAGCAGGATGAAACTATCGTCGATGATCCGCTCGCCACGCCGGTCGGGAGTGGCGATTTCCGCGCCGTTCAGGAAAATGCCGATGGCCTTGGCCAAGCCGTCATGCCATTGTTCCTCGGTCATCTCGCCCCCGTCGGGATTGAACCAGACGATATCATGCACACCGGAACCGTGGATCGACCGGCCCTGGAACCATTTGCGCCGCCGCAGCACCGGATGCTCCTGGCGGAACGCCATCAACTCGCGGACGAATTCCAGCAGCGCCGCGTTTTCCTCCGGCAGATCCCAGTTCAGCCAGGATATCTCGTTATCCTGGCAGTAGGCATTATTGTTGCCGTCCTGTGTGCGGCCCATTTCGTCGCCGGCCAGCAGCATGGGTACGCCCTGGGACAAAAACAGCGTCGCCAGGAAATTGCGCTGCTGGCGCTGGCGCAGGTACAGGACTTCCGGATCGTCGGTCTCGCCCTCGACCCCACAGTTCCAGGAGCGGTTGTGACTCTCCCCGTCGCGGTTATCCTCGCTGTTGGCCTCGTTGTGCTTGTCGTTGTAGCTAACCAGGTCGCGCAGGGTGAAGCCGTCGTGGGCGATGATGAAATTGATGCTGGCGCTGGGATTGCGGCCGTTGGACTGGTACAGGTCGGAGCTGCCGGTGAAGCGGAAGGCGAAGTCGGCCAGCCGGCTTGGCTCGCCGCGCCAGAAGTCGCGCACCGTGTCGCGGTAACGGCCGTTCCACTCGGACCACAGCAAGGGGAAACCGCCGACGTGATAGCCGCCTTCCCCCACGTCCCAGGGTTCGGCGATCAGCTTGACGTCGGACAGCACCGGATCCTGATGGATGATGTCGAAGAACGCCGCCAGTCGATCGACGGCGTACAATTCCCGCGCCAGCGCCGAGGCCAGATCGAAGCGGAAACCATCGACGTGCATCTCCAGCACCCAGTAGCGCAGGCTGTCCATGATCAGCTTGAGCACCTGCGGATGGCGGACGTTGAGCGAGTTGCCGCAACCGGTGAAATCCATGTAGTAACGCGGGTTGTCCTCGACCAGGCGGTAGTAGGCGGCATTGTCCACGCCGCGCAAGGTCAGGGTCGGCCCCATTTGGTTGCCTTCACCGGTGTGGTTGTAGACCACGTCCAGAATGACCTCGATGCCGGCCCGGTGCAGCGCCTTGACCATCTCCTTGAATTCGCGCACCTGTTGGCCCTGAACGCCGCTGGCGCTGTAGCCGGAGTAGGGAGCGAAGAAATTCAGCGAATCGTAACCCCAATAATTGCGCAGCCCGGTGTCCGCCAGATGACCCGGATGTGCGAGGTAGTGATGCACCGGCATCAACTCGACCGCCGTGACATCGATGGAACGCAAGTGCGCGACGGCGGCGGGATGCGCCAGGCCGGCGTAGGTGCCGCGCAGCTCCGGCGGAATGTCGGGGTGCAGGCGGGTGAATCCCCGGACGTGCAATTCGTAGATCACCGTCTCGTGCCAGGGCGTGCGCAGCAGTTCGTCGCCTTCCCAGTCGAAACGCGGATCGATCACCACGGCCTTGGGCATCAACCGCGCGCTGTCCTGCTCGGACAAGGCCAGATCGTCGTCGGGCTGGTTCCACGGATAGCCGAAGATGGCCTCGCCGGGCTGGACATCGCCGTCGAGCGCCTTGGCGTAGGGATCGATCAGCAGCTTGTTGGGGTTGAAGCGATGGCCTTCGTGCGGGGCAAACGGGCCATGCACGCGAAAGCCGTAACGCTGGCCCGGCCCGATTTCCGGGACGTAGCCGTGCCAGATGAATTTATTGACTTCCTTCAGCTCCAGCCGGGTTTCCCGGTTCCTTTCATCGAACAGGCATAGATCGACCCGAGTGGCGTTCTCCGAAAACAATGCGAAATTGGTGCCTTTACCGTTCCAATAAGAGCCCAGCGGATAGGGTTTGCCGGGCCAAAGCGGGTGAGACATAAAACCTCCTTCTGTGCGCGACTCCTTCGCCGAGAGTTACGATTATAGCAAGTTATCGCGGCCGACCGCCGGAACACCCTCGTCCTCGCCCGTTGCGCTCGCCGGAGTCGAACCCGAGGGCCGGTTGAGCCGATCGAATATTCGGCTGACAACCCTCGTGAAATCGCCATAATCAACCACCATGATCCGCCGGCTTCGCCAGCTATCGGCGCGGCGATCGAACCTCACTGGAGAGCACCCGCATGAACAAGCTGATTATCTTCGACACCACCCTGCGCGACGGCGAACAAAGTCCCGGCGCTTCCATGACCAAGGAAGAAAAAGTCCGCATCGCCAAGATGCTGGAGCGAATGCGGGTGGACGTGATCGAAGCCGGTTTCCCGATCGCCAGCCCCGGCGATTTCGAAGCGGTGCGGGCGGTGGCGCGAGCGGTCAAGGACAGCGTGGTCTGCGGCTTGGCGCGCGCCGCCGACGCCGACATCGACCGGGCCGGCGAGGCATTGAAGGAAGCGGCGGCGGGCCGCGTCCACACCTTCATCGCCACCTCGCCGATCCACATGCGGATGAAGCTGCGAATGGAACCGGATCAAGTGATAGAACGAGCGGTCGAGGCGGTGCGTCGCGCCCGGCGCTGGACCGACGACGTGGAATTCTCCGCCGAGGACGCCGGCCGTTCGGAGCTGGATTTTCTGTGCCGGATCACCGAGGCGGTGATCGCCGCCGGCGCCCGCACCATCAACATTCCCGACACGGTCGGCTACAACGTTCCCGAGCAGTTTGCCCACACCATTCGCGGTTTGATCGAGCGGGTGCCGAACGCCGATAAAGCCATCTTCTCCGTTCACTGCCACAACGATCTGGGTCTGGCGGTGGCCAACTCGCTGGCGGCGGTGCTGGCCGGCGCGCGTCAGGTGGAATGCACCATCAACGGCTTGGGCGAGCGGGCCGGCAACGCCTCGCTGGAAGAGATCGTAATGACGGTGCGCACCCGCCACGACGTATTCCAACTGGAAACCGGCATCGACACCACCCAGATCGTGCCCGCCTCGCGGCTGGTGGCCAACATCACCGGTTTTCCGGTGCAACCGAACAAGGCCATCGTCGGCGCCAACGCCTTCGCCCACGAATCCGGCATTCATCAGGACGGCGTGCTCAAGCACCGCGAAACCTATGAAATCATGCGCGCGGAAGATGTGGGCTGGAGCGCCAACCGCATGGTCATGGGCAAGCATTCGGGTCGCAATGCCTTCCGCACGCGACTGGAAGAACTGGGCGTCAGTTTCGCCACCGAGGAAGAGTTGAACGATGCCTTCGCCCGCTTCAAGGAACTGGCCGATAAAAAGCACGAGGTGTATGACGAAGACTTGCAGGCGCTGGTCACCGATGCTTATCTGGCGGCGGAAAACGAGCGGGTGAAACTCCTCTATCTGCGGGTTTGTTCCGAAACCGGCGAAACCCCGAATGCCCAAGTCACCCTGGCGGTGGACGGCGAGGAACGCAGCGCCGCCGCAGCCGGCGGTGGTCCGGTGGATGCCTCATTCAAGGCGATCGAACGCATCCTGCAAACCGGCACCGACCTGTTGCTGTATTCGGTCAACAACATCACCAGCGGCACCGATTCCCAGGGCGAAGTGACGGTGCGGGTCTCCAAGGGCGGGCGGATCGTCAACGGCCAGGGCGCCGACACCGACATCGTGATCGCCTCCGCCAAGGCCTATGTGAACGCGCTCAACAAAGTGCTGCAACCGGCCGAGCGGGCGCATCCGCAACTGTTGTGAGCCGACCGCGATGACCGGCGACCGCAAGCGTGAGTATCTGAACGCGCTGGGCATTGCGTTGTGGCTGCCGCGCCGGCCGCTGGCCGTGCAGCCGCAACCGACGGACTCCCCGCTTCCGCTCGCGGCGGAAGGCTTGGATGCTTCCACTCTCGCGTCCAATCTCTCCGCCGTGAGTTCCCCCTCCGCCGAGATGGAGCCCCCTCAGGATCAACCGCCGCCGATGGCCATGAGGGATGCGGAGGACTTCGAATCCTTGCCCCCTGACGACTGGATTCCACCCATGACGGACGACTGGGAACCGGTCTTCGAAACCGCCGCCGATCAGGCTCCCGCGCCGCCCGCCGCCCGCCGCGAAGCGCGCATCGCTCGGATGGATTGGGAAGAACTCGCGGCGACAGTCCGGCAATGCGCCGCCTGTGGCCTGTGCGCTACCCGCACCCAGGCTGTGTTCGGGGTCGGCGACCACGAGGCCGAGTGGCTGGTGATCGGCGAGGCTCCCGGCGCCGACGAGGACCGGCTCGGCGAACCGTTCGTCGGCCGGGCCGGCAAGCTGCTCAATCCCATGCTGTTGGCGATCGGCCTGCAACGCGAGCAGGTCTATATCGCCAATATTCTGAAATGCCGCCCGCCGGAAAACCGCGACCCGGCGCCCGCCGAGGCAACCCTCTGCCGACCATTCCTGGAACGGCAGATCGAACTGATCCGACCACGCATCATCTTGGCGCTGGGCCGCATCGCCGCCCAGAATCTGCTGGATACCGATACTCAGATTGGCAAGCTGCGCGGCCGGATCCACCGTTTCGGCCCGGCGCAAATTCCGCTGGTGGTGACTTACCATCCCGCCTATTTGCTGCGCTCGCCGCGCGAGAAGCGCAAGGTCTGGGACGACCTGCGACTGGCGCGGCGCGCCATGGCCGCCGCCACGAACGGGACGACCCGAAAACTGGCCGAGTCATGAATGCGTTACGGGAACCCCAGGTCGGCCGATTCCGACCAATGCTCTACGCCGACCTCCGGGAAGTGATCGCGATCGAGAAGCGTGCCTATGAATTCTCCTGGACCGAGAGCATCTTTCGCGATTGTATCCGGGTCGGTTACCACTGCCAGGTATTGGAAACTCCGCACGGCTTCATCCAGACCTACGGCGTGATGTCGGCGGCGGCTGGTGAAGCCCATATCCTTAATCTTTGCGTGCGGCCGGAACTGCGGGGACGCGGGCTGTCGCGGCGCATGTTGAACCATCTGCTCGAACTGGCGCACGCCGTTGAAGTACAAACCGTATTCCTGGAGGTTCGTCCCACCAACGCCGCCGCCGTGCGGCTTTACAGCTCCGCCGGCTTCTGCGAGATCGGCCTGCGGCCGGGTTATTATCCCTCCACCGGCGGGCGGGAAGACGCACTGGTGATGGCCAAGGCACTATGATCGAAAGGCAAAACGGCCTGCGCGAAAATCAACTTGCCCTACCGATGGGCTTCGCCTATAGTTTTGGCGCGTGTGATTCTCAAGTCGTGAATTTGTTCGTTCGCTGCAACAACCATCGGTTATTCAGTCCGTCATTTTCCCCGTCTTGAATTCGTGCGGCTTGTGCGGGCATCCGCCCGGTTGTTCCAATACCCAAAGTCTTCAGGAAATGCATCAATATGGTCACTGGCACCGTCAAATGGTTTAACGAATCCAAGGGGTTCGGCTTCATTACGCCCGATAACGGCGGCGATGACGTGTTTGCGCACTTTTCCGCGATTCAGGCACGCGGCTTCAAGACGCTCAAGGAAAATCAGAAGGTTTCCTTCGACGTCACCATGGGGCCCAAAGGCAAGCAAGCAACCAATATCAAGCCACTGGACGAGGACTAGCTTTTTCGTTCGGTTGTCCAGATTCCTAAAAAGCCCGGAATAACCGGGCTTTTTTTTCGCCCTCTCCCCCAAGCCGCTCTTTATTTCCCGGGCCGCGTCCAGTCCCTGTTGCCCGCACCTGGCCGAGTTCCGTCCCTTTCGCGCCTCGCTTGTCAAAATACTCCGGACGGTAGTAGGTATTTCCGTTCATAAAAATCGATAAACCAATGAGCCGTGATTATTCGTATCCGCTTTGAGCGTGCTTTTCAGGCGGCTGACGGAACGGCGCCAAACCCGGTAAAATCGATAAATACAGCGCCGGCGCGATCTGCTCGGGACTTTCGCCGTACGGAGCCACCCCCAGCAACGGCGCGTCCAGCCGGGCATGGAGCGCGTCGAGATTCGCTTCGAAACAGGCCATGGCCGGATCGATGCGATTGGCGACCCAACCCGCCAGCGTCAACCCTCGTCGGGCGATCGCCTCGGCGGTCAGTAGCGCGTGATTCAGGCAGCCCAGCCGCATGCCCACCACCAGAATCACCGGCAAAGCCAGAATGCGCGCCAAATCGGCGGTGTCGTACCGCTCGTCCAGCGGTACCTGAAAGCCGCCGACGCCTTCCACCCACACCACCTCCACCATGGCCTGCAGCCGTTCGAACGCCTGTTGGATCACCGGTATCTCGATGGGCCGACCCACCGCGTGGGCGGCGATATGCGGCGCGACGAAGGGTTCGTACAAAAAAGGGTTGACCGAATCGAGCGGCGGCGTAATGGAGCTGGCTGCCATCAGGCGCGTGACGTCTTCGTTATGTCCGTCATCTTCAACACCCGCCGCGATCGGTTTCATGCCGATCGCGGTCCGACCCGACCGGCGCGTGGCGTGCAGCAGGGCACAGGTCACATGGGTTTTGCCCACTCCGGTATCCGTGCCGGTCACGAAAAAAGCCTGTTTCATGAAAATCGCTCAACCCGTTTTCGTGGCGATCAGCCACACCGCATCGTAGGTCAACGGCAAGCCGGCGGTTTCCCGCAGCCGTTCGTAGCGCGCGGCGATGGCTTGCCAGGCGCCACGGCTCAAGGGCGTGGGGCGACGCTGCTCGACCTCGCGCGCTCCGACCGCCTTGACGGCCCGAAGCAGGGTCCGCAAATCGGGATAGTGTCGGCGCACCGGCTGCCGTCGCCAAATCCGCATCTCCCAACCACCGGCCCGACAATCCGCCAGCAGGCGCTCGGGCGGCGCAATGGTCAGTACGTGGCTGTATTCGTCGATTTCGGCAAAGGCATGGCGCAGTTCGGGAAAGTTGTCGGTTCCCAAGGTGGCGGCCGCCAACACGCCACCGGATTTCAGTACCCGCCCGGCCTCGGCCAGACACCAGCCGGGATCGTTCCATTGCCAGGCCAGGCTGGACCAATACAAGTCAAAACCACCGTCAGCCAGCGGCAGGGCCTCGATATCGGCGCAAATCAGCGCCGCTTCGGCGTCGTGGGTACGGGCGGCGGCCAACATGCCGGGCGCGAAATCGATCAGCGTCAGTCGGGCGCCCGGCCAGCGCCGTCGCAGCCAAAACACGCCGTAGCCGGTGCCACAACCCGCATCCACAATGGCGGCGGGATCGAGCGCAAGGCCGGATCGATCCAGGTAGAACGCCAGTTGATCGCAGACCTCGCGCTGGACATCGGCGGCGGCATCATAGGTCGTCGCCGCCCGATCGAAGGCTTGCCGGATGCGTTGCTTGGCCGGCAGCGCGGCGGGCGGGCTAGTGAGGATGACCGGCACAGTCACGCAGAGCCGCGATGAGGGCATCAAGCTGAGTCGCCTCGTGCGCCGCCGAAAGGGAAATGCGCAAGCGGGCGGTTCCGACCGGGACAGTGGGCGGACGGATGGCCGGCACCCACAGGCCACGTTCGAACAAGCGCCCGGACAGCCGCACGGCGGCTTCGTTGTCGCCAACCAGCAGTGGCTGGATCGCCGTCGGTGATGGCGGCAGGCGCCACGGCAGGCCAGCGAGCCCCGCTCGCAAGCGGGCGATCAACTGTCGCAGATGAGCGCGCCGGTCATCGCCCGCCGCGATCAGCGCCAAGCTGGCCAGCAACACGGCGGCCATGATCGGACTGGAGGCGGTGGTGAAGATATACGGCCGCGCCCGCTGCGCCAGCCACTCGATCACTCGCCGGTCTCCGGCCACGAACGCGCCGGACCCGCCAGCCGCCTTGCCCAGCGTCCCCATCAGGATCAGTCGCGGCGAGGGCGGCAGCTCAAAATGGGCAAGGCTGCCCCGACCGCCGGGACCGAGCACGCCAAAGCCGTGCGCGTCGTCGATCACCAGCCAGGCGTCGAAGCGCTCGGCCAGATCGAACAGTTCCGGCAACGGCGCCAGATCGCCATCCATGCTGAATACCGCGTCGGTGAGAATCAGCTTGCGCCGGGCCGTGCTCCGTTGCAAGCGATGGGCAAGCACCTCCATATCACCATGCGGATAACGCAGATGCTCGGCGCGCGCCAGCAAGGCGGCGTCGATCAGGGAGGCGTGATTCAGCTTGTCGGCGAACACGGCGTCGTCGCGCCCCACCAGCGTCGGCACGATCGCCAGATTGGCCATGTAGCCGGCGCCGAAATACAGCGCCCGCTCGCGACCCACGAAGGCCGCCAGCCGTTCCTCCAATTCCGCGTGCGGGCGCAGGTGACCGCTCACCACATGCGAGGCGCCGCTGCCCACCCCCCAGCGCGTGGCTGCTTCCCGCGCCGCCGCGATCAGGGCAGGATGGTTGGCCAAACCGAGGTAATCGTTGCTGCAAAACGCGACCAACCGCCGGTCATCGATCCACGCTTCCGGGCCGCAAGGTGCGTCCAGCGTGCGGCGGCGGCGCAACAGGCCATCCGCCCTCAGTTGAGCAAGGCCACTGTCCAGCTCGTCCCAGATCATGCCAGCGCGGCGTCCAGCGCCGCCACCGCGCGTTCGGCCAAGAGGACCGCTTCGTCGTCGTCGAGGATGTAGGGCGGCATGAAATACAGCGTGGCTCCCAACGGCCGCAGCAGCAGTTCGCGTTGCAGCGCCTCGCGAAAGAAACGCAACCGAAAATCGGGATCGGCGCTGTCGATATCGACCGCCCAGATCATGCCGCGCTGGCGGAAATGCCGCGCCCGTGGGTGATTGGCCAGCGGCGTCAACAACTCGGTAAAACGCTCGGCAAAGCGCCGGTTGCGCGCCAGCACCTCGTCCTCGGCGAAGATGTCCAGGGTCGCCAGCGCCGCCCGGCAGGCCAGGGTATTACCGGTGTAGGAATGGGAATGCAGAAAAGCGCGGGTCAGGCTATCGTCGTAGAAAGCGCCGTAGAGTTCATCCGTGCTCAGCACCACCGACAGCGGCAGGTATCCGCCGGTAATACCCTTGGACAGACAAAGCAGATCGGGGCGGATACCGGCCTGTTCGTGGGCGAACAGGGTGCCGGTGCGACCGAAGCCCACCATGATCTCGTCAGCGATCAGATGGACCCGGTACCGGTCGCACAAAGCACGAGCCCGGCGCAGATACTCCGGGTCGTACATCACCATGCCACTGGCGCCCTGCACCAGGGGTTCCACGATCAGCGCGGCGACCGACTCATGACGGGCCGCCAGCACCGCCTCCAGTCCGCTTGCGGCGCAGCGGGCGACATCGGCGGCCGTCTCTCCCTCCTCGGCCTGGCGGGCATCGGGAGAGGGAACAGTGACGCCATGGTGCATAAGCGGTCCGTAGGCTTCCTTGTACAAGCCGACATCGCTCACCCCCAGCGCACCCAGCGTCTCGCCATGGTAGCCGCCGGTCAGACAGAGGAAGTCCCGCTTGCCGGGCTGGCCGTGATTGCGCCAGTAGTGATGCGACATTTTGAGGGCGATTTCCACCGCCGCCGAACCGTCCGAGGCGTAGAAACAGTGGCCTAGCGCGCCGCCGGTCAGGGCCGACAGCCGCTCCGACAGTTCCACCACCGGCGCGTGGGTGAACCCGGCCAGAATGACATGTTCGAGCCGGTCCAGCTGCTCCTTCACGGCGGCGCCGATGCGCGGGTTGGCATGACCGAACAGGTTCACCCACCACGAACCGATGGCGTCCAGATAGCGCCGGCCTTCGAAATCGTACAGCCACGCACCCGCGCCACGGGCCACCGGCACCAGCGGCAACGCGCCGGAGTCGTGGTATTTCATTTGGGTACAGGGGTGCCAAACCGCTTTCAGGCTGCGATTCAACCAGTCGGTGTTGCCCATGGCCGGTTGTCGTTCAGATTCCGCGCAGCCCGAGCTTTTCAAACAGCGTGTTGTCCAGAGGAGTTTGCGGGTTGCTGGTGGTCAGCAGGTGGTCGCCGTAGAAAATCGAGTTGGCTCCGGCCAGGAAGCACAGGGCCTGTTCGGATTCGCTCATCTGTTCCCGGCCGGCCGACAGGCGCACGTAGCTGCGCGGCATGGCGATGCGGGCGGCGGCAATGGTGCGGGCAAACTCGAAAATATCGATGGGATCGCTGTTGGCCAGCGGCGTACCGGGAATCGGCACCAGATTGTTGATCGGCACCGATTCCGGCGGCGGGTCGAGATTGGCCAGTTTGGCGATCAACCCAGCGCGATGCCGACGCGATTCGCCCATGCCGACAATGCCGCCGCTGCAGACCTTCAGACCGGCTTCGCGCACGTTCCGCAAGGTATCCAGCCGATCCTGATAAGTGTGAGTGGTGACGATATCCCCGTAAAACTCCGGGGCGGTATCGAGATTATGGTTGTAGTAGTCCAGCCCGGCCTCTTTCAACTGCTCGGCCTGACCGTTCTTGAGAATACCCAGGGTGACACAGGTCTCCAGACCAAGCGCCTTGACGGCGCGCACCATCTCCATGACCGCCGGCATGTCCTTCTCCTTGGGGCCGCGCCAGGCCGCGCCCATGCAGAAACGGCCGGCGCCCTGTTCCTTGGCCGCCTTGGCCGCCGCCAGCACTTCCTCGGTGGACAGCAGGCGCTGCGCCTCCAGCCCGGTCTGGTAGCGTTTGGATTGCGAGCAATAGCCGCAATCTTCCGAGCAATTGCCGGTCTTGATCGACAACAGGGTCGAACGTTGCACGGCGTTGGGGTCGAAGTGCTTGCGCAATATTTCCTGGGCACGAAACAGCAGATCGGAGAAAGGCAGTTCGAACAGCGCCAAGACCGATTCGACGTTCCAGCGTGGAGCTGAAGGAAGCGGTGGCCGAGCGTGCGCTACGGCTTGGGAAAGTAGAGCGGTATCGTTCATGGGTGAATTCTCAAGGATGGTCTGCGTGAGTCGCTGATCAGGCTTCGGAAACGTGGCGAGTTTGGGCATGTCGAGGGTCGCGAGGCCGCAGCGACGCCAGCCGCCTACCGGCGCCCCCTTTGGTCGGCTTTAAGATAGCATTCCCGGTCTGGAAAACCATCCCCCACCGGCAGCGCGATGGTTTACTCCCCTCGCCCGTTTGGCAGGGGGAGAGAGGAGCAAATGATGAGCCAGCAGCCGGACAGGCGCGGATAACCGCCAATCCAGTAAGGCTATTTGTGAGCGATTTGCTTCTCCGTGAACAGGTAATCCTTGAGTTCCTTGTCAAAGGTCGGGTCTTTCCTGCGAATCCATTCCAGCACCATGGAGGCATGTTCCTTTTCCTCGTCCCGATTATGAGCAAGGATGGCTTTCAGCTCTCCATCCTTGCAAGTATCCACTCTCTGGTTGTACCAGTCCACCGCTTCCAGTTCTTCCATGAGCGAAACGATGGCACGGTGCATATCCCGTGTATCATCGGAAAGCTCCGAAATCGGTTCGTGATAACCTTCATGAGCCATTTTGCTTCCTCCTGTATTCAATAAATACGAATTGCATGATCATTATCTATCCACAAGCATCGATGTAGCAAATGTTCTTCCAGCATACTCGTTACCGGAACAGGTCGCCCCATATGATATCCTTGAGCATAATCGACATTATAATTTGGTATACTTTAAATTAAATTAGTTTTTACTTTTTTTATGATTGATATCATTCTGGTTGACGGTAGGTTGAGTGATATGGAGAGACGGTTATGATTCGCTTGGTATTCACCGATCAGATGCGGGAACGGCTGCGTCACGAGCGGCTTCATCATCCGCATCCTCGGGTGCGGCAACGGTTGGAAGCGCTCTATCTCAAGAGCATGGGCTGGTCGCATCAGGCGATTTGCGCGAGCGTGGGCATCACCAAGCCGACCCTGATTGGCTACCTGCGGTTGTTTCAGGACGGGGGCTGGACGGCGCTGACGGCGTGCCGGTTCCGCCGGGCCAGCAGCGCGCTGGCGCCTCAGGTCAAGTCTTATTGTTGCTGGAAAAAAGGAGACGGGATGCGGTGGGTGATGC
>JARSSH010000050.1 GCA_029624815.1 Candidatus Competibacter sp.
CACGTCACTCGCTGATCTCATTAAATCTTATGGAAATTGTTGCCCATGACTATAGTGCTGGGAAACACACGGGTCACGCTGGATGCCATGGGCTGCCAGAAAAACATCGCACAACGCATCGTGGATCGCGAAGCCGACTATCTGCTGGTGCTCAAAGCGAACCACGGCAACGACTACGCCGCCGTGCGGGATCATTTCGAACGGCACTGTTTTGGACGAGGCGCCACCGTTAGGCCCGCGCTGGACGCTTTTGATGAGGGGCATGGCCGGCTAGTCCGCCGAAGGGTCTTCGCCGATCCTCAAGCCGCCTCGCTGGAAACGCTCAAAGATTGGCCCAGGCTCAAGACGGTGCTAGCGGTCGAGGCGATTCGCGGCGTCAACGGCAGCGACCAGGTCAAGGCCGAAATTCGTGACTTCCTCTCCAGCTTCGCGGGCGATCCCTCAATTCTAGCGCAAGCCATCCGCCGTCACTGGTCCATCGAAAACAATTTGCATTGGGTGCTGGATGTCACCTTTCGAGAGGATGACTGCCGGATTCGCGATGCTATCGCCGCCCGCAACTTCGCCCTCCTGCGCAAAATCGCCATCAACTTGCTCACCCAGGATCGTTCCACTAAAGCCAGCTTACGAAGCAAACGCAAAAAGGCCGCCTGGGATGACAACTATATGTTGCAGCTCCTCCAAACCCATTTCATGCGTTAGCCCTGAGGCGCCAGTAGCTCTTCGAGCTCATGCCCGTCCAGATCGCGGCACGCTTCGGCGTTCCCAGGGCCAGCAGATGGTGGATGCGGTTACGCACCCCGCGCCACTGTTTCCAGTAGCACATGCGGATGCGTCGCCGCGGCCAGTGGTCCAGCTCGGGAATTGGCCGGTAGTAGTCCGAGATGCCGAAGTAGCCCATCCAACCACGGACATATTCGGCGAGCGTCTTGAGCCGGTAGTCCATGGACACGCCCCAACTCCGACCGGTGAGCTTGCGCAGCCGGTGACGGAAGTCCTGGTAGGCGCGCTGTACTGCCCCAAAAAAGACTTCCGTCGGTTAAGAGAGTAGAGCGGCCCTCTCGTCAGCCAAGACGGCGGCGGGAGTGCGATACTCCAAACGACCATGTAATCGTTGTTCGTTATACCAATGCAGGAAGGCGGGCAACAGGGCCTTGAGGTCGGCCAAGGTCTTGACCTCGTGGCGAAAGACGAATTCGTGCTTGAAGGTGCGGTTCAAGCGTTCGAGGATGCCCATGCCACCGACTTGGGCCACGCGGCAGCGAACCCACTGTCCGATGCTCCGGCAGACCTGCTGGAAGTGGCCGGAAGTAAAGTCCGAACCGGCATCACTCTGGATCAGGCGCGGTCCGGCGAGTCCAAGGGCTGTTAAGTGTTGATGACCCTCCAGCAAGGTCGCCGCCGCCCGTTCCCGGCTCAGGGTGGAGGCGGCACGGGCCGCCACGCACTGACGGGTTTTCACGTCCTCCACGAGATAGACCCAGGCCACGCCATCGTCCAGGCGAAACCGGGTGGCGTCCATCTGGAGCCGCCGTCCTTCAGGCCAGTCGTGTTCGGCGACGACCGCCGGTGTTGGACGCTTCTTTTTGCTGGGAGGTGGTGGTTGCAAACCCCACTCGCCCATCAATCGTCGAACCCGCTCGCGCCCGATGGGTCGGTGTCGTTGCCGGAGGGTCTGGTAGACTCGCCGATAACCGTAGGTCGGCTCCGCCGTTGCGACCGCTTGAACCCGAGCACTCGCTCGCGCCTGGACCCGCGCCCGATGGCGCCGTGCCGCGCCCACCCGTGGATAATCCCGTAACCGCCAATACGGTTGTCCGACCACGCGCATGAATCCTTTGAGCGAGATCCGTGTTTGATAGTGATGATAAAGCCGCGCCAGGGACTTCCTGTTCAAAACCGGGAAATTTTTTTTAGAATCTCCATCTCCAGCGCCTTCTCGCCCAGCAATCTCTTCAGTTGGCCGTTCTCCGCTTCCAGCCGCTGATCCGCTGTCCGCGTCCTGGCGCCGTTTAACCCTTGGCGACCCGCTTCCAGAAATTGTTCTTTCCAGCGATAAATTTGATTCTCGTTGACACCCCGTTGGCGGCTGATCTCCGCGACGCTCTGACGTCCGCTTAAAACCGCCAGCACGATGGCCAACTTTTCCTCAACGCTCCAACTCTTGCGTTGCTTCCCCATCATGACCTCCACTTAAAGTCTCTTCAGTTTGACTTCTCATGGAAGAAATTCTTGGGGCACTACACGCTCAGACCAGCGCAGCTTGCCTCCCCGGAAGGTAAAGCCGAGGAATTCGCACTCGCTGGTCTCGACCACACGGCTTTTGTGCGGGTTGACCACCCGCTTGAGGGTTCCGGTCAAAAAGCGCGACACGCTCGCCATGACCCGTTCACCCGCGCGATGGCTCCGCACGAGGATCAACAGATCGTCCGCGTAGCGGACGAACCGATGCCCCCGCCCCTCCAATTCCTTGTCCAGGTCATCCAGCAGGATATTGGCCAGCAAGGGCGACAGTGGCCCACCTTGCGGCGTACCGATCACCGTTGCGTCAAGGGTATCCCCGACCCGCACACCCGCCCGCGGATACTCGCCGATCAGTGCCAGCAGCCCTTTATCGCGGACCTTGCGGCCCACTCGGGCCATCAGGACATCGTGCCGGACCGTGTCGAAGAACTTCGCCAAGTCCAGATCGACGGCAATCCGGTAGCCATCACCGATGTAGGTTTGTACCCGCCTGAGTGCTCCGTGGGCGGAGCGTCCTGGCCGGAAGCCAAAACTCGAATCCGAGAATCCTGGATCGAAGATCGGTCCCAGAACTTGCGCAATGGCCTGCTGGATGATGCGGTCTGTCACCGTCGGGATGCCGAGCGGGCGCTCGCCACCGTCGGGCTTGGGGATCGTCACCCGTCGTACCGGCACTGGCCGGTACGTGCCATCACGCAAGGCTTGGCGGATCGCCGGCCAGTTCGAACGTGCGAACTCCGGGAAGTCCTCGACGCGCATCCCATCCACACCAGGAGCGCCCTGGTTGGCCTTCACCCGCCTCCATGCCCGTCGCATGTTCTCGCTTTCCAGCACCCGCTCCATCAGGTCGTCGTGCAAGGCTGGCTGCGTGACCTCACGCCGCGACGCGTCTCCCCCGGACGGGTTCGACGACGCGCGCGAGCAATCCACGGCTCCGCCTTGTCTTCTCCTGTTCGGCCCTTCATCGCGCCGCCCGTCCGCGGGCGGGCAATTACTATGGCCTCGGCTGACTTCTGTCCCGTCACGCCGAACGTTGCCGTCCGGCGCGCTGCCCGAGTCGCGGTAGGGTCCGGTGGTGATTCCCGCCCTTTCGGGCTGGCCCGCAGTCCGGCTCCCCTGGCGACCACAGCCCCCGTAGGGTTCGATGGCCTATCCAGCCCTTTCGGACTGGGCCTCAGTTCGACTCCCATAGCGGTACGGGCTGCATGCGGGACAGATCTCCCCGGATAAGGACATGAACTTTCCGTGCACAACCGCCGCATTTACCCTATCCCCTGCACCTGGCGGGCTTCGTCACCTTGTGCTGACTCGCCCGGGGACTGAGCCTTCCATGCGGTTTCTGTCCGTCGGCTCGCACGTTTGCACTCGGGCTTCCTCCAGACAGACCCTCACGGGGCTGCCCTTGCCGGCGGATCAAGCCGACATCGGCCGTCAAAGCCTTCGGCTTTTCCGACCTCGCGGCTTATCCGCCGCCCCGTTAGCCATGGTTGACAACATGTATCCCATAGGATACAATGCTTCATGCGTATACGAACAACACTGATCTACCGAGATTGGATCAATGCACTCAAGGATCGTGCCGCACGAGCGAGAATCCAAGTGCGCGTTGATCGTTTAGCCCATGGAAATCCCGGCCAGCATCGGCATCTGACACAAGGCATCTCAGAACTCAAAGTCGATGTGGGTCCAGGTTATCTCGGGTGTATTACACCCAGCGAGGCGAAGAACTCATCATCTTGCTTGTCGGTGGTGACAAAACATCCCAACAACAAGATATCGCCTTGGCTCAAGAGCTTGCGCGCAATCTTCAGGAGCCATAGTCATGCATCAATTCATCTCTACTGAAAAAACCGTCACCAAAACGGTGGCCTACGATGTTGCAGAACAACTCCGAACGCCCGAAGAAATGGCGGCCTATCTGGATGCTTGGCTGACTGAAGCGCCTGAAGACATTTCGGGCATCGCACGTGCGCTAGGTGACATTGCGCGAGCCAAAGGCATGGCGCAGGTGGCCAAAGAGGCTGGACTGAGCAGAGAAAGTCTTTACAAAGCGCTTAGTGGCAACGGCAACCCCAGCTTTGCAACCATTCTAAAAGTCACCAAAGCACTGGGTATCGGGCTGCACGCCGGCGTAGCATAAAACCACCATGGCTAACTATCGGTTCAACACGGATCGCCTTCGGCGACCGCGTTACCCTATTCGTTATACCTAAAAAGCATTTGACGAATCGTACGCTAAGGCGTACGCTACCTCGGTTTGGAGGTGTCCATGACCATGTTAAATGCCACCGAAGCGCGTTCTAAGCTATACAGCCTTATCGATGAGGCGGCGATATCGCACCAACCTATTGTAATTAAAGGAAAAAGATCGAACGCGATCCTTATATCCGAGGACGATTGGAACTCGATCAATGAGACCTTATATCTTATTTCAATCCCCGGGATGCGTGACTCCATCCGCAAGGGAATGGAAGAGAATGTCGAGAAATGTAGCAAGGATTTAGATTGGTGACGTGGGAATTACGCTATACGAAGTTGGCTCAAAAGGATGCGAAAAAGCTCGCTTCGGTTAATCTAAAGAATAAGGCAATGGAGTTGCTGAATGTTATTTCAGAAAATCCATTTCAAAATCCACCGCCCTATGAAACGCTGGTTGGCGATTTAGCGGGTGCTTATTCTAGGCGTATTAATATTCAGCATCGCCTTGTGTATCAAGTTTTAGAACAAGAAAAAATCGTAAAAATTTTGCGTATGTGGTCGCACTACGAGTAACGGTATAACAAAGCGCTCAAATACGTTCCAGGTCTTTGGTCCTCCACCGGACAGTCAAGGCCGCTTGGCTTGCGCATGTCGCTACGCGCCATTTTATGCAACGATCAAAACTGTCCGAACTATCGATCCTCAGGAGAAGCTTGCATGGCCGCGCTTGAAGTTGTGAAGATCGACATGAAACAAATGACGGCGATTCCCCAAGAGACCAGCCAGACCTGCTGGCTGCCGGGCCGAGCCAAGCCTGGAAGCGCCCGCCATGCGCGATGACGACCGCGAAGAAGACCCGCATGACCCGGAGTCGCCGCGACCGCCCAGCAAAAGCCAACGCAAGCGGGACGCGACCGCATTGCAGGATTTAGGCGAACATCTGGTGAAACTCACCCCGACGCAGTTGAGGCGGGTGCCGCTGTCGGAAGACTTGTTGGCGGCGGTGCGAACGGCGCAGGCCATCCCGCAACGGGGGGCGCGCAAGCGGCAACTGCAATGGATCGGTAAGCTGATGCGGCGGCTGGATGATCTCGAAACGAGCGCGATCCGCGCCGCGCTGGCTACCGTTCAACACCGTACCGCCAGAACTTGAGCATTCGTAACCGCCCACTCCCCCTCTCACCGGAGAGCCTGTTCTGACCCAAGCACCGCTGTCCTGGCTGCTCCTGCTTGGCGCGCTGACCGCTTTCGCGCCGATGTCGATCGACATGTATCTGCCCAGCCTGCCGGCCATCGCCGCCGCGTTCGCCGCCGATCCCGCCGCCGCTCAATACACCCTGGCCAGTTTCTTTATCGGGCTGGCGCTGGGCCAAGCCGTCTACGGCCCGCTCGCCGACCGCTACGGCCGCAAGCCGCCGCTATATGCCGGACTGACGCTCTACATCGTGGCTTCGATCGGCTGCGCGTTGGCGCCCGACATCGCCACGCTGACCGTGCTGCGGTTCGTGCAGGCGACAGGCGGTTGCGCCGGCGTGGTGATCGCGCGGGCCGTGGTGCGCGACCGTTTCGACGCGCGGACCTCGGCCAAGATCTATTCGCTGTTGATGCTGGTGATGGGATTGGCGCCGATTCTGGCCCCCATCATGGGTGGCTGGATTTTGACGCTGGCGAGCTGGCGCGCGATTTTTGGAGTGCTGGCCCTGTTCGGATTCGCCACGCTGATGCTCAGTTGGCGCCACCTGCCGGAAACTCGGCCGGCCGATACCTTGGGCAGCGCCGGAATCGGCGCGGCCTTGCGGGTCTATGGCGCGCTGTTGCGCGACCGGCGCTTCGTCGGCTATGCCCTGAGCGGCGGCCTCGCGCTGGGCGGCATGTTCGCCTACATCACCGGATCGCCGCATGCGTTCATCGAACTGTACGGCGTGCCGGCACAGTCCTTCGGTTGGCTATTCGGACTCAACGCGCTGGGGCTGATCGCCAGCTCGCAGTACAACCGCCGGCTGCTGAGCCATCACAGCGCCGACGCAATCCTACGTCGCGCTAACCGCACAACCGTGCTGCTGGGTTTGGCGTTGCTGGCGGTCGCGGCCAGCGGCCGGGGTGGCCTGCCGGCGCTGCTGATACCGCTGTTCGGCTATATCGCCAGCCTCGGCTTCACCGGACCGAACGCGATGGCCTGCGCGCTGGCCGATCAGGGCGGTCGCGCCGGCAGCGCCTCGGCCTTGATCGGCACGCTGCAATTCGCGGTGGCGACGGTTTCCAGCATGCTGGTCGGACTGCTGGGCAATGGCTCGGTGCTGCCGATGGCGGCGGTCATCGCCGGTTGCGGCGTGCTGGCCTACGGCGCGCATCGGCTGCTGGTCGGGGACGGGAAATGATGGATCGGGAGTTGCCCCCGGCGACCGTGCTTCGCCAGACCGGTGGATGCCCGCCTCCTGCCGCGGCTTCAAGCTGACGCCATGTCTCCTCATCATCGTCGCGCCCTGACCCTGAGCATCGTCCTGGCCGCGCTGCTGTATCTGGGTTTCGTGCTGTTCGCCGACCGGGAGGCCGTGTTCGCCGCCTTGCGGCGAGTGAGTCCGCCGGTACTGTCAACGATTTTCGTGCTATCCCTGCTTAACTATCTGCTGCGTTTCTGGCGCTGGCGGCGCTACATGGCCGCGTTCGGCCACGCCCTGCCATGGCGGCGGCACTTCCTCTACTACCTGGCGGGCTTTGCCCTGACCGTGACGCCCGGCAAGGCCGGCGAGGCGGTGCGGTCGCTGTATCTGCGCGGTCATGGCGTGAGCCATGCCCAGAGCCTGGCGGCGCTGTTCGTGGAACGGTTGCTGGACGTGCTGGCCATGAGCCTGCTGGCGCTACTGCTGCTGTTGGCCCGGCCCGATTACGCCGGGTTGGTGGCGATGGCCTGGGTGCTGACCCTGGGGCTGGGCTGGCTGCTTACTCGCGCATGGTTACCGGGAAAATTGCGGGCATGGGGACAGCATCATCGCCACGCGCATCAGTTCGATCGGCTGGCGCGCTTGCTCGGTTCGGCGACGGAATTGTTGCGGCCGGGTTACTTTTCATTCGGATTGGGGCTGGGCGTGCTGTCCTGGGGGCTGGAAGGATTATCCTTGTCTTTGATTGCTCGGGATGTCGGTGTCGGCGTCAGCGTGGAAACGGGAATCGGCATCTACGCTGTCGCGGTGCTGGCCGGGGCGCTGTCGTTCCTGCCCGGCGGCTTGGGCGGCGCCGAGGCGGTGATGGGCGCACTACTGGTGGCCTTCGGCGCGGACGGCCCGGCGGCGGTGGCGATTACGTTGCTGTGCCGGATCGCGACGCTATGGTTCGCGGTGGCGCTGGGCGGCTTGGCCGTCGGGGTGTTGGGCATCGGCAACGACAGGGCCGGTGGTCCTGCTCCATGAAAAGCCCACCCCCTCTCTGCATCGATCTCGACGGCACCCTGCTGAATTCCGATCTGTTGCTGGAAGCAGCCCTGATCCAGATCAAGCAAGCACCCCGATCAATGCCGTGCTGGCCGCGCTGGCTGGCCGGCGGCAAAGCCAACTTCAAGGCGGAAATCGCCGCGCGGGTAGATCTCGATATTGACACCCTGCCCTACAACCCGGACCTGTTGGCCTGGCTCCGCGAACAGCGGCAACGGGGCCGGAAACTGGTGCTGGTCACTGCTTCGCATCGGAAATTCGCCGAGCAGGTAGCCCACCATCTCGGCCTATTCGAGGAAGTGCTGGCAACCGACGGCGACCGCAATCTGGCGGGTTCCCGCAAGGCCGAGGCCCTGGTGGCCCGCTACGGCGAGCAGGGTTTCGACTACGCCGGCAACGCCGCCGTGGATCTCGCCGTCTGGAAACACGCCCGCCGCGCGCTCGTGGTCAACGCCCCGCCGTCGGTTGCTGCTCGAGCCCGCGCGGTCTGTGCGGTGGAGCGGGTCTTCGACTCGAATGAATCTCCATGGCGGCATTGGGGCAAGGCGCTGCGCCTGCATCAATGGCTGAAGAACCTGCTCATCTTCGTACCCCTGGCCGCCGGCCACGCTTGGAATCAACCCGCCACGCTGGCGCTGGCGCTGCTGGCCTTCGTCAGTTTCGGCTTGTGCGCCTCCAGCGTCTACCTCCTCAACGATCTGCTCGACCTCGGTTCCGATCGTCGCCATCCGCGCAAGCGTCAGCGCCCTTTCGCCGCCGGCAAGCTGCCCATCCTGCAAGGCGTGATCGCCATCCCCCTGCTGCTCATCGCCGCGTTTGGCCTGAGCCTGCCCATCAACCCGCCCGCGTTCACCGCCGCGCTGGCCACCTACTACGTTTTTACCCTGGCCTACTCGCTGCGGCTCAAGCAAACCCTGATGCTCGACGTCATCGTATTGGCCGGGCTGTATACCCTGCGGATCGTCGCCGGCGCGGCGGCGGCGAATCTCATGCCCTCGTTTTGGCTACTGGCCTTCTCGATGTTCCTGTTCCTCAGCCTGGCTCTGGTCAAGCGCTACGCCGAACTGCAAACCCTGCGCGAGCAAGGCGAATTGAGCGCCAGCGGCCGAGGTTATCATGTGGACGATCTGGGCATCCTGCAAAGTTTGGGCACAGCCGCCGGCTATCTGGCGGTGCTGGTGCTGGCGCTGTACGTCAACAGCGAAACCAGCCGCGCGCTGTACGGCCAGCCGATGGTGATCTGGCTGCTCTGTCCGGCGCTGCTCTACTGGATCAGCCGGGTCTGGCTGCTCGCCCATCGCGGCGAGATGCACGACGACCCAATCGTCTTCGCCCTGACCGACTCCCACAGTCGCTACATGTTGCTGGCCTGTGCGTTCATTTTTCTGGGCGCGATGCCGAGGTGAACGCCATCGTGTCCGCCACCGCGCCGGGCAGTTGGGGCCGTTACCCGCCCTCCAAGCCGCGCCAGGTTCTGCACTGCCGCGACCCGCGAACGCTCATCCTGCCGGCGGAACCCTTGTCTTGCCTGCCTTTCGGCAACGGTCGCAGTTACGGCGATGTCTGCCTGAACGACGGTGGCGCCCTGCTCTGCACACGGAAACTGGACCGCTTTATCGCCTTCGATCCGGTCATGGGATCGTTACGGGCGGAAGCCGGCGTATTGCTTTCGGAAATTCTGGCGCTGGTCGTCCCGCAAGGCTGGTTTTTGCCGGTTACCCCCGGCACCCGGTTTGTCACCCTGGGCGGAGCCGTGGCCAATGATGTGCATGGCAAGAACCACCATGTCGCCGGCAGTTTCGGCGGTCACGTCCGCGCCTTTGAACTGCTGCGCTCCGACGGCGAGCACCGGCTTTGCACGCCGACGCACCACGCCGACTGGTTCCGGGCGACGGTCGGCGGGCTCGGCCTGACCGGGCTGATCGCCTGGGTGGAAATCCAGTTGCAACGCATCGCCAACCCCTGGATCGTGGCCGAGAACCGCCGCTTTGCCAATCTGGACGAGTTCCTGGCGCTCAACGACGACTACGAGGCGCGCTATCCCTACATCGTGTCCTGGATCGATTGCGCCGCCCAAGGTCGGGCGCTGGGCCGGGGAATTTACATGGCCGGCATGCATGCGCCACCCGGTCTGATGAAATCGCCGCCCGCGGAACCTCGCGCGTTGACCGTACCGTTCGCGCCGCCGGTCTCGCTGATCAACAACTTGAGCGTGCGCGGGTTCAACCGGCTCTACTATCGTCTGCCGCGTCCGGCGCGTGGATTGACGCCGTATCAACCGTTCTTCCATCCGCTGGACAAGCTGCTGGAGTGGAACCGGCTGTACGGGCGACGGGGCTTTTTTCAATACCAGTGCGTCATCCCC
This sequence comes from Candidatus Competibacter sp., assembly GCA_029624815.1. Classification (GTDB taxonomy): domain Bacteria; phylum Pseudomonadota; class Gammaproteobacteria; order Competibacterales; family Competibacteraceae; genus Competibacter. The sequence continues at coordinate 10,237 of JARSSH010000050.1, forward strand.
CCCGCCGACGCCCGCGAAGCCTTGCGGGAAATTCTGGCCCGCGTCGCCGCCAGCGGTCAGGGTTCGATGCTGGCGGTGCTCAAGCGCTTCGGCGACAAGACATCGGGCGGCTTGCTGTCTTTCCCTCGGCCCGGCGTGACCCTGGCGCTGGATTTTCCCAACCGGGGCCGGGAGACGCTTGATCTGCTGGAGCGGCTCGACGAGGTCACCCGGCAGGCCGATGGAGCGGTCTATCCCGCCAAGGATGCCCGAATGAGCGGCGACAGCTTCCGCCAGTATTACCCACGCTGGGAAGCATTCAGCCGCCATATCGATCCCCGCTTCTCCTCCAGTTTCTGGCGGCGGGTCATGGCTGACCGAACTTCACGGGAAACGACATGCGCAATATCTTGATCATCGGCGCCACTTCGGCCATCGCCGAAGCCACCGCCCGCCGTTTCGCCGCCGCTGGCGCCCGCTTCCACCTGGTCGGGCGCAATGCCGAAAAACTCGCCGCGATCGCCCGCGATTTGGAAATTCGCTCCGGTCAGCCAGTCGCATGGGAAAGCCTCGACCTCGATCGACTGGATTTGCATCCGGCCCTGCTGGAGCGGGCCGAACACGCGCTCGGCGGTATCGACGTGGCATTGATCGCCCACGGGATCCTGCCCGATCAAGCCGCATGCCAGCAGTCGGTCGAAAAAACCCTGGCGGCGATCCACACGAATGCCCTGAGCGTGATCAGCCTGGCGACGCTGCTGGCCAACGACTTTGAAATGCGCGGGCGTGGAACGCTGATCGCCATCGGCTCGGTCGCCGGCGACCGGGGCCGGCAAAGCAACTACGTCTATGGCGCCGCCAAGGGCATGGTGAATCTGTTCCTGCAAGGGTTGCGTAACCGCTTGAGCAAAAAAGGCGTCCAGGTGATTACCATCAAGCCGGGGTTCGTGGACACGCCAATGACCGCCGCGTTCGAGAAAAAGGGCCCGCTCTGGGCGCAGCCCGACCAGATCGCGAAGGGCATCGTCGCCGCCGTCGAGCGTGGCCGGGATGAGGCGTATCTGCCCGGTCTCTGGCGTTGGATCATGCTGGTGATCCGACATATCCCCGAGGGGATATTCAAGCGGTTAAGGCTTTGACTGGGGGAGACTCTTGAAAATCTGGATCGACGCGGACGCCTGCCCGGCGCCGGTGAAAATCATCGTATTCCGCGCCTCGCAACGGGTCGGCGTACCGGTCACCCTGGTCGCCAACCAACGGCTGCAAACGCCGCCTTCGCCTTTGATCACGGCGGTGCAGGTCAGCCGGGGCTTCGACGAGGCCGACGATTACATCGTGCGACAGGCCACCGCCAGCGACTTGGTCGTTACCGCCGATATCCCGCTGGCGGCACGCCTGGTGGAACGGGGTGTGCCGGCGCTCAACCCGCGCGGCGAGCTGTACACTCAGGACAACGTGCGGGAGCGGCTGGCCCTGCGCAACCTCAAGGAAGAACTGCGCTCGGCGGGCACGCCAACCGGCGGTCCACCGCCTTACAACGACCGCGACAAGCAGGCGTTCGCCAACGGTCTGGATCGCTGGCTGGCGCGCCGCCGGACCCGTTAGCGGGTTTTCCCCATCCACCCACTCCCCAACGCCAACCAAATCCAGGTCATCCCCTGCCCCGCCAGCACCAGCCCGAACGCCCAGCGATACCCCACGTCCGCATAGCCGCCGCCCGCCAGCGGCCAGTGGTTGACGATGGCGCCCATGCCCCACTGTCCGGCGAACGCGGCCACGAACACCAGCAGGTTCAGCGCCGTGTTGACCCGCCCCGACAGCGCCGCTGGAAAAGATTGCGACAGCACCGCATAGCTCAACACCCCGCTGGTGCCGAAGAACCCGAACAACACCCACAACGGCAGCAGCGGTCCCCAACCAAGCAGAATCGCCAGTTGCACCCCCATGAACAACACCATCCCGCCGGCGGACACCGCCAGCGGTGGGATGCCGTGGCGAGTCAAGCGATAAGCCAGTTGCCCCATGCCCAGAAAACCCGCCACCATCGCCGCCGCGATCCAGAATAAATGGCTGGCCGCCGTCACCTTATCCAAACCGGACACGTCGCGCAGCCAGGGGCCGGCCCACAAGCCCTGAATCGCCAGGAACGACGCCTGCGACAGCACGGCGCATGGCGCGACCCGCCAGAACACCGGATCGCGGAACAAACCCACCGTCTCCCGCCACTGCGTCCGCCAATCGCCGCTCACCGCCGCTTCGTCGCTCTCCCGTTCCGGCGCCACCAGCAGCAAAAGAACCGCAACCAGGAAACTCAAGCCCGCCAGCACGACGAACAAGCCACGCCAGTCGGTCAGTTTCAGCGCGGCCTCCACCGGCGCGGTCGCGACCAGCGCCCCCAAGCCGCCGGCCGCCAGCACCCAGCCGTTGACCGCCGGCAACCGCGCGGCCGGAAACCACAGCACGAAGGCCTTGAAACTGGCCATCAGACAGGCCGACACGCCCAAGCCGATCAAACCCCGCCCCACGATCAACTCCATCGCGCTACCGCTGACCGCGAACAGCCCGGCGCCGGCCGCCGCGAACAACAGCAGCGTCGCCTCCACCCGGCGTGGCCCGAACCGGTCCAGCAAGAGGCCCAGCGGCAGTTGAAACGCGGCGAAGGTCAGAAAATAGACGCTGGTCAGCAGACCGAGATCGGTGGCGTCCAGCCGCAATTCAGCGACCAGATAGGGCGAAAGCACCGCGTTGATGGTGCGGTACAGATAGGACAAAAAATAACCGGCGGCGAACGGCAGAAAAATCCGCGCCGCCACGGCGCGGGCCGACAACGCCGCCGCGCCGTGGCTCATTGCCCGGATACCGGCATGGCCTCCGCGCGCTGGCGCAGCCGATAGACCCGCTCCAATAGCCAGCTCAGGCCCCGCTCCCGCCAGCGCGACTCCTCCGCCAGCGCGTCGCGGGTGTCGAGTAACTCCACCTCGCGCGTCGCCTGGTACAGCGCCCGCACCTCGACATCGCCAACCGCGAACGGCGGCCCGGCCAACACGCTTTGGTCGTACTCCAGCGTCACCAGCAGCATCGGCGTCCCCGCTGGCAGGATCGCATCGAGATGGCGAGTGTAGCGCTCGCGCATCGGCGGCGGCAGCGCGATCAACGAGGCGCGGTCGTAAACGCCGGCGCAACCGGCCAGATGATGCGGCCCCAGATCGAAGAAATCGCCGAGCAGAATACGAATTTCATCCGCCTCCCAGATCTCGAACGCCCCTTCTCGCCAGCGCTTCGGCGTCAGCCCGTTCTCGGCAAAAAACGCCTCGACCGCGAGCGGGCTGAGTTCCACCCCGGTCACCGAATGGCCTTCGCCGGCCAGCCACAGCAGATCGCGGCTCTTGCCGCACAGCGGGGCGAATACCCGCTGGCCGGGGCGCAGACCGAGCCGGCTCCAGAATTGCTGGAGATGAACGTTGATATCCTGTTGGTGGAAGCCGATCTCGCTTCGTTCCCAGCGCTCGTGCCAAAAATTCGGTTCCATGATCACGCACCCATAGTGGGGTGAAAAAAGTCAGCCCGGCCACCAGGCGCGGGGCGTAAACAACGCGCCCGCCCCCTGCAACAGATAACGCAGATCCTTGGTGGTGCTGCGTTGGCGGGCGTAAAAGACATCGCTCATCAACCGTTCCTCGCGGGGTGCGTTGGCGGGCAGCGTCAGTTGAGTGGGACCGATCAGCCCGGCCGGCGCCTGATCGCCGACCCGCTCCCAGTCCTCCCGCCGGCTGTCGGCCAATTCCGGGGTGAGCGGTTCCGCGCCCACCAGCCGCAGATCGCCACTCACCACCGCCAGCAGGCGCGGCAGGTAGCGCAGCAGCGGAATCGAGGTTGCCCATTCCCGGACGACGAACACGCGCCGCTGGCGTGCGCCGAACTCGTCGAATTCCAGGCGGTTACCGCGCAGCCGGGTCTCGCGCAGGGGGTCGTTGAAATTCTCGGTCAACGCGGCGGCCAGCGCCAGCGGCCACAATGGCAGCGACAGCAACAGCAGCAACAGTCCCAGCAGGCGGTTCAGCGGCTCGGCCAGGGCGCCGCCCAGCGTCACCTCGCGCAAATCGGCCAGCAGGAAGGTTTCGACCACCGGCAGCACCGCCCCGGTATCGACCCGGATCAATTGGTTGCCTCGGACGATGGCGTTTTGCACATCCAACAGTTCGCCGACGTAGGTATCCGACAACACCACACTGTCGCGCAAAATGGCGTGGCGATCCACGATTACCCGGTTGGCGATGACGACTTCGCCGTACAACTCGGCGCTGGCTTCCACCCGGCAATTCCCGCCGACGAAGGCGATGCCCTGCCGCAGGCTGCGCGGCGATACCTTGGAGCGCAATCCCACGGTCAACCCTAGGGCCATGTGCCGGCCTGGCACGATCAGGCCCGGAAAGCGGCCGGCGGCGGCGTCGAGGTTGGCCTGATGATAGGCGCGCAGCGATTCCAGTCGATTCAGGGCGGCGCCGGGCAATTCCACCACCGGCCAAGTGGGGGGCATCTCCACCGACGCGGCGGACCAGCGCAGCGGCTCCAGCCCGCCCCGACCGCCGGCGCGGTGCAGGCACAGGCTGACCGGCGCACCTATCGCTCCACCGTACACCACCGGACCGCTCGCCTCGCCCGCCAAGCGTAAAAACTCACCCAGCGCCGCGCCGTGCAGCACATCGCCCCGCAAGGCGAGCAGCTCGTCCGTCAGGCGAGACCGACAGCTTTCCACCACGGCCTCCGGATCTTCCTCGCCACGAGTGAGGACGTAATCCAGCCGCATCCCCCAGCGGCCACCGTCGCCCAGCACCGCTCGCAATTCGTCGGCGAAGGGCGAAACCGCCACAATCGCCTCGCGCAGGCCGGCGGCGGCCAGCGCTTCCAGCGTATGCTCCAGCACCGCCTTACCCGTCACCGACAGCAGCGCGACGCAGGTTTGGTCGGTCAGCGGCTCCAGTTCCCGGCCCAAGCGGTCGGCGAAAATCAGTGCTTGCATGGTCAGTAGGCCCCTCGCCCCAACAGCACGGCCGGCACGGTTTTGAGCAGGATCAGGATATCCTGCCAGAAAGAGGACGATTCGATGTACCGCACGTCGAGTTTCACCTGCTCGGGAAAGGGAATATCGGATCGGCCCGACACCTGCCAGATACAGGTGATGCCGGGGGTGACTTCCAGCCGCCGCCGATCGGCCAGGGAATATTGGTTCACCTCGCTGGGCAGCGCCGGGCGCGGCCCCACCAGCGACATGTCGCCGACCAGCACGTTCCACAATTGCGGCAGTTCGTCGATCGAAGCCTTGCGGATGAAGCGGCCGACCTGGGTGATGCGCGGATCCTGCTTCATCTTGAAGATCACCCCGCCGCCCGATTCGTTGGCCGCCAACAGCGCTGCCTTGCGCGCCTCGGCGTCGATGTACATCGAGCGAAACTTCCACATGGTGAATAGCTTGCCCCAGCGCCCGACCCGAATTTGCCTGAACAGCACCGGCCCCGGCGACTCCAGCCGGATCAATAACGCAACGCTCAACAGCGGCAGCGCCAGCAGCGCCAACAGCACCGCGGCGGCGGCGATGTCGAGCAGGCGCTTGAAAAAATAAGCGCCGCCAACCACCGTTTTCCAGGCCAACCGCTTGCCGTGAAAACGCAACCGTTGCCAAAAACCATCCGGCCGGACCCGACCGTAACGACGAAGCAGCGCTTCCCGCAGTTCGGCGTTGGGTTCGGCCATCCGGTCCAATTGTTCGCTCATCGCCTTGCCTCCTGGCGGGCCTGGCGCCAGACCCGATACAAGAACAGTGGATTGCCGAGAATATAACGGCGCCACATCCGGCCCGGCTCCTGCGCGAGCCGCCAGACCCATTCCAGGCCGATCTCGCGCAACCACAGCGGCGCGCGGGGAATCCGCCCGGAGTAGAAATCGAACAGCCCGCCCACGCCCATGCGGACGGGCGGGGTCAGGGCATCATGATGATCGGCCAGCCACAACTCCTGCCGAGGTACGCCGAACGCGACCAGCAGCACTCCAGCGCCTGAGGCGTTGATGCGGGCGACGATCGTATCCTCCTCGTCCGGGCCGAAATAGCCGTGTTGCGCGCCGACGATCATCAGTCCCGGACAGCGCGCCCGCATGTTCGCGGCGACCAGCTCGGCGATGCCGGGCCGCGCGCCGAGCAGAAACAGGGAAAAACCGTCGCGAGCGGCGCGTTCGCACAACCGGGGAAACAGGTCGGTGCCATTGACGTTGGCCGCCAGCCCCAGACCGCGCATCCGGCAGCCGATCTTGACGCCGATCCCGTCCGGCAACACCCGCGCCGCCTGTTGTAGCACCGTCCGATAGCGTTCATGGGTGTAGGCGATGTTGAGGCAGTCGGGATTGACGAAAGCCAGCAGCGCTTTCTCCCCCTGTTCCATGGGAGAGGGGTTGGGGGCAAGGGCCGCTCGCGCCGCGATCCAGTCCACGGCTTCATCCATGGTGGTATTGACGATGGGAACGCCGAAGAAATCCAGCCGGGGCGGGACCGGCAGTGCCTTGCCGCCACCCACCAGTCCGGCGATCAGCGAGCGAACCACCAGTCCCAGGCTGGCGCCCACGCCCAGCCGCTCGACAAAGCGCCGGTCCAGTTCGCTTTCGGGATCGTGGGCGATGCCGGTGCGCTGTTGGAGCGGGTAGGGAGAGAACAAGCCCGGCCGCACGCTAAAGCGAATTTCCGCCTCGGCGGGAACCGCCGCCGCTTCCGCCACCGTCAAGGGGCGCGGTCCCGCGATGGCCATGTCGCCGCGCAGGACATTGAGCAGCGCCGCCAGATCGCGGCCCGGCAAAGGTCCGGCGAAAGCCAGCCGGACGAAGGAGCGGCGCTCGCGGCCAACCTGTTCGGCCCGGTCGAACAGGCGGCCAGCCCGAACCCGCGCCAGCACGGCGCGCACCAGCCACAGCGGGGCCAGCAGCACGATCAACGCCAGCGCCAGCGCCAAATCGAAACCCCGCAACCAAGACGCGGTTGCCCGGTTCACGGCGTCCCGTCTCCGATGGACGGGCGCGGCCGGATTTGCGCCGGCACTCCGACGGCGAGCGAATTCGGCGGCACGTCCCGCAGCACCACCGCGTTCGCGCCAATCGCCACGTCGTCGCCGATGCGGATCGGGCCGAGGATCTTGGCTCCGGCGCCGATGTCCACCCGGTTGCCGATCACGGGAGCGCCGCGTTGATGGGTGCGCTTGAGACCGACGGTCACACCGTTGCGAATCACCACGTCGTCGCCGAACACGGTGTCGCCGCTGACGATGATGTCGCCGAAATGCTCGATCTTGAATCGCCGCCCCACGGTCACTTCGCAGGGCAGGTCGATGCCGGTGAGAATCTGCGACAGCAGCTTGAGAATCTTGTAGAGAATCGAGAACGGCAGGCGCAACCAGCGGTTCCGAATCCGATAGCGCCAGCGGCCGAAGCGATACACGGCCATCACCCAGAGTCCCTGTCGGGCTGGATCGTGTTCGTAGGTCCGCCAGTCTTCACGCAGGTTGTCGAACATGACCGCCTCTCCCTACCACGGCCTTGGCGGCGAAACCCGGCCGCCGTCGGTTTCCCGCCATGCCTGCTCGATCAGGGTCAGGATCGCCCGCGATTCCTCGGCCTTGGCGCGACCGCCGGCCTCTCCCCGCCGGGCATTCTTCCAGGCTCGCAGCGCGTGCCACTGCTTTTCCACCTGCTTGGCCAGCCAGGCGGTGGCCAATCCGTGTTGCTTGCGGTAGTACAGATACTCGCTGCGCAGCCGCCACAGGGTCAGTTGCGCGCCGGAGGAGGACAGCGTCAGGTGCTCCAGGGTCTTGGACGACTCGCCCCCCAGATGCACCACCGTCACATCCGGCCAGTAGCCAATCCTGTAACCCGCCGCCTTGATCCGCCGGCACAGATCCACTTCCTCGTAGTACAGGAAGAACGCCTCGTCGAAATAGCCGACCCGCTCCAGCACGTCGCGGCGGATGATCGAGAACGCGCCCGGCACCCAGTCCACCTCCGCCGGTTCGCCGGGATCGGCCCAGCTGCGATCCACCCGGCCGAAAAAGCGACTGCGCGGGAAGCGGGTGGACAATCCGGACAGGGACAGGAAGTCGTTGAGCGGCGAAGGAAACAGCCGCGCCGCAGGTTGCCAGGAATCATCCCTTCCCACCAATCGCGCCCCGCCCAGGCCGATTTTCGGATCGGCGTCCATGTGGGCCACCGCATTCCGCAGCGCGCCCGGACGCGGGAAGGCGTCGGAGTTCAGTAGCGCCACGTAACGGCCCTGGGCGATTTCAAAACCGCGATTGTTGGCGGCGGCAAAGCCAAGATTGACCTCGCTACGAATCAGACGGATTTGCGGAAATTCGGCCGCCAACATGTCCGCCGAGCCGTCGCGCGAGGCGTTGTCCACCACGATGGCTTCATGACTCACCCCATCGGCTTCGACGGCCAGCGCGTTCAGGCATTCCCGCAGCAACTCGCGGGTGTTGAAGGACACGATGACGACGGAAACGGCGGGTTTAGCGGTCATGGGGAGAAGATTCGCGGTCGGTGCGGACCCAGGCGGCGTCCTTGCGTGCGCCACGCAGCAGCGCCTTGAACAGGGTGAGCTTCCACAAAATATAGAACGGAGCGGCAGCCACCGCTTGCAGGTCGCGCCAACCGCCGCCACCGACCCGGATCGCCGCCAGCACATGCAGGCCGACCAGCGCCAGACCGCACAACGCGTACATCCGGCTGAGGGCGAACGGCGGCAACAGCGCCAACAGCAGTAAAAGGACGTGAAACGCCAGCGGCAACAGCCACAGCTCCAGCAACGGCTCCCATTCCCGCCAGCGCCCGGCCAGAATCCCGCGCAGCAGGATCGGCGTTTGCTCGCGGATCATGCGAAAGCGACCGCCTTCCCAGCGGGCGCGCTGATGGCGCGAGGCGCGCTCGCCGCTGGGCATCGCCGACCAGACGGTGGCATGGTCCAGGAACCGCACCCGCCGGCCGCTTTGCACCAGACGGATGTGATATTCCAGATCCTCCGCCACCGACGCGGCATCGTAGGGCACCGCTTCCAGGGTGGCGCGACTCAGCCCGAAGCCGTTGCCGAGCAGCCCCACCGACAGGCCCCAGAATTCACGACCGCGCGGGCGCAGCACGTTGAACCCCCACAATGCCACGTTCATCAGCCGGGTGCGCACGGAATCGCCGGGATTGTCCACGCAGTAGCGGCTTTGCACCGCATCCGCCCCGGTGAGGAACAGCCGTTGCGCCTCCACGAACAGCGTCGGTTCCACCCGGGTGTCGGCGTCCACCACCATGAAGACATCGAACGGCCCGGCCAGCAGTTGTCTGAAGGCGAAATCCAGCGCGTAGCCCTTGCCGCGCCGGTCGGGATCATGGCGCGTCAGCACCAGTGCCCCGGCCGCTTCGGCGCGGGCGGCGGTGTCATCCTCGCAGTTGTCGGCGACCACCACCACGGCGAAGCGCCCAGCACCCGCGTCGCAGGCGCGCAGGCTCCGAATGCAGGCGGCGATGCCCTCGGCTTCGTTGTGAGCGGGCACGACGATGGCGAATCGCAAGCACCCCTCGTCCGCCGGCGGGAGAAAGGTTGGGGGTGAGGGTGGCCGCTGGCGGCGCGACGGCAGGATTCCGCCCACGGTCAGCATCAGCAATTCGAATGTGCCCGGCGCGCTCAGCAGCGCCAGCAGCGCGCCAAGCAGCGCCCAGAATCCGCTGCCGTCAGCCATGGCCGCGCTCCCCGCCCAATCGCCGACGGAAAATCGCCGCCAATCGATCGATATTGCGACGCAGGTTGTATTTGTCCTCGACCCGCGCCCGACCGGCTTTGCCCAGGCGCTGGCGCAGTTCCGCGTCGTCCATCAAGCGGGCGATGGCCACCGCCAGCCCCTCGGCGTCGGACGGCGCCACCAGTAAGCCGTCTTGACCGTCGCGAATCAGTTCGGGGATACCGGTAATGAAGGTGGTCACGCAGGGGATGGTCATCGCCATCGCTTCCATCAGCACCACCGGAATGCCCTCGGCGAAGCTGGCCAGCGCGAACAGGTCGGCGGCGGCGTACAGCGCGCGGATGCGATCCTGATTGACCGCGCCCTCGAACACCACCACGCCGCCCAGACCGCGCTCGGTGACGATCCGCTCCAACGTCGCCCGGTCGGGACCGTCGCCGACGAAGCGCAATCGCGGGTCGCGACCGTCGGCGCGCAGGCGGGCGATGGCGTCCAGCAGGATGGCCTGACCCTTGGCGGGGGTCAACCGGCCCACGCAGATGATCTCGAACGGATGGGGATCGACCCGAAACGGGCGGGGCGCGAACAGCGCGGGATCGACGCCCAGCGGCGAAATCTCGAACTTGTTCCAGTGATCCGGCGACGACAGCTTCATCAACTGGCTGCGGGCGTACTGGCCGATGCAGCAGATGAAGGAAGCGCCGGCGATCTTCTCGGCCAGATAATAGCCGGGCGCGTCATAAAACTCGTCCGGTCCATGCACCGTCATCGAGAAGGCGATGGGATAAATTCGGCTGGCGATCAGCGCCACGGTGGCGGCCGGCGTGGCGAAATGGACATGCAGATGCGTCAGTTTCTCGCGCGCCATCCAGCGGCCGATCATCAGCGCCTCGGCGAAGTAAAAGAGGCCGTAGGCCAGCTTCTTAAGATCCGTCCCGCCCAACCGCAAGGCGAACTTCAAACCCCGGAAGAAACCGCCAGGCCGGGTCGCCAGGGTCGCCAGTTTGGCGGTCACCGCTCCCGGCAGGCCGTGCCGCTTGACGTAATAGGTCCGCTCCATTTCGGCCCGCTCGGCGGCGGTCAGCTTCTCCGGCGGCTGGTCGGGCGGATTGATCGACGCCACCGCGATCTCGAAGCCGAGTTCGCGCAACCGCAATACCTCGCGCAGGATGAAAGTATGGGACACCGCCGGATAACGGCTGACCAGATAGGCCAGGCGAACCGGGGGCCGTGATGCGGCTCTCCCTTTATCGTTGTGGGTATCGTTCATTGATCCTCCTTAACTCTTTATGCCGGGAATCAGGACCAGCGCCAAGCTTGCCAGCGCCAATCGGCGCCCTCCGCCGCCACGGCCCCGCTCCAGCCGACCTCCAGCGGCAGGTTCAGCACGCTCCATTCTCGATCCAAGGCATCCCGCAGACTGACCCGACCGTCCGGCAATTCACCATCCGGGAAACAAACTTCCAGATTTCGCAAACCGCTGGCCAAACCACCGCCCAGCGCTTTGGCGACCGCTTCCTTACGGGTCCAGCAGTTGAAAAAGGCTTCCCGGAACCGTTCCGCCGGCAGCGTCTGGAACGCCGCCCATTCGCGCGGCGTACAAATCCGCTCGGCCACCGGCGCATCGCTCACCACTCGATCCAGGCACTCCAGATCGACGCCCACCTCGCGGTGAGCGACCGCATACAGCGCCCGACCGCCGCTGTGCGCCAGGTTAAAACACAGGCCGGCACCGGCCTCCTCACCCATCAGCCTGGGCTTGCCGCGCGGCCCGCAGGCGAAACGCAGCGCCGCCGCGGGTCGATTCAGATACGCACCCAGCAGTTCCCGCAACAGGCCACGCCCGGCGATAAAACGATCCCGGTGTTCGGGAAAATGGAACCGCGCCGCCCGTTCCCGCTCGTCCGTCGCCAGCGCCGTCGCCAAATCCGCCCATCGTTCTCTCGGCCGATCCAGCTCCGCCAGCCATAAATGAATTTCGTCGGCGGCCAAAACGACCGGTGGATGGCGGCTATTCATCATCGGCCAGCAATCGCCGATACAACTCCACCGCCGCATCGACCTTGGCCTCCCAGCCATAACGCTCCCGCGCCCGCCGCAACCCTTCCTCGCCGCGCGCCCGCCATGCCCCCGGCTGGGCCACGACATCGCGGAACACCTCGACCAAACCGCCGACCACCGCCTCCCGTCCGGTCGGCGGCAGGGTGCGCCCCACGGCGTCGTCCACAATCTCCGCCGGCCCGCCGAAGGCCACCGCCGTCACCGGCCGGGCGCAGGCCATCGCCTCCAATAAAACCGCGCCGCCTGACTCGCGCACCGACGGCAAGCAAAACAGATGCGCCGCCCGCATCTCGGCGGCCACGGCGGCGGCAGACAAATTCTCGGTGACAAACCGCACCCGGCCGGCCAGACCGCGCGCCGCCGCTTCCGCGCGCAAATCCGCTTCCAGCGGCCCGCCGCCGACCAGCACGGCGTCCACCGCCATCTCGCCCGCCACCCGTTGCATGGCTTCCAACAGCATGGTGATGCCCTTGAACGGCACCAGACGCCCGACGAACGCCAGCCGCAGCGGTCGGTCTGGCCCCGGTGGCTCCGGCCAGGGTCCAGGTGAAAAAACGTTCAGATCGACGCCGTTTTCCAGCATCGGCACGCAGCGGGGACGATGACGCGGGACGATGCCGTCCATCGTTGCCTGGGTGGCGGTCAGAATCGCCGCCGCGTTTCGGCTGGAGCCCGCCAGCGCGTCCACCAACCCGCCCAGCTTGCGCACCGGATACAGCCAGGCCGCATCGGCGCGCATGATGTCCGGAAAGTGCGCCGGGTTGCCCAAACCGCCGTTCCACGGTCCCAGCACCACCGGCCGCCCCAGCTTGTGCAGGCGCGTCGCGGCCATCGGCGACACCGGCGTCACCGCATGAACGATATCCCAATCCGCGCCCGCCGCCCGTCGCCGCCGTAATTCCTTGAGCGTCGCCCTGTCGTACATGTAAAAATCGGCCGAGGACACCAGGAACACCGCGTGCTGACTCTGGCGGAACAAGCGCGCCGCCAGACGGTACAGCGGCCCGGCGAACCATTCGGTATCGATGTAGATCACCTCCGAACCCGGCAGCGGCGCGCCGGCCGCCTCCAGGGCCGGACGGTTGCGGACGTGCGTGACCAGCGTCACCGGCAGTCGCCGGACCAACCGGGAATACCAGTGCCAACCGATCTGCGACACCGACCCCATGCCCGGCCCGCACTGATACGCCGACAACAGCAGGCGTGGCGCTTTTTCGCTCATGAGCGGGCGTCCATCATCGCAACGCTCATGCGAAAAGCACGCCGTTTCCCTACACTTCCCGCCGGGCCGGCGACACCCGCGCGGGTTCCACCCGCCGGCCGGCGAATCGACTCTCTCTTCACCATCCTCACTGGAGCGCACGCATGAGCCACAGCATCGACATCAAGGTGCGAGGCTACCACCTCGACCTGTTCCGTCACGTCAACAACGCCCGTTATCTGGAATTTCTGGAGGAAGCCCGCTGGAGTCTGCTGGAAAACCGGGGCAACCTGGATCTGTTGGAGCAACACGGTTACGCCTTCGCCGTGGTCAACATCAACATCAACTACCGTCGCGCCGCCTTCATGGGGGAAATCCTGCAAATCGCCACCTCGGTGAAAACCATTGGCGCCCGCAGTTGCGTGATGCGCCAACTGGTCACCCTCAAGGGCGCCGATATTGTGGTTGCCGACGCCGATGTCACCTTCGTCATCGTCGATACCCGCACCGAGAAGGCCGCGCCGCTGGAGGGCGAACTGCGGGCGGCGATGGAACGGCTGGCGCATTAGCCACCCTCCTCATCCCGACCCTCTCCCATAGGGAAAGGGCGTGCTTGTCGCGTCTCCCAGCGCCAGGCGTGGGCGACGATGTCGTTCAGATCCGCGTACCGCGGCTCCCATCCCAGTTCGGCCCGCGCCCGCCCGGAATCGGCCACCAGCCGCGCCGGATCGCCCGGCCGGCGCTCGCCGTACACTACCGGGATCTCGCGCCCGGTGACGACGCGGGCGGTTTCGATCACTTCCCGCACCGAAAAGCCGTTGCCGTTGCCGAGATTGAAGGCGGCGCTGGCGGCTCCGTCCCACAAGCGTTGCAACGCCAGGAGATGCGCCTCGCACAGATCGGTGACATGGATGTAGTCGCGGATACAGGTGCCGTCCGGCGTGTCGTAATCGATTCCAAATACGGTGATGTTCGGCCGACGGCCGGCGGCCGCTTGCAGCACCAGTGGAATCAGATGGGTTTCCGGCTCGTGGCGCTCACCCAGTTCGCCATCGGGGTCGGCGCCGGCCGCGTTGAAGTAGCGCAGGCAGACCGCTTTTAAGCCATAGGCCGTGTCATAATCCTGCAACATCTGCTCGACCATCCATTTGCCCCGTCCGTAGGGGTTGATGGGGTGCTTGGGATGATCCTCGTCGATGGGCGTCCGCAGCGGTTCGCCGAAAATCGCCGCCGTGGAAGAGAAAATGAAATGCTTGACCCGGTGCGAGACCATCGCATCCAGCAGGTACTGGGTCTTGAACACGTTGTTGAGGTAGTACTTGGCTGGCTCGCGCACCGACTCGCCGACCTGAATATGGGAGGCGAAATGCAGCACGCCGTCGAAGCGCGAGGTCCGGATCAACTCGTCCAGCATATCCCGCTCGCCCAAATCGCCCAGCACGAAGCGCCCGCCCTTGACCGCGTCGCGATGGCCGGCGGACAGGTTGTCCAATACCGTCACCTCGAACCCGCGCTGGCACAGCAGCTTGACCATATGAGAGCCGATATAACCCGCTCCGCCAACCACGAGCACGCGCATGGGGCTTTTCCTCCTCGCTTTTCGGTGCTTCCACGTTACAATTAAAACTACCCTTCCAATCATAGCGTGAATACCGGTTCGCCGCACCCGGACCCCCGATGACCGCCAGCGACGCCCAGCAGCAGTTCAAGAATCGCCTGTCCCAGAACGCCGTGGCTCAACTGGCCGCCAAGCTGCTCTACATGCTCAGCCGGGTCGGGCTGCCGCCGTTCATCCTGAGTTATGTCAGCCTGGAGGAATACGGCATCTGGGCAACCTGCTTCATCGTCATCGGCTATCTGGGCATGAGCACCTTCGGCATCGCCAACGTTTACATCCGCTACACCGCCGAATACCACGCCCGCCACGATACCGAGGCGATCAACCGCCTGCTCAGCACCGGCCTGGCCGTGACGATTCCGGTTTGCGCGATGCTGCTGGCGCTGCTGGGACTGGGGATGCCGGCGCTACTGGATTTGTTCAAGGTCGCTCCGCACCTGCGCGAAACCGCCGCCGTGCTGATCTTCGCCACCGCCGCGGCGATGATGCTCGACCTGAGCTTCGGCGCATTCAGCCATGTGCTGAACGGGTTGCAACGGATGGTGCGACAGACCGGCATCTGGGTGGCGAGTTTTTTGCTGGAAACCGTGCTGATCGTCGGCCTGCTGCTGGCCGGACTGGGGGTGTACGCGCTGCTGTGGGCTTTCGTCATCCGCTACCTGCTGGCGACCTGGCTCAGCGCCCGCGCCTGCTTCCAGGTTCTGCCCGGCCTGAGTCTCGGGCCGCGTCATTTCGACCGTGGCCTGTTGGCGCTGTTCTACCATTTCGGCGGCGTGGTGCAGATTTCCGGCCTGCTGAGCATGATCCTGTATTCCATCGAGAAGGTGATCGCCGGCGCGTTTATCGGGGTGCGCGCCACCGGCCTGTTCGATCTGGGCGAAAAGCTGCCGGTCATGTCCAGCCAGATCACTTCGGCCTTGAACACGGTGTTTCTGCCGGCGGCGACCCACCTGCACAGCCTCGGACAGATGGAGGAACTGGCCAAACTGTACCTGAAGGGCTCACGCTACATCAGCCTGCTGACCGGCCTGATCATGGGCTTCCTGGCCGGTTTCGCCGCGCCGCTGATGACCGCCTGGCTCGGTCCGGCCGAGGAGTTTCGGATAACCGCCTTCATCATGGCCTGGTTCACCCTGCCGTTTCAGACCCACGTCACCACTGGCCCCTGCACCGCGCTGCATTACGGCGCCAATCGACCCGCCCGCACCTTGTTCTACCCGCTGAGCCAGGCAGCGCTAGTCGCGCTGCTGGTGGGCGGCGCGTTTCTGGCGCTGGGAGTCACCATTCCCGCCATCACCTACGGAGTCGCCGCCGCCATGACCTTGAGCGGCTGGGCCTACATGGCCTATTCCAACCGCTTTCTCCAGGTTGCGCTGGGAACCTATGTCTGGCGGGTGATCGTCCCCGGCCTGATTCCCTACGGCTTCGGGCTGGCGCTGGCCGGATTGAGCGCGCCCTGGTTCGCCGCCGCCGGTTCCGACCGCTGGTCCCTGCTGGGCCGGCTGACGGTCTGCGGCCTGCTGTACACCGTGGTAACGACCGCCTTTCTGTACCGGGCGATGTGCGACTGGGGCGAACGGGAATACCTGCGCCGCCAATTGGGGCATACCTTGAGTGGGTTCATCGCCAAAGCGACCGGGAGAAAAGTGGCATGAAAGCGTTATTGCGGCGCATCCTGCGCTATCTGGCGTTCGAGCACGGTCGGGCGGTCGGCTGGTACAAACGGTTCTGCAATCCTGGCGGCGACGAATGGGCGGCCTGGCTCAAGCGTCGGGGCGTGCTGTACGCCATCGGCGAACACTGTTCGATTCAGACCAACGTCACCATTGCCGATCCGACCTACACCCGACTGGGCAACAACGTCCGCCTGACCGGCTGCACCCTATTCGGCCACGACGGCTCGGTGAACATGCTCAACCGCGCCTATGGGCTGAAACTGGACCGGGTGGGCAAGATCGATATCCGCGACAACGTCTTCATCGGCCACGGCGCGATTATTTTGCCGGGCGTCACCATCGGCCCCAACGCCATCGTCGCCGCCGGTTCGGTGATCAACCGCGACGTGCCGCCGGGCAGCATCGTCGCCGGCACGCCGGCCCGGGTGGTGGGAGACATCGACCGGCTGGTGGCCCGGCTTCGGCAAGACACCGCGCGGCTGCCGTGGGCCGACATCCTGGCCCGCCGCGACGGCGCGTTCGACCTGGCGCTGCAAAACGAACTGGATCGGGTTCGCATCCCGTATTTCTTTGGCGGCGACATCGGCTCGCCGCCGGCCGCCTAAGCGCTCCGCTCGCGCTGCATGCGCAGCAAACGATCCATCAATTGTTCGATCTCGGCTTCCAGCGCGCTTTGCTCCAGTTCCGTCTGACGGTTGCGCGCCGCCAACTTTTCTTCCATCTGCTGGCGCTCCCGCTGGGCCTGCTCCAACTGCTGGCGCAATTCGCGCATCTGCTGGTCGGCCACATCGCTCAGGCGGGATGACTGGATCTCGACACCCGCCGCCATCGCCTGTTCCCGCAAGACCCGGCGTTCGGCCTGCAACCGCTCCAGTTGCTCTTGCATCGCTTGCCGCTCTTCCTCCCAGGCCAGCCGCTGCCGGTTCAATTCCTCCGCCGTCGCCGTCTTGATCCGTTCCGCCAAACGCGAGCTGTCCGGCGGCAGGCCGAGACTGGCACGGGCGCTCTCGTCTTCCAAGGTATTGACCTGAATCTGCAAGGCCAGCCGCTCGCGCTCCCACGACTCCTGCTGTTGCTCCAGGCGCTCGCTCAGCGCCGCCTTGTCCTGCCGCAGCACTCGCAACTGCTCCTCGAACTGGCTGTTGTGCAGCAACAGGCTCTGCCGCTCCCGATCCCATTGTTCGCTGTCCCGCGCGAAACGATCCTGCAGCGCCGCATGCTCCCGCTCAAGGCGCTCGATGGCGCCGCGCAGCTTGGCGGTCTCGCGCAGATGAGTTTGCTGCTGCTGGTCACGGCCGGTTTGCAAATCGACGCATTGCCGCTTCAGTGCGGCATAACGTTCACGCTCCTGCGCCAGGTCGCCTTCGAGCCGGCTTTGCTGCTTCTGATGCTGCTGGCGAGCCTGGTAGACGGCCGTCCGCTCGTTCTGCAAGGCGTCTTGCAGCTCGCTGTGCTTCGCTTGGCCTTCGGCGAGCTCCGCCTGAGTCTGGGCCAGATTCCGCCGCAGGATTCGGTAGGGCAACAGGTAGATCGCCATGCCGCCGAAGCCAACAATCGCTCCAATGACCAGATAAATCATGATGTCGGCCATAATCGATTCACTCACTAAATGGTGAGTCTAGTCGCGACCTTGGCCAGATTCGGCGCGAGGCGCCCACTTTTTCAACGCAGCACATACACCAGCACCGCTGCTCCAATACCGGCCGCCGCCGCACACCCCGCCGCCAGACGAACGCTCCGCCGAAGGTCGCGCTGGGCGTCCGCCCACAACAGACGCGCCGTTTGTTCGGCCGCGGCCGCCGCGTTGGCCACCGTCGCCGCGTCAGCCTGGCCAACGGTTGACTCGGCGGCCGACTTGGCGGCCGCGGCGGCCTGCGACGCCACCTCCCGCGCCACCTTGACCGCGGCTTCGCGGGCATCGTCGCCGGCTTTTTGCGTGGCATCGACAAAGCGCAGGCTCAGTTGCCGGACCAACCGGCCGGACAGTTCGTGCATCTGATCCTGGCATATCTGGCCCGCCACCTCCCTTACCAGTTTCTCAAGATCGGTTCGCGCTTCGCGCCGGTGGGTCTCCAGCCGCTGCTCCATCAGCGGCAAGATCCACGCTCGCAACGTCGCTTCGCTGGGCTGGGTTTCGTGCGGTTCCGGCGGTTGCCATGCCGCCAGTCGTTCCGCGCAAACGCGGGTGGCGATCTGGCCGCACGTTTCCTGTTGGCTGGTTTCCAGATCCCGCCGCAGCTTGGCGACCACATCGTTGATCAGCGGCAACACCTGCGTCTCGATCGCCTCGTAGAAAACCTGTTCGGCTTTCTCGAGGGCGATCGCGCCAACCCCATCAACCGTCATGCCCGCGGCGGTCGGCGGCGCAACGGGCTCCGGCGAACCGGGCGAGGCGATGTTGGCGGCATCGAACAGCGCGCTCAACTCTTCGAGGATCGCGCCGAGGGTCTCGGGCATCGCCGGCTTGCTCAGCACACCGATGGCGCCGGCCGCCCGGGCTTCGTCTTGATAGGAGGGTTCGTCCTTCGAGGTATACATTGCCACCGGAATCGAGGCGGTGGCGGGACTGCTCTTGATCTGCCGTACAGCCATCAGGCCATCCATGCCGGGCATGGTATAGTCCATGAAGATCGCATCCGGCCGTTGGGCACGCAGATAGCTCAACGCCTCCTCAGCCGATTCCACGGTATCCACGGTCATGCCAAAGCCCTGCAACATCTTGCGCAACATCAGCCGCGCCGACTTGGAGTCATCTACAACAAGGACATGTCGGACTGGCATAGACCCTCCTGGTTTTTTCTGTACAGACTAACAGGATTTCCCGAAGTTAAAAACGATCCCGACGAACCGGCGACGCTTACGCGGGGCGCGGGCGCAGCGTCTTGCGATGGTAATAATCCATGACGATCGCGCAGTATACTGCGAACGCAACAAAGGGTAGCACAATCCGCGCCATACCCTCGACCACCACCAGACGGTCGAGCCAATTCAGCGCCGGCAGTACGAAAGTGTGCGCGGTGTAAATAGGCAATGACGCCTGACCGAACAAGGCCAGCGGATAAGTCAGTTTTTTCTCGCGCGCGCCCATCTGGAGTCCCAGCACGACGAAACCGGAAAGCAATAAAAATGCCGGGCCGGCGAAAAACAGCCAATACCAAACGCGCGGCGGTGTTTTGACCGTGCCGGAGACGATGGCATGCAGGCTGAGTTCGCCGCTTGCCAAGCCCAACGCGAAACCGGCCGCGGCCAGCGCCAGCGCGACCGGCGCCAATCGTCGCAAAAAAGTCCATTCCTGACCCAAGCGGACCGCTTGGCGCAACTGGATGCCGACCGGAATCGCCATGATGGCGCTGCCGGACAGTTGCAAATAGCCATACGGCCCGGACAGCAAATTCAGCCGCAGGTATTCCCGCACGCCCAACGCCGGGTCCAGCGGCCAGAACGACAACCACAGCAGCGCCAGCGCCCAGTGCGCGATGCCCAGCAGCAAGGCGTTGCGCAGCGGGGTCCGCCCCAGCGCACGCAGCCAGAGCGGCACCGACACCAGCGCCAGCGCGTAGTAGTTTAGAATGCTGTAGGTTTTGAACAGCCAATGGCTGAAATCGTAATCGCCAGCCAGCCATAAATTGATGTAGTCCGGCACGCAAATCAGCAGCGCGCACAGCGCCAGCAGACGGGAGCGGGCATGCACCGCCTCCAGTACCCGGACGCGATCCGGACCCTGGAAGCGATCGTGGTACACGAAACCAACCGTGACGCCGAACACCAGAATGAAGGTGGTGGTGGCGAACCGGCCCAGAAACAATACCGGCTCCGCCAAGGGTTCGAGCGCCGGCAGCCGTTGAAACACGCCGGGGCCGAAATGCATGATCATCATCGAAATAATGGCGAGGGCGCGGGTTTCGTCGATCGCGGTAAAGCGGGGTGTCCATAGGGGTTTGGACATGATGCGGCTCCTGCAATCAGGAATTCGTTGCGCCGAAAGGTTGTCCGATGATTGTAATCTCTTCTAGCGCGCGAAGGTAACGGGCAAGCCTAGGCCGGCGAGCGATTTCGAAACCGACAACTTTGGGTGTTTTCACAAAAAGGCGGACATGGAACGCAATTTAGGATTGGATGTGCTGCGCGGGTTATTATTGGTCATCATGGCCATCAATCATATACCCAACCCTCTGCGGGAATATACGATACAACCGATTGGCTTTGTGTCGGCCGCCGAAGGGTTTATTTTTCTATCGGCTTTCGTTTTTGGATCGATCATCAAAAAACGTCTTGAGCGAAATGACTTATCAGGGCTCAATTTTTTGATCCGAAACCGCGCTAAAAAAATTTATCTTGCCCATATCATGACTCTAATTTTTGCATTTTTCGTTATCGGCCAGTTTTGCCATATCGAGCCGGTTCACAATATTCTCGGTTATTATTGCGACGATCCATTGAGTGCGATGCTTGGCTCCCTGCTACTGCTGTATCAACCACCGCTATTGGATATCCTGCCGCTGTATGTCATTCTTCTCTTATATACTTTCACCCTTGTGAAGCTGGTTATCCGCCACGGCTGGCCGCCGATTCTCCTGCTTAGCCTGGCTATTTGGGTATTGGCGCAATTCGGGATGAAAGACCATCTAGCACGGCTGATGTCTCATCAGACCACGACCTATCTTGGCGCCTTCGATCCATTTTCCTGGCAACTACTCTGGGTTCTTGGCCTCGCTTGGGGTTATGCCCATGGACACGCTTCAACCCAGCGGATCGAACCACCGCGCCTGTTGGGTATTGCCTCGATCGCTCTATCCCTATTCTTCTTTTGTTGGCGCAACCCGCTTATCCCTTTTTCGATCAATCTTGGCTCTTTTGAGTGGATTCTCGATAAATGGCGACTGGGTCCATTACGCTTACTGAACTTCTTTAGCGTAATGGGCGTCATTCTGTGGATCAACCGGCATCTATCGCCGGAAATTCTGAATAGCCTAAAACCTTTGGCTCACTTGGGCAAAAACATGCTTCCCCTGTTTTGCCTACATGTTTGCTTCAGCATTGTTACGATCAGTATCGTCGAGCATCGCCAATTGTCGGATTGGTGGTGCTATCTGTTTTTGCTACTGCAATTGACCCTCTTGTATTCAGTCGCGCAAATACTCGGGCTTTTCTCCAATAAGCCGACTTCTCTCCTCAAACCCTTGGCCCAGCGCAATCCATAAGCAAATCGGCAACGAGCATGGCGTTCATTGACTCATCCTTGACCCCCGCCTTCTGGCGACGCCTGAGCCAGCGCTGGCCACCGCGCATGCCGGCGCTCATCCTGATTGCAGCAGTGTTTCTGAGCGCGCTGTCATTTTGGCAATTGCAAACCGATCACTGGGAAGCCGCGATCCGTGCGTTTGAGACGGAGGATCGTCTCCGGCCGCCGCAACCCGGTCGGGTGGTGTTCGTGGGCAGTTCCAGCATCCGGTTTTGGCACACACTGGCCGCCGACATGGCGCCGATCCCGGTGCTGAACCGGGGATTCGGTGGCTCGCGGTTGCACGACATACTGCGTTACAGCGACCGCATTATCCTGCCCTACCAACCGCGGGCGGTGGTGGTTTACGGCGGAGAAAACGACCTTGGCGGTCGCTGGTCCCGGCCGGAAACGGTGCTGGAGCGCTTCCAGCGACTGGTCGAGCATTTGCGTCAGACCGACCCGGCCTTGCCGATTCTGTTGCTGGCGATCAAGCCCTCGCCCTACTACCAGCAGCGCTTGTCGCAGCAGGTCGAGGCCAACCAGCGGCTGCGCGCCTATTGCGAGGCGACGCCGGGCCTGCGCTTCATCGACGTGGCCAGCCCCCTGCTTGGCGCCGACGGTCGGCCCCGGCCCGAGTTGTTCCAAGACGGCCTGCATCTCAACGCCGCCGGCTACCGGCTGTGGCGGGAACGGGTGCGGCCGGCGCTGCTGGCCGCGCTGGACCTCAACTCAGAATCCGCCGGAAGCGGTACGGCGCCGGCGGCGGGCGCGGCGCCAAAACCGCTCCCATCGTCTGCTCCCGCCCCGCGTGTAAATAGCCTTCCGCCCAGCCCGTAATCAAAAACAGCAGCGCCACGGTCTGGTTGCCCATGTACACCGTGGCCACCGACACGATGTAGACCACGTATATCCCCACCAGGGTAAACGCCAGCGAACTGCCCAGCGGTTGCGGGTTGGGCTGGCGCATGGCATGCACCATCAGGCGGATCGACATCCCCAGCAACACGGTCATGAACAGGGTGAACGCAACGACGCCGTGCATCAGAAACAGCAGCAAATAGTAATTGTCGATGGACGGCTGGCCCGGCACCTTGGGCCATTTGATCAAGCCCCAACCCCAGACGGCCTCTTCCTTGGCGATGTCCATGTAGTTTTCGATCAATTCCAGGCGATAGGCGGCGGTTTCCTGATTCTCGGTGAGCGCGTTTTCCCGCCCGACGCCGGCCCATTGCAGGAACCAGAGAAATCCCGGCAGACAAACGCCAAAGATGAACACCAGCAGAATGCCGACGCCGATCCAGCGATTGCGCATGCGCCCGATGAACACCACCACCCCGGCCACGATCCCGGCCAGCCACGGCCCCTTAACCAGGGTGATGAGCGCGCCACCCAGCAGGCCCAGGGTATAGATCTGGGCTTCCGTCAACTTGGGCCAGGGCACCCATTTGAACCAGGGGTGACGCGGTTCGGTCCAGGCCCCGCTCCACTCCAGCCAGCGCTGGATTCGGTAGCCCGCCACCATCATGATGCCGGCCAGAATCGCGTGACCATAAGGACCGGCGGTGCGCGCCAGCCCCCAGCGAAAGGTAATGATCCAGCCCAAACCCTGCCCCGAGAAAAACGGTCCCAGCAGTTTCTGCCAGGGATTGACGCCGAAGCGCGCTTCGTACAGACAGATGATGGCGACGATGAACAGGCACATCACGATTTTCTTGGCGAACTCCACCCGCGCGCCCAGCGGCTCGACCAGACTCTTGGCCAACACGTAGGGGATGACCACCGAGGACAGCATGGCGAACATCAGGTTCTGGGCGTCGTTGTAGCCCGAGGCGCGGTACTCGGAATAGGAGATCACCCCGGCAAGACCGAAGATCACCAGATCGAAGGGCGAAAACCGGTAACCCGGCGCACCCCGCGCCAGAAACACCAGGAAGATGGCCACCGCCGCCGCCTGATTGGCGGTCGGGTCGGGCAGGCCGGGGGCGATCCAGCGATAGTAGTCCGGAATCAGCAGCAGCGCCGGCAGATAGACATGGAGAAAAGCAAATTGCGGCGAGCGATGGAACGCAAAATAAGCGGCCAGCAATCCTGGAATCAGGGCAAGGATCGCCATGGTCGAGGCTCGGAATTTCAGGGCTTCAAGGGTTCAGGGTTCGGGCGGCGACGCGATCCCCTGCCCCTGGCCACCGCGCAGCAACCGGGCCGGCACGCCTCCCACCACCGCGCCCGCCGCCACCTCGCGAGTGACCACCGCATTGGCGCCGACCACCGCCCCATCGCCGATGGTCACGCCGGGCAATACCGTCGCGCCGCGCCCGATCCAGACGTTGCGGCCGATGCGGACCGGCGCGGCGGCGTGTCCGGAACGGCGGATGGCCCGCCCGCCGCCAAAGCGGTGGTTGGCGTCGCGCAGGCTGACGTATTCGCCGATCAGCGTGCCGGCGCCGATGCTCACTTCGCGGAATGCCACCACATGCACGCCGCGCGACATCACCACATGGTCGCCGATGACGATCCGCCCCGTTTCCTGGGTTTCCAGATACAGCCCCGGATAGAGCAACAGGTGCTTGCCCAACTCGACGCAGCCAACGCCGCGCACCTCGGCCACGCCCATGATCACCACCGAGGGATCCACCGGCCCGGCGATGCTGGCCCGCAGCCGGGCGTGCGCCCAGAGCCGCCGCGCCGATTCGCCCACCGTCGCCGCCAGCCGCGCCAGCGGCGTCAGCGCGCCGGCCAGCAGCCGCTTCACCGTTCCGCTCATCGCCCGCCTCCGCCTTTGCCTACTTGTACTCGATCAGGCCGCGCCGCCGGCCGCGCCAGCGATCCCGGTAATAGCCCAGTTGGCCGATCAGGATGGGAATCTGCTGTACATGGGAATGCAGTCCGTACAGCAACCGGGTCAGCGGATCGCGGCTTTTCCATCCCACCTTGAGCGCGGTCCGTAGCGCCAGCGCCAGCCACAGGCCAAGCACCAGCAGCGGAATCGCCAACCCGCCACGCAGCAAACCGGCCACGGCGACCGGCAGCGACAGCAGCAGCACGCCGGCATGTACCCGGTTGCGTTTAAGCTCGCGCTCCCACAGCGGAGTATCGGTCGCGCGAAAACGCTCGGCCACCTCGGCGTAGGCATGACCGGCCCGCACCGCGCGCCGCCAGTACTGCCGCCAGCGGGTCATCGCCAGGTCGTGGCCGGTCATCGGCCGATCCACATGCAGGATCAGGCCGCCGCGCGCCCGCAAGCGCCGACACAAGTCCGGCTCCTCGCCGGCGATCAGGGTGGCGTCGAAACCGTCCACTGCCTCCAATGCCTCGCACCGCATCAGCGCGTCGCCGCCGCAGAACTCGCTCGGCCCCGGCGGGTAGACCCAGTCCAGGTCCAGCACCCGGTTGTACAGCGACGCTTCCGGGCGGATCTCGCGGCGATGGCCCCAAACCACCACCACCTTCGGGTTCTGGAATTCCGGCAGCGAGTCGATCACGAAACGCGGATGCAGGAGGGTGTCGCCGTCCAGGAACAGCACCAGCGGCGCCCGCGCCGCCCGCCAGCCGGCGTTGCGGCCCAGCGCCGCCGACGGCCGCTCCGGATGCACGACGATGACGGCCGCGCCCAGGGCCGCCGCCCGCTCCGGGCTGCCGTCGGTGGAGGCGGAATCCACGTAAATCAGTTCCACCGGCCCGCCGGGATCGGCCATGGCCCGCACCGACTCCAGGCAGCGCGTCAGTCGCTCGCCTTCGTTGCGGCCGATCACCACCACCGACAGCGCCGGGAATATCCTCCCCTCGCCCCGAGTGGGAGAGGGGTCGGGGGTCAGGGGGGATTCAATCATCGTCCACCTCCGCCAACAGGCGTGCGTAATCGGCCAACCGCTCGGTCTGGGAAAAGCGGGTCGCCAGGGCCCGGTCGCCACCCGCCACCCAGCGATTCAAGCGCTCGGCCGGAGCGGCTTGCAATTCCCGCAACCGGGCCGCCAGCGATTCGACGTCGTCGGCGTGGAACCGGCCGCCGGACACGCCCTCCTCGACCAGCAGCGCCGCGCCGCCGCTGTCCGGCGCCAGCACCGGCGCCCCGGCGGCCATCGCTTCCAGGATCGCCAGTCCGAAGGGTTCGCTCGGGCACAGATGCAGCAGCAGATCGGCGGCGGCCAGTTCGGCGGCGACCGTTTCGGTGAAGCCGGGAAAGGCCACGTTGGGATTTCGCGCCGCCGCTCGGGCGCGCAGCGTTTCCAGATCCCAGCCGGTGCCGAAGATACGGAACGACAGCGTATTCAAGTCCGGATGGCGGTCGAGCGCGTCCAGCAACAGATCCACGCGCTTGATCGGGTCGATGCGCGACACGATGACGACGTTGCGCACTCCATCGCCGGCGAACGGCGGCCGGCGCGGTGCGTTTCGCACCCGCTCGTCGGTGAGAAAGTTTTCGATCACCCGGATCTTGCCGGGCGCGACGCCGTTGGCGATCAGCCGCTCCCGGACGAAGTCGGACACCGCCACCAGCACTGCGCCGGTCGGATTCAGCAGCCGCTTGCGGCCGTAGCTGAGACGTTCGTCGGCGCCGCCATGCACCAGATGCACATGCACCGACTTGCGTCGGTACCCGGCGTTCAGGATCAGGAACGCCAGCGAATGCACCACGCCGGTGGCCACGAACGCCACTCGCCGATGCCGGGCCAGCCACGGCCGCAGGCGGCGGGCAAACTCGCGCGGGCTGGCGAACGACTCGCCGGGAATCCCCAGTCGCGCGGCCTCGGCCAGCGCCGGCCCCGGCGGCGCCAGCAGCACCGGGGCGAAGCGCTCGCGCAAGCCTTCGAGCGTGGCCAGCGCCATCCGCTCGGTGCCGTAGAGGTTGCCGCTGTGCAGTGCGTATACCAGAGGCGTGGTCATGAGCTTTCCTGCCGTTGTGATGGGAGTTCAGGCGACCGGCGACGGCTTGATCCGGTTCTTCCTGAATTTGAACAGACGCCCAACCTTGCCCCATTTGGATGCGCGCTGGCCGGTTTCCGTCGCACCCGCGGTGGCCGCGCCGATATTAAGGTGCGCCTGGATCAATCGGTTGGCGGCCTCTTCGCTCTCCCGATATTTCCGCACCATTTCCGCGTAGTAGCCGCCGCCCTTATAAACTCGCAGACCGGTGACGATCGCTCCGAACACTCGCGGGTTGGCTTTCTCCAGCAGGCGCACCGCTCGCTTCATCTCGCCCGGCAGGGTGTGGCGGGCCTGCACCAACAGCAGCATGGCGTCGGCGTAACGCGCCAGATACTCGGTATCGGCCGACAGCAGCACCGGCGGCGTATCCAGCAGGACGATATCGTAGCGTTCCAGCAGCGGGTCCAATGCCTGGGAAAACCGGTCGTAAAGCGGTAGATGCCGCTGCAACGCCAACCCCACCGGAATGCGATCCGGCAAATCCCCTTCCGCCGGCAGAATGACCCGATCCAGCGTCGCCTCGCCGTTCAGCAGGTCGATCAGGCCCGGCGTCAGCGGCCCGCCCATGTAGCGCTGGTCGGGCTTGAGCGCGTTGGCCTCGACCGCGATCACCCGCAGGCCGTCGCGGGCGAACCCGCGCGCCAGATCGAGGATCAATCCGGTCACGCCGCCGCCGGCCCTGACCGCGGTAAGCGCGATGCGGCGGGTATCGTGTTCGTGCTTTTCCTGGCCCAGCGCCAGGGTCAGGCGCCGCATCTGGTCGATCCACACCAAGCGGTTTTGCGCCTCCCGCTGGTCGAGCAGGGCGGCAAGCGGCGCGAAGCCCAGCAGGCGGTGCGCCTGCGCGGCGGTCTTGATGCGGCGGTCCGTGAAATCGAGGGCGACCGGCACGATCAGACCCAGACCGATCGCCGCCACCAGCGCCAGCGCGACCGGCTTCCTCGGCCCGCCGCCAGTCGGATGATCGGGCGGCAACGCCTGCGACTGCAAGCGCAGGAACCCCGGCGCTTCCGCTTCCAGGGTCAGAAAGTCGATCCGCTCGGAAACCGCGTTCAACTGCGACTGGAGCCGATCCATATCCTGGGCCACCGCCATCCCTTCGTTGAAGTGGGTGATGAACCAGTTGGCGCGTTCCTGAATACCCTGGCGCTGGACGGCCAGCGCCTGCTCGACCTGCCGCGCCTCGCGCAGGGCGGTGCGCCGCTGCTCCAGCAATTGGGTTCGGGTCGCTTCCATCACATTGGTGGTGGCGGTCTGCACATCCTGCTCCAGATCGCGCAGCTTGCGTTCGGCGACGGCCCGCAGCGGGTGCTGGGGCGACAGGCCGCTGATCTCGTTCAGCAATTCGCCGCGCCGCGCCCACAAATGATATTTCAGGCTGTTCAAGCCGCTGTCGTTGGCCACGATCTGCAAGGCCGCCGCCTCCAGCGCCAGCCGGGCCGCCGCTCCCTCCTTGGGATCGTAGGCATCCAACGCCGCCTGGGCGACAATCAGCTTGCGGTGGGCTTCATCCAGCGCGGTGCTGCTCTCTTGCAGCAGGCGTTCGTAGGGGTTCTGGGTCTTGCCGTCGAAGCCGGTCACCCCCAGCAGCTCGGCCAGTTCCGTGCGCCGGACCGATTTTTCCTGAATGACCCTGTCCAGCGTCTTCTGCCGCCCCCGCAGATTGGCCAGCCGCTCGTCGCTGGCGTACAGATCCTCCTTCTTCATGGTCTCCAAATAAACCCGCAGCAGGGTATTGAGCGTCTCCGCCAGCCCGTCGGCCTGATTGCCTTCCAGCGTCGCGCTGATCAGATAGGTGTTCTTGATCGCCCGGGCGCTCAGCGCCTTGATCAAGCGCAGGGCCGCCTTGCGCTCGCTGAGTTCCGGAGGTTGCCACATCGTCCGGTACGGCCCCAACTGGGCCAGCGTCTCGCGGACGATGTCGTAGCGGCCGATGTTGCGGACCTGCTGCTCGACGTACTGCTGGTACTGGCTGTTGGACTGGAACTCCAGTTCCTGGTCGCTTTTCAGCACCTTGGCGAAGCGCGGCGCCACGTAGATCGAGGCGAACACCTCGTAGGTGTAGGCTCTCGATTTATACCAGGCTAGCGGCGCGCCGATCGCCGCCACCACGATCATCAGGGTCAAGGCCAAGCGGCGGTGATCGCGGATGCTGACCAGCGGCATGAAGGCGCCGCTGGGCGGCAACGGCGGGGGCGCGGCGGGCGCGTCCTGGGCCGCACGGTTCGACTCGGTCATTCTCCACTCGCGTTGTTCGCAAGGGACTGAATGCTGAGCAGCAAGGCGAACGGATTGATCTGCTTGAGAATATAACCGATCTTGGCGATGCCCCGGCGCGGCACGTACACGATGTCGCCCTCCTCCAGCGCCACGTTCAGGGTGCGATCCGGCGCCAGCACCCGATCCAGCGCCACCTCCTGATTCAAACCCTGGCCGGGACGGATCAGGCGAATCTCGTCGGTGTTGGCGTCGATGTTCGGTCCGCCGGCCTGACCCAGCGCGTCCAGAAACGACATCTTGGGAGTCAAGCGGTACACGCCCGGCTTGTTCACCTCGCCCAGCACGTACACGGTGGTGTCGTAGGCATCGGGGATATAGACGATGTCGTTGCGCCTGAGGCGGATGTTCAACGACAGATCCCCGTTCAACAGCCGCTTGAGATCCAGCCAAAGAATTTTATTGCCCCGCAGCACCGCGCAGCGGGTCAGCACCTGTTCCGGCCGCAGAATGGGGAAGCCGCCGGCCCGCGACAGAACCTCGATCAGGGTGGGGTTGTCCTCGAAATGCACCACGCCGGGATGCTCGACCCGGCCCAGCACCACCACGCGGTTGCTGGTGTATTCGTCGATGCGGACGGTGATGTACACATCCAGATAATAGGTCGAGAGGGCGCGCTTGATCGACTCGGCGGCCTGATCGCGGTTCAGGTCCAGCATCCGGATCGTGCCGGAGAACGGCAGGGTGATGTTGCCGTCCGGCCCCACCGTATGCTGACCCGACAGCTCCGGGCGCCCCGCCACGATCACGGTCAGCTTGTCGCCCGGACCGATCAGGTACTGATTGGGCACCTCCGATTCGAACTGGCGCACGATCTCGGCGCTGGAGAAAGTGGCGCGCTTCTCCGGAACCTCAAACGCCGCCGGCGACTCCGTCGTACCCGGCTTGGCCACCGGCGGAACCGAGTGCTCCGTCGCGCACCCCAGCAGGGTCATGGCCAGCATCAGGGCCGGAAGGCGGTTGGTCACACCCGCTCAGCGCAGGCGGGCCAACGCCGCCGCTTCGTCGTCGAAAATCGAGAACACCTGTTGCAGGCGGGTCAGCTCGATCAGGGAACGCACGGTCGGGCTCAGATTCAGCAGCGCCACATCTCCGTTCTTGAGGCGGGTCGCCTTGAAGACCGAGATCAGCACCGACAGGCCGCTGGAATCCATGAAACCCACGTCCGCCAGATCCAGCACCAACTTGCCGCTCCCCTGCTCGACGGTCGTCAGCAGCTTTTGCCGGACCTGCGGCACGTCGGCCATCACCAGCCGCCCCGCTAGCGCAATGATGTCGATACCTTCGACATTGCGATGTGTCAGAACCATAAACAATTGCCCCAATTGGTTTTGTTACGTAAATGCCATAGAGCCCACCAGCTAGGCCGATTGGCGCGCGGCGGCCCCAGCGAGCGTCCGGCTCATCGACAAGGTATTGACGCCATCCCGAACCTGGTATTCCACTTCGTCCATGCATGCCTTGATGATCTCCAGGCCGCGGGTGCGCAAGGTCCAGGTATCGGGGTCCGCCGGATCGGGGTCGGCGAAGCCTCGGGCCGACGCCAGACGCTCCGGCGGCATGGCCTGGCCCCGGTCGCTCACCCGCAGGCCGAAGCGTTCCGGCGTGAGCTCGAACTCCACCCATACCCGGTGGGCCGGCTCGAAGCCATAGGCGTGTTCGACCACGTTGTTGACGGCTTCCACCATGGCCAGCTCAACCTTGGCCAGTTCCTCGGCCGGCAGCCTGAGCAAGGAACACAGTCCGTGCAGGGCGCGGCTTAGCAACTCGATGCATTCGGGCCGGCTCTCAATGCTCAGGCTGATGATCCGTGTCATGGCCATGGCTCGCGCTCCAGTATCAGCAAAGTGACGTCATCCTGGTGGTTATCGTCGCCCTTCCACTCCCGCAGGGCTTGGCCGACGCATTCGGTCACGGCGGCGGCCGGTAGTTCCGCCGTCTGTTCGAGCAAGTCCCGCAGGCGCTGCTCGGAGAACATCTCATCGGTCTCGCTGGCGCATTCGGTGATGCCGTCCGAGTACAGAAACAACCGGTCGCCATGCGCCAGATCCACCTGCAAAGTCTCGTATTCGACCTCGGGCAGCATGCCCACCGGAAACCCGCCGCCGCCCACCATTTCGGTTCGCCGGCCGGCATGGCGCAGGCAGATCGGCCGGGGATGGCCGGCTTGGGTCAGGGTGACTCGCCCCGACCGCAAATCCAGATTACCGTAAATCATGGTGAAGTATAGAACCGGATCGATCCCCGATTGAAACCGCTGGTTCAACTCCGCCACCACTCGCCGCGGAATCGCCTCCGCATCCCGATCGAGGCCCTGGCGACGCAACCGTTTTTCCTCCGCTCCCCCCGACAACACCCGGCTTAGGGTGAAAGACAGCAGCGCCGCCGGCACGCCGTGGCCCGCCACATCCAACTGGTAGAAGCTCAATTGCTCCTCGCCCAGTTTGAAATAGTCGAACATGTCGCCCGCCACGAACGAACTGGGCTGGAACAGCCATTCCACCGCGATGCCCGGCATGCGCAACGGCGGCGGCAGCAGCGCCTTTTGCATGGCGGCGGCCGATTCCAGGTCGTGGCGGATGGTGGCGTAGGCCTCGGAGAGGGTGCGGTTGATCTCGTTGAGATGACGATTGCGCTCGCCCAGTTCCGCTTCGAGCCGCAGAATGCGCTCGCCGGCGCGGACCCGCACCCGCAGTTCCTCTTGATAGACCGGTTTGACCATGAAATCGTCGGCGCCGGCGTCCATGCCCTGGATCAGCGAGGGTTTATCCTCGCGGCCGGTCAACAGGATAAAATAGACATAGCTGGAAAATTCGGTGGCCCGCACCCGGCAGCACAACTCCGGCCCGGTCAAGCCTGGCATCATCCAGTCGCTAATGACCAGACGGATCTCCTCTCGCTGCAAAATCGCCCACGCTTCCGCGCCATCGTGAGCCAGCGTCACCTCGTAATCCCAGCGCCGCAGCATTGCGGCGATGATCCGCAGGACGCTCGGATCGTCATCCACCACTAGAATGCGCATGTTCATCGGGTATCGTACCGCTTGTGGATCAACGCGGCGGCCAGCGACCCCACGCCGATCCGAACGCGAACGGGGAGATCTTGCCGGGAGTCATCATTATTGTGATTTTAGCGCCTGTTATTTGTGTCCTTATTAGAACACGCCCTTGCGAGCATGAATACACTTTTTGCCCCTTAAACGTGTCGGGAGAACTCATTCAATGACACCCGGATCGCCCATTCAGTCCTTGCGTCTAGCCGTCAACGGCATGAGTTGCGCCGGTTGCGTCGCCGCCGTGGAAATCGCCCTGCGTGGGGTGCCCGGCGTGACCGAGGCCAGCGTCAATTTCGTCGAACGCACCGCCCAAATCAGCGGCGATGCATCCCTGCCCACACTGATTCGGGCGATTCGGGAGGCCGGCTACGACGCCGCCGAACTGCGCGACGACGCCGCCGAGGCCGAGCGCGACGCCGCCGAACAGGCTCATTACCGCCGCCTGATCCGCAACACCGCCGTCGCTGGCGCCTTGGCCGCGCCCCTGATGCTGGCCGAAATGGCCGGCTGGCTGCCGGCGCTGGCCAGCCCGGCCGGCCGATGGTTCTGGATCGCGACCGGCCTGCTGACCTTGGCGGCGATGGTCTACAGCGGCGGCCACTTCTTCGGCGGCGCCTGGCGCCAGTTCCGTCATCACAACGCCAACATGGACACCCTGATCGCGCTGGGCACCGGCG
The DNA here is from genome assembly GCA_029624815.1 of Candidatus Competibacter sp. Taxonomy (GTDB): domain Bacteria; phylum Pseudomonadota; class Gammaproteobacteria; order Competibacterales; family Competibacteraceae; genus Competibacter. The sequence continues at coordinate 42,692 of JARSSH010000050.1, forward strand.
CCGCCTGGCTGTATTCGATGCTGGTGGCGCTGTTTCCCACCCGCGTGCCCAGCCTGGCCCAGCACGCCTATTTCGAGGCGGCGGTCACCATCATCGCCCTGATCAATCTCGGTTCCGCGTTGGAGAGCCGAGCGCGTGGCAAAGCCTCGACCGCCATCCAGCGCCTGCTCGGCCTGCGGCCGAAAACCGCCCGACGGGTCGAGGATGGTCAGGAGCGGGATGTCCCCATCGAATCCCTGCGGATCGGCGACCTGATCCGGGTGCGGCCGGGCGAGAAAATCCCGGTGGACGGCGCGGTCAGCGACGGCCGCTCGACCGTGGACGAATCGATGCTGACCGGCGAAGCGCTGCCGGTGCTCAAGCAGACCGGCGACGCCGTGACCGGCGGCACGGTCAATCAAACCGGAACCTTCGTGTTCCGCGCCGCCCGGGTCGGCGAGGACACGGTGCTGGCCCACATCGTCGCCAGCGTGCGACAGGCGCAAAACAGCAAGCCGCCGATCGGCCGGCTGGCCGACCGGGTCGCCGCCGTGTTCGTCCCCTCGGTGCTGATCGTGGCCGTCCTCACCGCGCTGGCCTGGTTCAATGTCGGCCCCGAACCCCGGATCGGCTATATCCTGGTCGCCAGCCTGACCGTGCTGATCATCGCCTGCCCCTGCGCGCTGGGGCTGGCCACGCCGATCTCGATCATGGTCGGGGTCGGCAAGGCCGCCGAGCACGGCATTCTGATCCGCGACGGCGAAGCCTTGCAGCGGGTCGGTCAACTCACCACCGTGGTGCTGGACAAGACCGGCACCGTCACCGCCGGGCGGCCGACGGTCACCGCCGTGATCGCTCTGCCCGGCTTTCGGGAGGACGAGATCTTCACGCTGGCCGCCGGCCTGGAAACCGGCTCCGAGCATCCGCTGGCCCAGGCGATTCTGAACGCCGCCCGCGAACGCGGCTTGAGCCTTCCATCGCTGGAGCGATTCGAAGCCATCGCCGGCCAGGGCGCCAGCGGCACGGCGAACGGCCGGGCGCTGCTGGCCGGCAACCGCCGTTTGCTGGAAACGCAGGGCATCGACACCGCCCCACTCCAGGCCGAAGCCGAACGGCTGGCCGCCCAGGGGCAGACGCCGGTGTTCGTCGCCGCCGACGGCCGGGCCGCCGGCCTCGTCGCCGTGGCCGACCCCATCAAGCCGGATTCCGCCGCCGCCGTCCGCCGCCTGCGGGAACTGGGTCTGAACGTGGTGCTGCTAACCGGCGACCACGCCGCCACCGCCCGCGCCATCGCCGCGCGGGCCGGCATCGAGGATATCCACGCCGAAACGCCGCCGACCGGGAAGGCTGACGTCATCGCCGCTTTGCAGGCGCGCGGCGAGGTGGTCGGCATGGTCGGCGACGGCATCAACGATGCTCCGGCGCTGGCCCAGGCCGATGTGGGCCTGGCGATGGGCGCCGGCGCCGACGTCGCCATCGAAAGCGCCGGCATCACCCTGGTGCGCGGCTCCCTGCATGGCATCGCCGACGCCGTGGCGCTCTCACGCGCCACCCTGAGTAACATCAAGCAGAATCTATTCGGCGCTTTCCTTTACAATACTCTGGGAATTCCGCTCGCGGCGGGCGCGCTCTACCCCGCGACCGGATGGTTGCTCAACCCGATGCTGGCTGGCGCGGCCATGGCGTTGTCGTCGTTTACCGTCGTCAGCAACGCCAACCGGCTGCGCGGTTTCCAGCCGCGAGGCAAACCGACATGATCTCACTCGCCGTCAATCTGGCCGGACTGGGGCTGATCGCCTTCATCGTCTGGTGGTTCTGGCTGGCTCGGCCATGAAGCGGTCGCTGCCCGCCAAACCGTCCTGGCTGGGCCGGCTGGGGCTGGCCGCAACCTCGCTGCTGGCCGTGGCGGTCGGCTTCGCCGTCGCCTCGGTGCTGCTCGTCGTCCTCCTGGTAGCCGGGCTGGCGGCCGGCGGCTGGCTGTGGTGGCGACTCCGCCGCTTGGCCCGCCAAACGCAAGGGGCCGCTCCCGACTTCATCGACGGAGAATACACGGTGGAGCCGGGGCCACCCCTGCTGGAGGATCGTCGGACAGCGCCGGTCGAGGTTGAGGTTGCGGAGCGACCCACCGCCGCCTCGCGCACCGCGTCGTGAACGCCGCCCCGGCAGCCGAGCCGCTCGCCCGGCGCATCTTCGCCGAACAGGTCCGGCTGCTATACGCCCAGGCCCCGCTCGGCACGGTCGCCAGCCTGCTGATCGCGCCCATGCTGGCGCTCATCCACTGGGACATCGTACCGCGCACGGTGCTGTTGGGCTGGCTGGCCCTGCTGGAAGCGACTCTCCTGGTCCGGCTGGCGCTGGTCGTCGCCTTCCAGCGCCGCCGGGATCCGGACGCCGACGCCGAGCGCTGGGCCAGACGCTATTCCTGGGCCTGCGCCGCCAGTGGCGTCTGCTGGGGCGGTTGCGTCGTCCTGCTGACCCTCGCGCCGCCCCTGACGTACCAAACCTTCACCGCGCTGATGCTGGGCGGCGTGCTGATGGGCGGCGCGCTGACCATGACGCCGGTGCTGGTCACCTACGTGGCCTACGCCCTGCCGCTGATGCTGCCGCCGGTGCTCTGGCTACTGCTGCGAGACGATCCGCTGCGCGCCGCCATGGGCGCCGCCGGCATCCTGTACCTGCTGCTGGCGCTGGGCGCCGCCCATCACTATCACCGGACGCTCGTCCGCTCGCTGCGGCTGGCGCTGGAAAACGCCGGGCTGGCCCAATCCTTCGCCGCCGCCAAGGAACAGGCCGAGGCGGGCAACCGGCAACTGGCCGAGCAACAGGCGGCGCTGCGAAGCAGCGTGGACGCCATGCGCGAGCTGTACGAGGTCATTTCCATCCCGCGCCGCCACCCCGGCGACCGGATTCAAGCCATGCTGGCCATGGGCTGCCAGCGCTTCGGGCTGACGATCGGCATCCTGTCCCATGTCGAGGATGACCGCTACGAAATCGTCCAGGTCATCACGCCTGGCGGCGAAATCAGGCGGGGAGACGTCTTCGCCCTCGGCGATACCTATTGCCGCGATACCCTGCGCGCCCGGGAGCCGCTGGGCTTCGAACACGCCTCGGCCAGCGACTGGCGCCAGCATCCCTGTTATCCGAAGCTCAAGCTGGAAGCCTATCTGGGCACACCGGTGCAGGTCGGCGAGCATATCTACGGCACGCTCAACTTCTCCAACTTCCAGCCGAGATCGACGCCGTTCGCCGCCGTGGACCGCGAGTTGATCCAACTCATGGCGCGCTGGGTGGGCAGCGCCCTCGAACAGGAGCAGATGGCCGCGGCCGCTCAGCGGCAACAAACCCTGCTGGCCCACGCCTCTCGCCTCAACACCCTGGGCGAAATGGCCTCCGGGCTGGCGCACGAGATCAATCAGCCGATCACCGCCATTTCCCTGTACGCCGAGACCGGCCTGACCCGCTTGCGCAACGGCCCGGACGAACCGGCCGAACTGCGGGAAACCCTGGAGAAAATCGCCGCTCAGAGTGCTCGGACCCACGCCATCATCCAGCAGGTTCGCCATTTCGCCCGCCAGAGCAAACCGCAATATCTGACGGTGCGAGTCAGCGCCCTGCTCGACGATATCGCCGACTTCCTGGACATGGAAACCCGCCGCTATCATGTCGTGCTCCGCCAGGACATCGGCCCGGACTTGCCGCCCGTACTGGCCGACCCCCTGCAAGTCCAGCAGGTGATCCTCAATCTGGTGCGCAACGCGGTGGACGCCACCGGCGCGATCGACGGCCCGCGCGTCGTTCTCCTTTCCGCCCGCCCCGAACCGGATGGAGTCGAACTCGCGGTTCAGGACAACGGCCCTGGCCTGGATCCCAACCTGCTCAGGCAATTGCCGCACCCCTTTTTCACCACCAAGCCCGATGGCCTGGGTCTGGGGCTATCGATCAGCCAATCCATCGTCGAAGCCCACGGCGGCCGACTATGGGCCACGCCCAACCGGGACGCCGGCGCCACCTTCCACTTCACCCTGCCCGCCGCCGCCCGGATCCATCGCCCCGAACGGGTGAAATTCGCCCTCTAACCCAAAGGAATCCCGCCGGAAAGCCGCACCATGGCGCATCTCGATAAAGTTGCTCTCCGAAGCATCTTCCGTCTCCGACCCCGCGCCTTGCCGGCTCCGGAAGATCCGGTCGCGCCACCGTCGGAGTCGCGGCGAAAGCGCCTGCATCGCTTCGGCGCCTATCCCGTGCTCATCACCTCGATCTACATCGGCGGCGGCCTGCTCTGGGTGCTGGGTGGCGATCCGCTGCTAAGCGCGTGGCTGGCCGAGGCGGGCCCTCCGCCCGTGCTGGGGCCGCTCGCCAATATCCTGGTGGTCGCCGCCAGCGGCGGCCTGCTGTACCGACTGCTGCGCTTCCATGTCAGAACGGCGCACCGTGCCCACCTGGCCCAAGACATGCGGCTGGCGGAGTTCATCGAAATGATCACCGACGTGGCCTTCATCAAGGATCGCGAAGGCCGCTATCTGCTGATCAACTCGGCGGGCGCCCGCCTGGTCGGACGGCCCCTGACCGAATGCCTGGGCCAGGACGATCGCGCGCTGTTTCCCGCCGAAATCGCCCCGAAGCTAATGCAGGCGGACCGCAGGATCATCGCCAGCGGCCACCTGCTGGGCAGTGAGGACACGTTCGATATCCGTGGCGAACGGCGCACCTTCCAATCGACCAAATGGCCTTATCGCGACGCCGACGGCCGCATCGTCGGCGTGATCGGCATCGCCCGCGACATCACCGCGCGCAAACAGGCCGAGGAACAGTCGTGGCGCGCCCGCGACGCGATGGAAACCCGGGTACGGGAGCGCACCGCCGAACTGGTGGCCGCCAATCGGACCCTGGAGCGGTCGATCGCCGCCCGCGTGCAAACCGAAATCGCCCTGCGCGACAGCGAAGAACGCTTTCGCCAGCTCGCCGAGCACATCCGCGAGGTGTTTTGGGTGTACGACATCGCGCAAGAACGGCTGCTGTACGTCAGCCCGGCCTACGAAGAAATCTGGGGGCGCGCCGTGCAAAATTTTCAGGAACGGCCGCTGGACTGGCTGGAAGCCGTCCACCCCAACGACCGCGCACGCATTCAGGCGGCGCACACCGCCAAGCTGGAATTGGGCCGGCTCGACGAAGAGTACCGCATCGTCCGCCCGGATGGCGCGGTCCGCTGGATCTGGGATCGTGGCTTTCCCATCCGCGACGCGGCCGGTTATGTGTATCGCATCGCCGGGCTGGCCGAGGACATCACCGCCCGCAAGCTGGCCGACGATCAACTGCGCCGGCAGCAAGTGGAACTGGCCAAGATGTCGCGGCTCAGCCTGGCGGTCGAGCTGGCCTCCAACCTGGCTCACGAGCTCAACCAGCCGCTGGCCGCCATCGTCGCCTACACCCAGGCGTGCCTAACCCTGCTGCGGGAGGATGCCACCGACCCCCGCGAGTTGACCGGCACGCTGGAGGAAGTGGTCAATCAGGGATTGCGGGCGGGCGGCATCATCCGCCATCTGCGTGGATTGGTGCAAAGACATCCGGCCGCCCAAACCGAAATCGACCTCAACGCCCTGCTCCGCGCGGTGATTCATTACGCACAACTGGAGCTGCGCCAGGCCGACATCACGGTGCGCCTGGAACTGACGGAACCGCTACCGGCCATCCTGGCCGACGACATACAAATCCAGTTGGCGGTGCTCTACCTGATGCGCAACGCCATCGAAGCCATGCAGGGCTCGGGCAACGAACCGCGTGAACTGTTGCTGCGCACCGCCCCTCTCGACACCGGAACCGTGCTCGCCACCGTCCGCGACACCGGACACGGCTTCAGCCCGGAAGCGACCGAACGACTGTTTCAACCCTTTTTCACCACCAAGCCCGGCGGCATGGGGTTGGGGCTATCGGTCAGCCGCTCGCTGATCGAATCCCAGGGTGGACGGGTGTGGGCCACCCCCAATCCCGACCGTGGAGCCTCGTTCCATTTCACCTTGCCGGTTTACACGCACTACCGATGGCCATCCACACCCGCATGAACGAAAACGAAATCGCTCCCACCGTTTTTCTCATCGACGACGACCAGGCGGTGCGTGACGCGGTCGGCCTGCTGCTGCGGGCAACCGGACTGAACGTGGAATCCTTCGCCAGCGCCACCGACTTTCTCAAAGCCGACCGTGTCCGGCGGCCCGGCTGCCTGCTGCTGGACGTGCGTATGCCGGGCATGAGCGGTCTGGATCTACAAAAGCAGTTGCGGGATCAGGGCCATCGAATTCCGATCATCTTCATGACCGGCCATGGCGATGTGCCCATGGCGACTCGGGCAATGAAGACCGGGGCTTTCGATTTCGTCGAAAAGCCGTTTCAGGGACAAACCCTGCTGGCGCGAGTCCGGGACGCGCTGGAATGCGATGCCCGCGAGCGCTGCCGCCAAGCTCAACGCAACGAGGCGGCGGCGCGGCTGGCCCGACTGTCGCCTCGCGAGCGAGAGGTGCTGGAGCGGGTAGCGGCCGGCCAGTACAACAAGGTGATCGCCGCCAAACTCGGCATCAGCCTGTCCACGGTGGAAATCCACCGCAAGCGCGTCATGGAAAAACTGCGGGCGGACTCGCTTTCCGACCTGATCCGAACACTGGCGCTGCTGGACGACGGGGACTCGTAGCTCACCGCTCGACCGCCGGGCTGGCGATTGTTTGGCCCAGCGCCAGGCCGTGAGGGCGCCGCTCGACGGGTTCGGCATTGGCGCCCGGCTGGACGCGTCCACCGATGCTCCCCCGCCACCCCACCTCCGACCCTTACAAGTGTAGGTTTTTCCGGAAAGAGCAAGCGAGACATAAAGTTGCGATAAAATAGCTGATAGGGAAATCGCCTGATTACCGGAGGAACCGTCATGCCTCGCGCCCCCGAACTGGAGCAATGGCGCACCGAAATTGCCAAGCACTTTCCCCATCTCAGCCAGCCAATGGTGATGGGATTGGCTCCGTGGAGTTTGGGCATGATCCTTGTGCGCTCCTGTGGTTTGACGGCGATCACCGACTGGTGGTCGTGCCGACTCGGTCAGCCCTTCCACACCGTGCGGGAACGCTTGCGCGATAGCTATCGCGAAGCGGAGGCGAAAGCCGGGGGGCATCGGGCCGAGCTCGACCTGAGGGCCTGTTGGGCGCCGTGGTGCACTTGGGTCTTGGACGGGTGGTCCGGCACCCAACTGGCCGTGGCTTTGGATGCGACCACCCTGGGCCAACGCTTTGTGCTCTTGGTCATCCGTGTGGTTTATCGGGGGTGTGCCGTGCCGCTCATCTGGAAGGTCTTGCCGGCGGGCTGCAAACACCCGTGGAAGCCGGAGTGGCTGGCGTTGTTACAGGTCTTGCGCGGGCGGGTTTCACCGACTTGGACGGTCATCGTCCTCGCCGACCGGGGGTTGTATGCGAAGTGGTTGTTCGAGACCCTCGTTCAGATGGGATGGCATCCGATGCTTCGGGTCAATGTCGGCGGTTCGTTTCGCCCCGAAGGGTGGTATCACTGGGTGCCGTTTCGCCAGTTCGTTCTGGCGGTCGGTGATCGCTGGCAAGGCTCCGGGACCGCCTTTACCCACCCCAAGACGCGCCTGAACTGTACGCTGTGAGGCTGCTGGGAGGTCGGTCACGACGCCCCATGGCTGATCTTAACCAACATTTCGCCACAAGCGGCCGAGGCGTGTTGGTACGGGTTGCGCGCATGGATTGAGCAAGGCTTCAAAAAGATCAAGGGCGGCGGGTGGCAATGGCAGTATACGCGGATGACCGACCCGAACCGGGCGAAACGCCTGTGGTTGGCGATCGCCATCGCGACGTGGTGGTTGCTCTCCATCGGCGGTGAGGCCGAAGCGACCCTCCCGACCGCGACGTTTCCGCCCGTGCCCGGTTCGCCTCGACAGCAAGGTCGACGCTGGCGGCTGGTGGGCGTCTTCCGGCATGGTTGGTCGCTCATTATGGCGGCACTCTTCAAGCATCAAGATCTACCCACCGGGCATGGCTGCCCTGAACCATGGCCCACCTGCTCCACCGTCCCTCATGGCCCACCGTTGGCTATGTCCGTAGGAGAACCATGAAAAAACCTACACTTGTAAGCACCTCCGACCCCGCGCGCTCCAAGCCGTGCTAGGCGCTGGCGGCCGAACGGGTATATGCTACGCTGCACCGCAACATCACTGACCCCACGAGGGAACGGTCATGGCCACCGCTATTCTTGTCGTCCCCACCGAACAACGCGTCGGGCTGACCACCGTCGCCCTGGGCCTCGTGCATGCGCTCGACCGCAAGGGCATTCCGGTCGGTTTCTGCAAACCCATCGGTCAGCCGCACGCCACCGACACCGGACCGGAGCGCTCGACCCGACTGGCGCGCGCCGTCACCAGCCTGAACCCGCCCGAACCGATCCCGGTCGCCGAAGCGGAAAGCCTGCTCGGCCACAACCGGGAAAACATCCTGCTGGAGGAGGTGATCGCCCGCTACGAGCGCGCGGCCCAGAAAGCCAGCGTGGTCATCGTCGAAGGCTTGGTGGATACCGAGGAACGGTCCTACGGCACGCATCTGAATGCCAGAATGGCGCAAAGCCTGGATGCCAAGATCATCGTTGTCGCCGCCCCCGGCCGCGACAGACCGCGCCAGGTGGCCGATCTGGTGGAAGTGGTGGCTCAAGCCTACGGCGGCATTCGTCACGAGCGGATGATCGGTTGCATCGTCAATCTGCTGGACGCGCCGGTGGACCCCACCGGCCATATCCGTTTCGATTTCAGCCGCGCCGAGGATAGCCTCGACCAGGGCCACGAGGCCGAACTACAAGCCGAGTGCGCCCGACGCTGGCCGGAGAGCTTCAAGCTGCTGGGGTGTATTCCCTGGCAGCGCGAGCTGATCGCGCCGCGGGTGCAGGACATCATGCACATGATCGGCGCGCAAATCCTCAACGAAGGCCAGTTGGACCGCCGCGTCACCCATGTCGTGCTGGGCGCCCGCACCCTGGCCAACAGTTGTCAGGATTTGCGCGCCGGCGCGATGGTGATCATGCCCGGCGACCGCGAGGATTTGCTGCTGGCCACCTGCATGGCGGCAATCAGTGGCACCCATGTCGCGGCCGTGCTGCTCACCGGCGGCATCAAACCCGACCCGCGGGTGTGGAAACTGTGCGGCCCGGCGTTCGACGCCGGTCTGCCGGTGCTGACCATCCCCTACAGCACCATGCAATCGGTGCTGTACCTGCCCTACATCAACCTGGAAATCCCGCTCGACGACCACAAGCGGATGCAGCGGGCGGTGGAAACGGTCGCCTCGCACATCAGCCTGGACTGGCAGGAACCGCTACTGAGCGCGATCGGGGAACGGCGGCTCAGCCCGCCGGCCTTCCGCCACATGCTGGTGGAGCGCGCCCGCCGCGCCAACAAGCGCATCGTTCTACCCGAGGGCAACGAACCGCGCACCATCGAGGCGGCGATCATCTGCCACCAGCGCGGCATCGCCCGCTGCGTGCTGATGGGCGACGCCGGCCGCATGCACCGGCTGTCGGCCCGCCGCGGCATGATCATCCCGCCCGACATCGAGATCATCGATCCCACCCAGATCGACCGGCGCTATATCGACGCCATGGTGGAATTGCGCCAGGACAAGGGGCTGAGTCCCGGACTGGCCGATGAGCAACTGCACGACGCGGTCGTGCTGGGCACCATGATGCTGCAACTGGGCGAAGTGGATGGCTTGGTATCGGGCGCGGTGCATACCACCGCCAATACCATCCGCCCGGCCCTGCAACTGATCAAGACCGCGTCCGGGGTTAAGCTGGTGTCGTCGATCTTCTTCATGTGCCTGCCGGAGCAGGTGCTGGTCTACGGCGACTGCGCCATCAACATCGATCCCAACGCCGAGGAGCTGGCCGACATCGCCATTCAAAGCGCCGATTCGGCCCAGGCTTTCGGCATCCCGCCGCGCGTGGCGATGCTCAGCTACAGTACGGGTGCTTCCGGCGCCGGCGGCAACGTGGAAAAGGTCAAGGAAGCCACCCGCATCGCCCGCGAGCGGCGGCCGGATCTGCTGATCGACGGCCCCTTGCAATACGACGCGGCGGCGATCAAGGCGGTGGCTCAGAGCAAGGCGCCTGACAGTCAGGTCGCCGGTCGGGCCACGGTGTTCATCTTCCCCGACCTCAACGCCGGCAATACGACGTATAAAGCGGTACAGCGCAGCGCCGATGTAATCAGCATCGGCCCGATGCTGCAAGGACTGCGCAAGCCGGTGAACGATCTGTCGCGCGGGGCGCTGGTGGAAGACATCGTGTTCACGGTCGCCCTGACCGCGATCCAGGCCGAACAGGCGGCGGAGCGCGCGAACCCCGTCCGGCGCTGATCCTTCACTCCCGCTCGAACACTTCCACCCGGGCCGGAGGCAGATTGCTCCAGACGATTTTGCTGGACCGCCGCCGGAAGCGAGGCAACAGGCGGGGATGGGTGCCGCGCAGATCGTAGGTGTATTGCACCAGCAGCCCACCGGCATCGAGCAGGGTTTCGAACTGGTGACTGACGGCGCGGGTGACGGCGGGTGGCAAGGAACGCAGGGGCAGACTGGACACGATGCCGCCGACGCCCCGCGAGCGGTCGTGGCCCAGCAATTGCGTCAGTTGGGCGGCGTCTCCCTGCACGATTCGCAATTGCGGAAAACGCTGGCGCAGGTGATTGGCCAGCGTCGGCGAACGCTCGATCACCACCAGCTTCCAGGGCGGCACCCCGTGCTTAAGCAGGGCGGCGGTCACCGCGCCGGTTCCCCCACCCAGTTCCACCACCAGTCCGTCCCGATCCAGCGGCACCCGCGAGGCCATGCAACTCGCCAGCGCCGGCGCGCTGGGGCAGGCCGCCCCCATGGCGCGCGGGTTGGCCCAGACTTCCCGCGTGAACAACGCCAGTGACGCGGCGCCGGGGTTTTGCATCAACACCTTCACCAAACGCTTCATACCCTACCTAGTTTCAAAATCCAGAGAACCGCTCATCGATCGGAACGTTGCGTTATTGCGCGATGGCGACCGGAACGTTCGCCCAGAGGAAAGCACCGCCGCGCCGGCAACGAATGTGACAGTTGACCGACCGGGCGCGGGCATTGTAATCGATATCCGACGCTTTGATAGGGGAATATCGATCATGGCGGGCGGCGCACCGAAAATCGGTTCGACAGGCCGCCTATAAAGCGGAACATCGGGGAATGGGTGATCGGAAGGGGCCGGATGGATAGGCGGACACGGTGACCGCCGGCCGGACCGGCGGTTCGAACGACGTCAGGAGGGATCGCGCAACTGTTCCTGTTCGGCCTCGAACAAGACCGATGCGATTTGATGCAAGCCCTCTTCCTCGGCCAATTCGGAAATCTCCTCCCACGGAGCGCCGCGATCGATGGCGGCGGCGGTCTTGCTGCCTTCTGGCAATTCCTGGCGGGCGCCTTGCACGAACGCGTCGGTGGCCGTCGCGGGGTCTTCCATCGCGGCCGAACCACTCCGCAGCGCTTCCTGTTCGGCCTCGAACAACACCGAGACCAACTTATGCAAACCTTCTTTCTCGGCCAGTTCGGAAATCTCCTCCAAGCTGGCGTTGCGATCGATGGCGATGGCGGTCTCGCTGCCATCGGGCAGATCGTCCCGGTACGACTGGAGCATTTGTGCGATATTTTTCATCTCCACGAGCAGAACTCCTGATAGTGGCTGACAAATCAGTTTGATTGGCGGGCAAGTCTATTATGGAGACGGCGAAAAAACCAACATTGGAGCCGCGTTGCCCACGCCGATCCCGCGCTTCGGACCCGATCGAGGCCCGATGCATCGAAGCCGAACGAACCCCAATCGCTCCGCGATGACCCCGCCTGCTCGGGCGGCGCGGCGCGATCCGCAAGGTTTTACAGTTTTTAAGGTTGGTTTCAGGCGTGCCCCGTAAAGTGCGCCCCAAGTCGCGACGGACCCGTCAATCCGAACCGACGACTCAGACCACCGTTGCCGAATTCATCCGATAATCGAGGTATTGCTCCATGATCGCTCGCCAATCCCTGCTCGGAGCCACCGCTTTCGCGCTCGCCACCGCCTTCGCCGCCACCGCCTTCGCCGCCGAAACCAAGGATGCCGCGCCAACGAGCGCCAGCCCGCCGGCCGCCGCGGCAACCGCCGGCATCACCAAGGAACAAGCCGTCGAGATGGCGTTAAAGGCGCATCCGGGTGAAGTCACCAAGGCTTACAAGGACGGAAAGAATGGCAAGGAGACCTGGGAAGTAAAAATCAAGGGCGACGACGGCAAGAAATGGGAGGTGTATTACGACATCAAGACCGGGAAGCTGATCGCCGCGGAGGGAAATTGAGGTTACAGGGATGCGAGGTTGAAACCTGACGCCCCGAAACCGAAAACCCGTAAATTTTGCCTCCGCCGCGCGGCGGAGGCTCCAACCGCGCCGCGAGTTTATGGCCATGACCAACCATCATTCCACCGAGATCACTGTTTGGGATCCGCTGATCCGCCTGTTTCACTGGACCCTGGTGGCCGCGTTCTGCGCCGCCTATTTCACCCAGAGCGAGTGGTTCGAGGAGTTCCAGGATCGCCTGGACGGCGAGTGGCTGCAAACCGTCCACGTCTGGGCTGGCTACACCATCGCCGGACTGCTGCTGTTTCGTCTGTTCTGGGGCTTTATCGGACCGCGCCATGCCCGGTTCGCCGACTTCGTGCATGGGCCACGCACCACTCTGTCCTATCTCAAACAGGTGCTGACTCTACGCGCGCCCCGCCATCTGGGCCATAATCCAGCCGGCGGCGCCATGATTGCGGTTCTGTTGCTGAGCCTGACCACCGCCGTCACCGCCGGCCTGCTGCTGTACGGCGCCGACAACGGTCTGGGTCCGCTGGCCGGTTTGCTGGCGGACAGCCACGAAAACACCATCCACCTCTTCAAGGAAATCCACGAATTTTTCGCCAACTTCACCCTCGCGCTGATCGCCGGACATTTGATCGGGGTGGTCTGGGAAAGTCTGCTACACCGCGAAAATCTGGCCCGCGCCATGGTAACCGGACGCAAGCGCGCCTGACCCCCTCATAATATCGTTCGCGAAACCGCGCCCATGCACCGTCCCGTCGGACTCATCGCCACCCTGCTGCTGGCCGCGGGCTTGCTGGCGGCGGGTCCGCTGACGGCCGGGCGCGGCCACGACGAGATCCGCCGCTTGCGCGGCGCCGGGCAAATCCTGTCGCTGGAAACCCTCATCGCCAACCATCGCATCCGGCATCCTGGCGGCCAACTGCTGGAAGCGGAACTGGAATTCGAACACGGCCACTATGTCTACGACCTCAAATTCCTGGACGACGACGGCGTGGTGCGGGAGTTCGAATACGATGCCCGCACCGGCGCACTGTGGCATTTTGAGCGTGAAGAACATCTTGAAAAGTAAAGGTGAGCGATGCGCCTGCTATTGGTCGAGGACGATGCGTTGCTGAGCGGCCGGTTACGCGGCGAACTGCAACGGGCCGGTTTCGCCGTCGATGTGGCGGACAACGGTGTGGACGCCGGCTTCATGGGCGAGTCCGAACCCTACGATATAGTGGTGCTGGATATCGGGTTGCCCGACCGCTCCGGGCTGGACGTGCTGCGCGGCTGGCGCGCGGTCGGCCATCCGATGCCGGTGCTGATCCTGACCGCCCGCGACGCCTGGCATGAAAAAGTGGACGGCTTCAAGGCTGGCGCCGACGACTACCTGAGCAAACCGTTTCATACCGCCGAACTGATCGCCCGCTTGCGTGCATTACTACGGCGCGGCATCGCCCGGTCGCCCGGCCCGCTGCAAGCAGCCGGACTGGAACTGGACGAAGACGCCCAAACCGTGCGGGTGACCGCCGCCGACGCCACCTTCGAACTGACCGGCACCGAGTTCCGCCTGCTGCGCTACCTCATGCTGCACCCCGGCCGGGTGCTGTCGAAAAGCCGGCTGGTCGAACACGTCTACGATTTCGACGCCGAGCGCGACAGCAACGTGCTGGAGGTCTATATCAACCGACTGCGTCGCAAGCTTGGCCGCGATCTGATCGCCACCCGTCGCGGTCAGGGCTACGTGTTCGGCGGCGACAGGGCATGATCTCGCTGCAAGCCCGGTTGTCGGCCGGCTTGATTCTGGCGCTGACCCTGTTGATGGTGCTGGCGGTCGCCCTTGGCGGCTACTCGTTGTCGCGACTGGCCGAGAATTTCGTCGCCAGCCGGCTGGAGCACGACCTGGAAACCCTGCTGGCGGCCCTGGATTTCGACCCCGCCGGCCAACCTCGTCTGGCCGCCGACCGAATCGGCGCGTCCTTTCGCCAACCCTACTCGGGACACTACTACCAGATCGAAGCGCCCGGCGGCGAACTCCGTTCCCGCTCCCTGTGGGACGCCAATCTATCGCTGCCGCCACTGGCGGCCGACCGCGTCGCCCGCGGCTTCGTCACCGGCCCGCAGGATCGACAACTGCTACTGGTCGGACGGACATTCCGGGTCCAGGATCGGCCCGTCGCCATCGCCGTGACCGAGGATTTCACGCCGGTGCGCCAGGGTATCCAAAAAATCTTGCTGGAATTTATCCTGGTCGCGCTGGTGCTGTTCGCCGCGCTGTTACTGTTCCAACGGCGGATCGTGCGGCGCGGCCTGACGCCGCTGGAGCGGATCCGCCGGGATCTGCCGCGGCTGGCCCGCGGCGAGATCGCGCAACTGCCGGCCGACGCTCCGGCCGAAGTGCAACCGCTGGTGGCCGAGCTGAACCGCCTGCTGGACCTGCTGGAACAACGTCAGCGGCGGGCCCGTCACGCGCTGGGCAACCTGGCTCACGCCGTGAAAACCCCATTGACCGCGCTGGCCCAGATCGCCGAGCAACCGCTCCCGCCCGAGGACAACGCCGACTGGCAGGCATTGCGCCAGCAAATCCAGCAGATCCGCGCCCTGACCGAACGCGAACTCAAGCGGGCGCGGATCGTCGGCGGCGGCACGCCCGGCCAACGCGTGCTGCTGGAACGGGAGGTCGCCGATCTGATCGAGACTTTGCGTCGCATCCACCGCGACCGACGCCTGCGAATCGATCTGCGGATTCCATCCGACGGCGCCTTTCCCTGCGACCGCGACGACCTGCTGGAACTGCTGGGCAATCTGCTCGACAACGCCTGGCAGTGGGCGGCGACCACGGTGCGTTTGACCGCCAGCGTCACCGAACGGGAACTGTGCCTGCGCGTGGAAGACGACGGGCCGGGCTGCCCGCCGGAACAAATGGAACTGCTGCGACAGCGGGGGGTGCGCATCGACGAATCCCGCGCCGGACACGGCTTGGGGCTGGCCATCGCCGGCGACATCGTCCGGCAGTACGGCGGCGCGCTAAGGCTGGACCGCTCAGCGGCGCTGGGCGGCCTGATGGCGGAGGTGGCGCTACCGCAACCCACCATCGCCCGCCAACCCGAAATCAGTACGCCTCGAACGTAAAGCGCGCCGAGCCGATCCTCAGCACGTCGCCTGCCTCCAAGGCCAGCACCTCGTTGGTGGCCAAACCGTGACAGCCCACCCGAACCGAACCCGGCTCCGCCAGGTTCTGAATCCAGTACATGCCGTCCCGGAACAGCAATTCGGCGTGCCGGGGCGCCACGCCCGGAGCGTTGACGCGCAGGCCGGATTGCGGGGAACTACCCACCGGCAACCACTTGGGGACGTAGTAATGCACGATCTGCCGGCGGGCGGCATCTTCGCGCTCGAACCGGGCGTAGAGCAGGGCGCCAGGGTTGCCAACCCCGTTCAACCGGGCCACCCGTTCCTGCATTTTCAGCAGATTGAGATAGCGAACCTTGAGTTTCTCCCGCAAGGCATCGGCGTCGGCCTGCCGGTCGCGCTGGTGAAGCACGTCGACCAGTTCGAGTAGATAATGGCCGAACTTGTCGCGCGGTTGCTGGCTATCCCAATCCGGCGGCCCATGCTCGCCTTTACGATCCCAGGCCAGGGATAGCTTTAAGCGGTACAGATCGCACACATCCAGGACATCGTCGGCTTCCAGCAGGTGCCAGCTCCCGCGCTCCAGCCGCTGGCCGTTGTGGCCGGTGTAGGTATAACCCTCATCGCTGGCCGACATCAGCGCCAGTTGGTCGCCCAGCGCGCAGATCACGCTATGCAGTCGGGAAATCCGGCTGTACTTGGGTACAAAGCCCAGGGTGAAATCGCCGAACCCGGTGCCGGCGGCGGCGCTGTGGCGACCAAAAATCATCAACGGACGCGATACCAGCTCGATGCGCGCCGCCGCCTGGGCCGAATTTTCCGGCAGCAGCAACGCCCGCGTCAGCGGCGTGCCGCGACTCAGCGCCTGACCGCTCGCGGCGCTCGCGGCCCGCAGGCTGTAGCTGCGTTCGGGATCGGCTTCCAGTTCGAGCGGCAGCGTGCAGGCCAGAGCGCCGGCCTCGGCCTCCTCGCGCGCGGCGACCGGGTCGTCCAACAACCATTCGCTGGAAACGCTCTTGTCCAGGAGCGGATCGGGCCAGAAGCGATCGAATCGCGGCGCGTCGCCCGCCGCCGGTTCCTGCTTGCTCTCGATCGGTCGGGTGAAATCCAGCCGGATCTCGAAGCGGTTGTCGTAGGCGTGCCATTCTCCGCGATGGTCGCAAAGGTCGAGCTCCAGCCACAGTGTGGTTTGCACCGGGCCGGCGCGGGGACACCGATAGTGGATGTACACCGGTTGCGCTTCCCGGCCGTCCAGCAACCGCAGCGATGGGATCCGCCCTTCGTCGACAAACACCAGTTCGGGGCTACGCAATCGCAGACGGATTTCCCGATACAGCCACCAACTGGGGTTGACCAGCAGCGCGCAGAGCACGTTGTCCTGCTCCGGCGCCGGGCTCACGGCAACCGCCAGGCTCACCAGCACCGGCTGCTGGGTTTCCGCCAGCCGCATGATACACCGCTGATACTCGTCCGCTTGCACCAGGCCACCGCGCGACCAGCGCAGGTAGCGATTCCGAAAATAATCCACCGCCTCTCGATCCCGCGGTGCCCGGAAATCCTGTTTGGCGGCGAGTTCGCCCAGCAACTGAGCGAACTCGCGCAGGGTGGTTGCCGCCTGTTCGGCCGCGTGCGACGCTGGCGTGGCGGGAGGCGCGGCGTCGCCCGCCCATTCCGTCGATCGCACCAGCTTGACCTCCGCCGGAATCTCGGTGGCCGGCAGTTCGGGCGGCAGTTCGCGCGGCGCCACCGGCGCCGGCTTCGGCTCCTCCATGGCGGCGACCGCCGGCCGTTCGACCGCCAAGGATCGATCAAGGTCGAGGTCGAGGTCGAGGTCGAGGGAAAAATCCAGCGGCAGATCCAAATCAAGACGCAGATCGAAGCCGCCATCGCCCGCGGGCCCCGGCAATGTCTTGGCAGCGGCATTCCGCGGGATCTGGGCAACCGTATCGGTCAGCAGCGGCTGGGATCGCTCGCCGAGAAAGCAGTTGGTGGCGGCTTCGTCCACCAGATCCGGCGTGATCTCGTGTCCCGACTCCAGGCTGGCGGACAGGAACATGGCGTCGCACAACATGGCGACGACGTGCGGAACCCCATGGCTGTAGTGCCCGATGCGCTCGATAACGGCGGGCGAAAAAAGCGCTTCGCCCGTGTGGCCAGCGGTTTCGATCTGATGGTTGATAAACAGCTCGGTTTCCACGCCGCTCAGCCGTTCGAGGCTGCAACGCACCCGGGTCTGCTCATGCAAGCGCCGTAACTCGGGCCGCCCCAGCTTGCCCTCGATCTCTGGCAGACCCGCCAGCACAACTTGCAGGCGCTGGCCGGGCTCCACCGTCAACTCCACAAAACCCCGCAAGCGGTCCAGTACGTCGATAGGCAGGCGATCAGCGTCGTCGATCAGCAGGGCGACCGGTTGGTTGCGACGCGCATGCGCGGCCACGGTATCCAGCACCCGCTTGCTCTGCTGCTCGATGTCCAAACCATCGACCGGCAATTGCAGGCTGGTGCACAGATAGTTAAGGATGTCGGGAAAATCGAGGTTGGCGTTGGTCAGCAGGATAAAGGAAATATCGTCGGCTTCCGCCATGCACCGGCGCAACAACAACGTCTTACCGAGCCCGGTTTCGCCGGTCAGCAGCACGAACCCACGCTGCCCCCGGATACCATTCAGGATGTCGGCGCAAGCGCTGTCGAAGTTGTCGTTGCGGTAATAATCTTTGAGATCTTTCGGTTTGAACGGTTTATTGTCAAAACCGAAGTAGGTGGTATACATCACCCCTCCTCGACACTAACTCCTGTTCACATTCTAAAGCGCTAGGGTTTATCCCCATAGCGCTTTTCACATCATCGGCCGATCGTTGATTCGGAATCGGGTCCGGACGAAACCACCGCCAGGGTCGGCTATAGCAATCCTGAATCAATGGGGGTTGCTTGCCCACCGCGCCCTCACCCCGCGCGGACGCGCTCCCCTCTCCCAGCGGGAGAGGGGTTGGGGCTGAGGGAATTTGAATCATCCGGGCGTCCACAATCCGAATAGGATGTTATATCCCGCGCAAACCGTCAAAACATCGGCCGTCACGATTTCCACCTCAAGCCTCGCGACTCATTCCCATGGATTAACGGCGCTGTCGATGGCGACATCCACCGTTGCCCTTTTTCCAGTTTAGTTTAACACGCTCACTCCAGCCCATGCCGGCAGGTGCAACGTTCACGCGCCGTCGGGGTTGAGATCCCAGACACCATGTCACGCGATGGCCAAATCGGATTCCTTCGATCCGTTGCGGGTCGCCGTGAAAGAGCTCGCCCGACCAGCGACGCGGATTCGGGCCCGGACGCCGTGGATTGCGCTCCCCGACCCAGCCGACGGTGTACTATTTTTTCCCGTCGTTGCCTGCTCCGACGAAGCGGGCCACGCAAAACCCGGCACGCCCCGCTGCTTGAGCGTCATCGCCATCTGGAGTTGATCGGCCGGGTGAACGGCCGATTCATTCCAGCCGCCACCTTGACGGCGCGAAAGAAGCGTATCCTCAGCATATCCTCAATAATCCAAAGTCAAGGAAGGATTGCGGCAGACCCAGCCACGACGAAGGAGTCGGCGCCACCCCGGAATCACCGATCCGCCAAGATTCGCAACTCCATCGGTTCGCTTTGTCATTACGGGAAACACCCCATGTCTCATATCGTCATCCACCGCAACCACCCGCTCACCCTCGACGAGGCACGCCAAGCCGCGGAAAACCTCGCCGTTCAACTGGCCGAGCGCTACGACCTCAACCACCACTGGCAGGACGACACGCTGTACTTCGAACGCTCCGGCGTCGGCGGCCAAGTCGAGCTGGAGCCGGGCGCATTGCGGATCAATGTGCGCCTGGGTTTTCTGCTGGCAACGCTGAAACACAAACTGGAGCAGGAAATTCACGGCCACCTGGACGAGCTGTTCCAGCAAGTCGGCCCGTCCGATCCGGTTTAACCCTTGATTTCATCGCCCAAACCGGCGGCTGGGAATGATCGCGCCCACCTTTCCTCAAGGTCGATCATCGGAGTGGATTCGGGGCTGAAAACGCTTCAGATCAGCTCTCGCCGCAGGATGGCGCCGACGCTGGACTTGGGCAGGCCGGCGCGAAACTCGACCTGGCGTGGCAGCTTGTAGGCAGGGAGATACTGGCGGCAATGGGCAAGAATCGCTTCGGCGTTCAATTCCATCCCCGGCTTGGGGACGACGAACGCCTTGAGCGCCTCGCCGCTTTGCTCGTCGGGCACGCCGATGCAGGCTGCCTCCAGCACCCCCGGATACCCCACCAGAACCTGCTCGATTTCGCTGGGGCAAACATTGAAGCCGGACACCAAAATCAGATCCCTCTTGCGGTCCACGATCCGGAAACAACCCCGCGGGTCCATGGTGGCGATGTCGCCGGTCAGCAACCAGCCGTCGCGAAGAGCACGGGCGGTTTCCTCGGGCCGCCGCCAATAACCGCGCATCACCTGCGGACCGCGAACGCACAGTTCTCCGCGCTCGCCCGGCGCTACTTCCCTGCCGTCCTCGTCACGGAGTTGCACTTCGGTGGACGGCACCGGCAAGCCAACGCCACCGGTGAAATCCTCGATATCGACCGGATCGACGCAGACCACCGGAGCTTCGCTCAGGCCGTAGCCCTCCAGGATCGGCACGCCGGTCAGGGTCCGCCAGCGTTCGGCCACGACCCGCCGCACCGCCGCGCCGCCGCCGACCGCCAACCGCAGCGAGGAAAAATCCAATCCCTTGAATTTGTCGTTATGGATCAGCGCGCCGAACAATGTGTTGAGCCCGCTGATCGCCGTAAATTTCCACGGGCGGATTTCCCGCACAAACAGCGGAATGTCGTGGGGATTGGCGATCAGCACGCTCAAGCCGCCGAAATGGAGGAAGCACAGGCAGTTCGCCGTCAGGCAGAAGGGGTGATGCAGCGGCAGCGCGGTGACGACGATCTCCTCGCCCTCGCGGAGCGCCGATCCCACCCAGGCGACGATCTGCCGCACGTTGGCCAACAGGTTGCGGTGGGTCAGCATCGCCCCCTTGGCCAGGCCGGTGGCGCTGTCGGTGTATTGCAGGAAGGCCAAATCCTCGCCGGTTACCGCGACCGGCCGCAGGACGAGGCGCGCACCGTTAGCCAGCGTTTCCTTGAATCCGACCGCATTCGGCAGCACGTAATGCGGCACCTTCTTTTTGATGTGCCGGGCCACCAGATTGACCACCTTGGCCTTCCAGAACGACAGCAGGTCGCCGATCTCGGTAACGATGGCCATCCTGATTTCGGTCCGCTCGACGATCTCGGCCAATACGTGAGCGAAGTTGGCGAGGATCAGGATCGTCTTGGCTCCGGAATCCTTAAGCTGATGCTCCAGCGCACGCGGGGTATGCAGCGGATTGACGTTGACCACCACCAGTCCGGCGCGCAGCGCGCCGAACAGCGCCACCGGATATTGCAGCAGGTTAGGCAGCATGATTGCTACCCGTTCGCCCTTTTCCAGCCCCAGATCCTGTTGCAACCAGGCGGCGAACGCCCGGCTTGTCTGCTCCAGTTCGGCATACGTGATGCCATGTCCCATGTTGACGAAGGCGTTGCGCCGGCCGAACTGGCAGCAACTCCGATCAAATATCTCGACCAGCGAGCGGTATTCATCGGGGTTGATATCCGCCGGCACCTTGGGCGGATAGCGCTTCAGCCACGGTCTTTCCACGGGAAGTCTCCAGTCGGCGTCCGGTTGTTCTCATTGTCGGATGGTTGGTGACCGATTACCAAACTTCACTGGGGGGAATTGCGATATGGCAATCCTGAATCCATGGTGGTTGCTTACCCGCCGCGCCCTCACCCCGCGCTAACGCGCTCCCCTTGTATGTTTTGAGTGAGGTAGAGTTTGGGTTGACGTGGTAGCG